>CAZYAL010000013.1:30367-34083 GCA_964645635.1 uncultured Sphingomonadaceae bacterium | reverse complement strand
AGACTGCCAAGGCGCTTGGCTTGTCTTATGACCAGCTGCGGCACTGCCTCAAAAAGCACGATATCCGCAACAATGCGAATGGATAGCGCGCTTCTGCGTAAATGGATATTCAGTCGGCGCAGGCTTATCCACCAGCCGGAAGCGAATTGGCTTGCATATGGGGGGTAACGCGCCTATCTGGCCCTCATCCCGACATTGTCGTGACACTGAAGGGGCTGGCGCCACACGGGGCCGGCACCAAACTGCTTTGTCATTATGTTTGTTGAGCTGGATCACAACTGGAGCGCCATGGCAGATATTGCCCGCCTGACTGACCTGTTCGCCGATGAAGCCGAAGCCCTCGGCTTCGAACTCGTGCGCGTGAAGCTGACGGGTTCGGGTGAAGAGCGCACGCTGCAGGTGATGGCGGAAGATCCCGCCACCGGGCAGATGATCATGGATCAGTGTGCCCAGCTGTCCCGCGCAATCTCCGCTAAGATCGACGAGGTCGAGGAGGCTGAAGGCGAGCTGATCGAGGGGGCGTACTTGCTCGAAGTGTCCAGCCCCGGCATCGACCGTCCGCTGACTCGCCCCAAGGACTATGCCAACTGGGTGGGTCACGAGGCTAAGATCGCGCTGGCAGACAAGGTTGACGGGCAGCGCAGGCTCACTGGCGAACTGCTCGGTTTTGAGGGTGATGTCGTCTCTATAGAGGACAGGAAGGTTGGCACTATTGCCGTGCCCCTCAATGCAATCCATTCGGCCCAGCTCGTCCTCACTGACAAGCTGATCGCCGCGACCAAGCCGCTCGACATGAGCGGTGCCGATGAAATCGAAGAATTTAACGAAGAAGAGAAGGCTGACGACTGATGGCCACCCCAATTTCCGCTAATAAGGCAGAGCTGCTTGCGATTGCTACCGCGGTCGCCTCGGAGAAGATGATCGACAAGTCGATCGTGATCGAGGCGATGGAAGAAGCGATCCAGAAGGCTGCCCGCGCCCGTTACGGTGCTGAAAACGATATCCGCGCCAAGTTGGACCCGATGACCGGTGACCTGCGCCTGTGGCGCGTGGTCGAAGTGGTTGAGGAAGTGGAGGACTACTTCAAGCAGGTGGACCTGAAGCAGGCCCAAAAGCTGCAGGATGGCGCCGCCGTGGGTGACTTCATCGTCGATCCGCTGCCGCCGGTCGACCTCGGCCGTATTGACGCGCAGAGCGCCAAGCAGGTGATCTTCCAGAAGGTCCGCGATGCAGAGCGTGAGCGTCAGTTCGAAGAATTCAAGGATCGTGCAGGTGAAGTGGTCACCGGCGTGATCAAGTCGGTCGAATTCGGCCATGTGATCGTCAACCTTGGCCGTGCCGAAGGCGTGATCCGTCGTGACCAGCAGATCCCGCGTGAAGCTGCCCGTGTGGGTGAGCGCGTGCGCGCGCTGATCATGAAGGTGGAGCGCAATAACCGCGGTCCGCAGATTTTCCTTTCCCGCGCGCATCCGGACTTCATGAAGAAGCTGTTCGCGCAGGAAGTGCCCGAAATCTATGACGGCATCATCGAGATCAAGGCCGCCGCCCGCGATCCGGGCAGCCGCGCCAAGATCGGCGTGATCAGCCATGATTCCTCGATTGACCCCGTCGGCGCCTGCGTCGGCATGAAGGGCTCGCGCGTCCAGGCCGTGGTGCAGGAGTTGCAGGGCGAAAAGATCGACATCATTCCGTGGTCGGAAGATATCGCCACCTTCGTGGTGAACGCGCTGCAGCCTGCCACTGTCAGCCGCGTGGTGCTGGACGAGGATGAAGGCCGCATTGAAGTGGTCGTGCCTGATGACCAGCTGTCGCTCGCCATCGGTCGTCGCGGCCAGAACGTGCGTCTTGCCAGCCAGCTGACCGGTCACCAGATCGACATCATGACTGAGGAAGAGGCTTCCGAGAAGCGCTCGCGCGAATTCGCCGAGCGTTCGAAGATGTTCGAGGAAGAGCTCGATGTCGACGAAACTCTCTCACAGCTGCTGGTGGCGGAAGGCTTCGCCGAGCTGGAAGAAGTCGCCTATGTCGAACTGGCCGAATTGGCCAGTATCGAAGGCTTTGACGAAGAGCTCGCCGAGGAGCTGCAGAGCCGCGCCAACGAAGCGCTGGAGCGCAAGGAAGGTGCCTTCCGTGAACAGCGCCGCGAACTGGGCGTGGAAGATGCGCTCGCTGAAATCCCGCACCTGACCGAGGAAATGCTCGTTGTGCTGGGTAAGGCGGGCATCAAGGAGCTCGACGACCTCGCCGATCTCGCCACGGATGAACTGATAGCCAAGAAGCGCGAAGCACCGCGCCGCCGCAACAATGCGGACGGCCCGCAGCTGCGCCGCCCGCAACGTGCTGAAGACAAGGGCGGCGTGCTCGGCATGTTCGGCCTGACTGAAGAGCAGGGCAACGAAATCATCATGGCGGCCCGCGCGCACTGGTTCGAGGACGAGGAAGAAGCGGCACCTGCTGCTGCCGGCTCCCAAGCAGAGGAGGCCGCTGATGCGGAATCCTCGCAATGAGACCCTAAGGCAGAACCGATCGCGCCAGCGTGACGGGGGCAGCGATGTCCCTGAACGGCGCTGCATACTTTCCGGCAGGGTTGCCTGCCGGGACGATCTGCTGCGCTTCGCTGTGTCGCCTGATGGCGATGTGCTGCCCGATGCCATGGCGCGTGCGCCGGGCAGGGGGGCATGGTTCGGTGCCAGCAAAGCAGAACTGGAAGCGGCGATGGCCAGCGGCCAGCTCAAGTCGGCGCTGGCTCGCGCCTTCAAGGATGGCAGCCTGACGATCCCGGCAGACCTGCCGGAATTGTTCGCTAATGCGCTGTCGCGCGCCTTTTGTGATCGGCTTGGTCTCGAAATGCGCGCCGGACGCATTACCTTGGGTTCGGAAAAGATTGCCAATGAAGCGCGCAGCGGCAAGGTCGCGGCGCTTTATCATGCCAGCGATGCCAGCGAGGACGGGCGGCGCAAGCTCGACCAGGCATGGCGTGTGGGCATGGATGCGGAAGGCAGTGGAATGCAAGGAGAAACCCTGCCACTGGACCGCAAGGCCCTGTCTGTGGCATTGGGCCGCGACAATGTTGTCCATCTGGCGCTTGCCGACGTTCGTTCGGCTGAGCGGGTAGCCATCCCGCTCAGGCGTTTGCAGACCTTTCTCGGGGCCGGTTCGCCGGCCATGAACAGCGGTGATGTTGCGGTGGATGATGCTGCACAAGATGCTGCAGCACTTGATTGAATTTGAAGGATTATTGAAGGCATATGAGCGACAACGAAGATACACCGAAGCGCAAGCCACTGGGTCTCAAGCGTTCGGTTGATGCTGGCGAGGTCAAGCAGACCTTCAGCCACGGTCGCACCAATAGTGTCGCGGTCGAGGTGAAGCGTCGCCGCAAGGTGGCAAAGCCGGGCGCTGCGGCTGAAGAAGTCGCTCCGCCGCCTCCTCCTCCGCCTCCTCCGCCCCCTCCGCCCGCGGCTACGAAGAAGCCAGCGCCCAAGAAGCCGGCTGTCGATGCGGAAACGCCGCAAGAACGTGTGGCCCGCCTTCAGCGTGAGGCTGAGGAAGAGCGCCTGCGCCTCGCCGAGGAAGCCCGTCGCCGAGAAGATGAAGAGACCAGAAAGGCTGCCGAGGATCAGAAGCGCCGCGAGGAAGATAATCGCAAGGCCGAGGAAATCGCTGCCAAGCAGCGTGAAGCCGATGCCGCAGCCGAGAAGGCTGCTGCCGAGGCT
>CAZYAL010000013.1:0-30267 GCA_964645635.1 uncultured Sphingomonadaceae bacterium | reverse complement strand
GCCGAGGCTTCTGCCAATGCGCCTGCTGCTGAAGCTCCGGCGGGCGAGGCGGCTGCACCCGTCGCCGCACCGCGCAAGTTCACGCCTGTAGCGCGCCCCGAAATCAAGCGCCCTGAAAAGAAGCAGGAACGCAGCAAGCCCGGCAAGGGCGGCAGCGCGGATCGCGGTGCCAGCACCGGCAGTGGTGGCGGTGGCGGCGATAAGCGCCGCTCCGGCAAGCTCACCGTCAACCGCGCGCTGAACGAGGATGAAGGGCGTCGTGCGCGTTCGCTCGCCGCGCTTAAGCGTGCACGTGAGAAGGAGCGCCGTTCGCAGGGTGGCGGCTCCAGCCAGCCGCGTGAGAAGCAGGTGCGCGATGTTGTCGTGCCCGAAGCGATCACCGTGCAGGAACTGGCGAACCGCATGGCCGAAAAGGGTGCGGATCTGGTCAAGGAACTGTTCAACCTTGGCATGATGGTCACCGTCAACCAGACGATCGACCAGGACACGGCAGAGCTGCTGGTCGAACAGTTTGGCCACAACATCACCCGCGTTTCGGAAAGCGATGTCGATATCGACACCAGCGAGGAAAAGGATCCGGAAGAGACGCTGCAGCCGCGCCCGCCGGTGGTTACCATCATGGGCCACGTCGATCACGGCAAGACCAGCCTTCTCGACGCACTGCGCGGTGCCAATGTAACCAAGGGCGAAGCCGGCGGCATCACCCAGCACATCGGCGCATACCAGATCGCCACCAAGGGCAAGGAAAAGCAGAAGGTCACCTTCCTCGATACCCCTGGGCACGAGGCTTTCACCCAGATGCGCCAGCGCGGTGCCAATGTCACCGATATCGTGGTGCTGGTGGTCGCGGCGGATGACGGCATCATGCCGCAGACGATCGAGGCCATCAATCACACCAAGGCTGCTGGTGTCCCGATGATTGTTGCGATCAACAAGTGCGACAAGCCCGAAGCCAACCCGCAGAAGGTGCGCGAACGCTTGCTGGAGCATGAGGTGATCGTGGAAGCCATGTCGGGTGACGTGCAGGACGTGGAAGTTTCCGCCAAGTCCGGCGCTGGCCTGGACGAGCTGCTCGAAAAGATCCTGCTGCAGGCAGAACTGATGGAACTGAAGGCTCGCCCCGATCGCGATGCGGAAGCCACCGTGGTGGAGGCACAGCTGGACAAGGGCCGCGGCCCTGTCGCTACCGTGCTCGTCAACCGCGGCACGCTGAAGCGTGGCGATACCTTTGTGGTTGGCACCGAAAGCGGCCGCGTGCGGGCCCTGATCGACGATCAAGGCAAGCAGGTGAAGGAAGCAGGGCCATCAACTCCAGTGGAAGTACTCGGCCTCGGCGGTGTGCCGCAGGCTGGTG
Organism: uncultured Sphingomonadaceae bacterium; assembly: GCA_964645635.1. Classification (GTDB taxonomy): domain Bacteria; phylum Pseudomonadota; class Alphaproteobacteria; order Sphingomonadales; family Sphingomonadaceae; genus Alteraurantiacibacter. Next base: position 28,913 of record CAZYAL010000013.1, on the reverse strand, counting down.
ATCTCCTCACCGTGGTTGAAAATGAACAGCGTGCCCGCGAAGTGGCCCAGTACCGCCAGGAAAAGGCCACCGAAAAGCGCACAGCGCTCGCCCCGACGAACTTCGACACCATGTTCAACAAGAGCGACGTGGTCGAATTCCCGGTGGTGGTGAAGGCAGACGTGCAGGGCAGCGTGGAAGCCATCAACACGGCGCTCCACAACCTCTCGAACGATCTCATCAAGGTCCGCGTGCTGCATGCAGGCGTTGGCGCGATCACCGAAAGCGACGTGTCGCTGGCGAGTGCTTCGAAAGCCCCGATCATCGGCTTCAACGTGCGCCCCAATGCCAAGGCGCGTGAACTGGTGAAGCGCGATGGCGTGGCGATGAAGTATTACGACGTGATCTATCACCTGACCGAGGAAATCGCGAAGGAGATGGCAGGCGAGCTTGGTCCCGAGCGGATCGAGAACGTGGTTGGTCGTGCCGCGGTCAAGGAAGTCTTCAAGTCCGGCAAGCGCGACAAGGCTGCTGGCCTGCTGGTGGAGGAAGGCGTCATCCGCAAGGGCCTGCACGCCCGTCTCACGCGCGACGACGTCATTGTTTCGGCTACCACCATCGCCAGCCTGCGTCGCTTCAAGGACGATGTGGACGAAGTCCGCGCTGGTCTCGAATGTGGTGTGGTCCTCGCCGATACGAACGACATCAAGCCGGGTGACCAGCTTGAAGTCTTCGAGGTAGAGGAACGTGAACGCGTTTTGTAATTTCGTTGCTCCCCTCTCGTGTGCGGGAGGGGAGGAATTGTAAATGACCCGCTATTGCGCCTTCTTCGCTTCCATGAACGTCGGTGGCAACCGGCTGAAGATGGATGAGCTGCGCTACGCTTTGGAGCGCGAGGATATCGAGGACGTGGAGACAGTTGTCGCCAGCGGCAATGTGCTGTTCTCCTATGATGATCGCCCGTCAGACGGGATGGCTGAAATGCTCGCCTTCGTGGTTGAGGAGTATTTCGGCTTTTCCACCTTCGCTGCCGTGCGCAACGTGGAGGAAGTTCGTTCCGCCCTCGTGGATAATCCCTTCCGCGCCGATAGGGACGATCAGCAAGTCCACACCCACTTTCTCGAACGCCAGCCTGATCCTGATCAGTTCAAGGTGATGCTGGCGGCTTACGAGGGGCGCGGTGAGGAGAAAATCGCACTGGGTGACCGCTGCCTCTATATCGACTATGGCGATGGCGTGGGGCAGAGCAAGCTCACCAGCGCCTTCATGGAGCGCAAACTCGATTGTCGCGGCATGGCGCGCAACATGCGAAGCCTGCAACGGATTTTGGAAAAGATGGAAGAACAAAGCTGAGATGGCCCGCCACCACTCCTCGAATGAAGACCAGTCAGTTCGCCTTCTGAAGGTGGGTGAGCGCGTGCGCCATATCATCTCCGAACTGCTCGCCCGCGGCGAGGTGCATGATGACGTCATCGGAGCGCACACCGTATCCGTGACCGAGGTGCGCATGTCGCCGGACCTCAGGAATGCCAAGGTCTATGTGAAGCCCCTGTTGGGTGAAGATGAGGTGCTGGTGCTGAAGGCGCTGCAGCAAAACACAGCCTACTTCCAGCGCGAAGTGGCCCAGCGGCTCGGCCTCAAATTCGCGCCCAAGCTGCAGTTCCGCGAAGACGAGAGCTTTGACGAGGCAAGCCGGATCGACGAGCTGCTGGACGATCCGCGCGTGCGCCGCGATCTTGACGACGAAGAGGGCTAGGCGGCGTTCTTACGGGGCAGGGTGCGGAAAAGCCGCCGGATACACCTGCGAAGCTTGCCTAATGCCTGCCACTGGGGGCGATGCGCGGCGTGTAACGCGATTCATGCGAGCAGGGTCAGCACCACGCGAGCCGCGTCTGTCGCAAGGTTTTGCGTTGCTGGTTCAGCCTGGTTCAAAGCCTAATCCCCCTTTTTTCCTGAAACCATGTCGGAGGCATGGGTGGCATGGGCGGTAGGACCCGCTAGCGCAAATATCAGCCGATATCCCCCGTTGTGCTCAATTTTTTACCACGATTGATTTGTATATTTCTATCAGGGTAAATATTTCGTGCTGCGAAAGGAATTTTCGATGAAGCTGACAGTGTTTCACAAGGGAGAGATCATTGCCCGCGGCGCTAAGGCTGAGGTGGCAGCCGCTGTTCGTGCATTGCCGCCACTGGCGCGTAGTTCAGACTTGCTGGCGTTTGATGATGAGAGCGGGCGGCAAGTCGACCTCGATTTGAAGGACGCTGTGCCCAAGGACGGCGGAAGCCGCAAACGCGGACGCCCAGCGCTGGGCGTGGAGGCGAAGGAGGTCACCCTGTTGCCGCGCCACTGGCAATGGTTGCGCCGCCAGCGTGGAGGAGCTTCTTCCACTTTGCGCAAACTCGTCGAAGCTGCCATGCGGGAGCAGCGAAGCGAGCAGGATTGCCACGATGCAGCCTACTGGTTTCTCAGTGTGATGGCGGGCGACCTGCCCAAATTCGAGGATGCCGTGAGAGCGTTATACGCCGGAAATCGGGTAGGGTATGATCATTTCACCAACGATTGGCCTGTCGATATCCGCAGCCATGGGCGCGAACTGGCGTTCCCGGCATGACTGAAGCGACTTCGCTGCACGGCTGGCTGGTGCTCGACAAGCCGCGTGGGCTCGGCTCGACGCAGGCCGTGGGCGCGGTCAAGCGTAATTTGCGTGAGGCTGGGTTCGGCAAGGTGAAGGTGGGCCACGGCGGCACGCTCGATCCGCTGGCTGAAGGCGTTTTGCCGATTGCACTCGGCGAAGCGACCAAGCTGGCAGGCCGCATGCTCGATGCCAGCAAGATTTACGAATTCACTGTGCAGTTCGGTGAGGAGACCGACACGCTCGATACCGAGGGGGAAGTAACCGCCACCAGTGACCGCCGCGCGCCGCTCGCTGCCGTTGCCGCGATCTGCGAGCATTTCACCGGCGAGATTGAACAGGTGCCGCCCAAATACTCTGCCATCAAGGTCGATGGCCAGCGTGCCTATGACCGGGCGCGGGCGGGTGAAGAGGTGGAGATGAGGACGCGCACCGTCACGATTCTTTCGCTGCGGATTGTGCGTGGCGGGGAATTGCAGCCTGTCGAATCTTCCTTCCAGACTGCTGGAGGCAGGCCCGACCCCTATGACCCTTCCGCTCCACTGGAACTGACAGACAGCGTAACGCTGGTCGCTCATGTCTCGAAGGGCACCTACATCCGCAGCCTGGCGCGTGATATTGCGCATGCCCTTGGAACTTGCGGCCACGTTACCTATCTGCGCCGTGTGAAGGCCGGCCCGTTCACTAAGGATCAGGCGATTTCGCTGGACAAGCTCAATGAAATCGGTAAGGGCGCGCCCATCAAAGACCACCTCCTGCCACTGGAGGCGGGGCTGGACGGTATCCCGGCCCTGTCCCTCGATCCGGAAAGTGCGCAGGCGGCCCGACAGGGCCGGGTCATTTCCGGATTGCCCCAACCCGACGGGCTCTATTTTGCGACAGCGGACCACGTTCCCGTCGCGCTGATGGAGCTTTCGGGTGGCACGGCCAAGGTCGTGCGGGGGTTCAACGTTTGAAGGATACTGCGAAAGGTAACATGAAATGTCGGTAACCGCCGAAAAGAAGACCGAAGTCATCCAGGATAACGCCCGCGCAAAGGGCGACACCGGTTCGCCGGAAGTGCAGGTCGCCATCCTGACCGAGCGCATCCGCAACCTGACGGAACACTTCAAGGACCACCACAAGGATAACCATTCCCGCCGTGGCCTGCTGAAGATGGTCAACAAGCGCCGCAGCCTGCTCGCTTATCTCAAGAGCAAGGATGTGGAGCGCTACAACAACCTGATCCAGAAGCTGGGTCTGCGTAAGTAAGAGTTTTCGAGGGGGCGGCTCCAGCGGGGCCGCCCTTTCACTATGGGCGCTATGAAACGCGCGCCCGCAATACAAGGCATCCTTCACAATTCGGTGAAGGGGCTTCGGGGCACGAAAGGCCCCACACCGGACCGGGACGGTTTACCCGGAACTGGAAGTATCGCAGCAGAAAGTGGAAACCGGTTTCTGCGACCGCGATGCGACCGGACATTGTTAGGCCCCGCATGTGCAATATGGCCGTGCGGGTTCAGAAGGATAAATATGTTCGACAAGAAAACTGTATCGCTGGAGTGGGGCGGAAAGACCCTCACCCTCGAAACCGGCCAGATCGCCCGTCAGGCAGATGGCGCCGTGCTGGCCACTTATGGCGAAACCGTGGTGCTGTGCGCCGTGACCGCCGCAAAGAGCGTAAAGGACGGGCAGGACTTCTTCCCGCTCACCGTCCACTACCAGGAGAAGTTCTCCTCCGCTGGCCGTATCCCGGGCGGCTTCTTCAAGCGTGAGCGCGGTGCGACCGAAAAGGAAACGCTGACCAGCCGCCTGATCGACCGTCCGATCCGCCCGCTGTTTCCGGAAGGTTTCTACAATGAAATCAATGTGATATGTCAGGTTCTGTCGTATGACGGTGAAACCGAAGCAGACGTTCTGGCCATGATCGCGGCATCTGCTGCGCTGACCATTTCCGGCGTGCCCTTCATGGGCCCGATTTCCGGCTGCCGCGTCGGCATGATCGACGGCGAATATGTCCTCAATCCGAAGCAGGAAACTGCCTTGGCTGATGGCGTGCTCGACCTCGTGGTTGCCGGCACCAACGATGCCGTGATGATGGTGGAATCCGAAGCCAAGGAACTGAGCGAAGAAGACATGCTCGGCGCCGTGATGTTCGCTCACGAAGCGAACCAGAAGGTCGTGGCAGCTATCATCAAGCTGGCCGAACAGGCTGCCAAGGAACCCTGGCAGATCGACGCATCTGCAGACACCTCTGCCATGAAGGAAGAGCTGCGCGGCCTGATCGGTAACGATATCGCCGCTGCTTACAAGCTCACCGACAAGTCTGCCCGTGCCAACGCGCTCAATGAAGCGCGCGCCAAGGCCAAGGCGCACTATGCCGAGGCCGATGGCCAGACGCAGATGGTGGCCGGCAAGCAGGTCAAGAAGCTCGAAGCCGAGATCGTGCGTGGTGCCATCCTGAAGGACGGCCAGCGTATCGACGGCCGCAAGCTGGACCAGGTTCGCCCGATCAATTCCATGGTCGGCTTCCTGCCCCGCACACATGGTTCGGCGCTGTTCACGCGCGGTGAAACGCAGGCAATCTGCACCACCACGCTGGGCACCAAGGATGCCGAGCAGATGATCGACGGCCTCGATGGTCTGACCTATTCGAACTTCATGTTGCACTACAACTTCCCGCCCTATTCGGTCGGTGAAGTGGGTCGCTTCGGCGCTCCGGGCCGTCGCGAAATCGGCCACGGCAAGCTGGCATGGCGCGCGCTGCATCCGGTGCTGCCGAACCATGATGACTTCCCCTATACCATCCGCATCCTGTCCGACATAACGGAGTCCAACGGCTCGTCTTCGATGGCGACGATTTGCGGTGGCTGTCTGTCGATGATGGATGCCGGTGTTCCGATCGAACGCCCGGTTTCCGGCATCGCCATGGGCCTGATCCTGGAAGGTGACGAATTCGCTGTGCTGTCAGATATTCTGGGTGACGAAGATCACCTGGGTGACATGGACTTCAAGGTGGCTGGCACCGAAGCTGGCATCACCACCATGCAGATGGACATCAAGGTTGCCGGCATCACGCAGGAAATCATGGCAAAGGCGCTGGAGCAGGCGAAGGCTGGCCGTGCGCACATCCTGGGCGAAATGCAGAAGGCGCTGGGCACCGCCCGCACCGAGCTTTCCGCTCACGCACCGCGTATTGAAACGATGCAGATCGACAAGTCGAAGATCCGCGACGTTATCGGCACTGGCGGCAAGGTGATCCGCGAGATCGTGGCCGAAACCGGCGCGAAGGTGGACATTGACGATGAAGGCGTGATCAAGATTTCGTCTTCCGACCTTTCCCAGATCGAAGCTGCCAAGGCTTGGATCGCGGGCATCGTGGAAGAAGCCGAAGTCGGCAAGATCTACACTGGCAAGGTCGTCAACATCGTCGATTTCGGTGCATTCGTGAACTTCATGGGTGGCAAGGACGGCCTCGTCCACGTCTCCGAAATGAAGAATGAGCGCGTCGAAAAGCCGACTGACGTCGTGACCGAAGGCCAGGAAGTGAAGGTCAAGGTCCTGGAAATCGACAATCGCGGCAAGGTTCGCCTGTCGATGCGCGTTGTTGACCAGGAAACTGGCGAAGAGCTGGAAGACACCCGCCCGCCGCGCGAACCGCGCGGTGACAAGCCCCGCGGCGACCGTGGCGATCGCCGTGGCCCGCGCGGAGGCGGTGACCGTGGCGGCCGCGATCGCGGCCCGCGTCGTGACCGCGATGGCGATCGCGTTAGCGACAACGGTGGTGGCTCCAACCACATGCCGGACTTCCTGAAGGACTAAGAGCTTTCAGGACTGGATAAGCAGGGGGCCGCGGGTTATCTCGCGGCCCCTTTCTTTTGGAGTTTCGCCCATGCTTCCCCGCGAACATATCGCCACCGCGCAGATCCCCGGTGGGGACGAGCTGGAGCTTGTCAGCCACGGGCGCGACTTCATCATCATGCTTGGCCGCAACGAGCTGATGAGCAGCCGCATGCAGTTTTCCGAAGAGCAGCTGGCCGACCTGACGCTGGACCGGCTGGGCCGCGATGATGCGCGGCTGTTGATCGGCGGTTACGGCATGGGCTTCACCCTGCGAGCCGCCCTGGCGCGGCTGGGAGAGAATGGCCAGGCCGTGGTTGCCGAGATCGTGCCGGAGATCATCGAATGGGCGCGCGGGCCGATGGTAGAACTGACGGGCAACTGCCTTGAAGACAAGCGCATGAAGCTGGAAATGGGCGATGTCGCCGCGATCATGGATGACGCGGCTGATGGTACCACCGAGCGCTATGACGCGATCCTGCTCGATGTCGACAACGGGCCGGATGGGATCGTGCGGGCAGAGAACCAGCGGCTGTACTCCTTTGCCGGCCTGCGTTCCGCGCGTGCCGCGCTCAATCCCGGCGGCGTGCTGGCTGTGTGGTCTGCCGCGCCTGATCCGCGCTTCAATCGTCGCCTCGAAAAAGCAGGCTTTGCAGTCGAAGAAATTGTCGTGCGCGCCCGGCCCAACAACAAGGGCCCGCGCCATACCATCTGGTTTGCGCGTCCCTGCTGATTTCGCTTCGCGTCTGTCCCATTTCTAGACTTGCTTCAGCTGCGATTGATGCGGCAAAACGTTCGGGTGATGTCGCCCGATGAGGCGATCAAAGGGAGAGGAAAGAGACGCGATGAGCGAGACGATCGATTTCGATAAGGTCCACGCGATGATGGGCAATATCATGGGCCACGTGGCTGGCGCGGTCAGCGTCATGATGGCTTACATGGGTGATCAGGCAGGCGTCTGGGCAGCGATGGATGGCGCAGGGCCGCTGACCTGTGATGAGTTAGCCGCGAAGACGGGCATGGAACCCAAATACCTGCGCGAATGGCTCGGCTCGGTCGCTGCTGCGGGCTACGTCACTATTGATGGCGAGAAGGAAACGTTTGAGCTCACCCCTGAAGCCGCGCTGATCTTCACCCGCGAAGGCCAGCCGCTGTGCATGCAGGGCTTCTTCCAGGCTGTGGTCGCGCAATATGACACGCATGATAGGGCGGTTGAGGTGTTCAAGACCGGCGAGGGTCGTTCGTGGTCGGACCATTCGCAATGCCTGTTCTGCGGCACCGATCGCTTCTTCCGCCCCAGCTATGCTGCAAACCTCGTCTCCAACTGGCTGCCTGCACTTGATGGCGTGACGGACAAGCTGGAGGCGGGCGCCAAGGTGGCCGATATCGGCTGCGGTTTTGGCAGTTCCACCGTGCTGATGGCGAAGCACTATCCCAAATCTACCTTTGTCGGCATCGACTTCCACGAACCGAGCATCACCGAGGCGCGTAAACAAGCCAAGGAAGCAGGCCTTACCAATGTCACCTTCGAAGTGGCCAGGGCGCAGGACTTTGCGGGTGACGGTTTCGACTTCGCCTGCATCTTCGATGCCTTGCACGACATGGGCGATCCGGTGGGCGCTGCGCAGCATATCCGCGAGGCGATGAAGCCCGATGGCACCTTCATGGTGGTCGAACCCATGGCGGGCGACACCATGGCCGAGAACATGCACCCGATGGGGCAAATCTTCTACGGCTTTTCCTGCATGGGCTGCGTGCCGGTGTCGCTGAGCCAGGAAGTGGGCCTCGGCCTTGGTGCACAGGCAGGCGAGAAGCGCCTTGCCGCCGTGCTCAATGAGGCAGGCTTCTCCAATGTCCGCCGCGCCACCGAAACGCCCACCAACATGGTGCTGGAAGCGACGGTCTGATCGCTCGGTCCCATTCCTGCCTTGCGCGCCAACCGATTGATTGCGCGTAAGGCATGGACGCGCCCGACCTGCTCTGTCACACCAAGCAAGTGGCGTGAACGAGAGAGAGAATGATCGACAGCTTCGAAGGCAAGACCGCGTTTGTGACTGGCGGTGCCAGCGGCATCGGCCTGGGTATTTCCAAGGTGCTAGCGGCGCGCGGCGCGCGCGTTGTGATGGCAGATCTCAGACCTGACCATATCGCCAATGCGCTGAAGCAATTCGCGGGTGGGGCACAGTCCAACCAGGTCAGCGCGCTGGAACTCGATGTCACCAGCCGTGAAGCCTATGCAGATGCCGCCGCGCACATGCAGCGTGACTTTGGCGGGGTCGATATCCTCGTCAACAATGCCGGGGTCGGGCTGGAAGGCCCGGTGCTCGATGCGACCTATGCCGATTATGACTTCGGCTTCGGCGTCAATGTTGGCGGGGTGATCAACGGCTTTGTATCCTTCCTGCCGCAGATGATCGCGCATGGCCGGGGTGGGCATATCGTCTCTACCGCCAGCCTCGCTGCCGAAGTGGTGATGCCGCCGCACCTCGCCATCTACGGCGCAAGTAAGGCTGCGGTTTGCCACTATTGCGAAGCCGTGAAGCCGGAACTGGCCGAGAAAGGCATCGGCGTGTCGATCCTCCTGCCCGGCCCGGTGAAATCGAATATCCATGAAACGCAGCAGAATCGCCCGGCGCACCTGCTTGAAGGCAGTGGTTTCAAGGCGAGCGAGGCACAGCTCGGGCGGCGCATCGTTGGCGACAACTGGATGGAGCCAGAGGAGGTGGGCGAGCTGGTCGCTGACGGCATCCTCGCCAACAAGACCTATCTGGTCACTCACGGGTTCTACAAGGATGCCATGCGCGCCCGTGCAGAAGCGGTGCTGGCCGCCACGCCGGACAGGGTGGAAGAAGCGCCCGATTTCGGGCAGTTCAGGGACGAATAGGGAGAGGGACGCATATGGAAGACCTGGCAGGCAAGGTTGCCTTCATCACCGGCGGGGCCAGCGGCATTGGCCTGGGCATGGGCAAGGCTTTCCTTGCAGAAGGCATGAAGGTGGCGCTAGCGGACTGGAGTGATGAGCACATCGCCAAAGCCAAGGCCGAGCTTGCGGGCAACAACGCAGTCCATTTCGTGAAGGCCAATGTGGCGGATCGCGAAAACCTCCAGGCCGCGGTGGATGAGGTGCTAGAGCATTTCGGCAAGATCCACGTGCTGTGCAACAATGCCGGCGTGAACGGTGGCGGCACGGCTGCCGCGCCGAACTTCGATAGCTGGGACAAGGCCATCAGCGTCAACCTTGGCGGTGTGGTGAACGGCACCAAGATCGTCGCCCAGATCATCCGTGCGCAAGGCGAGGGCGGACATATCGTCAACACCAGTTCCATGGCGGGTGTGGTTCCGCTGCCTGGCCTCGCTGCCTATTCCACCGCCAAATACGCTGTGCGCGGCTTTTCGGAGAGCTTGCGTATGCAACTCGCGCCCAAGGGCATTGGCGTCTCCTGCCTGTTTCCCGGCGCCACCCGCACCGCGCTGGTGCCGCTGCCTGAGGATAATCCGAGCATTGACGAGGAGAACGCACCACAGTTCCTCAAGGACTTGTGGGACGCGATGCGCGGTGCGATCGATCCGGAAAAAACCGGCCGCTTCGTGGTGGAGGCGATCAAGGAAAACCGCTTCTACATCTTCACCAACCGCGAATTCCTTGACGAGGTGAAGGAACGCCACCGCGAGATCGAGGCCGCCTTCCCTGCCGAGGAGGCGACGCCGGGGCGCATCAAGTTCGAAACCATGCGCGCCAGCCAGGTGCGCGACCTGATGGCTCCCGGTAACCGCCCGGTACCCAAGGAAGACCCAAAGGACATGGCGCTGGACCTTGGCTCCAAGTCACCGGCGGGCGGGCAGTAAGGCGAGGGGAGGGCCGGATCATGATCTACCTGCTTCGCCACGGCCAGACCGAATACAACCTCGAACAGCGCATACAGGGTTCGCACGACAGCCCGCTTACAAGCTTTGGGCGCGAACAGGCGAAGGCGATGGGCCGGACCTTGCGCGAACTGCTCGCTGGCGAGGGGGAATTCGACCTCATCTCCAGCCCGCAAGGCCGCGCGATAGAAAGTGCCCAGATCATCCGTGAAGAGGCGGGCATCGGCTGCCCGGTGATTTCGGATGCACGGTTGTGCGAAATCGGCTGCGGATCATGGGAGAAGCACCATTTTGCCAGCATCAGCGCGCGTGACCCACTGGTCGAGGACGAGCCAAGCTTCCTTTCCGCATGGGCGAACTACTGCTCCGATGGCGAAGGGTTGGACCCGGCGGTCGAGCGGCTGTGGGGCTGGCTGTGCTGGGCCGGCAAGCGCAACCTGGTGGTGGTAGGCCACGGCATGGCCGGAATGATCCTGCGCGCGCTTTACGTGGGTGAGGATCGCGACGGCATGCTGCGTTACCATTCCGCCCGGCAAGACGTGATCTACCGGCTCGATCGCGGCTGGGTGGAAGAAATACCCTTGCACTAGGCGCTTACCCCTCCCCTTCCATGGTACTGCGATGTGGGCTTTCGCACATCGACACTGGTGTTTTGCTAAAAATGCAGTGATGATCCCTCAACTAAGAGAGGATTAATCATGGCATCAAACGCACCCGGCAGCGGGATGACCTTCGTTGAGGCAATGAACCGCGTTCCGATGAAGCCGTTCCAGTGGCTTATCGCGGCGACCTGCATGCTTATCCTGGTGAGCGACGGGATCGACCTGCAATTGCTCGGCATTGTCGCACCGCTGGTGATGGAAGACTTCGGGGTAGACCGTTCCACCTTCGGTCTCGCCATGGGCGCGGCGTTGGTCGGCTTCGGGTTGGGCTCGTGGATTGGTGGTATATTGGGAGACAGGCTGGGCAGGCGCTATGCATTGGCGATTGCCGCGCTGGTGTTCTCGCTGGCGACCATTGGCGCGGGTGCGTCGGGCGGTGTATGGGAGATGGCTTTCTGGCGGCTGGTCGGCGGCCTGGGCTTCGGTTCGGCCTATGCCAATGCGCTGACTATGGCGAGCGAGTGGGCGTCTGATAAATGGCGCCCGATCACCGTCTCGACGCTTTCTGTCGGTACGCCGATTGGTGGCACGATTGTTGGTTGGGTAGCACCAGCGCTCGCAGCAGAGCGTGGCTGGCACAGCACCTTCATCTTCTTCGGCTTGCTGACAATGACGCTGGTGGTCATCGTGCTGGTGGTGCTGCGTGACAGCCCCTCTTTCCTCCTCACCAAAGGCAAGCATGAGCTGGCGCGCAAGCACGCAGCCAAGGTTCTGGATGAAGAGGTGGAACTGGTGGCCGAGGAGCAGAAGCTTTCCGCAACCACCGGTAAGGCCGAGGGGATCATGAACAAGTCCTACATGCGCCTCAATATTGGTATTGGCTTGGCATTTGCCGCTGCTGCGCTGGTCGCCTATTCGATCCTCAGCTGGTCCACCACCTTCCTCACCGCAGCGGGTTTCACGCTGGAAGAGGCAGGGCATGCAGTGTCCATAGGCGGTATTACCTCGATGATCGGTTCGATCATTGTCGGCGCGGCCATGCGCCAGTTCGGCTCCAAGCCGGTGATGGTGGTGATCGGCGCCGTGTTGCTGGTGGTGCTGGTGGCATTTGCCTGGGCGGTGGAGACGCTGCCGGCTGTACCCAGCGTTCAGGACAAGACCATGGTTACCGCGCTGGTCGGCGCTTCGGGGGCGTTCTTCAGCGCCGGGATCGCAGGCATGTATGTGATCATGGCCGCTGGTTACCCTTCCAGCTTTCGTTCGACAGGTATTGGCCTTGGTATTTTGATGAGCCGTGTAGGTGCGGTAGTCGCTACGGCCTTTGGCGGTGTGTTGCTGGATATTGGCGGTGACAGCGTGATCCCGTTTTTCGGTGTCTTGATTGTCAGCGCGGCGCTGATTTTTGCTGCAGCATTTGTTGTGGACCGTCACGTTCCAGCGGTAACTAAACCGTAATTCGCGATCTACTCGCGTAATGAATGACAAGGTAGCCCGCCAACCGGACACTCCTTGTCCCCAACGGCGAAAAGAGAAAGGCCCCGTCCTCGCGGACAGGGCCTTTTCGTTTGTGCTTTTGTCGTCTGGTCAGCGAACGCGCGGACCGCCAAATGGCAGCGGCGGAGGGGGACGGCGCGCGCCACGCGGCAGCTGCGCCTGGAACGCCCGGCCGCAATGTTCCACGCAGTAGGGGAAGCCGGGATTTACCTTCTCACCGCAGAAATGGAAATCCGCTTCGCCGGGGTGGCCAATCGGCCAGCGGCAGACCCTGTCATTCAGGTCAAGCAGGCTGGTCTTGTCAGCGATTTCCGGGCTCGGCTTGGCCGGAACCAGGCGGCGCGGCGGGGCCGGCGGGATCGGGGCCTGCTGATCACCCGGGCCCTGGCGCACGAAGCCGCCGGGGCCAACCGAATGGATCTTGGGCAGCGCTTCCATTTTTCCCGGCATCGGCTGGCTGTTGTTGCCGGCCGGCCGTACTGCGGGCGCAGCTGTGGGTTTTGCCGCAACCGGAGAGGGCTTGGCTGCAGGCTTGGGAGCTGCTGATGCCGGTTCTGCCTTGGGCTTTGTCGTTGCGGGCTTCTTGGCAGGTGGTGCCGCGTCCCTCTTCTTGGCGGGGGCTTTCTTTTTGTCATTCGCCTTTACGGGCGAGGGGCGGGACTTCAGGCCAAGGCGATGCGCCTTGCCGATCACCGCATTGCGCGAAACACCGCCCAGCTCTTCCGCGATCTGGCTTGCGGTGGACCCGCCTTCCCACATCTTTGTCAGCGTGGCGATGCGTTCTTCAGTCCAACTCATTCAGCAACTTTCCGTCTCGTATCTCGTCGGCTTACCCCAAGGGATAGCTTGCCAGCCCGTGCGCGGGCCGATAGGCGGCTACACATGGCCAATCAAGCCCCAGCAGATGTTACGCAGCATGGCAATGCCATGACTGATCCCGCAGGAACCGGCAGCAAGGCCGGCCGCAACTTTCCACCCAAGGGGCAACCGCAGATTTCCGGCTTCAACCGGATCGGTCTGTGGAGTCTCTATAATAAGGAGATTAAGCGGTTTCTCAAGGTGCAGACTCAGACTGTGTGGGCTCCTGCGGTAACAACCTTGCTGTTCCTGGTGATTTTCACCGTTGCCATGGGGCGGTCTGACAGGCTGATCCTTGGCGTTCCCTTCGCCACGTTCGTCGCGCCGGGCCTCATCATGATGGGCATGATGCAAAATGCATTTGCCAATGCCAGCTTCAGCTTGCTGGCAGGAAAGCTGCAAGGCACAATTGTTGACCTGCTGATGCCGCCGCTTTCTTCGGCGGAACTGATGATCGGCATTGTTGGCGCGGCCATCACCCGCGCGATCATGGTAGGGGTGGCTGTGGCGCTGGCCATGGCCTTGTGGCCCGGCGTGGAATTGCGCGCCGCTCATCCCTGGGCGATCGTTTGGTTCGGCCTGATGGGCGCTGCCATGCTCTCCATCATCGGCCTGCTTGCCAGCCTTTGGGCGGAAAAGTTCGACCACAATGCCGCAGTCACCAATTTCATCGTGGCGCCGCTTAGCTTGCTGTCAGGCACCTTCTACGTGATTTCGAACCTCGCACCTGCCTTCCAGACGATCAGCCGTGCGAATCCGTTCTTTTACATGATCTCGGGCTTCCGCTTCGGCTTTCTTGGCGAAAGCGACATTGGCAACACCAACGAGGCGGTGCTGGGCGCGGCGGTTGGCGTTGGCGTGCTCAACCTCGTGCTGGGCTTCATCACTTACCGTGTCTTGAAGAGTGGCTGGAAGATCAAGAGCTAGAACGCGCCTTCGCTCTGTCCGCCCCATAGACGATCAGTGCGTCAGGCTGCGGCGCATGCGATAGCGCCCGCCGGAGAACCTCTCGAACAGCTGGTGGATGCCGGGATGGTCCACCGGGCGGTCCTCGTCATCGCGCAGCAAGTTTTGCTGGCTGACATAGGCGACGTAGGATTCCTCGTCATTTTCGGCCAGCAGGTGGTAGAATGGCTGGTTGCGATCGGGCCGCATGTCTGCAGGGATCGCCTCGTACCATTCCTCGCTATTGGCGAAGACGGGGTCGATATCGAAGATCACCCCGCGAATGTCGAACATGCGATGGCGCACGACATCGCCAATAGCGAAGCGAGCCGAGCTGTTGCGGGGGGCCTGGATCATGCGTCCAGCCTGGAAAAGGAAGAAATCCGACCTTTGCATTCACCCAATATATGTTTTTGCACCTGCGAAACAAGGCGCGTGGCGCACATTTCCCCAAATCATGCGCGAAGGGCTGTGAAGGGTCTTGGCAAGCGACCAAGCTTCGGCTAACCGCGCGCTTCCCGACCAAACAGGTTTGCACCTGTATGCTCAATGCGGAGAGATGCCGGAGCGGTCGAACGGGGCGGTCTCGAAAACCGTTGTGCCATTATGTGGTACCCAGGGTTCGAATCCCTGTCTCTCCGCCATTCACCCCCAGCACTGGTCTCTGCTTGCAGGGATGGCGCGCAAGCCCGCGGAGCAGGCGGCTTTGCGCGGGCTATTCCGTCGTGTCGTAAACTTCTGGCGCGTCTCTTTACCGATATCAGGGCCTGGTTTCTGGCCCCGTCTCTGCCGGCTCCAGAATCGGTTCGGTTTCCCTGTCAAACAGGGAAGGAACAGGAAAAATCGCGCATTTGGGCTGCAAAACAGGTCAAATCCTGGGGTTTGGGTGGAATCGGGGCTCAAAATACCGCGGGATTTCTGTCACTTGAGAGAAGGAAGCGGGCGTTTGCCTGTTAATCGCCGTAACAGGGCATTTGTTCGGCAATAACAGGGCGCCCAATCAGTGGTCCCACCTCAGCGCCTGGCGCTGCTTTTCCCAGCAGATCGGGACTTTGATTTTCTTGAGCGCTTCGAGGTTGAACCCGTGTGGCTGGCGCCCGCGCATGATGTCGCGCTGGATGTCAGGAGCGAGGAGCGCGAGGCGCAGGATCATGCGATCATGCGGGGATCTGGGCGCCGTTTCCATTACCGGCATGCCGCGCTGCCAGTCGAGCATGGCGTGGGCCTTGCGCAGGGCTGCGATGAGGATTGGGTCAGGACGAGCGGTGCGATTTGTGCCCCGCGCGACCAGTCGCTTGCCACCGCGCAGCGGCAAGGCGAGTGGCATGTGAGTACTGGCAGTGTCGCTTGTCTCGTGGAGAATGGCTTCATCGCCGGACAGATGGGCCGCGATGCTGGCCGGACGAATGCCGGCAAGTTCGAACAGTAAACCGTCGTCACGAAGCCGGACCGCAACAAGCCTGTCGATCGCGGCGACCTCCCGCGGCAGCCAGCGGGCGAGGGTCTCGGTGACGACGCGTTCGATATCGCGAGCAGCAAGCCTGCGAATGCTATCATCGGAATGCCTGCTACCCTTCTGCAGGGATGCGGATACGTAATAGCGATAGGCGCGGCCTGATTTGCCGCGCGAGGGGGTCGGGCTCATCGGCTCGCCTGCGGTATCGAACAGCTTGCCGGTAAGCGGCGCGCTGATCGACTTGGCGTGCGCCTTGCTACGGTGGCGGCGGGCGTTGGCGTCGAGATGGCGCTGGACGCGCTCGAACAGCTCGGCATCGATGATGGCATCGTGCCCACCGTCGTGGACCTGGTCCTTGTGCCGGATCTTGCCGAGATAGATGGGGTTCCTCAGCAGGTGGAACAGCGCGCCGCGTGAGAGCGCTGCGCCGCCGACCTGTTTGCCGCGCGCGCTCGTCCAGCTCTTGGAGCGGATGCCGTCCATTGCCAGTTCGCGTTCGAGGGCGTGGACCGATCCCAGCGCGAGATAGCGGGCGAAGATGCGGCGAACGGTCCCGGCCTCGTCTTCGTTGACCTTGAGAACGCGCGATCCTGCATCTGGCAGATCATAGCCCAATGGCAGGATGCCACCCATCCACATGCCCTTCGCCTTGGAAGCGGCGATCTTGTCGCGGATGCGTTCGCCGGTAACCTCGCGCTCGAACTGCGCGAACGACAAGAGCACGTTGAGCATCAGGCGTCCCATCGAACTGGTCGTGTTGAACGACTGGGTGACCGAGACGAAGCTGCAGCCGTTCTGCTCGAACACTTCGACGATGCGGGCGAAGTCAGCGAGGCTGCGCGTGAGGCGGTCGATCTTGTAGACCACGACGATATCGATGCGGCCTGCGGCGATATCGGCAAGCAAGCGGGTGAGGCCTGGCCGCTCCATGCTGCCGCCTGAATATCCTCCGTCATCATAGTGATCGGGACGCGCGCTCCAGCCTTCGCTGGTCTGGCTCAGCACATAGGCAGCGCAAGCCTCTCGCTGGGCATCAAGGCTGTTGAACGATTGCTCGAGCCCCACCTCGGAGCTCTTGCGGGTGTAGATCGCGCAGCGCAGGGGCCTGGAAGCCATCAGCTGTCCCTCAGGCCAAAGAAACGCGGGCCATTCCAGCGCGATCCGGCAATCGCACTGGCGGCAGCCGAGAGGCTTGGGAAGAGCTCGCCACCCCAGCGGAAGCCATTCTCTTCGACTAGGACTTCGACCTTCTTCCCCTTCCATGTGCGGGTCAGCCTGGCGCCAATGCCAAGGTGCAGCCCTTCTGCCTGTGCCGCCCCACACTGGGCCAGGGCCTTGCGCGTCTCACTTTCGAGCCCGCCATAGGCCTCTGCCTGCAATCTCCAGGAGAGCATCATCCGCAGGATCGGCGCCGACTGCAGGCGCGGGGGAGCGCCGTAGCGCTTCCCCCAGACCGAGCGCAGCTGGTCGAGGTTCATCTCGCCCATGTGCTCGACCAGATCTTCGATCTCGCCCGTGCTCATGCCGCGACCGCACCATGGTAGCGGCGGACGTTCATGACCTTCTGCGAGGTGATGTTGAGCCCGCGCTTCTTGAGCGCACCGGCCATTGCGCCGCGCACCGAATGCGATTGCCAGCCGGTTACCTCCATCAGCTCGGCGATGCTTGCACCATCCGAACGCATCAACAGATCCTGCAGCTGATCGAGGCGGGTGGGTTGCTTGGTTGATGTTGGCGATTTGGCTGCGGAAGTTGTCTTCTTCGCTGCCGCGGCCTTGGCCCTGGCTGTCTTCGTCATAGGTCTTCTCCGGTTATGCGGCGCCACTCTGGCGCTGCTACCGGATGAAGCCCGCAGGTCTGGCGGGCGTGGACCCAGCAATGCTTACAAACCGCAAGAAGTCCAGCCAAAAATCTATGTAATTACAGAATTTTGGTTATGGACTTCGCGCCCGTTCTGAGCCTTTGAGTACATATGGATGAGGACACTGCAGAGCTCATAAGACAACTCTACACGCGGGTTGGTTGGGCGAGGGGCAAGGTCTGAAACCTTGCGATAGGTTATGGTAAGTTCGGCCATGGGACCGCTCCTTGATTGTCGGAGCCCGCCAATAAAAAAGGGCGCTGGCTTCGGAATTGTTCCAGAAACCACGCCCAACCCATGTTTTGCGGTGGACCTTCTCAAGCAGGACCGAACCCAAGTCGGGCCAATCCGCTCAGCGATGATGCTCATCAACTCGGCCCATGCCGCGCGCCCGAGCATAACTTCAGGCACCATTTATATAGGGAAAGTGGGGGCGAAAAGGAAGCGCTAGCTGCGCGCCAGAATGATAATGCGATCTATGTGAAGTTGTGCCCCAGACGAAGGCAGCGAAGTCACCATGGCTTTGTTCACAAGTTTCTTGCCGCCAAAAACACCGGTCATTCAATCGACTGGCCAGCGCGAGCTAGGACAAGTGCATTTTTCCTTTCTGGCGAGGAGCTTGAGACAGAGACCCTTCGTTTCCAATTGTGCGATGGATCGAAGGTAATTAGCCTTGTTGGCGCAGGTCATCTGCTCTCGATTGCGACCGAGCAGATAGCGCGGAAATGACATTCAAAACGCGTTCGAGGTGAAACAATCAAGCCGCATTTGCGGGCGCTGGTATTGCTTTTCATCTCCGTATGCTGGAGGTCAAAATCCAGAAATATAGGCCGCAGGCGTTATAAGATTTGCGGTGCATGGGGAGGATATGATGACCAAGTTAAATCTCGGCTCCAATGCCATTTTGCTGGGGAGTGTTGCCACTATCGCGCTGCTTTCCTCGCACTCTGCGCTGGCTCAGGAATCTACGGAGGTCGACGCTAGCAACGTGAATGACAACGTGATCACGGTGACGGCAACCAAGCGTGAGGAAGACGCTCAGGACGTGCCGATTGCGATCACCGCGCTGAGCGATGAACTGATCACTGCATCGGGTGTAACCAACACCGAAGACCTGCGCGCAGCGGTCCCGGCGCTCAACGTCACCACCGCAGTAGGTGGCTTCGGCTTGCCGCGCATCCGCGGTATCGGCGCAACCGGTCAGGGCCCGAGCATCGAGAACCCGGTCGCGGTTTATGTTGATGGCGTTTATTACACTGCCGCCTTCGGTAACCTCCTGTCGCTCGCTGATGCGGAGCAGGTGGCTGTGCTCAAGGGTCCGCAAGGCACGCTGTTTGGTCGCAACGCTACTGGCGGCCTGATTCAGGTAACCACCCGCGGGCCGTCGTTCGACTTCCAGGCCAGCGGCTCTGTAGGCTACGGTAATTACGACACGATAACTGCTTCCGGCTTCGTGTCCGGTCCAATCACCAGCAATCTTGCGATCAGCGCGTCAGGTCAGTACCAGGACCAGAGCGAAGGCTTTGGCACCAATGTCATCACCGGCAATGAGGTGCAGACCAACGAGAACTACGCTGGTCGCGGCAAGATCCTGTGGGAACCCGATGCCATGACATCGATCTTGCTGTCGGGTGACTTCAGCGGTTTCGACGGCGCCAATCCCGCATTCCGCGCCATCGGCCTTAATGCCCAGGGCGTGAATGTTCAGAATGCGATCGCCAATCTCGGCGGCGATCCGGAATATGACATCCTTGCGGACTCCGATCCTTTCGTGAAGGGCCGCCAGTGGGGCGTTACCTTCGATGCGAACCGCGATTTTGATGGTATTTCGCTGCGGATCATCTCGGCCTATCGCAGCACCAAGCTGCAGTCCTTCTTCGATCCCGATGGCACGCCCGCGCCGCGCCTGCGTATCGACAACCGCCAGCGTTCGCGTCAGTTTACCCAGGAAATCAACCTGGTTTCGGACAACGACGGCCCGTTCAACTGGGTGGCCGGCGTGTTCTACATGCATGAGGAATCCGGCGAACAGCCGTTCTCGCGCACGACCGGTCTGTTTACCTTCGGCGACAATGGCTATCGCGACAACATCTCCAAGGCCACGTTGGACTCGATCGCGGGCTTCTTCGAGGGCACTTATGCCTTTGGCCCCAACACCAATTTCACGGCCGGCTTCCGCTATTCGAACGACGAGCGCGATCTCGAACGCCAGACCATTGCCTTCAACGGCAATATCCCCGGCGCGACCGAGGTCGTTGAAGCGTCGATCACCGCAGACCTTTCCAACAGCGAACCGACCTGGCGCCTGTCTCTTGACCACCGCTTCTCGGATGAGCTGATGGCTTATGCGAGCTACAACCGTGGTTTCCGCAGCGGAGCTTTCGTGGTTGGCGCAAACCCGTTCACCACGCTCGATCCGGAAAAGGTCGATGCCTATGAAGTCGGCATCAAGTCCGACCTGCTCGATGGTCGCATCCGCCTGAATATCGCTGGTTACTACTATGACCAGTCGAGCGTGCAGGTGATGCAGGTCATTTCCGGCGTCCAGAACATCTACAACGCCGATGGCGCAAAGGTCCTGGGTCTGGATGCAGACGTTTCGATCGAGATCACTGACAATCTGCGCATCTTTGGCGGTGTGAACATCACCGATGCGACCTACAAGTCGTTCACAAACGCCGTCATCGCAACGCCTTTCCCGCTGCCTGCCGGCTTCACGATCCCGGCTGGACAGAGGTGCCTCGGCACCTTCGGCAATCCGTTTACGCAGGTCGGCGGCAACTGCCTGCTCATCGGGGATGCATCTGGCAACAAGCTGCAGAATACGCCTGACTTCACCTCCAGCGCTGGCTTCATTTGGGATGTGCCGACAAGCGCCGGCGTGTTCAGCCTCTCAGGCAACTGGTATCACAATTCGGGCTATCCGGCAGATATCGACCAGCGCGTGCTGCAGCCCTCATATGATCTGCTCAACGCTTCAGTCACGTGGCGCGATCCGAGTGAGACGTACTACATCCGCCTGTGGGGCCGGAACCTTGCCAATGAGTATTACTACTCGCAGCTAGGTGCCAGCAACAGCGGCGATAACGGCTATCCGGGCGCACCGCGCACCTATGGCGTCGAAGTGGGCTTCGACTTCTGATCAGGCTTCCTGGCTCGCGCAAACTTCTCTCCCTTCGCGAGCCAGGAAGATGAAAAAGGCCGGAACATTGACGAACATTCTCAAATCCCTGGTCGCGCTTTCCTTGCTGGGAAGCGCGGCCTGCGTTTCTGCGCAGGGTCATCCCGTTGCGTCGCCTGCTTCCGGGCATGAGAATGGCATGTCCATTATCACCCTTGGAACCTCTGGCGGCCCGCCGCCGCATGTCGGGCGACAGCAGCCGGCTACGTTGCTAGTCGTGGGAGGGCGCGAATACCTCATCGATGCGGGCGAAGGTGCCGGTTACCAGCTGATGCAGGCAGGCTACCATCCAAGCGAGCCTGATGGCGTGTTCCTGACGCATCTGCACTGGGACCATACGCTCGGCCTCGATTATCTGATGGCCGCGGGCTGGATGCGCAATCGCACGGAGCAGATGCCGGTGCTGGGGCCTCCCGGAACGAGCTACTTCGTCTCGCGTCAGGCGGCGAGCGTCGAGGTGGGTGAAGCGATCTTTCGCGCGCAAGCAACGCAGAGGCCACCTCTGGCCTCGCTTTATCCGGTGACGAACATAACCTCCTGCGAAGATGACGAAGTCTATCGCGACGAGGCAGTGACTGTGCGCGCGGTCTGCAATTCCCACTTCGCCGAAATCAGCGCCGGGGCCCACGCATATGGCAAGGATGTCGCGCTATCTTATCGTTTCGACACCGCGCAAGGGTCGGTCACCTTTACTGGCGACACTGGGCCTTCAACTGAACTTGAGGCGCTGGCAGCGGGCAGCGATGTGCTGGTTGCCGAAATCGTCGATTTGCCCAGCATTGGCCGCGCGCTGGCCTATGCCTCGGGCGGCAGCGATATCACGCCGCTGCTCACCCACATGGCAAAGCAGCATCTGACGCCGGAAGCCGTCGGCCAAATGGCGACAAGGGCAGGGGTCAAGACCGTGATCCTCACCCATTTCGTGGTAGGTGCCAATTTCGACGTTGATGAGCTTGCCCCGCAAGTCCGCGAGCATTTCGAAGGCGAAGTGCTGGTTGGGCACGATCTGCAGCGCTTCGAATTCGGCACGGCTGACTGAGCTAAGCACTTTTCCGGGGCGGGCTTTGGAGCGGACGACTCGAAAAACTTATACCTATCTGGCGGCATTCTGCCCATAGGATGTGGGCAAGGAAGCCGCGAACTGCGCGGCCGGAACCAAAGGAAGATGCAATGAAACCGATGAGCCTCCAGGAAGCCATCGATAAGGCCGGTTCGGCCGTGGACCTCGTGTGGAAGCCCAATGCACCGCTTTGGACAGTTCCGGTGATCGAACCCGAATATATTGGCTGGGCGGCCGAGCAGGCAGCATGGCGTGAGAACGTGACCATCATGGATCTGTCGCACCACATGAACGACCTGTGGATCGAAGGGCCGGACGCGATGCGTCTGCTGATGGATTACAGCGCCAACAATTTCGAAAACTTCGCCATCGGCCAGGCCAAGCAGTTCGTGCCGGTGACGGGCGATGGCCAGCTGATCACTGACGGCATCCTGATGCGTGACGGTGAGGAGCGTTTCAACCTCGTGGGTGTTCCCGCTGCGCAGACATGGGTGCAGTTCCAAGGCCAGAAGGGCGGCTACGATGTCGAGATTACCGTCGACAAGGATTCCGGCCTGCGCGGCGGTGGCGATCCACTGGTCTTCCGCTACCAGGTGCAGGGTCCCAATGCGATGGCGCTGGTGGAAAAGCTGCTCGGCGGTCCGCCGCCCAAGACCAAGTTCTTCCATTCCACGCCCGTCACGGTCGATGGCCGCGAATTCCGCGCCTTCCGCCATGGTATGGCCGGCATGCCCGGCTTCGAATTTATCGGCCCGTGGGAACACGCCGCCGCGATCAAGGACGCCATCATGAAGACGGGTGAAGAATTCGGCCTCGTTCATGTGGGCGGCAAGGCCTATTACACTAACACCATCGAAAGTGGCTGGATCCCTACGCCGACCCCGGCGGTGTTCGGCGACAATGCAGACGAGCGCGGCTATCGCGAATGGCTCAGCGAGTTCTCCTATGAGGGTAAGAAGCCGCTCCACGGCAGCTTCTATTCACCTGACATAGCTGACTATTACTGCTCGCCCTATGAGCTGGGTTACGGCAAGTCGATTGCCTTCAACCACGATTTCTATGGCCGCGAGGCGCTGGAAGCAGCGAAGGATGCCGACCATCGCCGCAAGGTGACCTTCGTGGTCGATCCGGCTGATGCCAATGCACTGCTCGGCGATCCGATGCAGTATCTCAACTCGCAGGGCCGTTTCCGCATCGAGATCGGCGGCAATATGGTGGGCTACACCTTCCACACCTGCTCGATCGATCCGCAGGGCACGATCCTTGCGCTGTGCCTGGTTGATGAGGCGCATGCCGCGCCGGGTACCAAGGCCAAGCTGGTCTGGGGCGAACACGATGGCCCTAACGCTGGCAGCGATGCGGAAAAGGACTTCCGCGAACTGTCCGGCACGATTGACGTATCTCCCTATGACAGCCACGCGCGCACCGAATATCGCAAGAACTGATGTCTGGCCTCGTCACCCGCATGCGGCATGAGGCCGCGCGCCGTCGCGACCTGCGGGTTGCGGAGAAGCGCTGGCTAACGCCGAACTACCTCTCGATCCGCTTTGATTGCGACGATTGGGAGGGCTTCGCCTCCGCTTCCTTTGATGATCACGTGAAGGTCTTCGTTGCAGGGGAGCGGAGCGCGGATGGCAAGCCGCCGATGCGCGATTACACACCGCGCGGTTTCGATCCCGAGGCAGGCGAATTCGTGATAGATTTCGCCATGCATGATGATGCCGGACCTGCAACCGCATGGGCTCGCGATTGTGCGGCCGGCGATTCCCTGTCAATTGGCGGTCCGCGCGGTTCTGCTGTCATCACACCGGACTGTGACTGGTATTGGCTGATCGGCGACGAGGCGGCAATCCCCGCCATCGCGCGCTGCCTTGAAGAATGGGCCGACAAGCCGATCAGCGTGTGGCTTGCCGTGGCCGGCGCGGACGAAGAAGTGCCTGTAGCTGCTTCATCCACCCATAGTGTCACTTACGTCCACCGCCCGGTGGATAAGCAGGCGAGCGCTGATGCTCTGCTCGCAGCGATTGCCGGAAACGGCTTGCCGGAGGGCGATGGCTTCGTCTGGATTGCTGCGGAGGCATCCGTTGCCAAGGCGTTGCGAGAAGCTCTTCTGGAAAAGGGCCTGCCGCTCGAGCGGCTGAAGGCGCGCGGTTACTGGACTGCCGGTGTTCCCGATACAACGGCGAGCTTCGATTAATCGCCCTGCGGTTCGGTTTCCCCGATCTGCTCATCCTCACCGACAGCTGCCTGCAAATGGTCAACAAAGATGCGATGCAGGCGAGTGGGAACCCAGCCCTTGCGCTGAGTCACGCCTACCGCCGGGCACAGGTCAATCTCGCGGAAATTGATCGCCTCGAAATCGTGGCTCTCGTTGCGCAATTCATAACTCGTCATTAGTGCCAGCCGGTCGCTCGTCTTGATCAGGTGGCGCACGATTGGCAGTGATGATGTGGCAACGCCGGTATGCGGGGTTTCGCTACCTTCAAACAGCAAGTCGAAGGCTTGCCGCCGGTTCGAACCTGAGGTGCCGACAACCCAGTCAAACCGCAACAGGTCTGCCACGTCGATATCGGGCTTGCCGGCGAGCGGGTGGCCATGGCGACAGACCACGCGATAGGGGGTGCGGCCAAGGATGCGATTGGTCAGGTCATCCGCCGTGGTGTCCTGCACCAGCCCCACCAGCAGGTCGACATCGCCGCTGCGCAGGCGCTTGGTCATTTCTGCCGCGCCTTCGGTGACGATGCGCACTTCTGCAGTTGGGTGGCTTGCGCTGAATCCGTCGAGCACGGTGGCGAGCAGCATGCTGCCGCCAAACGGCAGTGCGCCAACGGTCAACTGGCTGTCTGCCGTGCCTTGAAGGGCCCAGATTTCGCTAATGCCCCACTCGATCTCCTGGTTGGCAAGCTTCAGCCTGCGTCCGAGTTCGAGGCCGTTGGGTGTCACCATCACTCCTGCCGCGGTCCGGTGATAGACGCTGCGGCGGACGTTCGATTCAAGGTCGCGCGCGGCGCGTTGCAGTGATGCCTGCGTGATCGAAAGCGCAGCCGAGGCCTTGTCGAATGTGATGTGTTCGACAATCGCGATCAGGCCGCGCACTTGTGAGCGGGAGATGCGGTTGGCGATAGTCGCGGCTGCATTACGTCCGCCGCTGACGCCAAAATCAACCAGCGCATCCTCGAACTGGCTGATGAAGTTCTGCACGCGCTGGTGGAAGATCTCGCCAGCAGGCGTTAGGTAGCTGCCGCTGGCGCGCCGCTCCAGCAAGGTATCGCCGGTCTGCTTTTCCAGCTTGCGGATCGCTTGCGTCACTGCGGGTTGCGAGAGGTTGCACTCGTCCGAGCCTTGCCGAACGCTCGACAGGCGTCCCACACTCTCGAACAGCCGCAGCTGGCGGTAGCTGATTGAATCCGCCCGCTTGCTTGTCTTTTCGCCGATCACACCCGGCACTCCTTTTCGCGTTGCATGTGACAGGATCGTTATATCTTGCTGTCGTACAAACATTAACCCCGAAAGCGACGTCTAGAGCCAGATCGGAGCGGACAATCCGAATTGGCGTAAACGCCAAACTTATCTCTTGAAACGCAGTTTTGCACCGAAGTGCCGCGCGGTTTCGTCTAGCCTGCGTGCACGTTGAATGAGTTTTGCAATTGAGGACATCAGCCATGCTGCGCGGTGAAAACCTGATCGGATCGCAATCGGTAAAGGGCGGGGGAGCGGCATTCACTGCTTTCGACCCTGCCAAGCAGCAGGCGCTCGATTGTGAGTTCCATGCGGCCACCGAAGAGCAACTGGAACAGGCTTGCGCGCTGGCAGCCTCCGCTGCGCGCCCTCTGGCTGACATGCTGCGGCAAAAGCGCGCCGCATTCCTCGACGCGATTGCTGACGGGCTGATGGCTGCGCAGGCAGAGATTGTCCCGATGGCGATGGCAGAAAGCGGCCTTCCTGAGATGCGGGTAACCGGAGAGCTCGGCCGCACCGCAAACCAGTTGCGCCTGTTCGCTGAAGTGCTGCGCGATGGTGCCTATCTTGATGTGCGGGTAGATCATGCCTTGCCGGATCGAGCGCCGCCGCGCCCGGATATCCGACTGATCAACCGCGCCCTCGGCCCGGTCGCCGTGTTCGGTGCAAGCAACTTCCCGCTCGCATTCTCCACCGCTGGTGGCGACACCGCATCGGCGCTGGCTGCAGGTTGTCCGGTGATCGTGAAGGCGCACCATGGCCATCCCGGCACGTCCGAACTGGTGGGCCGCGTGGTGCAACAGGCGGTCGCAGATTGTGGAATGCCGGAGGGTACTTTCTCACTGTTGTTCGGCAGCGGGCAGGTGATCGGCCAGGGGCTGGTATCTGATCCGCGCATCCAGGCGGTCGGCTTCACCGGATCGCGTGCTGGTGGGCTGGCGTTGTGTGCCACGTCGCAAGCGCGCAAGGTTCCAATCCCTGTCTATGCCGAGATGAGTTCGATCAATCCCGTAGTGCTCATGCCCGGCGCCTTGTCGGAGCGTGCCGCTGCCATCGGCACCGGCTTTGCCCAATCGCAGACGATGGGTGCGGGCCAATTCTGCACCAATCCTGGCTTGCTGCTGGCAGTGGATTGCCCCGAACTCGATGCCTTTGTTGAAGGAGTACGCGAAGGCTATGCCGCCATCGCCGCTCAGACCATGCTGACGCAGGGCATTCATCAAGCCTATTGCGCGGGTGTGGAGGCGCTTTCTGCCAATCGCGCAGTGACCACGCTGGTTGAAGGGCAGGCAGGAGAAGGGCTGGTCAGCCAGGCGCGCCTGTTCGGCACTACCGCCGAAGCCTTCCTCGCTGACAAGTCGCTTTCGGAAGAGGTATTCGGTTCGGCATCGCTGCTCGTGAAGTGCAGCAGCATGGGCGAGCTGGCGGAGGTGCTGCAGTCGCTGGAAGGCCAGTTAACGGCGGCTCTACACCTTGCAGACAGCGATCATGTTGAGGTTGAGCGCCTCCTGCCGCTCCTCGATGCGATTGCCGGGCGCGTGCTGTTCGATGGTTTCGGTACCGGTGTGGAGGTGTGTCACGCCATGGTCCATGGCGGGCCGTTCCCAGCTACCAGCGATGTGCGCAGCACCTCGGTCGGCAGCTTGGCCATCGCCCGCTTTTTGCGCCCGGTGAGTTACCAGAACGTGCCACAGGGCCTTCTTCCGGCGGACCTGCGCGACGAGAACCTCGGCAATATTCCGCACCGGCTGAATGGGGCGCTGGTGAGACGCTGAGGGGCGATAGGTTTTGTGTTGCAGGTTCCATGAATTGATCGCGCCCAGCTTGAGCATTAGGCGCAATGCTTCATGGAATTGCAGGTGATAGGTTTCGAGAGGAATGTTCAATGAGCGACAAGTTGCGCTTGACCATGGCGGTGGCCAAACACCCGCATACCGCGCGTGTGCAGAACGGCGAGATACCAATGGATGGTATCGATCCGGAATGGATCCACGTGAAGCCGCAGATCGGCGCTTTCCGCCGCATGGTGCGCGATCTTGAATTCGACGTGTGCGAACTTGCGCCCACCACCTACATGATTGCTCGCGGCTACGGCCTGCCGATCATCGCGCTGCCCATCTTCGTGGTGCGCCGCTTCCACCATGCCGGCCTGCTCGTTCGTCCTGAAAGCGGTGTGAAGACACCCAAGGACCTCGAAGGCAAGAAGGTTGGCGTGCGCGCCTATTCCGTCACGACAGGCGTGTGGACGCGGCAGGTGCTGATGGATGAATTCGGCGTCGACAATTCCAAGATCACCTGGGTCGTCGATGACGAGGAGCACGTAACCCAGCTCAAGCTGCCGCAGAATGTCGAGCATTGTGCGCCAGATTCATCGCTTTACGACATGATGGTGAGAGGCGAACTGGCAGCAGGCTTTGGAGCTGCTGCGGGCATTGGACGCACTGGCTCGCCTACTGGTGGCTGGCAGGAAACCGACACCAGCATGTATCCCGACCTCTTGCCCAATGCGGCGGAGCTGGAAGCCGAGAGCTATCGCAAGACCGGCGTCTATCCGATCCACGGCACGATCGTGATCAAGACCGAAGTGCTCGACAAGCATCCGTGGGTTGCCAAGTCGATCTACGATGCCTTCCTGCAGGCGAAGAACGAATGGGTCGCGCAGCTTCACGCTGGCGAGATTGACGAGAGCAAGAACCAGAAGAAATACGCTCCGCTGCTGCCGGTCGTTGGCCCTGATCCGCTGCCTTATGGCATCGAGGAGAACCGCGCGACGATCGAAGCGCTGGAACGCACTGCCTTCGAACAGGGCCTGTCGCCGCGCCGCATGGCGATGGAAGACATGTTCGTCGACCCCACCAAGCTGTGAGAACTGACAGATGATTATCGATTGCCACGGCCATTTTACCACGGTTCCGCAGCGCTTCCGCGACTGGCGGCAGGCGCAGGTCGCCGCCGCTGATGATCCGGCGAATGCGCCTGATCCGAAGGACGCGATCATCACAGATGACGAGATCCGTGAGGGTATCGAGAAGGGCCAGCTCAAGCTGCAGCAGGATCGCGGCAGCGACGTGACGCTGTTCTCACCCATCGCCGGGCTGATGAGTCACCACCTCGGCAACGAGCGCACGGCGCTGGAATGGGCCGAGGTATCGAACAACAATGTGAAGCGCGTGACCGAGCTCTATCCGGCCAATTTCGTGCCGGTGTGCCAGCTGCCGCAAACCCCGCATGCGCCGCCGGAAAACTCGATCCCGGAACTGCGCCGCTGCGTGGAGGAAATGGGCTTCGTGGGCTGCAATCTCAATCCTGATCCCTCGGGCGGGATGTGGACGGGCAAGCCCATGACTGACCGTTTGTGGTATCCGCTCTACGAGGCGATATGCGATCTCGACGTGCCCGCGATGATTCACGTGGCTGCCAGCTGCAACCCCAACTTCCACGGCACTGGCGCGCATTACCTCAATGCCGATACATCGGTATTCATGCAGCTGTTGCAGGGAGACCTGTTCAAGGATTTCCCCACGCTTCGCTTCGTGATCCCGCATGGCGGCGGCGCGGTGCCCTATCACTGGGGCCGCTATCGCGGCATGAGCCTGGAGATGGCCAAGCGCCCGCTCGAAGGACTGCTCGACAACATCTACTTCGATACCTGCGTCTATCACCATCCCGGCGTGGAACTGCTGACCAAGGTGGTGCCGAC
>CAZYAL010000012.1:41095-45096 GCA_964645635.1 uncultured Sphingomonadaceae bacterium | reverse complement strand
GTGATGAGATGGCTCCGCGCGTGGTTGAAACGATCCGCAGCGCTGCAAGCACTGACACGATTGGCGATGGCAAGATTTTCGTGCTCGACCTACCCGAAGCGGTGCGGATTCGCACAGGGGAAACCGGCGAACTCGCACTCTGAGCAAGCAGTCGAGCCGGATTTCGCTGAAATTGTCGGGATTTGGCTGGCAGGTGCGTGCTGTAGCCTTAAGTCTGCCAGCCTGTGTTATTTCTGCAACATTCTGGTTGGCCACTTGCGAAAACGCCCGCGAATACTGGGTAAGTTCAAGATTTTCAGGAACCTGAAAGCGGTGCAGGAATTACAGGGTTGCGCGAATCATGTGAGGTGTTTCGCGCCAAAAATGTGATGGATTCAAGCTTGCGGTTGCCAGAGATTACAGCTGCAATTATGGGCGGCAAAGCAGGTTTTAAAGGGAATTATAACATGCGAAAGATTGCGCTCGGCCTTGGCGTTGCGGCAACCGCACTTGCGGTACCCGCGATGGCGCGGGACGGACAGAGATACTTCGGCGTCGATGCAGGTGCTGTCTTCCCTGATGAATACACTATTAGCGTCCCTTCGGTCAGCACGGCAGACGTGGTCGTCGAAAGCAAGACCGGTTGGGAACTGGGCGGCGTGCTGGGCTACGACTTCGGTCCCGTCCGCACGGAACTCGAAGGTGCATATAAGGAGTTCAATCCTGATGTGCTGGCCAGCACCGTGATCGGCATTCCCGGCGGTGACAGCACGCTGCAAACCGGCACATTCGGCGCCAACGGCGAACACCGCCTTGTGTCCGTGATGGCCAACGCGCTGCTCGATTTCGGTGGTGAAGAAGGCATTGGCTTCTCCGTCGGCGGTGGTTTCGGCCACGCTTGGTGGAGCGGTGAAGGCGCGATCGCATCGACCGGCCCCGGCTATTACGATGACAACGATCACAACTGGGCTTGGCAGGGCATCGCAGCGCTGCGCGTCCCGGTGAGCAAGAACTTCGACGTTGGCCTGAAGTACAAGTACTTCCAGACGGACGATCTGGAAATGATCGACACCGAAGGCCGCGCATCGAGCTTCAAGCTTAACACGCACTCTGCGCTGGTCAGCCTGATTTTGAACTTCGGTGGCTCTGAGCCGGCTCCGCCGCCTCCGCCTCCGCCCCCGCCTCCGCCGCCTCCGCCGCCTCCGCCTCCGCCGCCTCCGCCGGCACCGGTTGTGCGTCAGTGCAACGAAGGCCCGTACATCGTGTTCTTCGACTGGGATCAGTCGGACATCACGCCTGAGGCGGCAACGGTTCTTGATTCGGCCATCACCGCCTATGGCGATTGCGGCACCGCTGCGATCATGCTGGCCGGCCACGCTGACCGTTCCGGCTCGGCGACCTACAACGTCGGCCTGTCCGAACGTCGTAACACCGAAGTCCAGGGCTACCTGACTGACCGCGGCATCCCCGCAGGCCGCATCTCCAGCGAAGCATTCGGCGAAAGCATGCCGCGTGTTGATACCGCTGACGGTGTGCGTGAACTGCAGAACCGCCGCGTGGAAATCACTTACGGTCCGGGCTCGGGCAACTAAGCCGGAACCACCGAACGGTGAAACAAAGGGGCCGGAGGGAAACCTCCGGCCCCTTTTTCTTTGGTGTTCAGGACAATGGCATCCGCCGATCCGTCTGGGACGTGTCGAGTGCCCGATGCGTCCCGATCATGCGGCGGGTGCTCGGGCTTGAAGGGAGTAGAGCGAAGGCCCACCCGGCGAGCAGGCCTGTCAGGCCTCGTCCTTGCCCAGGACGTGTGAACGTGCGCGGATCACGTCAGATGTTTCGCGGCTGCCATCGTGGCTCCAGCCCGGAGCACGCCAGATATAGGACCACTTGTGCCGCCACGGCGCTGTCCAAACATCGCGCGCGATCGCGATCCACTCATGAAAGGCGGCCTTCAGCAGGTTGAATGTGCCCAGCTGGCTTACGATGCCATGCCGGATCGGCCGCCCTTCCGCCTCGCGCTCGAAAGTCTCGAACAGCCTGTCCCAGATGATGAATGTGCCGGCATAATTCCGGTCAAGATACCGGCCATTGGTGGCGTGATGCACGCGGTGATGGGATGGCGTGTTCATCATGGCTTCGAACCAGTTCGGCATACGCCCGATTGCCTGCGTATGGATCCAGAACTGGTAGATCAGGTTGAAAGCGGCGCAGGTCAGGATCATGCCCGGCTCGAACCCGGCCAGCGCCAGCGGCAGGCGAAAGACGAAGGACAGGGCGATGAACCCGGTCCATGTCTGGCGCAGGGCGGTTGAGAGGTTGTAATGCTGGCTGGAATGGTGGTTCACATGAGCGGCCCAGAACCAGCGCACCCGGTGCCCTGTGCGGTGCTGCCAGTAGTAGGCGAAGTCGTCTGCTACGAAGCACAAGGCCCATGCCCACCAGGCATAGCCGATCGAACCTGGTGCAAGCTCGTGCACTGCAACCAGCAGCGGCACCGTTGCGACAGCGGCCAGCGCGCCGGCGACGAGGCTGCCAACGCCGAGTGCGAGGGAAACGGCAGTGTCGCGCGCTTCGTAGATCCGCTTGCCTTCGCTTTTGATCGCCCAGAAGATTTCCAGGGCAATCAGCAGGACAAATGCGGGAATCGCATAGGGAAGGGGAGCGAAACTGCTCATGATTCGCCAAGTGTGCCGCAAAGGCGGGACCGCCAGACACCGACGGCCTCGCCCGCATCGAACCTGGCCTCGAGGCCGCCGTCACGGATGGTAAAGGCCGTCCCTCTTTCAACCACACTGCTGCGCCTGCTCAAAAGCCGCGCGAGGTGGTAGGCGCCGTGCGGAGCAACGATGGCAAGGCGCTCTTGTTCGTCAACGGCAAGCACGCAGCCATCGCCCGGGCAGGAGAGGCTCTCGAAGGGTACAAAGCCGCCAGGCAGGCCATCAAGCAAAGCCGCAAGCTCGTCCGCGTTGGGAAGGCGCTTCTCACCGGAGAAACCGAAGTGAGCACTCAGCCATATGAGGCCCAGCACAGCAATTGGGACCGCACCAATCGCGGCAAGCGATCCCATCGATTCGCCTCAATCGGCGGCTCGCGCCGCGAACATGTCCATAGTGGACCGAACAGGAGAGACATCATAACCGGCCTTGGCTGCCGCAGCGGCGATGGCATCAGCATCACCGCCCTCGCTCGCCTGCGCCAATGACCACAGCAAAGTGGAGCGGGTGCCAGAGCGGCAATAAGCCAACACCGGCCCATTGTTCTTGGCCAACGCCTCTTCCAGTTGTGCCACTTGCGCCTCGCTGAAGCCGGAATGGGTGATCGGGATTGCGACATAGGCGAGGCCCGCTTCATTTGCGGCAGACTCGATTGTGGCACCTTCGGTCTGGTCATCACTCTCGCCATCGGGTCGATTGTTGATGACCAGGGTGAAACCGCGGCTTGCGGCCTCCTTCACATCGTCGACGGTAATCTGGGGGCTTGCCCAGAAGCTGTCAGACAATTGCCGGAAATCACTCATCTGCCTGTCTCCAATCACCAGCAGCAAGGCTGCCGCTGCCGCATCTATCCTTACATCGCTTCCTGCACGCAGCCATGCCATTGACGCAAGCCCCATAGAGCCCTGCGATGCGTAGTTACGACCCGTTATCTGGTTGCATCTTAAATTTGTTCGCAAGCAGCCCGGAACTAGGGTATATAGCTATCACAGAAGTGGTGGGCACGTCTTTCGCTTCCATCGGCCGGGTGTTTCGTCCGTGCTGGCTGGTGACCAAAACAGGACGAAATTGAAGGTTAATTGAGTACATGGGTTACGACAAAGGTCGTCGCGGCCGGGGACGCGACAAGCGGGACGGTTTCGGAGAAGATGCATACGATCCCTTCCACGAAGGTGGTCCTCCGCCGATGGGTGGTAACGACTGGCGCGGCGGCGGTGACCGTTTCGGCGGTGGTGGCGATCGCTTTGGTGGCGGTGGCGACCGTTTCGGCGGCGGCGGTGGCCGCTTCAACGATGATCGTGGCGGCGG
>CAZYAL010000012.1:0-40995 GCA_964645635.1 uncultured Sphingomonadaceae bacterium | reverse complement strand
GTGGCGACCGTTTCGGCGGCGGCGGTGGCCGCTTCAACGATGATCGTGGCGGCGGCAGCCGTGGAGGCGGCTTTGGCGGCCCGCGCGGCGGCGGTGGTGGGCCTCGCGGCGGCGGTATGCCTGCGCAGGTCGTCGGCACTGGCCAGGGTAAGGTAAAGTTCTTCAACGCCCAGAAGGGCTTCGGCTTCATCCAGCGTGATGAAGGCGGCGAAGACGTTTTTGTCCACATCAGCCAGGTCGAACGCGCCGGACTGTCCAGTCTTGCTGAAGGCCAGGAATTGCAGTTCAACCTCGTTGACCGTGGCGGCAAGGTCTCTGCGGCAGATCTGCAGGTTGTGGGCGATGTAATCGCCACGCCCGAGCGCGCTCCGCAGCGCGAGCTGACTGGCGAAAAGGCTGTTGGCACGGTGAAGTTCTTCAATGCGATTAAGGGCTTCGGCTTCATCACGCGTGACGATGGCAAGGAAGATGCCTTCGTCCACATCAGCGCGGTGGAA
This sequence comes from uncultured Sphingomonadaceae bacterium, assembly GCA_964645635.1. Classification (GTDB taxonomy): domain Bacteria; phylum Pseudomonadota; class Alphaproteobacteria; order Sphingomonadales; family Sphingomonadaceae; genus Alteraurantiacibacter. The sequence continues at coordinate 40,498 of CAZYAL010000012.1, read as the reverse complement.
CGTTCTGGCTTGCCCGGGATCAACGAAGGTGACCGTTTCGAGTTCGATCTCGAAGTAGACCGACGAGGCAAGTACTCGGCTGTCAACCTGGTGCCGGCAGAGGGCTAAGCCCTCCATCGCACCACTGGATCGGCGGCCGGGTTTGACCGGCCGCCGCCCCCGTCATAGATGGATTGCATGACGCGGCGGCCGGATGGCCGCCATTTGTCGTTTAAGATATCGATTCGAAGGATTCATCCATGACTATGACCCCGTTGATGCCGGTATATCCCCGGTGCGGAGTTCGGCCTGTAAAGGGCGAACATTGCCACCTGATCTCTGAAGACGGCACGCGTTATCTCGATTTTGCGTCGGGCATCGCGGTCAATCTGTTAGGCCATTCGCATCCCGGCCTAATCGGCGCGATTCAGCGCCAGGCTGAGACATTGATGCATGTCTCCAACCTATATGGTAGCCCGCAAGGCGAAGAGCTGGCGCAGCAGCTGGTCAACGTGACCTTTGCTGACACGGTGTTCTTCACAAACTCCGGCGCGGAAGCTGTCGAGGCTGCGATCAAGACTGCACGGGCTTATCACCAGAACGGTGGGGGTGATCCGAATCGTTTTGAACTGATCACCTTCAACAATGCCTTCCATGGGCGCACGATGGCTACCATCAGTGCTTCCAGCCAGGTGAAGATGCATCAGGGCTTCAATCCGCTTCTGCCCGGTTTCAAATACGTCGAGTTCAATGATCTTGAAGGGGCGAAGGCCGCCATGGGGCCGAACACTGCGGGCTTCCTGGTGGAGCCGGTGCAGGGCGAGGGCGGTATTCGCGTAGGCACGCAGGAATTCCTCAAGGGCCTGCGCCAGCTTGCTGATGAGAATGACCTGATGCTGGTGTTTGACGAAGTGCAGACCGGCGTCGCGCGCACGGGCACGATGTATGCCTATGAGCAGTATGGGATCGAACCGGATATCCTCGCGACGGCGAAGGGGATTGGCGGCGGCTTCCCGCTGGGAGCCTGCATGGCAACCGAGAAGGCCGCACGCGGCATGACCTTCGGCACCCATGGATCGACCTATGGCGGCAACCCGCTTGCAATGGCGGCAGGGGCTGCGGTGATGGATGCTGTCGCCAATGAGGAGTTCATGGCCCAAGTGCGCGAGAAGGGCGAGCGTCTGCGCTCGCGGCTGGAACAGTTCATCGGGAACTATCCCGACCTGTTCGAAGAGGTACGCGGGCTTGGCCTGATGCTCGGCCTGAAGATGAAGGCCGAACCGCGTCCCTTCATGGTCCACCTGCGTGACAACCACCAGCTTCTGACCGTGGCCGCGGGTGACAGCACACTGCGCTTGTTGCCGCCGCTGGTGATTGGTGATGCGGAGATGGACGAGTTCTTTGAGAAACTGTCCGCCGGTGCGGCGGACTTCGATCCCAACGAGGCAGCCTGATGCAATACCGCCATTTCCTCGACCTGAGCGATGCCGGTGGCAATGCGATTGCCGCCATGCTGAAGGAGGCGATTGATCGCAAGGCTGCACGCAAGGGCTTGCCCAAGGGCCAGGCGGATGCCGACGCCCCGCTGGCGGGCCGTGTGCTGGCCATGGTGTTCGAAAAGAATTCGACGCGTACGCGTGTCAGCTTCGATATTGCCATCCGTCAACTCGGCGGCACTCCGCTGATCCTCGATTCGGGTACGTCGCAGCTTGGCCGCGGTGAAACGGTCGCGGATACTGCGCGCGTAATCGGTCGCATGGCGGATGCGATCATGGTACGAACCGATGATCATGCGAAGGTCGAGGAAATGGCGAAGTACGCAGGTGTCCCGGTCATCAATGGGCTTACTGATCAGTCGCATCCCTGCCAGATCGTGGCGGACCTGCTGACCATCATCGAACATGGCAAGGCCTTGCCGGGCCTGCAGCTGGCGTGGCTGGGCGATTGCAACAATGTGATGAATTCGCTGGTCGAAGCCGCTGGCCTGATGAAGTTCGACATGCGTATCGGCACGCCGCAAGGCTATATACCCGATGCTCTCTATGTCGAGGCGGCACGTGCAGCCGGATCGACCATCACCGTGACGCACGATGCGGCGGAAGCTGCTGATGGTGCGGACATCGTGGTAACGGACACCTGGATCTCGATGGGGCAGGAGCATGCCGAGGCCAAGCTTGCCGAGCTTGCGCCTTACCAGGTCAATGCCGGCCTGATGGCCAAGGCGAAGCCCGACGCAAAGTTCCTGCACTGCCTGCCTGCCCATGTGGGCGAGGAGGTGAGCGAGGACGTGTTCGAAGGGCCGCAATCGGTCGTGTTCGACGAAGCGGAAAATCGCATCCACGCGCAGAAATCGGTGCTGCAATGGTGCTTTGGCCATTTGGGAGGCATCGCGGCGGGTTAACTTCCCGCGGCAATGTCCTCATATCAGCGCAATGGCAGAACCAGAATCCGCACCGCCGCATACCGGCTTCGACCAGATATTGACTTTCACCATTCCCGGCCGCGACTGTCGCGGTCGGCTGGTGCGGCTGGGACCTGTGCTGGATACGGTGCTTCGCGCGCATGACTATCCGCCTGCGATAAAGCACGTGCTTACCGAAGCACTTGTGCTGGCAACGCTGATGGGGAGCTTGCTCAAGGAGGAGGGGGACCAGCTGACCATGCAGGCTCAGGCCGATGGCGGCGTGATCAGCTTGCTGGTCTGCGACTATCGCGATGGTGCGATCCGCGGCTATGTTGATCACGATCCGGCCGAATTCGACAAGCTCGGTTCCGACCCTGCCCTGTCAGACCTGTTCGGGACTGGCTACCTCGCCATTACCTTCGATATCGCCAAGACTGGTCAGCGTTATCAGGGGGTTGTTCCGCTTGAAGGTGACAGCCTTACCGATGCGGTAGAGAGCTATTTTGCGCAGAGCGAGCAGGTGCCAACCTACATCCACACTGCTGGCAAGTCCGGGGCATCAGGCAATATCGCCGGCGGCATGCTGATCCAGCATCTTCCCGAAGGTGAGGAGGGCCGCGAAAGGCTGCACGCTCAGCTTGACCATCCCGAGTGGGAGCATGTTTCCATCCTAGCAGAAAGCCTGACTGACGAGGAAATAATTGAACAGTCTTTGTCACTGGAAGAGCTTGTCTGGCGGCTCTACCACGATGAAGAGGAAATCCGGGTTTCTCCAGGGGGCAGGCTGTCGCGCGGGTGCCGATGCACGGTGGCGCATTTTGAGGATGTCTTGTCGCGGTTCCCCAAGGAAGACCGGCGCGAAATGGCTGATGACAATGGGATCATCCATGTGGATTGTGCGTTCTGCTCCAAGCAGTTCCCGATTCAGGATTGACGCTTTGGTTGCTCGGTTCGTCGCGCGCATAGGTCAATTGGTCGTTCATGTTGCCGGTGTTATGATGCGACAGTCTGAACGAATCTGGAGGTAGGAATGATCAAGGGAAGGACGTTGCGACTTGTATCGCTTGCAGCAACCGCTCTTGCTGCGACGTTTCCTGCTGTTGCGCAGGCGCCCGAATTGGCGATGCTTGATAATCTTAACCGCGGCAATTGGGACTTACGCCTGCGCGGTGATGGGGAAAGGAGTTCGATCTGTGTGCGATCCGGGCGTGAACTCATCCAGCTGCGGCACAACCAATCCGGTTGCTCGCGTTACGTCGTGCAGGATGATCCCAACGAGGTGACGGTCCAGTACACCTGTCGCGGGGATGGCTATGGCCGCACCACGATCCGCCGGGAAGGTAATGGGCTGGTGCAAATTCGCAGCCAAGGCATCAAGGATGGTACGCCCTTCTCAATTCAAGGTGAGGCGCGCCAGCGCGGCGGCTGCTGATCGCTCCCTATTTGGCGGAAAATGCCAAGGCCACTTGCCGATTGGCACTGACCTGCCTAGCCCTTTCGCCATGGCTGATGCATCACGAACAGCGGTTGTCCTCTTGTCGGGCGGACTCGATTCCATGGTCGCCGGCGGTATCGCTCGCGAGCAGGGTTTCGCCGTCAATGCGCTGACGATCGACTACAACCAGCGCCACCGCCGCGAGATCGAATCCGCGCGCATTATTGCTGAAAGGCTGGGTGCCGAGCGTCACGTTGTGTTGCCGCTCGATCTTAGCCAGTTCGGCGGATCGGCTCTGACTGACGATATCGATGTGCCCAAAGGCGGGGTAGACGAGAGCGGGATCCCGGTCACTTATGTCCCTGCGCGCAATCTTGTCTTCCTCTCGTTGACGCTCGCATGGGCAGAAGCAGTCGGTTCACACGATATCTTCATCGGCGTGAATGCGCTGGATTACTCGGGCTATCCAGATTGTCGCCCGGATTTCATCGCCAGCTTCCAGGAGACTGCACGCCTTGCCACGCGCGATGGTGTTGAGGGTAAGCTCTTCACTATTCACGCTCCGTTGCAGCACTGGAGCAAGGCGCGGATTGCTGAGGAAGCAGCGCTATTGGGGCTGGATCCGGCGATGAGCTGGTCTTGTTACGATCCGACTGCAGAAGGGATCGCCTGTGGGCTTTGCGACAGCTGTCGCCTTCGCCAGAAGGGCTTTGCTGAAGCCGGGCTTGTTGATACGACACCTTACCATGCGGTGCCGGAGTAGCTCCCATGTCTACTGGGAGCGGGGAGGAATTAGAGCAGCAGAAGGTACCTGCGTATAGCTGGTACGCACTCAGCGTTCTGTCCCTCGCCTACCTTTTCAATTTCGTGGACCGACAAATTCTTTCGATCCTCGCGAATGACATCAAGGCGGACCTTGGCGTTGACGATGCTCAGCTTGGCTTCCTGTACGGAACTGCATTCGCGATCTTTTATGCGCTGTTCGGAATTCCCTTGGGGAGATTGGCAGACGGATGGCATCGCCTTCGTTTGCTAAGCATCGGACTTGCCCTGTGGTCTATGATGACCGTGCTCTCTGGCCTTTCGAAAAACATTGCGTCTCTCACAGTTGCGCGGATCGGAGTTGGTGTGGGCGAGGCAAGTGCCAATCCCAGCGCCTATTCGTTAATCGCTGACTGGTTCCCCAAGAATCTTCGCGCCACCGCGCTGTCAATTTATTCCGCGGGCCTGTTTGTGGGCAGCGGTCTGTCCCTCGCGATAGGCGGCGCAATCGTGGAGGCGTGGACTGTCGCCTATCCGGTGGACGCTCCACTGGGCCTTGCCGGATGGCAGGCAGCATTTATCATCGTAGGCGCACCGGGGATATTGCTTGCCTTCTGGGTGCTCTCGTTGCGTGAACCTGAGCGCGGAGCACAAGAGGGCAATCCAACGGGCAATAATCCCAATGCCTGGAAGGACTTTCTCGGCGAGATCGCCCAGATCTTGCCGCCTTTCACCATGTTCGTTGCCGCCCGTCGTGGCGCGAAATCGCTGCTCGCAAATCTTGCCGGGGCAGCACTCCTGGCACTCGTGGCAATTGCGGCAACGGCGGTTCTGGGGAATGCTCAGCAGTTCGCCTTTGTTGCTGTGGGCTATTACGCCGTTTTCAGCTGGACGTGTGGATTGCGCGCTGCTGATCGCGAGACCTTTTCCATGACCTGGCAATCATCAGCGTTCATCGCAATCGTCATCGTTTACGCTGCGGTGAGCTATATCGGATATTCGATCACTTACTGGGCCGCACCTTATGCCGAGCGCGTTTTTGCGCTGCCCAAGGCCGATCTGGGCTGGCTGGTCGGGGCACCCAACGCGCTTGGCGGTTTCCTCGGGGTTATCCTCGGCGGCTGGATGGCAGACCGGCTTGGGCGACGAATTGTGGGTGGCCGCATGCTTGTTGCGGGCATCACCTTCCTGTCATCTGTTCCGCTTCTGCTGTTCGGTTACAGTACGGCTTCGAGCACAGTTTTCCTTGCATGCAATTTCCTTGGCCAGGTGGTTACGGCGTCCGCGCTGGGAGCTTGTGCGGCTTCTGCCATTTCGTTGGTGAAGCCAAGGATGCGGGGGACTGCCACGGCCATTTTCCTGCTTGGCGCAACACTGATCGGGCTGGCTTTCGGCCCGTTTGCGGTTGGTCTTGTATCGAAGACGACCGGCAGCCTCGCGCAGGGCGTGCAGTGGTCTCTCGTGGCTGTTGTGCCGGGCCTTGTTGCCCTTTCGGTGGCGGTGCGAAGCTATCCATCTGCAATGGCCCGGCTGGAAATCGGTTGAAAGCTCTAGACGTCCGGCAGGATGCCGACGTTGACCAATGCCGCAACGAGCTCGCTTATAGCAGTGCGTGCCTCGGCATCGACAATTCCGCCTCCCGCTGGCTCACCAATCGGTGCCGCCAAGTGCCAGCCATTGCGATAATATCGCAGATGGCCCACGCCCTGGTCATAGACGGACATGCCGTTGCGTGGTGCTGCAAAGAGCCAGCCGCCTGTCTGCATGCTGGCGATTGCGCCGTCATGGCCTTGCCACGCGTCGGTCGCACCGGAGCCAACCAGCCAGCATTCGCCTTCATTTGGCGTCAGGGGAGGAGCGGACTGTTCAGCGGTGACAGACGGGTGGGACTTACATTTGCTGTCCGCGCAGCGGCGCTGACGTTGGATGTTTCTGCCAGTGTATCGAGGAACAGGCTGCGCCAGTGGCGATCAAGCCCCGGCTTTTCGCCTTCCCTCTGTTCTTTCCTGATGTTGGTTCGTGATCGTCCGTCATGACCTGTGCCTTGATCCCTTCAGTCGTGACCTCGCGTGCCTTGCGGGCACGAAAAAGGGCGGCCGCCCAAGAGGGAGCCGCCCGTTTCGATTCGCTTTATCGCGATGTTCGGTTTCTCTAACCAAAGAGCGCCACAATGTCAATATAAAAGTGCCAAATGGGTGAGTATTGTCGAGCTTGCGTGGTTGCTTGCTGTGCCGTAATTCCCGGAAAACGGGCCTGGACGGAGTATCTGGCGAAATGAAGTGGCTGCGCGCGCTGTATGACTGGACTCTGGAAAAGGCTTCGCATCCGCACGCCGAACGCTGGCTGGCGGTGTTCGCTTTCGTCGAATCGAGCTTCTTTCCCATCCCGCCACACCCGCTGCTGGGGCTGATGTGCCTGGCAGAACCGAAGAAGGCGCTGCGCTTCGCTTTCATCTGCACCTTCTTCTCGGTGCTGGGCGGCATGTTCGGCTACGCCATCGGATACTTCCTCTACGAGGCGATCGGCCTGTGGCTGATCAATGCGCTGGGCCTTTCCGAAGCTTTCCCCGTGGCCGCCTGCTACCTGCGAGCCAATGATTGGCAAGCAATCCTGATTGCGGGGGCCACGCCAGTCCCGTTCAAGCTGCTGACAATCACCGCTGGCTTCATCTCGATGAACTTTCTCACTTTCGTGCTCGCCAGCATCGGCGGGCGCGGGCTGATCTTCATGGTGGTGGGTGCACTGTTCCAGGTGTTAGGCGCACCGATCAAGGGTTTCATCGACAAGTACCTCGGCTGGCTCACGGGCCTGTTCGTGGTGCTCGTAGTCGGCGGCTTCGTGGTGCTGGCGCAGGTGGACCGTGGCGAAGGCGGCTCCGATGATCCCTGCGCGCAAGTGACCAGCATCGAGAAGATATAATTCGAGGAAACTCGAAATAACACTTGCATTACTGCGAATACATTTCGATAAATATCGAAATGAAGACGAATGATGCACTCTCTGCGTTGGCTGCTCTTTCGCAGGAACATCGCCTGGCCGCATTCCGGTTACTGGTGCAGGCGGGACCGCAAGGCTTGCCTGCGGGCCAGATTGCCGAGGTTCTTGGCGTGCCGAATTCCTCGCTCTCCTTCCATCTCGCCCAATTGGCAGCGGCCGGCCTTGCCGAGCAACGTCGTGAAGGGCGCAGCCTGATCTATTCTGCCAACTTCACCGCCATGCAGGCGCTGGTCGGCTTCCTCACTGAAAATTGTTGCGGTGGTCAGGATCGCAGTCCGCCAAGCGCATCACTGGAGGCATCAGAGCAATGAGCCGCAACGTGCTGTTCCTGTGCACGGGAAACTCCGCGCGCTCCATTCTCGCCGAAGCCTTGCTGAACCAGCTTGGAGCAGGGCGTTTCACCGCCTATTCGGCTGGGAGCCATCCGCGCGGTGATCCCAATCCATTGGCCATCAGTCTGCTGAAGGAAAAGGGCCATGAAACAAGCGGGTTGCGTCCCAAGAGCTGGGTCGAATTCGCCGCAATCGACGCGCCGTTCCTCCATTGCGTGTTGACCGTATGCGACAATGCGAAAGGAGAAACCTGCCCAATCTGGCCCGGCCATCCCGTGCAGGCCCATTGGGGTATCCCAGACCCTGCTGGCGAAACCGACGATGGCCAGATGGAAGACTTTGAATTGGCCTATACGCGGCTTGCCGATCGCATCGAAGCTCTGCTGCAGCTGGATGAAGACAAACTCAGCCCACGCGAATGGCGCGACGCGCTGATGGCCATAGGGCGCAACAAGGAAGGTGCGACCAATGGCACTGTTTGAACGCTGGCTTTCAGCCTGGGTTGGCCTCGCGATCGCAGCAGGCGTCATCCTCGGCCTTCTCGCGCCTAGAATATTCGCTGTGCTGGCAAATTTCCAGATTGCATCAGTCAACCTGCTTGTCGCTGTGCTGATCTGGGCAATGATCTACCCGATGATGGTGGGGGTTGATTTCTCAAGCATCAGGCAGATTGGTGAACGTCCGCGCGGGCTGATCATCACGATCATCATCAACGGGCTGGTAAAGCCATTCATCATGGCTGGCTTGGCGGTGCTGTTCTTCAACATCATCTACCAAGGTATCATCGCCCCGGAAGATGCGAGCCAGTACATCGCTGGCCTGATCTTGCTGGGCGCGGCACCCTGCACGGCCATGGTGTTCGTGTGGTCCCAGCTCACCCGTGGCGACCCGGCTTACACGCTGGTGCAGGTTTCCCTGAACGACATCATCATGATTTTCGCCTTCGCACCAATCGTCGCACTTCTTCTAGGGGTGACGGACATCACCGTGCCGTGGGAAACGCTGCTATTATCAGTAGTACTCTACGTGCTCATTCCGCTGGGTGCGGGCTGGATAACCCGACGTTTGATCGTCTCACGCCAAGCCGGAAATGAAGCGGCGGTCGCGGCCTACACGGCGCGCCTGAAACCTTTTTCGATTATCGGCCTCTTGGCCACGGTGGTGCTGCTCTTTGCCTTCCAGGCTGAGACGATCGTATCCCAACCAGTGCTGATCGTGCTGATCGCAATTCCGATCACCATCCAGTCCTACGGCATATTCGCCATTGCCTATGCGGCGGCGTGGGCATGGAAAGTGCCGCACAACATCGCTGCGCCGTGTGCGTTGATTGGAACTTCGAACTTCTTCGAACTGGCAGTGGCTGTCGCAATTGGGCTGTTCGGGCTAACAAGCGGTGCCGCGTTGGCTACGGTTGGAGGCGTGCTGGTCGAAGTGCCAGTCATGCTATCTCTTGTGGCCCTCGCCAACCGGACAAAGGCGCGCTTTCCGGAAGTCGAGACCTGACCGGCGAATTTGATTTTAAGCGCAACTTCGGCGTGGGTGGTGATGCTGCCATTGCAGGAATTTTCATTCCCGCAATGGCCGCGTAAGATGTTCCGGATCAGATGATGCCGACGGCCTCGCCCGCACGCTCAAACATGCCGAGGATGGTTTGCACCTGTTCTGCTGAATGTTCGGCACACAAAGAGCAGCGCAGCAGCGTCATGTTGGCAGGGGTTGCCGGCGGACGGGCGAGGTTGACGTAAAGTCCCTCTTTCAGCAGCGCTTCCCACATTGCGGCACCGCGTTCCAGGTCAGGCATGATCACCGCAAGGATGGCGCTCTCAGGCTTGTCGGTGCCCAGCTTGAAGCCGAGACCCGTCAGGCCCTGGTGCAGCGTCTTCGAATTCTCCCACAAATGCGCGCGCTTCTTGGAGCCGTGCATCAGCTTGCGGATAGACGTCGCTGCTGTGGCCACCACGCTGGGCGGCAGCGATGCGGTGAAGACATAAGGGCGGCAGACTAGCCGCATGATCTCGAACTTGGGATGGTTGGACACGCAAAAACCGCCCACCGTGCCCACGGACTTGGAGAAGGTGCCGATCACGAAATCGACATCGTGCATAACGCCCTGCTCCTCGGCCACGCCGCGGCCATGCTCGCCAATGAAGCCCATCGAGTGGGCCTCATCGACTAACACCATGGCGCCATATTTCTTGGCGACCGCGACCATTTCCTTCAGCGGGGCGATATCGCCCAACATCGAATAGACGCCTTCCAGAACCACCAGCTTGCCAGCGCCTTCCGGAATGCGGCGCAGGCGCTTTTCCATCGCTTCGATATCGTTGTGCTTGAACGGCACGACTTCGGCATTGCCCAAGGCGCAGCCATCCCAGATGCTGGCATGGCTATCGATGTCGAGGATGATGTAATCGCCTTTGCCGGCAATCGTCGAGATGATGCCGAGGTTGGCCTGATAACCGGTCGAGAACACCATGGCATGATCCATGCCGTAGAATTCCTTGAGCGCTTCCTCACAGGCCTTGTGGCCCTGGTACGTACCGTTGAGGACGCGGCTTCCGGTGGTCCCGGCACCGAAGTCATCAAGCGCCTGCTTGCCTGCCGCGATCACGTCAGGATCGAAGGTCATGCCCATGTAATTATACGTGCCGAGAAGGATGGTGTCGCGACCGTTGCAGACTGCACGGGTGGGCGAAAGAACCTTCTCCATAACCAGCGAGAAGGGATCTTCCACACCGCTGGCCAGCAGTCCTTCGCGGATTGCGATGACCTCGTCGAACTTGGAGAAGAGGTCCCTATTTTCAGCTTCGCTCATATGGCTCACTCACCCTGCAACTTGGCAACGGCGTCGACCAGCTGGCCGTAATTCTCGATCTCGGCCTGTTGATTCATCGAGATGATGATGTCGAACCCGTCCTCAATCTCGGCCACAAAATCCATTACGGTGAGGCTGTCAAACTCGAGGTCGCCAGCAAAAGTCGTCGCATCGGTGATATCGACACCCTTCTTGTTGAAGGGTTCGATGAGCGACCGGATAGTGCTGTCGATTTCGGCGCGTTCCATGGGCAAAATTCCAGTTCAGTTGCGGGCAGCGGTCTGCTGCCATGCCATTGGGGCGGAAAAGCGGCTCTTTGATCCGCTTGTCAAGCGTTGCCGCTAACCGCTATCCGGCAAAGATCACATCGGCAAGCCTGGTGCGGCTTCGCCATACACTCTGCACGCAGTGCAGATGCTGTGAACTGTGCAGGCTAACTCGCTAATGCTGTCCCAGGTTGCTGGCCTCAGGCAGCCTTTTCGATCAGGCCTCGCACGGCAGCCATGAACGGGCCAATGGAGGCAGGCTTGGAAAGGTAACCGGCGGCACCGGTCTTGCGGATGCGTTCCTCGTCACCCTTCCCGGCATAGGCGGTTACAGCCAGTACGGGCACTTCGCGTAAATCGCTATCACCCTTCATGCTGGCGATCAGGTCGAGCCCGGAGACGTCCTGAAGCTGGATATCCATGACGACGAGGTTTGGGAGGAAGCCGCGCGCACGTTCAAGCGTCATATTGCCGTCAGCGCAGGGCTCGACTGCAAACCCGCCCGCGGCGAGTACGTCGCAAAAAAGTTTCCGGTTCAGATCGTTGTCCTCGACAACGAGGATTCGTTTGGTCATTGCGTCCCCGAATGCCTCCGTTCCCCCAACGGAAGTCTTGGGCACCTTTTGTAGCTGCGAATTGGACTGGTGACAAACGATAGAATTCCGGAAGATCAGGCGCAGCAGGCCTCGGTCATTGCGCTCAACGCGCTCGGCTGGGTGCTGAGTGAGGAACGGCGCGCGCAGCGTTTCCTTGACTTGACGGGACTTACACCCACCTCCCTGCGTGAGGCGATCGGCCGGACAGGGACGCAGCGCGCTGTGCTGGATTTCCTGTGTTCGCATGAGCCTGACCTACTGGAGGCAGCAGATGCGCTGGGCATGGAGCCTGCCGAACTTGCCCGGACAAGGGAGTACCTGATCCGATGAACCGCCCGCTGGTCGTCACCGATTGCGACGAAGTCTTGCTGCACATGGTCCGCCACTTTCGCGACTGGCTGGGCGAGGAGCATGGCGTGGATTTCCTGCTTAAAGGCAATCCCTTCGTGCAAAGCATGAAGCGCCGGGATTCGGATGTCGAGATTACCGAGGAAGAGGTGTGGGACCTGCTCGGCAAGTTCTTCGATACCGAGATGGGACGGCAGACGGAGATTGAGGGCGCGGTGAACGCGATCAGCGAGCTGCAGCGCGAGGCGGATGTGGTGGTGCTTACCAACCTCGTTGACAAGCGCAACGAGGCGCGCACCCGGCAATTGCGCGAGTTTGGCATTACCGCCCAAGTCTACACTAACCAGGGGCCCAAGGGCGGCGCGCTGGCGCGCATCATCGAGGAGTTTGCGCCGAGCCATGCGGTATTCATTGACGATATCGCGCAGCATCACGCTTCGGCTGGAGAGGTGGTGCCACATGTCCGCCGCCTGCATTTCTGCGGCGAGCCGGCCATTGCCCCGCATGTGCCGTGCGCGCACAAGGCAGGCCATGCGCACGCCCGCATCGATACATGGGAAGAAGCGCTGCCCTGGCTGCTGGAAACCCTTTACGGAGAAAATTGATGAGCATTGAAGCACGCCTTGCCGAACTTGGCATTTCCTTGCCCGAAGCGGCTGCCCCGGTGGCAAGCTATGTCCCCGTAGTGGTGGTAAATGGCTTGGCGCATGTTTCCGGCCAGTTGCCCTTTGTCGGTGGCAAGCTTGTGACCGGCCGTCTGGGAGAGGACGTGACGCTTGATCAAGGAACTGATGCCGCGCGGGCCTGTGGCCTGATGATCCTGGCGCAGCTCAAGGCTGCCGGCGTGCTCGACAAGGTGGAGCGTGTGGTGAAGCTGGGTGCCTTCGTCAATTCGACGGGCGATTTCACGGACCAGCCCAAGGTTGCTAATGGCGCTTCCGAACTGATGGTTGAGGTGTTTGGCGAGGCTGGCCGCCATGCCCGCAGCGCCGTGGGTGTGCCGGTGCTACCGCTGGCCGCAGCCGTTGAAGTGGATGCCATCATTGCCGTTCGCGCTGATTGACGCACTGAAGGCGCCCCCGCCTGCGGCTGGTGTGGCCGCGTGGCTGGGGTCATGCACCTATGCCCATCGCGGGTTGCATGGCGAGGGAGTGGCCGAGAATTCTCCCGCTGCCTTTGCCGGAGCCATCGCTCGCGGCCTCGGCATAGAATGCGATGTTCGTCGTACGGTGGACGGGCGCGCCGTGGTGTTCCACGATGCCACGCTGGAACGGCTTGCAGGCCGCGAAGGCCAGCTGGACCGGATGACCGTGGGTGATGTGACAAAGGTTCGTCTCGCGGTTGGTGGCGAAGCTATCCCCACTTTGCGCGACGTGTTGCACCAAGTGGCGGGCGAGGTACCGCTGCTGCTGGAAGTGAAGAGTGACCGCGGCCGGTCCATCCACCTGCTGTGCAAGGCCGTGCGACGCGACCTTGAAGGTTATCGCGGGTCCGTGGCGGTGATGTCTTTCGATCCGCGCGTTGGCGCATGGTTCGCTCGCAAGGCGCCTGCGATCACGCGCGGGCTGGTGGTGACGGAGGAAAACAGCCGGACATTCTCCGGCACGGTAAAGCGGCATCTTTCGCTTTGGGCTTCGCAAGCACAGTTCCTTGCCTACGATATTCGCGATTTGCCGAGCAGCTTTGCGGATAGCCAGCGCAAGCGCGGGTTGCCGCTGCTCAGCTGGACAGTGAACAGCCGCTCCCTGCGCCAGAAGGCGAGCGAACTGGTGGATGCCCCGATTGCCGAAGGGCAGGGACTTTAGGGCACTCGCAATCAGTCCTTACGATTGTTAGGTTGGGCGCAATGGCCGAAGCCGATCTCACCGCCCGCATTGCTCCTTCCGTCGCGTCGCTTGATGCGGCGCAGTGGGACGCGCTTTCTGGCGGTGGCAATCCCTTTATGCGCCATGCCTTCCTTTCCAGCCTCGAGGAATCGGGCAGCGTGGGTGAAGGCACTGGCTGGCAGAGCCTGCCGCTGGTGGTCGAGGATGGGGCGAGCAATCTGCTTGCCGCCATGCCCAGCTATGCCAAAAGCCACAGCCAGGGCGAATATGTGTTCGATCATGCATGGGCTGATGCGTGGGAGCGTGCCGGGGGCAGCTATTACCCCAAACTGCAAATATCTGCGCCTTTCACGCCCGCCACCGGCCCGCGCTTGTTGCTGAGCGATGAGAAGTTCGCCACGCCGCTGCTCAAGGCGGCGGAAAGCCTGTGTATCAAGAGCGGGCTGTCCTCTGCCCATGCAACATTTGTTGAGCCTGCCCAGCAGGGATTTTTCGAAGAGGCGGGCTGGCTGAGGCGTGAGGATATCCAGTTCCACTGGACCAATCGCGACTATGCTGATTTTGACGAATTTCTTGCTGCCCTCGCTTCGCGCAAGCGCAAGGCGGTACGCAAGGAGCGGGCGGCGGCACAGGACAGGGTAGCTATCCGTTGCCTGTCAGGCGCGGATATCAAACCCGAGCATTGGGATGCGTTCTGGCTGTTCTATCAGGATACCGGCGCAAAGAAGTGGGGCACGCCTTACTTGACGCGCGAGGCCTTCGACCTGTTCGGCGAGCGTATGGGCGAGGATATTGTCCTCATACTCGCTTTCGATGACGGGCGGCCGATTGCGGGCGCGCTCAATTTCATCGGGGCAGAGGCGCTTTACGGCCGCTATTGGGGCTGCCTGCTGGACAAGCCGTTCCTGCATTTCGAGCTATGCTATTATCAGGCCGTCGAGGCTGCCATCGAGCGGGGCCTGAAACGGGTCGAGGCAGGTGCACAAGGAAGGCATAAGCTGGCTCGCGGTTACGAGCCGGTTGCCACCACGTCCATGCACTTCATCGCCGACCCCGGTTTCCGCGATGCCGTGGCTGATTTTCTCGATCGCGAGCGGCGAGGGGTGGAGATTGACCGGCTGCACTTCAACCGGCATTCGCCCTTCCGCAAGGGCTGATCCGCAAGAGCGGAAGCAGCCTGATCAGGCTGCGCGGCGGGCGTTGGTGGAAAGCCGCTCGCGTGCGCGGCGCTGAGCTTCGGCAATCTCGCGGGCGGTCATCTCGTCGGAAATGTCAGCGCGGCACCATGCGGCTTCTTCATGCCCTTGCGATGCGGCGAGGTTGAACCACTTGTGCGCTTCAACGAAATAGCAGGCCGCACCATGGCTTCCGGTCGAGTAGATCACGCCGAGGTCGAAATGGGCATTCTCGTGACCAGCAGCGGCAGCGACAAGGCATTCTGCAACGGCAATCTCCATCGCGGCGCTGTCTGCCGGCTGGATCTTCGCAAAAGTTTCGATCTTGGCAAGTTCCATGATCGTTTCCCCCTGGTTTGCCCGCGATCCCCTGACAGCGAGCTTCGATGAACCAGGGTTTTGACGAACATGGTCAAGAATTGGTTAACGCTGTTCGAAATAGCTTTCTGCCGCTCTCATGTGGCTTATGCCGGACCTATCACCAGCAGTGTCCCGATTGCTGCTTGTGTGACCTTGGCGTGCAAACTATAGGCCCGCCTCAATCCGGTTTGGATCTCGTTGCGCCAAGACCCGCAAAGGGCACGCGCTGGGAGATGCAGGGCAGGCTGGGCTGGATATGATGGATGCGGAGTTCAATGATGGTATCAGCCCCTCGCGATGACATTGATATTCTTGCCAAGGCCAAGCGCGCTCTCCCGAGCGATTATTCGCCGGTAGAGGACGAAGAGTACATGTCCGAAGCGCAGCTCAACTATTTCCGTGTGCTGCTGCTCGAATGGAAGCGCTCGATCCTCCAGGCATCCGAAGGCACGCTGCAGAACTTGCAGGACGGCCCCATTCGGGAGCCTGACCTGAATGACCGCGCATCCTCCGAAACCGACTGGGGCATCGAGTTGCGCACGCGCGATCGCCAGCGCAAGCTGATATCCAAGATCGAAGCTGCCCTGCGCCGTATCGACGAAGGTGAGTATGGCTGGTGTGAAGTTACCGGCGACCCCATCGGTATCAACCGCCTGATCGCCCGCCCCATCGCCACCATGAGTGTGGAAGCCCAGCAGGCGCATGAACGGCGTGAAAAGATTTCCCGCGACGACTGATCCACATTGGGACAGTCTTGAATCGCAAGACTGCCATTAACCCCTGATTAGGCCTGATTGCTGCAGGCAGCTTGCATGAATTGCGCGTACCCGGAACACCGGGTGCTTGTGGAGGATTGCAAGATTCGATGACCAATCTCGATACACGCCTGCTCGACCGCGACAGCCTGTTCCTGCTCGCGCAGTTGCAGCTGTCGGGCTCTGAGGAGCAGTACCGCGTGAAGGTGCGCAACCTGTCTGCTGGCGGCATGATGGCCGAAGGTGCGGTTTCTGTATCGCGTGGGCAGTTGGTGAAAGTGGAATTGCGCAACATCGGCTCGGTTGAAGGGGCGGTCGCCTGGGCGCAGGAAACCCGCTTTGGCATCGCCTTCATTGACGAAATCGATCCCAAGCGCGCTCGCGCACCGGCGCCCAAGGCTGTTGGCGGCCCGCTAGTCACCACGCCTCGCCCGTTCACCCAGTCAGCCGCGCCGGCCGACAAGGAAAAGCTGCGCAAGATCTGATGTAATGGCGGTTGAAGGTGGGCGCTTGCCCGCTTAAGCCATTGCCATGATCGCGCGTGCCTCACTTCCATTGCTTCTGGCCTTTGCCTTTGGGCTGGCTGGCTGCGGCAATTCCAGTGAAGGTGCCGTGCCGGTAGCCTTTATGGACCATGAGGCGAACCTTTTCGCAGACGGCAATCGCTTGTCTTCGGGCGGGCAGCATGTGCGCGCTGCCACGCGCTCAGGGCTGGTCGCGCTTAACCGTGATGGCGACGTGGTGCCCGCGCTGGCGGACCGCTGGAACGTTACCGCAGAAGGCAGCATCTTTGTTTTCCGCTTGCGAGAGGGCACGTGGCCTGATGGCAGTGAATTGAGCGCGGACAGTGTTCGCCGGGCGCTGGAAATAGCGATCCGTGATTTGCGCGGCACTTCGCTGGGTATCGACCTTTCCCCGATTGAGGATATTCGCGCCATGGCCGGGCGGGTGGTGGAGATCCGCCTCGCCAGCCCTATGCCGGACTTGCTCCAGCTGCTTGCCCAGCCAGAACTCGGCCTGACCAGAGGCGAGGGTGAGACCGGGCCGATGGCGCTTGAGCGTGGCGAGGTTTCAGCCATCCTCGCGCTGAAGCCCCCTGTTGAGCGCGGCTTGCCTGACGACGAACGCTGGCAGGAATATGTGCGCGACATCGATTTACGCGCCTTGCCGGCTGCGAAAGCGATCGAGCAATTCGAGAATGGTGACTTGGACGTGGTGCTGGGGGGGCGGCTGGCATCGTTGCCCATGGCGGATACTGGACCGCTCTCTCGCGGGACTGTGCGCGTTGATCCTGCAATCGGCCTGTTTGGCCTGCAAGTGCTCCGCGCGCGCGGCATCCTGGCTGACGAGGTGACGCGGGAAGCGCTTTCCATGGCGATTGACCGCAGCGAACTTGCAACCGTCTTCAATATTGGTGGCTGGGTACCGACGACACGCATCGTCGCGCCGGGCCTCGCCGAAGATGCCGGCCTGATCGGTGAGCGCTGGCGCGATGCCGATATCGAGAACCGTCGCGCGGTTGCCATGAGGCGCATCGCGGCGTGGCGTGTTGCGCAAGGCAGTGACAGCCCGCCGGACGGTCTCACGCTTGCCATCGCGATCAGTGACGCGCCGGGCAACAATCTGCTGATGAATGAGCTTGCTCGCCAGCTTGCCACCGTCGGTGTGGCAGTCGTACGCGCCGAGAGTGAGGATGCGGCAGATCTGATGCTGATTGACAGGGTCGCCCGTTATGCTGCGCCTATCTGGTTCCTCAACCAGTTCAACTGCGTGCTGGGTCGGGGCTTGTGCAGCGAGGAGGCCGATGTGATCGCGGCGCAGCTTCTCGACACCTCCGATCCAGGAGCGCGTGCTCGCTTGCTGGCCGATGCAGAAGCGCGGCTGACCACCGCAAATATTTATATTCCCTTTGGCTCACCCATTCGCTGGTCGCTCGTGCGCGGTAATGTCGATGGGTATGCCGGCAATCGCTGGGGCTTCCATCCCTTGTCAGAACTGGCTGTCATACGCAGATAAGTCACCATGGAGAAAGCTCTTATGGTCGAACCCCAGCGTCCGCAGCCCTTCGCGCCCGATCTGCCGTTCGGCAAGGACGTGGCCGCGATTCGCCAGCGGGTGGAAGCGCTGGAAACCATTCTCGAACGCTCTTTCGTGATCCCCGGCATGCGCGCGCCAGTCGGCCTCGATGTGATTGTCGGCCTGGTCCCGGTGGTGGGCGATGTCGTCACCGCCGCCTTGGGCGCTTATATTGTGTGGGAAGCCAACAACCTTGGCCTGCCGAAATGGAAGATCTGGCGCATGGCCGGGAATGTGGTGTTCGATAGTGCAATTGGCGCGGCGCCGGTGGCGGGTGACCTGTTCGACTTCCTGTTTCGTTCGAACACGCGCAATTTGAAGATCATCCGGAAGCACCTCGACAAGCACCACCCGCAAAGCCGGATCATCGAGGGCTGAGAGCCTATTCCTCCAGCTCGATGTCCCAGTAAAGCCAGTCCCGCCACGTCTCGTGCAAGTAGTTCGGCGGGAAGCACTTCCCGTGCTGCTGAAGCTGCCAGCTGGTGGGCCGGATAGGCTTCACCTGCAATTGCATATGTGCCTGCTGCGGTGTGCGCCCGCCCTTCTTCATGTTGCAGGGCGCGCAGGCTGTTGCGATGTTCTCCCACGTGGTTTTTCCGCCAAGGCGGCGCGGGATTACGTGGTCGAAAGTGAGGTGCTGCCCGCTGCCACAATACTGGCAGGAGAAGCGATCGCGCAGGAACAGGTTGAAGCGGGTAAAAGCCGGAAATTCGCTCGATTTTACATATTTCCGCAGCGCGATCACACTGGGGATCTTCATGTCCAGCGAGGGAGAGTGCACCTGCCGGTCATAGCTGGCGACAATATCTACCCGTTCGAGGAAGATTGCCTTGATCGCGGTCTGCCACGGCCACAGGCTCAAGGGGTAATAGGATAGCGGGGTATAATCCGCATTCAGAACCAGCGCGGGGCAGCTCTCCAGCTGCCTCGTCGGGTCATCATCCGCACTCCTGAAATGCGCGGCGCGTTCGATCAGTTCGGCTTTGAACACAATTGGTGTCCTCCCTGATACTTGTAAGTGAGCATTTGCGCCAAAAAGCGTCAAGACTGTTACAAATGACGAATCCACAGGATTTTTGCCGAGTCGCAAAGCGGTAGAAGGGTGCGCGAGACATGAATGTGACAAGGTTCGCCCCCAGTCCTAACGGCTCGTTGCACCTTGGCCACGCCTATTCTGCCATCGTCGCACATGACCTTGCGCTGGCGGGCGAGGGAGCATTGGCGGGGCGCTTTCTCCTCAGGATCGAGGATATCGACGGCGGTCGCTCGCGCCCCGAACTGGCAGACGAGTTTCGCGCCGACCTCGCGTGGCTGGGGCTGGCGTGGGAAGAGGTGCCTGCCCAGTCGAGCCGGGTGAACGAATATGAAGTCGCTGCCGCCGTGCTGAAAACAATGGGCCTGCTATATCCCTGCAGCTGCTCGCGGGCCGATATTGCCGCCGGTGCGATGCAGGTCGGGCCAGACGGTCCGCTCTATCCTGGAACCTGCAAGACACGTCCTCCCGCAGGAGGTGACGCCCTGGCCTGGCGACTGGACGTGGAAGCAGCGCTGGCCAGGACTGGGCCGTTGAGCTGGCACGATGATATTGCCGGTGAACAGCAAGCGCGACCGGATTTTCTGGGAGACGTGGTGCTTGTGCGCAAGGACCCGGATACGCCAGCTTCCTATCACCTCGCGGCCACCCTGGATGATGCGGCGGACGGGGTCACGCTGGTTACGCGCGGGGCCGACCTGTTTGCAGCAACGCATATTCATCGTTTGCTGCAGGAACTTCTCGGCCTGCCGGTACCGCGCTGGCATCATCATGCGCTGTTGCTGGACGCTGACGGGCGCAAGCTGGCGAAGCGCCGCAATTCACCATCGCTCGCGGATCGACGGCTGGCTGGCGAGGATGGTGTGGAACTCGCCCGCCGGTTGCGTATGGGCGAAATGCCGGGTGGTATTACGCTGGGCCAACGACTAGAAAGCCAACCATGAACTGGATTCTCACCATCGCAATCGTCGTCCTGATGGGCTTTGTCGTGTTTTCGCTGGTGCGCGGGATCATCGCCTTCCTGCAAACCACAAAGATCGACCTCGAAAACCAGGATAATGACGAGCATATCGCGCGTATGCATGCGCAGCAGAACAAGATGATGTTCAACCGTGTGAAGTACCAGGCAGTGGCGATCGTAGTGGTAGTTATCTTGCTTACGATAAACGGGTGATCGGCTGCGCGGATCGCCATCGTTGGGTGTCCACGCGGGCTAACTAGTTTCCTGCTTCCTGCTTGAGCTTGTAAAGCATCTCTAGCGCCTCACGCGGGCTCAGCGCGTCGACATCCAGCGCTTCCAGTTGCTCTCGCAGCCCGTCGCATTCCTCTTCTTCCTGCGCCATAGTGGTGGCAAACAAGGGCAGTTCGCCCAGCCCTGCAGCGAGGCCACCTGTCTGCGCGCGGCCCTTCTCAAGCTTGTCGAGCACGGCTTTGGCGCGGGCAACCACGTCCTTCGGAACACCAGCCAATCGCGCCACGGCGAGGCCATAGGAGCGGTCCGCTGCACCTTCTGCCAACTCGTGCAGCAGGACAAGATCGCCCTTCCATTCCTTTGCCCGCACATGGTGGAGCGAAAGGGCGGGGCAAGTCTCCGCTAGTCGCGCCATCTCATGGTAATGGGTGGCGAACAGGCAGCGGCTGCGGTTGTTCTCGTGGATCGCCTCAGCCACCGCCCATGCCAGCGCTAGCCCGTCATAGGTCGATGTGCCGCGGCCAACCTCATCCAGGATCACGAAGCTACGCTCACCTGCCTGACTGAGGATTGCTGCAGTTTCGACCATTTCGACCATGAAAGTGGAACGCCCGCGCGCGAGATTGTCTGAGGCACCGACGCGGCTGAACAGCCGGTCTACCAGCCCGATCCGCGCAGCGTCTGCCGGAACATAGCCGCCCGCTTGTGCCAGCAGCACGATCAACGCGTTCTGCCTGAGGAAGGTGGATTTGCCGCCCATGTTCGGCCCGCCGACCAGCCACAGCCGGTCCGTTGCCGACAAGCTGCAATCATTGGAAACGAACCGCTCGCCCTGCCTGGCCAGCGCTGCCTCGACGACGGGGTGCCTGCCGCCGGTTATGGCGAGGCTTTCATCCTCGGCGATCTCGGGGCGACACCAGTTGCCTTCCGCCGCTCGTTCTGCCTGCCCCGCGCTCACGTCCAGCCGCGCGAGGGCGGCTACACTCGCGGCGATTCTTTCACGGTCCTGCACCACCGCGTTCACCAGTTCTTCGAAATGCGCTTCCTCTGCTGCCAGCGCGCGTCCGCCAGCTTCGGCAATGCGGTTGGCTTCCTCGTGGAGGGTCAGCGAATTGAAGCGCACCGCATTGGCCATTGTCTGGCGGTGAATGAAGCCGCTGTCCGGCTCCATCAGACGGTCGGCATGCTTGCTCGGCACCTCGATGAAATAGCCGAGCACGCCGTTGTGCCTGATCTTCAGCGCGCTGATCCCGGTGTCTGACTTGTAGCGCGCTTCCATCGCGGCGATCGCGCGGCGGGCATTGCCAGACACTTCGCGCAGCTCGTCCAGCCCTTCGTCATAGCCTTCCGCGATATAGCCGCCCTGGCTGCGCTCCGTAGGCGGCGAGGGGACGAGCGCGCGGCTGAGCAGGTCCGTCAGCGCGCCATGGCCAGTGATGGCAGGCAGAAGACTATCGAGCAGGGCAGGGCGATCCTGGCGCTCCGACAGTATCCCGTGCAGCCGCCGCGCCTCGATCAGCCCGTCGCGCACCTGGCCAAGGTCACGCGGGGAGCCGCGCCCTGCGACGATGCGGCCCAATGCCCGGCCGATATCGGGAATCGCGCGTAGCAATTCGCGCATGTCGGTCCGCAGCAGCGGGTCGCAATAGATTACGCCAACCAACGCAAGCCTATCTTCGATTGCCTGTCGGTCAGTCAGCGGTGCGGAGAGGTCCTCCGCCAGCATCCGTGCACCTGCCCCGGTCACGCAGCGATCCACTTCAGCGAGCAGCGATCCGGCGCGGCCGCCGTTCTGGGCCTGTACGATCTCGAGGCTTGCCCGCGTGGCTTCGTCCATCGCCATGGTCGAACCGGTGGAGCGTGCGACCGGAGGGAGGAGGAACGGCAGCGAGCCGCGCCCTGCGTGGTCAAGGTAAGCGATCAGCCCGCCGGCCGACGCCAGCATCGCGCGGGTGAAGCTGCCGAAGCCATCGAGCGTGGCCACGCCAAGCAGGCGCTTCAGCGCATCCTCTCCGCTGTCGCTGCCGAAGTCTGGCCTCTGGCGCGCTATTGCATCGAAAGGTGCTTCCTCCCAACCTTCGGGTGCGACCACCTCGCTTGCCCCGATCCGAGCCAGAACTGCGTTCAATGCTTCGGGCGGGCATTCCTCCAACTCCAGCCGTCCGGTGGAGATATCGCAAGCCGCCACCCCGCATGTGCCGCGAACATCCACGATGGCAGCGAGCATGTTTGCCCTGCGCGGTTCGAGCAGCGCTTCCTCGGTCAGCGTGCCCGCAGTGACGAAGCGCACGATGTCGCGTTTCACCAGCGCCTTGGAGCTTGGCGTACCTTCGCGTTTTGCCCTCTCTTTGGCCTCGTCCGGCGTTTCCACCTGTTCGGCAATCGCCACGCGGCATCCGGCGCGGATCAGCCGGGCGAGGTAGCCTTCGGCTGCGTGCACCGGCACACCGCACATCGGCACCGGATTGCCTCCGTGCTCGCCGCGGCTGGTAAGCGCGATGTCGAGCACAGCTGCTGCGGTCTTCGCATCGTCAAAGAAAAGTTCGAAGAAGTCGCCCATGCGATAGAACAGCAGGCATTCCCCGGCCTCTTTCTTGAGGTCGAAATATTGCGTCATCATTGGAGTTGCAGAACCGGCCATCGCGAACCGTGGGTAACGGTGAATTCACTGATTCGGGAAGAGAGCTATCCACGCTTTCCCCTATCGCGCGAGAGGATTGCTGATTATGGCTACCGATAACCTCAGGGAGGATCACTTGGCTGACCAGACGAACGATTTCACCGCGCGCGAGGCGCTTTTCTATCACGAGACCATTCGGCCCGGTAAGATCGAGGTTATCGCGAGCAAGCCGATGGCCACCCAGCGTGACCTGAGCCTTGCCTATTCTCCAGGCGTGGCTGCCCCGGTAAAGGCCATTGCCGAAGACCCGGCGCTGGCGGCGCGCTACACTGCCAAGTCGAACCTCGTTGCGGTGATCTCCAACGGCACCGCCATCCTCGGCCTTGGCAATCTCGGCGCGCTTGCCGCGAAGCCGGTGATGGAAGGTAAGGCGGTGCTGTTCAAGCGCTTTGCCGACGTGGATTCGATCGACCTCGAACTGGATACCGAAGACCCCGAAGCATTTATCGAGGCAGTGGCGCTGATGGAGCCAAGCTTCGGTGGCATTAACCTTGAAGACATCAAGGCACCTGAATGCTTCATCATCGAGCAGGCCCTGCGCGAGCGGCTCAATATCCCGGTGATGCATGATGATCAGCACGGCACCGCGATCATCTCTGCGGCCGGCCTCGTCAATGCCTGCCACATCACTGGCCGCAAGCTGGAAGATGTGAAGGTGGTGGTGAACGGCGCGGGCGCTGCGGCCATTGCTTGCACCGCGTTGATCAAGGCGATGGGCGTAAAGCATGACAACGTGCTGATGTGTGACCGCTCGGGCGTGATCTACAATGGTCGTGATCGGGTGGACCAGTGGAAGAGCGCGCATGCCGTGGATACGGACCGGCGCACGCTGGAAGAGGCGCTGGAAGGCGCGGATATTTTCCTCGGCCTTTCGGTCGCGGGCGCACTGAAGCCCGAATGGGTCGCCAAGATGGCTGACCAGCCGATCATCTTTGCCATGGCCAATCCTGACCCCGAGATCACGCCTGACGATGCCAAGGCCGTGCGCCCGGATGCGATCGTGGCAACGGGGCGCAGCGACTACCCCAACCAGGTAAACAATGTGCTCGGCTTTCCCTTCATCTTCCGCGGGGCGCTGGATGTGCGCGCCACTGCCATCAATGAAGAGATGAAGATTGCTGCGGCAGAAGCCATTGCCGAACTGGCGCGTATGCCGGTGCCCGAAGAAGTGGCTGCCGCTTACGGCAAGAACCACACTTTCGGGCAGGACTACATCATCCCCGTCCCCTTCGATCCGCGCCTGATGGAGACCGTATCCGCAGCCGTGGCCAAGGCTGCGATGGACAGCGGCGTGGCGCAGGATCCGATCCAGGATTTAGATGCCTATCGCCATGCGCTGAAGGGCCGGATGAACCCGACTTCCGCAGCGCTGACCAATATCTATGCGCTGGCCAAGGCGAACCCCAGGCGCATGGTCTTTGCCGAAGCGGAAGAGGAAGTGGCGTTGCGCGCTGCAATCCAGTTCCGCGATTTCGGCTATGGCACGCCGATACTCGTGGGCCGCACAGAGAAGGTGCGCGGGAAGCTGGTGGAACTAGCAGTGACTGATCCCGACAGCTTCATCATTGAGAACTCGGCGACATCCGAGCACATCGAGGAGATGGTCGCCTATCTCTACAAGCGCCTGCAACGCCGCGGCCATACCGAGCGTGACGTGCGCCGCATTGTGAACCAGGAGCGCAATGTCTACGCTGCGTTGCTGGTTGCATTGGGCAAGGGTGACGGCATGATCACTGGCCTCACCCGCACCTTCAGCCAGACCGCGCGCGAAGTCGCCCGGGTGATCGATCCCAAGCAGGGCGGCACTCCTTTCGGCGTGCATATGGTGCTGGGCAAGAAGCAGACGACATTCCTTGCGGACACCACGATCAACGAGCGGCCGAGTGCGGAACAGCTGGCGCATATTGCCAAGGAAACTGCCGCTGTGGCGCGCCGTATGGGGCACGAACCGCGCGTGGCTTTCCTGTCCTATTCCACCTTCGGCAATCCGTCGGGCCAGTGGCTCGGCAACATCCGCGATGCCGTGGCGATCCTCGATGCCGAGGAGCCGGGCTTCGAATATGAAGGCGAAATGGCACCCGATGCTGCGCTCAATGCCAAGGTGATGGCGCTCTATCCCTTCAGTCGCTTGTCCGGCCCAGCCAACGTGCTGATCATGCCCGGTCTGCAGTCCGCCAACCTTTCGGCCAAGCTGCTGCGCGAACTGAGCGGCGACGTGGTGATCGGCCCAATGCTGATCGGTTCGGAAAAACCGGTGCAGATCGCTCCCATGACCTCGATTGCGCCGGACGTGCTGACTTTGGCCGTGCTCGCTTCGGCTGGCGTTGTGGGGTGATTCCGGTGTCGGCTTCGCGGCTGGCGATGGAACACATGGAACACGGTTCTAAGCGAGAAAACCTCTTGCCCTGAATGCGCGTGATTCCAGCAACTTATGGCATTTCAAAGAACCGCTCCGAGTTAAGTTGGGCGGCTCTTGTAGGAAAGCGGATTACCACGGCACCTCGGTTCCATCGTAAGCGATGAAGCGGTGTTCCGGCTGGCGTTCTGCCTCCATTAGACTGACCATTCCCGACACGCTCGTTTCGACATCGATCAGCGCGTTCGGGCCGCCCATATCGGTCTTGACCCAGCCGGGGTGGAGCGAGATCACCGACATGCCGTGCTCCCTGGCATGTGTCTCGAACAGCGAACGCGAGAGCATGTTCTGGCAAACCTTGGACAAGCGATAGAGGTTTGCGCCACCCGAGCTGTCCGCGATCGAGCCCATCTTTGAGCTCATCATCCCGATCACTGCGCCATCTTTCATAGCAGGCAACAGGGCGATCACGGCTTGCGCGGGATAGACCGCGTTGGTCATCAGCATGTTCGCCACATTGTCGCGCGTGAGATCTTCCAGATCCTGTTCAGGCCCGCCGTAAACGCCGGGGTTCATCACCAGCATGTCGAGCGAACCAGCGGGGACCGCCTTGGCAAGCTCGGCAACGCTCGCCGCGTCGGTCACGTCAAGCTGGTGGATGTGCACCGCGCCGGAGTGTTCGGCGGCAAGCTCGGTCAGCGCAAGACCAAGCGAGCGCTGCGTGGCGTAAACCTCGTAGCCTCTCTCGGCGAGGTGCTTCACCAGCCCCAGCCCGAGACCCCGCGAGGCCCCGATGATGCATGCGGTCCTGTCTGCCATTCTTGGCTCCTGTTTGTCGCGCTTGCAGTGCAACCAACGATGCGGGCGATGGAGGAGTTCCGGTCTCGCTGTGGCGCTGCCTATTTCCGCCGGAAACGGAAATACCACACTTCGTGATGGAAGACGGTGCGCGCCTTGTGTTCGTAGCGGGTCTCGGGCCAGCCGGAGGGGCGGACCTGCCAATCCTTCGGGCTTTCGACGACCCATTCGAACTGGTCGGTAAAGCGGCGCATCACCATCAACGCGTGGCGCAGGTAGATCGGGTGATCGGTGCCGAAGCGGAACTCGCCGCCGGGTTTCAGCTTGTCAGCAATCATCTGCACCGGGCCATCGTTCATCATCCGGCGCTTGGCGTGCTTGTTCTTCGGCCAGGGGTCCGGGTGTAGCAGGTAGAGCATCGTCAGCGCGCCATCGGGAATGCGCTTCAGCACCTGCAGTGCATCGCCATGCTGGATGCGGACATTGCCGAGGTTGCCGTCCTTCACATGGGCAAGGGCCGCCGCCACGCCATTGAGGAAAGGCTCTGCGCCGATGAAGCCATGGTCGGGCAGCAGGTCCGCGCGATAGGCAAGGTGCTCGCCCGCGCCAAAGCCGATCTCGAAGTGCAGCGGGCAAGGCTGGCCGAACAGACGCTCCGCCGTCACCGGGCCTTCCTCGGGCACGGCGATGCTCGGCAGGAAGTTGTCGACCAGGTCTTGCTGGTATGTGCGCAACGGCTTGCCCTGGCTGCGGCCATAGAGCCTGTTGAGCGTTGTCGGATCACCTTCCTTGTGTGCAGTCATGGAGAGCCGATTGGCGAGTGTCTCGGCTTTTGTCCAGCCTCTCTCACTTGAGGTTCCCCTCCGACCCGCGCTAGGGCGCACCACATGATATATGACGCTCTGACATTCTTCACGGCGCAAGTGCCCTGGGTGCAATCGCTGATCGGGCTGGGCTTGCTGGCGCTGGCGGCACTGGCGGTTAATTTCCTGCTCAAGAAAGTGATCCTGCGCGTCGCAGCGCCGTTCCTTGATACGAGGACGCTGACAGCAGACAAGGCCGCTGCGCGCCTCGCCACGGTGATCCCGCTGCTGATGATTTCGCGCGGAATCCAGTTCGTGCCTAACCTGCCGGATGAGGTGATGACGCTGGTCACCAATGTCGCCGGTGCGCTGATCGTGCTCTCCATCGCCATGGCGGTGAGCAAGGTGCTCGATTACGTGAACGAGCTTTACGCGCGCCGTCCGGAGGCAAAGAGCCGCCCGATCAAGGGCTATGTTCAGGTGCTCAAGATCGCGGCTTATTGCACCGCAGCGATCTTGATGATCTCCGTCCTCATCGAGGAATCGCCGCTGCTGCTGCTGTCCGGTCTTGGCGCGATGGCCGCAGTGCTGATGCTGGTGTTCAAGGACACGATCCTTTCGCTTGTCGCTTCGGTGCAGCTTTCCAGCAATGACATGCTGCGCGTGGGTGACTGGATCGAGATGCCCAGCATGAACGCCGATGGCGACGTGGTCGATATCGCGTTGCACACGGTGAAGGTGCAGAATTTCGACAAGACCATCACTACCATTCCCACGCACAGGCTGATTTCCGATGCCTACAAGAACTGGCGCGGGATGAGTGATGCCGGTGGGCGGCGGATCAAGCGCGCCATGCCGCTGGACCAGAACTCGGTCCGCTTCCTTGTCGAAGAGGAGGTGGAGAGCTTGCGCCGCTTCCGCCTGCTCGATGCCTACATTGCCGAAAAGCGCGAGGAAGTTCGCGCATG
This sequence comes from uncultured Sphingomonadaceae bacterium, assembly GCA_964645635.1. GTDB lineage: Bacteria > Pseudomonadota > Alphaproteobacteria > Sphingomonadales > Sphingomonadaceae > Alteraurantiacibacter. The sequence goes on along the minus strand of CAZYAL010000012.1, from coordinate 12,542 downwards.
GAATGCCAGGGAACTTGCCGGAGACATCAACCCGGTCAACGCCCGCCGCTTTACCAATATCGGCACTTTCCGCGCTTATGTGATTGCTTACCTCAAGGCGCATCCCAAGCTGACCGAAAAGGGTTTCACCCTGCTGGTGCGTCAGTTGCCGCCCACGCCGCAAGGCCTGCCGCTGGAAATCTATTGCTTCACCAACACCACCAACTGGGGCGAATATGAAAGCATCCAGGCGGACATCTTCGACCATTTGATCGCCATCCTGCCTGAATTCGGCTTGCGTTTGTTTCAGGAACCGAGCGGGCTGGACCTGCAGGGGCTCAAAGCCGTGTAGGAAAGCGAAAACGGCCCGCTACTGTTGAAAGTAGCCGGCCGTCTTGCAGTGTTCCCCCCGTCTCTTGGGTACTTGCCCCTTAGAAGAACGGTAAAATTCAAATCAGGCGGCTTCGGTCGCCTCGCCCGCATCTGGATCGCGCAGCACATAGCCGCGGCCCCATACGGTTTCGATGTAATTGTCTCCGCCACAGGCGCTGGAGAGCTTCTTGCGCAGCTTGCAGATGAACACGTCGATAATCTTGAGTTCGGGCTCGTCCATGCCGCCATAAAGGTGGTTCAGGAACATTTCCTTGGTCAGCGTGGTGCCCTTGCGCAGCGAAAGCAGCTCCAGCATCGCATATTCCTTGCTGGTGAGGTGCACCCGGGTACCCTCGGCTTCCACGGTCTTGGCGTCGAGATTCACCGCCAGCTTGCCGGTACGTATGACTGACTGGCTGTGGCCCTTGGAGCGGCGCACCACGGCGTGGATGCGGGCAACCAGCTCATCGCGATGGAAGGGCTTGGTCACATAATCGTCTGCACCAAAGCCGAACGAACGGATCTTGCTGTCCATTTCGGAAATGCCGGAAAGGATCAGCACCGGCGTCTGAACCTTGGCGACGCGCAGCTTCTTGAGCACGTCATAGCCATGCATGTCAGGCAGGTTCAAATCGAGCAGGATGATATCGTAATCATACAGCTTGCCCAGATCGAGGCCTTCCTCGCCCAGGTCAGTGGAATAGACGTTAAAACCCTCCGTGGTGAGCATCAACTCAATCGCCTTGGCGGTTGACGGCTCGTCTTCGATCAGCAGCACACGCATTCGTGTGTCCCCTCGTTTTCCCTTGCGGTAATCCCTCCCTAGGAGAGGTTGCCGCGAATTAACCACGCAACTTCTCACCCAAAAAGGTTAATAAGACGTTTAACTACTCGATGATTTCGGAGTGAGTCTTTTAGGTTACAGTATCGCTTCGTGCTCCGGTATATGTCGGGAATGTTCGCTGAGCCGCAGGCGAAGTCAGCGCATGACTATGGGCCGCCCGGCAGGGCGAAAGCCAAGCAGGCCGGATGGCCTGCGCCCGGCACTTGAGGGTCTCAAACAAACAAATGGAACACTTGGAACACGGTCCTGAGGCGAAAAGCGCTGTTCTGCCACCGTGGCCGGAACGAAGTGTAACCGAGCCAGCTGGATTGGACGGATAAGGCATGGGCGGCACCTGTCGATGAGCAAGGTGCATTGCTTAAGATTCGCTGCCTACTGTAGGGAAGGACACCCTCACCCAACCCCCTGCAACTTTTTCTGCCGCCGCCGCTGCACGGATGACCCAATCCCGATAGCCTCGCGATATTTCGCCACCGTCCTGCGCGCCAGATCGAAGCCCTCCGCCTTCAAAAGCTCCACCAGCTTGTCGTCTGACAGGATTTTCTTCGGGTCTTCGGCATCGCACAGCGTCTTGATGCGGGCCTTTACCGCCTCGGCGCTCGCGCCTTCGCCGCCCGCACCGCCGCCTACGCCGCTGGTGAAGAAGTATTTCAGTTCGAAGGTCCCGCGCTCGCAGTTGAGATATTTGTTGCTGGTAACGCGGCTGACGGTGCTCTCGTGCATCTCGATGGCTTCGGCCACTTTGGCCAGCGTCAGCGGCTTCAATTCGGAAACGCCCCGGCGGAAGAAGCCGTCCTGCTGTTTCACGATTTCGCTGGCGACCTTGAGGATCGTTTTCTGGCGCTGGTCCAATGCTTTCACCAGCCAGTTGGCGTCGGCCAGTTTCTCGCTCAGCCAGCCTTTCGATTGCTTGTCCGTGCAGCCGCCGCGCAGTTCCACGTAATAGTCGCGGTTGACCACGAGGCGCGGCAGGGTCGCTTCGTTGAGGCGGATGTCCCAGCCATCGCCCCCCGCGGTGATCAGCACGTCCGGTACGACCGGAGCAAGCTCGCTGCGCGCATATTGCAGGCCGGGCTTGGGGTTGTAGCTGCGCAGCTCGCCGAGCATGTCCGCAAAATCCTCGTCATCAACGTGGCAGATGCGCTTCAATTGCGCGAAGTTGCCCTTGGCGAGGAGTTCCAGATTGGCGATCAGCACTTCCATGCACGGATCGTAGCGGTCAGCCTCGATCGCTTGCAGCGCAAGGCATTCGGACAGGCTGCGTGCACCCACGCCGGTAGGGTCAAGCGTCTGCACCAGTTCCAGTGCGGCTTCCACTTCGGCGAGTGGGATGCCAAGGTCTGCGGCAAGGTCGCGCAAGGCAATGGAGAGGTAACCCGCTTCGTCTAGCAGGCCAATGATGTGGCGGGCGATGAAGGCGGTGCGCTCGTCCGGCGCGGCGGGGCCGACTTGCGCTTCGAGGTGTAAGGCGAGGTCCGGCTCATCATTGCCATGCTCGGTGATGTCCGGGCCGTCCTCGCTACTGCCCATCGAGGCGCTGACGGACCATTCGCCGGTTTCGCGGTCGATATCGAGCGCGCTCGGATCAAGGTCCAATGGGGCATCGGCCTCGCCGCCGCCCGCCAGCATCAGCTCGTCGGAGGTTGGCGCATCGGGCGCAGTGTAGCCTTCGGAGTCCTGCCTGTCATTGTCGCCATTATCGCGGCTGACTTCGCCTGCTTCGAGCAGCGGGTTGCTCTCCAGCGCATCGCCGATGAAGGTTTCGATTTCGAGGTTGGACAGTGCCAGCAGCTTGATCGCCTGCTGCAACTGCGGCGTCATCACCAGAGATTGGCTCTGGCGTAAATCGAGGCGTGGGCCGAGCGCCATCAGGCGTGCCTATTCTCCGTTCGTGCTGAGCCTGTCGCAGCACCGCTTTTCTTCTTTGCATCCGGACCAAAGGAAGCGCGGCCCTTCAACAGGTTCAGCACGAACGGTGGGTAGGGGCGTGCAAAGGATCACAGCGTGAAGGATTCGCCCAGGTACAGGCGGCGCACGTTCTCGTCGGCCACCAGCTTCTCCGGGCTACCGGCAAAGAGCACCTGGCCGCCGTAGATGATGCAGGCACGGTCCACGATGTCCAGTGTTTCGCGCACGTTGTGATCGGTGATCAGCACGCCGATGCCGCGCTGCTTCAGGTCTTTCACAAGATCGCGAATGTCGCTGATCGAGAGTGGGTCGATCCCGGCGAAGGGTTCATCCAGCAGCATGATTGAAGGCTTGGCGGCCAGCGCGCGGGCGATCTCGCAGCGGCGGCGTTCACCGCCAGACAGCGCCATGGCGGCACTGTCACGCAGGCGGGTGATGTGGAATTCCTCCAGCAGCCGCTCCAGCTCCGCCTTACGGGTCTGCTTGTCTGGCTCGACCATTTCCAGCACGCACATGATGTTCTGTTCCACGGTCATGCCGCGAAAGATGCTGGTTTCCTGCGGCAAATAGCCAAGGCCGAGGATCGCGCGGCGATACATTGGCAGGCGGGTGACGTCGACGCCGTCCATCAGGATGCGTCCGCTGTCTGGCCGCACGAGGCCCATGATCGAATAGAAGCAGGTCGTCTTGCCTGCGCCATTGGGGCCGAGCAAACCCAGCACCTCGCCTTTCGCTACAGTCAACGAAATGTCAGTGAGGACGGCGCGTTTGTCGTAACTCTTGGCGATGGAGACGACTTCCAGCCCACCTGCTTCGCCCAGGTCAGGCGCGGCGGCATCGTGCGCGTGTTCCATCTTCTCGGCCAGCGCTGCGTTGTCCATTATATGGTCTTCCAGACTGCTCATGCTGGTTCCTCTAGCACGCTTGCGATGGCTTTGAAGCGAAATTGGCAAGATTCATGCATGACTTCCATTGAAACGATGAATTGGCAGGCTTTTTGAAAATATGGTTACCGCACTTGCAGGTGCTGACCAATTTGTAATAATATGTAACAGGGACTGGATAGGAGAAGGCGCTATGGGAAGGGCGCTGCATCACTCCGCAACTGAGGCGCAACAGCGTCCGGCGGAAGCACTCGATTGGCGCAAGCGCATCAGCGACCATGTCGCATACGGCTTGCTGATTTACACTGGCTTGCAGATTTTTGTGACGATGACGGTGCTGAAACAGAATAGCACCACCATCCTGCCGTATTTTGCGCTGGTGATCCTCGTCTTCGCGATCATCCCTGGCTGCCGCTTGTTTGAGGCGCGCTGGAGCGAATTGCCTGACGAGGCTGCGGCTGATCCATCGCTGGAAGGCGCATACCGGCGCGACCGCGCGATTATCTGGAGTTTTGCCATTTTTGCGCCGCTGCTGCTGGCGGGCGCGTTCCGGGGCGTGGGCGTGCTGCTGGCCTGACGCAGCACTGGATGTTCCGCAGGGGGAACCCTCGTAAGAAGGGGGACAAGGGGAGGCGCGGCTGCCGTTGCCTCCCCTTGCATATCTGCGGCACACCTGCGCCGCGCATTAGGCGGTGAGGGCAGGTGCCACCTCCCCATCGCGCGGCGACAGGGAAGGTGCGCAAATCAGCCCTTGTTGGCTTGGTAGCGTTCGATCGCTTCGATCACGACCTGGCGCGCTTCGGCGGCGTCGCCCCAGTTGCCGACGCGGACCCACTTCTCGCTCTCAAGGTCTTTGTAGTGCTTGAAGAAGTGTTCGATCTGCTGGAAGATGATGCTCGGCAGGTCCTTGGTTTCGCCCACGTCCGAATAATAGGGGAAGGTGGTGTCCACCGGCACGCAGATCAGCTTCTCGTCACCGCCATGCTCGTCTTCGAGGTTGAGCACGCCGATCGGGCGGGCGCGGACTACGCAGCCGGCGATGAAGGGCGAGCGGGCAATCACCAGCGCATCCAGCGGATCGCCATCGGGCGACAGCGTGTGCGGGATAAAGCCGTAGTTAGCCGGATAGCGCATCGGCGTGTGCAGGATGCGGTCCACGAACAGCGCGCCGCTCTTCTTGTCGAACTCGTACTTCACCGGCTCCCCGCCAGTGGGCACTTCGATGATCACGTTCAGGCTTTCGGGCGGATTATCGCCGACCGGAATATGTTCGATACGCATGGATGCTCACTTCCTCTGTCTCGGGAATAGTTGAGGCACCCTCTCCCAAATATCGCCGCTCCGTTAGAACATGTCAGCGGCCATGACTACAGCCGAATTGCACGCCCGCGCAAACTGAGTCATTGTAACGTTCGTGATTATGGCAGGCGCGAGGAGCCGCAACAGGCCCCGCAGCCATAAGCAAGAGGAGAGAGACGCAATGCATGTAGGTATCGGCACGGGCTTCGCACACCAGCGCGGCGAAAATTACGATGGCGCCCGGCTGGTTCGCGAGGAAGTGGACCAGCTGGTTCTGGCAGAGGAGCTGGGCTTCGATTCGGTGTGGATCACCGAGCATCACTTCTCCGATTATTCCGTCTCCAACGACCCGCTGCAGCTGCTCACCTATATCGCCGGGCGCACCAAGAGGGTGAAGCTGGGCACGCAGTGCATCATCGTCCCCTGGCACAATCCGGCGCGGCTGGCAGAGCATATCATCAACCTCGATATCCTTTCCGGCGGGCGTGCGGTGTTGGGCTTTGGCGGCGGGCTTGCACCGCAGGAATTTGCCGGCCTGGGCATTGACCAGAACAAGAGCCGCGATCTCTATAATGATATCCTCGACGCGCTGATCCCGGCGCTGGAAACTGGTTTGATCGAGGGCGAGGGCGCTTTCGGCACAATCCCGCGTACCGAGCTGTTCCCGCGCCCGATCAAGAGCTTTGAAGGCCGCAAGTTCTGCGGCTCGCTGTCCGGCAATTCGATGGTTGCAGCGGCGCGCCACGGCTTTGGCAACATGGTCCTGATGCTGCCCCAGCGCGGCAAGGAAGCTCCGCCGGACCAGTATAAGGAAGTGTGGCAGGGCGTGCACAAGGATGGATCCACCCCGCCGCCGCCGATGCTGTCGGGCAATTTCTACATCCACGAGGATGGCGATTATGCCGCGGAGCAGGGGCAGAAGTACCTCGGCCACACCATGCGCTCGGCGGTGAAGAACTACTGCCTCGCCAAGCCCGGCACCTTCGCCAATGTGAAGGGGTACGAGCATTACGAGAACATGATGCTGCATTCGCCTGAAGAGGTGGATGCCTATGTCGAGAACTTCAGCAAGTCCGCTGTCACCGGCACGCCGCAGCAGATCCTCGACCGGATGTGGGAGCTGAAGGAAATCTACCAGCCGCAGGGCTTCTTCCCGCATGTCTATTTCGGCGGGATGCCGGCGGACGATGCGGTGCGTTCCATGCGGCTGTTTGCCGAGAAGGTGCTGCCCGAAGTGAAGAGCTGGGAAGCCGAAACCAGCATCGATGAACGCTTTCTGGAAGCAGCGAAGTAGTTGCGGCTTTTGCGAGGGCGGCCAAGACCCGTTTTGGCATAACGGGATACATCGTCATTACGCAGTCCAGCGGACTTCCCAACTTGACCCCTGTGGGGCAGGCCGATGCTTCCCCTTATGCCAAAACGGGTCTAGGGGCTGCTCCCCATGAGCAAGACACAGACACCGCGCCCGATCCGGGGCACGCAGGACATTTTCGGCGCCGAGGCCGAGGCCTTCGCCTTCGTGGTCGAAACCTTCGAGCGCGTGCGCAAGCTCTACCGCTTCCGCCGCGTTGAAATGCCGGTGTTCGAAAAGACCGAGGTGTTCAGCCGCGCCATTGGCGAGACGACCGATGTGGTCTCCAAGGAGATGTACAGCTTCGAGGATCGCGGCGGAGACTCGCTGACGCTGCGCCCTGAGTTCACTGCCGGCATTTCGCGCGCCTATCTTACTGACGGCTGGCAGCAATATGTCCCGCTTAAGGTGGCAACTCACGGCCCGCTGTTCCGCTATGAGCGCCCGCAAAAGGGCCGCTATCGCCAGTTCCACCAGATCGATGCGGAAATCATCGGTGCTGCCGAACCACAAGCAGACGTGGAGCTGTTGTGCATGGCAGACCACCTCTTGAAAGAGCTGGGCATCACCGGCGTGACGCTGCACCTCAACACGCTTGGCGATGGCGACAGCCGCGAGGCCTGGCGCACGGCGCTGATCGATTATTTTAGCGCGGTGCAGGGCGAACTGTCCGAAGATTCGCAGGAGCGCCTGCACAAGAACCCGCTGCGCATTCTGGATTCGAAAGACCCGCGAGACCGCGCGTTCGTGGGTGATGCCCCGCGGATTGACCAGTTCCTGTCTGACGGTGCACAGCGGTTTTTCGATGCGGTGACCAGCGGTTTGGACGCGGCAGGGGTGGAGTGGGTGCGCGCCGAAAGCCTTGTGCGCGGGCTCGATTATTATCGCCACACCGCGTTTGAGTTCATTCCGGATGAGGGCTCCGTCGCAGCCAACGCGCTCGGCAGCCAGAGCACCGTGCTCGGCGGTGGCCGCTATGACGGGCTGATGGAATCGCTGGGCGGCGCGCCCACTCCTGCCGTTGGCTGGGCTGCGGGTATTGAGCGGCTGGCGATGCTGGTCGGTGAGAAGGGTGAGGCTGGCGCGGATGTCGCCGTGGTCGTCGAAGACGATACGCTGATGGCGGATGCCATCGTTGCCATCAGCAAGCTTCGCGCGGCAGGCATGTCAGCCGAACTGGTTGCCAGCGGTTCTTCCCGCAAGCGCTTTGACAAGGCGATAAAGTCCGGCGCGGTTTCGATCGTTGCCTTCGCCACTCGCGACGGTGCAGCTGATCGGCGGATCAAGGCTGGTGATGTTCAAACCGCCGATATCGAGGCAGCGCTCGCATAAGCTATGCAAATACCCGCCGAACGCCTGCACCAGATCACCAACCGCTTCGCAGAGCTTGAGGCAAGGATGGCGTCTGGCCAGCTGGAGGGCGAGGAGTTTGTGAAGGCCAGCCGCGACTATGCCGAGCTGGAGCCGGTGGCCAGGGCGGCCGCTGCCGTCACCGCCATGCGCGACGAGGTCGAAGGCCTGACCGAGATGCTCGCAGACCCTGAAATGAAGGCCATGGCCGAAGAGGAACTGGTGAGCCTTAAAAAGGCGTTGCCAGAAGCCGAACGCGCGCTCGCCATCACCATGCTGCCCAAGGACGAGGCGGACCAGCGCCCCGCCATGCTGGAAATTCGCGCTGGCACTGGCGGGGATGAAGCGGCGCTTTTCGCTGGCGACCTTTACCGCATGTACGAGCGTTTTGCCTCCGAAAACGGCTGGCGTGTCGAGCCGGTCAGCATGAACGCTTCGGACGCTGGCGGCTTCAAGGAAATCGTCGCCAATGTCACCGGGCAGGGCGTGTTCGCCAAGCTCAAGTGGGAAAGCGGCGTGCACCGAGTGCAGCGCGTTCCCGTTACCGAAAGCGGGGGGCGCATCCACACTTCCGCTGCAACCGTGGCGGTGCTGCCAGAGCCGACAGAGGTCGATGTCCAGATCAATGACAATGACCTGAAAATTGATATCTACCGCGCCTCCGGTGCGGGCGGCCAGCACGTCAATACCACTGACTCTGCAGTGCGTATCACCCACTTGCCAACGGGCCTTGTGGTGATCCAGCAGGATGAGCGCAGCCAGCACAAGAACCGTGCCAAGGCGATGCAAGTGCTGCGCGCACGGCTTTATGAAAAGATGCGAGATGAGGCACAAGGCGAAGAGGCCGCAGCCCGCCGCGCCTTGGTCGGTTCTGGTGACCGCAGCGAACGCATCCGCACCTACAACTTCCCGCAAGGCCGCGTGACCGATCACCGCATCGGACTCACTCTGCACAAGCTTGACGAGGTTCTGGCAGGTGCCGCGCTGGGTGAAATCGTTGACGCGCTTACAGCGGAAGACGAGGCCAAGCGCCTCGCTGCGATGGAAGGGTAGTGTGACCATCGCCGATGCCCTGCGCGATGCCACGGAGGCGCTGGCTGGCACATCAGGCACTGAGCGGCTCGATGCCGAATTGCTGATGGCGCATGCGCTGGGCGTGACCCGTTCGGACTTGCTGCTCAAGCACATGCGCGATGACGTGCCTGAAGGCTTTGCCGCGCTGCTCGATCGCCGCAAGAAATGCGAGCCGATTGCCTACATCACGGGCTATCAGGAGTTCTACGGCCGCAGTTTCATGGTCACCTGCGAGACGTTGATTCCGCGCAGTGACAGTGAAAGTGTGGTGGAAGCCGCGCTGGAGGCTGCGCCCAATCCGGCGCGCGTGCTCGATTGCGGCACTGGCACCGGCGCGCTGTTGCTCACCGTGCTGGCAGAGCGTCCGCATGCCGAAGGCGTCGGCATTGATCGTTCGCTAGGCGCGATGGCGGTCGCCTCGCAGAATGCCGCGCGGCTTGGATTGCAGGATCGCGCCCGTATCTACCATGCTGACTGGCACGAGGCGGATTGGGCGGAAGGCCTCGGCACTTTCGACCTCATCCTCGCCAACCCGCCCTATGTCGAAGCCGATGCCGAACTCGACCCCGATGTGCGCGATTTCGAGCCTGCAGGGGCGCTTTTCGCCGGTGAAGACGGACTCGACGATTACCGTATCCTCGTGCCGCAATTGGCGGATTTGCTTGGCGCAGATGGCGTGGCCGTGCTCGAAATCGGCGCCACACAGCGTGAAAGCGTTGGTGAAATTGCCAAAAATGCTTCTTTTTCAGTGGAATGCCGTGATGATCTTGGCGGAAGGCCGCGCGCACTTATCCTCCGCGCTCTTCCAGATTAGGACTTGGCAAACCATTTTCGAGTAGCTACCTCTAGTGCAAGGCTGCTGGTGCGAAAGGGTCTAGTCCCTGCATCCAGTGCCTGAACTCCCAAATTTGCCTTCGTGAGCGGCGGGAAACGTCATTCGTTTATGCAAATCGGAGAACTTGCAAGCGCCATGGGGCGCTGCAACGGGGGTCATGCGACCGGACAGAATGTGAACCGGTCCCAATGAGGAAACGGATTTCCCTTGAACAACCAACGTAACAACAATCGTCGGCGCGGCCGTGGTGGCAATCGCGGCGGAGGCGGTAACCAGAACCAGGCCAACCGGATCGATTCCCGGGCGCGCGGCAATGCGCCGCAGCTGCTGGAAAAGTACAAGAAGCTGGCCCACGAAGCCTCGCTCAACGATGACCGGGTGCAGACCGAATATTACCTGCAGTTTGCTGACCACTATTTCCGCGTGATTGTGGACGGCAAGGCGCAGAAGGAAGAGGCGCAGGCGAAGCGCAATGCTGAGCGCGAGCAGGACGACAGCGACGACTTCGAGGGTGAGCGCGAGGAGCGCGGCGAGGACGATCGCAACCGCAAGCCGCGCCGTTCCCGCAAGGATGGCAATGGCGATGAAAGCTCTGGCCGCGAAGGCCAGCCCAATGAAGGCCGTCGCGGTTCCGAAGGTGATGATGACGATGGCGAAAATCCCTTCGTCGCCAAGCCGCGCAAGAAGAAGGCGCGCAAGCCCGTGAACGAGGATGACAGCGATGGCGGGATCGATCCCGACATGCTGCCGCCCTCCATCGCCCGTTCTGACGATAGCGGTGATGACGAGGACGAAGAGCCTGCGCCCAAGCCGCGTCGCCCGCGTGCCCGCAAGCCGCGCGGCAGCGATGGAGAAGAGGAATTGCAGGCCGCCAGCTGATCGCGGCTGACAAGAGCCCCAACAGGGCTTGCCAGCGCAGAAGTCGCAGTCCACCACTGCTCCGGCAATGACGCGACTGTCCGGCCTGCTGCAGACAAGACCACGCCTTTTCTGGCTGCTCACGGTGCTGCTCGGCGTGCTTTCTGCCGCCGGGTTCGCGCCGCTGGGCCTGTGGCCGCTGGCCCTGTTCGCCATCGGCGTTTTTGCGGTGCTGATCCCGCTCTCCAACAGCTGGAAGCAGGCGGCGTGGCTCGGCTGGCTGTTCGGCATGGGCCACTTCACACTGGGCAACAACTGGATTGCCACGGCCTTCACCTTCCAGTCCAACATGCCTGCCGCGCTCGGCTGGGCCGCGGTTCCGCTGCTTTCGGTCTATCTAGCGATCTACCCCGCAATAGCGGCAGGTGCGGCACGGGCGCTGGCTGGCAAGCGCACGGATATCACAAGCGCGCTGGCCTTCGCCGGCTTCTGGGTGATTGCCGAATGGCTGCGCAGCTGGGTCTTCACCGGCTATCCGTGGAACCCGTTTTCGATGGTCTTGCTCGGGCCGATGGACCGCCCTGGGCTTGCTGCGCTGGTTGGCCTGATGGGGGCCTATGCGCTTTCTGGACTTGCAGTCTTGCTGGCGGTGGGAATCGTGCGGTTGCTCGTCCTGCGCCGCTGGGGCAGGGCAGCACTGTCCTTCGCTTTGCTCGCAACCGGCATGTACTGGCCGGTTGGGAGGAGAGAGGAAGGCACGCTCGCAGTCACGCTGGTGCAGCCCGGCATCGAGCAGGACCAGGTCAACGATTCGCGTTATTACGAGGCGAACTTCACCCGCCTGACCAATCTCTCGCTGCCCGTCGGTGAGGTGGCAGGCCCGCGCCTCGTGTTGTGGCCGGAATCGGGCATGGCCGATTATCTCGAGCTGGGCTACCCGCAAGCCTATTACAACCGCACCACCGCGCTCGGCAGCCCGGAATTCGCGCGCAGTCGGATCGCTCGCGCGATTGGTGAGGATGCGCTGTTGCTCACCGGCGGGCAGCGCCTTGCTTTCGCGGACGGGCGGCTGGTCGGAGCCTATAATTCGGTGCTGGCAGTGGGTGACATGGGCGATATTCGCGGCCTCTATTCCAAGTCGCGGCTGGTGCCATTCGGTGAATATTTGCCGCTGCGTTCCATGCTTGAACCAATTGGCATCAGCCGCTTCGTTCCCGGATCGATCGATTTCCTGCCCGGTCGCGGCCCTCAGACGCTTGATCTCGGGGCGTTCGGCAAGGCCGGTATCCAGGTCTGCTATGAGATCATCTTTGGTGGCCGCGTGGTTGCACCCGAAAGCAGGCCGGATTATATCTACACAGGATCCAACGATGGTTGGTTTGGCTGGTTCGGCCCACCGCAACACTTTGCCCAGGCCCGCATGCGGGCGATCGAGGAGGGGCTGCCGGTACTGCGTTCGACAACCTCCGGCATTTCCGGCATTATCGACGCACGCGGTGTGGTGCGGCATGCACTGGACAGTCACCGCCAAGGCCGGATTGACGCCGTCGTTCCGCCTGCAGCTGAGCCGACCCTGTTTGCACGTCTGGGCAACTTGCTGTCGCTTGGCTGGGCTCTCCTTTTCTTGCTGTTTGCATTGGTTGCTTTGCGCCAACGCGCAAGTTAGACCTCGCACCTGAACCAACATTCTTTCACCCAAGTTCAAGGGGCAGAGCAGACATATGCGCCAATCGTACCTATTCACGTCTGAAAGTGTCTCCGAAGGTCATCCTGACAAGGTGTCTGACC
>CAZYAL010000011.1:0-45677 GCA_964645635.1 uncultured Sphingomonadaceae bacterium | reverse complement strand
GAAACACAAGCTGTTACCCCTGCAGGCAATGCTGCGGGCCAGCGTGGGCCGCTGGACCAGATGGTGAGCATGCGCATGGTAGTGCTGTTCAACCTTTTGCGGCGCAGCACGATTTTGTCGCAAAGGCGAGTGTTCAGCCTGTCCGAAATCGAATGGCGGATCATGACCAAGATGGGGGGAGACAAGCCGCTCTCACTGAATGATCTGGCGGATGCGCTGGTGCAGGATCGCGGGCAATTGAGCCGCGCTGTAAAGGCTATGGTTGAGCGCAAGCTGCTTACCCGCACCCGCAAGCCGGGTGGGCCGGAGATCGAGATCGCGCTTGCTCCTGAAGGGCGCAAGGTCTGGGCGCGCATGGTCGAGCGCGCAATGGAGCGTGACAAGGTCCTAACCGAAGGGCTCGATCCGGATGACCTTGCCGCCATGCGCCGCGTGGTTGAGATTATGATCCAGCGTGCAGACAAGCTGATGGAGGATGTTCTGGCTCAGGAAGCGGGCTAACTGTGCGTTCGCTAGGCATCTGCCTTGGTGTAATATTGAAATATCGCCTTTTATTACAGTATTTTGGGCATGAAAGGGAGTAAGGTGACGATGCTGGAAAATCCTGTCCAACGTTATAGCCGCGGTGCCATTCTGCTGCACTGGCTGATCGCGCTGGCATTGGCGGTGGAGATCGCGATCGGCTTTGGCATGCCGCACGATGCGAGCGGTTTCGCGCTGTTCCAGTTCCACAAGAGCCTTGGCATCACCATCCTCCTGCTTACCGTGCTTCGCATCGCTTGGCGGCTGGCTCACAAGACGCCGCCTGCGCTGGAAGGGGGCTTCAACGCTTTCCTGGCCAAGGCGGTTCACCTGTTGCTTTATGTCTTCATGGTCGGAGCGCCACTCACCGGCTGGGCGATCGTCTCCACCTCGGATATCGTTGTGCCGACCATGCTCTATGGCGCCGTGCCGTGGCCGCACCTGTCGTTGCCCGGCAGCGTCAATCATACAATGGAGGAGGTGCACGAAGTGCTGGCCTTCATGGGGCTGGCCCTGTTCGTGCTGCACGTTGCAGGCGCCTTGCGCCACCATGTGATGTTGCGAGACGGGTTGCTGGCTCGGATGGCTCCCAATGGCTCTGCTGGCGCTGCTTTGGCACTGCTGGGCGCGGTAGTGGTGCTGGGCGCCGGTACATTGCTGGCACTCCCGGGCGAGGGCGAGCACGAGCATGAAGGCGAGGACAGCCACGAGGAAAGCTCAGAACTGGCCGTGGTCGACAACGCATTGGAAGAAACGATCGCCGTTGAAGAGGTTGTCGAGGACGAAGAGGCATCTGCCGAAGAGGAGGAAGAGGTTGTGGCAGAAGAACACGTCGTAGCACCTGTTGCAGCAGGCCCTCCGCCGAGTTGGGACATCCAGCCGGGTGGCTCGCTCACCTTCAGCGTCGACAATGGTGGCACAGCGATCAACGGCAGCTTCCGCCGCTGGGATGGCTCGATCACCATGGACCCGGATAATCCGACCGGCTCGAATATCGCGATCACGATTGAACTCGCCAGTGCATTACTCGGCGATGCGACGCAGGACCAGATGCTGCAGGGCGTGGATTTCTTCTCTACCTCAGCATTCCCCAACGCGACTTTCCGCTCCATCGACGTGCAGAAGACGGGTGCGAATTCTTACCGCGCAAATGGCACGCTGTCGCTGAAGGGGGCAAGCCGGCCGCAGTCAATTGCCTTCACGCTCTCGGGCAGCGGTACGCGCCGTTCGGTGAGCGGCAATGCGACGATTGACCGCAATGCCTTCTCGGTCGGCACGGGCGACAGCGCAGCTGGCCTTGCGGGCAATGTGCGGGTGCAATTCAGCTTCGATGCAGCGCGTTGATGCACCCTCGAACAGCTTGATTATAAGGGGATTTCCACTGGTCGGGACGACTGGATTCGAACCAGCGACCCCTACACCCCCAGTATAGTGCGCTACCAGACTGCGCCACGTCCCGATACCAGTGGAGGCCGCGCCTATAGGCAGACCATTCGCGCATGGCAAGCGCATCTATTAGGGTAATGCAATTGGCGTTACATTGCCCTCCCGTTGCATTGCTGCTACGCGCAGCGCCGACTTGCCGGGAGAGGGCTTGAACATCAATCGTTCACCGCCATTTACCGGCCTTCTTGAACCCTATTCGTGATGGGCAATAACTATGCTTGATTATCTCGCCGCCGGTGGCGCCTCCGCAGGGGGAGGCTTGATTGGCTTCATTCCGATTATCGGTATGGTGTTGATCTTCTGGTTCCTGATCATCCGTCCGCAGATGAAGCAGCAGAAGGCCCACCGGGAAAAGGTTTCCGCCGTGAAGCGCAACGACAAGGTCGTTACCTCCAGCGGTATCGTCGGCAAGGTCACCAAGGTTGATGACGAATATGCCGAGGTGGAAATTGCCCAGGGCGTGCGTGTGCAGGTGGTCAAGTCGATGCTTGGTGACGTGCTGCAGCCTGCCGGCAAACCGGCTAACGACTGATCTGACAATCAAGCCAAGGCGCGCCGTCAAATGCTCGATTTCCCCAACTGGAAGAAGAACTTCCTCTGGGCGATAGTTCTCATCGCCTCGCTTGCGGCATTGCCTTCACTGGCCACGGTCGCAAATGTCCGATGGCCGGACCAGCTGCCCAATCCCACCGTGAACCTTGGTCTGGACCTTGCCGGTGGCAGCCATATCCTGCTTGAGGCAGACCAGAGACAGGTGGCCCAGCAGCGGCTGGAAAACATGGAGGAATCGGTTCGTCAGGCTCTGGATGAGGCAGATATCGGCTTTGGCGATGTCTCAACCGCCGATGGCCGCCTGTCGATCACGCTCGAAGACTCCGGGCAGGTTGATGCGGCCCGCGAAGCGATCCTGCCATGGATGAATGGCACTTCGATTGTCAGCGAATGGAATCTGGCTGTGCTCGATGGCAACCGCATGGTGCTGTCACAGACTGAGGCTGGCCTCGAAAATGCCGTGACGATGGCGATGGACAGCGCGACCGACGTGGTCCGCCGCCGTATCGATTCGCTCGGCACGCGTGAGCCGACGATCATCCGCCAGGGTGATGACCGCATCGTGGTGCAGGTTCCCGGCCTATCCGATCCGGAAGAGCTTAAGGACCTGCTCGGCCAAACAGCGCGTCTTGAGTTCAAGCTGCTTGATACCGAAGCCTCGCCTGCGCAGATCGAATCCGGCATCGCCCGGCCCGGTAGCGAGCTTGTGCCCGGTGCGCCGGGCGGTGACTATGCCGGTACGGTTCTCGCGGTGAAGCGCCTTGGCGGCATCCGCGGCGACTCTCTCACCGGCGCGACGGCAACTGTCGATCCGCAGACCAACGAGCCTGCTGTGCAGATTACGCTCGATTCCGATGGTGCGCAGCGCTTCGCACGCCTTACTACCGAAAACGTCAACGAACGCTTCGCCATCATTCTCGATGGCGAAGTGCTGCAAGCACCAAGCATTCGCGAGCCGATCCTGTCGGGCACTTCCCAGATTTCGGGCGGTTTCACTACGCGCTCCGCGGCGCAGTTGGCGATCGCACTCGGCTCTGGCGCACTGCCGGTGGACCTGACCGTTATCGAAGAGCGCACCGTGGGGCCGGATCTTGGCGCGGCATCGATCAAGAGCGGCACCATCGCCATGGGCGTTGGCTCGCTGCTGGTCGTGCTGTTGATGATCGGCGCTTATGGCCGCTTCGGTGTCTATGCCACGGTGGCACTGGTCTTCAACGTGCTGATGATCCTTGGCATCATGGCCTTCTTCAAGACCACGCTGACACTGCCGGGTATTGCCGGTTTCGTGCTGACCATCGGCGCGGCGGTGGATGCCAACGTGCTGATCAACGAGCGTATCCGCGAGGAACGCAAGCGCGGTCGCCGCGTGGTGACAGCGGTGGAGAATGGTTATCGCGAGGCAAGCCGTGCGATTTATGATGCCAACATCACCAACTTCATCGCCGGTGTACTGCTGTTCATGTTTGGCTCCGGCCCGGTGCGCGGCTTTGCGGTTGTGCTGATCATTGGCCTGTTTACCAGCGTGTTCACTGCCGTGGTGCTTACCCGTATGTGGGTAGCCGGTTGGCTGCGCAAGGCGCGGCCCACGGACCTGAATCTGTAGAGGCGAGGGCAAGCAAATGCGACTTTTGAAACTCGTCCCCGACGATACCAACATCAAGTTCCTGAAATGGCGCTTGCCGTTCTACGTGGTCAGCGTGCTGCTGATCATCGCCAGCTGGGCGGTGGTCTTCACCAACGGCCTGAATTACGGTGTGGACTTTGCCGGTGGGCAGGAGATCCGCGCCACCTTCACCGAAGAGGCTGAAGCCCCGGTTGAGGAGCTGCGCGATACCGTGGGCGCGCTGGGGTATGGCGATCCCGTGGTGCAGCGCTTTGGTGCGCCGAACGAGGTTTCCATCCGCGTGAAGCTGCCCGATGAGGTCGTGGGCGATGCCGGTGCGGCAGAGGAGATCAGCCGCCAGATCACTTCCGCGATCCAGAATGGCCATCCCGATGTCCGCATTGACGGGGTGGACACCGTTTCGGGCAAGGTCTCAGGTGAATTCCGCGCCACCGCGCTGGAAGCGCTCATCTTCGCGATGATCGCCATCTCGATCTACATCTGGATCCGCTTCGAATGGCAATTCGGCGTGGGCGCGCTGTTCGCGTTGTTCCATGACGTGTCACTGACGATGGGCATGTTCGCGCTGTTCCAGATGGAATTCAGCCTGCAGATAATCGCCGCGATCCTGGCCATCATCGGCTATTCGCTGAACGATACCATCGTCGTTTATGACCGTATCCGCGAAAACCTGAAGAAGTATCGCAAGATGCCGATTCCGGAACTGCTGGACCTGTCAATCAACGAAACGCTGGCGCGAACCGTGATGACTTCGCTGACGCTGCTCGTCGCGCTGATCCCGCTGCTGTTGTTTGGCCCGGCCAGCCTTTTTGGCCTGACCGCCGCAATCACGCTGGGTATCTTCGTGGGTACCTACAGCTCGGTCTATATGGCTGCGCCGATCCTGATCTGGCTTGGCGTATCCTCGAACAGCTTCGTACCTCAGGAATCGGTACTGGACGTGCAGGAAAAGAAGGCGCGGGGCGAGGCTTGATAGCTTCGTTTCAGGAGGGGAGAGCGGAGTAATACTTCGCCAGCGCTGCCGCGTTGTTCTCCCAGCTGAAATGCGCCGCACAGGCGGCCACGTCTTCAGGCGCATAGCCAGAAGACAACACCTCGCGCACGCCAGCGGCAATGGCGTCGGCGTTGCGATCCACGATGCGGCCTGCGGTGTCGCCGGTCACCAGTTCCTTCGCCCCGCCAGCATTGGTGATCACCAATGGCGTGTCGCAAGCAAGCGCTTCGACCCATGCATTGGCGAGGCCTTCGCTGGCAGAGGGCAGGACCATGGTTTCTGCTCCGCTGAGCACTATGGGCAGGCTGGAATGGTCGAGTGAGCCGAGGAAGTGCACGCGGCCCTCCAGCCCCTTGTCTGCCACGAGTTGCCTGAGTGCAGCCTCGTACTTCCCCTTGCCGACCAGCGCCAGTTGCGCATTGGGCAGTTGTTCCAGTGCTTGTGCCACGAAGTGCTGCCCTTTGCGCGGGATCAGCGCGCCCACGGTCGCAAGCAGCTGCCCGTCCACGGCAATGCCGAATTCGTCCGCCAGCCGCTTGCGGCACCGTGCGCGTCCCAATGGGCGGGACAGGGGATCATCGAGGCCCGTGTAGTGTATGGTGATCTTGTCACGGGGCAGGCCGATTGCGGCCATGTTCTCCGCCAGTGCTTCGCTGACCGACAGCAATCCCGCTGCTTGCTCGGCGGCGGCTACCATCTTGCGATTTGCATAGGGCTTGTGGCCCCACAGCGAGATATCCGCACCGCGCGCCTTGATCGACAGGGGCAAGCCAAGCTCAGCGGCGATCCGCGCTGCCGCCGGGCCATCTGGATAAAAGAACTGCGCATCGACCACGTCGAACGGATGCAACGCGTGCAGGCGTTTGGCGAGCGGCAGCACTGCGCGCACGATCATGGCGGGGTTGAACGGGCCGCCCACGGCAGGAACCAACGTAAAGCGCGGACGGTGAACATGGACGCCATGCTCCGTCCCGCTCACAGCAGCATCTGCCAGCTTGGCGTAGCGGCCCAAGGCGATCGGCGGTGCGCCTACTGGATTGATCAGGTGCACGTCTCAGTCGCCACGGGCAGCCAGCGCTTCCATCTGCCGCGCCACGAAGGTGCCGAAACGCGGCTGGTGGGCGTTGGGATAGAGGGTGGCGATGGAGAGGAGGCGTTTCATCGCGGTTGCCGTTCCTGTGTCCTTAAAGCTTCCGTACAAGCATCTCGGCCACGGCGAGCCATGCCGGGCTGTCGATCACGATCTGCCGCTGGCCCATACCGGGGGGAAGCAGGCCCACGAGGTTGCCTTGCCGGTTAATCAGCCGGCCAAAGGCAAAGCGCCCGCCGCTGCGCGGGGCAAGCGCGTCGCGGTTGATGATGCTTCCGGCATCCTCGGGCCGGATCTGGCGCATCCACAGCTGGTCGCCGCTGCGATATTCGCCTTGCGGTGCCTCGATGGTGAGGCACACCAGCGCTTCCCCGTCGCTCAATTGCGTGGGCAGGATCGCGTCGCGCGGTTTGCTAAGAGCTTCCGCGCCGTGTTCGGTCAGCTTGGCAATGATCTGCGGCGTTGCCTCGTCATCGCTCTTCACCAGCAATTCCGGATCGACGCCGAGCGCATCGCCAATGCGGTTCATCCAGCTGAGTGAAAGATTGCGCATGCCGGTTTCGAGCCGTCCGATGGTTTGCGCGGTGGTCTGCGGCTCGCAAGCCGCGGCAACCTCGGCCAGCGTCATGCCCTTCTGCTTGCGGATATCGCGAATGCGGTTGATCATCGCCTGATCCTCTCAAATAACCAGATTGGTTTCTCTTTTCTACAAGTTGTTCCGTTTGGCAAGGGGCTCTCCAGCGCAATTGGGGAGATTCGCACATGAAGCAGCATCTGGTTGAACGGGAACTCACGGTTGAAGGTCCGCGCCTCAGGCAGGGGGTATCGCGCCGCCGACGCAGCGTGACGGTGAACCTTGCCGAAAGTCCGCTCGGCTGGCTCCACGCTCACGGCCATCTGGAAGACAGGCTGTTTGATGCGAGGGAACGACTGCGCGCCGATTTCGAGCGGGCTCAGCTTGGCCCCGATGTCACGATGCGTTGGGACCCGGTTAATGTGAAAAGCACCGGCGAACAGGGCCTGACCCAGACTGAACGCGTCATGGCTGCGCGTGACCGTTTCCACGGCGCTCTCAGCAATGCTGGCAAGGGCCTGCAGGACATCTTGTGGCGCGTCGTCTGTTCGGGCGAGACTTTGCCGCTGGCGGAAAAGGCGCTGGAATGGCCCGCGCGCATTGGCAAGCTGGTGCTGAAGCTGGCGCTCGACCGGGTAGCGGATTTCTACAAGATCAATTGAGCTGCCATGCAATCAGGCGAACAGGTCGTGCTCTTCAAATTCGATAGGTTCGGGCAATTCCATTTGGAACCGGTTCTTCGCTTCGTGATGGTGTGGTTCTGTGAACGGCATGCACCAGAAGTGGAACATCTCGGCCGAGGCAGCCAACACGGCTTCTGACCAGATGGCCAGCCACATCTCCGCAAATGCGAGGTGGGGAGGCAAATCGATATGGTTGACCGTGTCGCGCATGAGCATCAATATACCTCATGCTGCAGTGCAGCGCAAAATTGTTTGCAGGCAGATCAGCTGGCAGAATTCAGCCTTCGACCAGTTCCGCCAGTTCCAGCCAGCGCAGTTCGGCCTCATCCTTCTCGTCGCGCGCCAGTTCGAGCGACTTGCTGATGCGGGCGAACTTGTCCGGATCGCGGCTGTAAAGATCCGGGTCTGCCAGTGCAGCCTCGCCATTAGCGATCAGTTTTTCCAGTTCCTCGATCCGGGCGGGCAGTTGCTCGTAATCACGCTGATCCTTGTAGCTCAGCTTGGCAGACTTGGGCGCGGGCGGCGGGGGAGGGGGCGCGGGCACCTCATCCTTTGCCGCCTTCTTTGCAGGCTTGCGCCGTTCCTCGCGCTTGGCTTCCCAGTCCGCATAGCCGCCGGCGATGATATCGACATCGCCGCTGCCATCGAGGCCGAGCGTGACCGTAACGGTGCGATCGAGGAAGTCACGGTCATGGCTGACGATCAACACAGTCCCGTCATAATCGGCGATCACTTCCTGCAGCAGGTCGAGCGTTTCCAGGTCGAGGTCGTTGGTTGGCTCGTCCAGCACCAGCAGGTTGGACGTGCGCGAGAATTCCCGCGCTAGCAGCAGGCGGCTGCGTTCGCCGCCGCTGAAAGTGCCAATCCTGGCGTCGATTACCGAAGGATCGAACAGGAAGTCCTTGAGGTAAGCCTGCACGTGCTTGCGAACCCCGCGCACGTCTATCCAGTCGCCACCTTCAGCGATGATTTGGCGCACGGTCTTCTGCGGATCGAGCAACTTGCGCTGTTGGTCGATCATCACGCCGGATAGTGTGTTCGCATGGGTGACGGTGCCGGTGTCGGGCTCCAGTTCCCCCGTCAGCATGTTCAACAGCGTGGTCTTGCCAGCACCGTTCGCGCCCACGATACCGATGCGGTCGCCACGCTGGATGCGCAGCGAGAACGGCTTGATAACAGTGCGGTCACCATATGCCTTGGATATGCCCTCGGCCACGATCACGGACTTGGATTTGAATTCCGCGTCATTGCCCAGTTGCAGCTTGGCAGTGCCCGCAGGGTTGATCATGGCGGCGCGCTGTTCGCGCATCTGCCACAGCTTTTCGAGCCGACCCATGTTGCGCTTGCGCCGCGCGGTGACGCCACGTTCGAGCCAGTGTGCCTCGATCTTCAGCCGCGCATCAAGCTTCTGCGCCGCGCGTGCTTCCTCGGCATAGACCTGTTCTTCCCACGCTTCGTAACCGCCAAAGCCCACTTCCTTGCGGCGCAGGTTCCCGCGGTCGAGCCAGATGGTGGCGCGTGTTAGGCGTTTAAGGAACGTGCGGTCATGGCTGATGGTGACGAAGGCACCCTTGTAGCGGTTGAGCCAGCCTTCGAGCCAGTCGATCGCAGACAGGTCGAGGTGGTTGGTCGGTTCGTCCAGCAAGATCAGGTCTGGATCGAGTGCCAGCGCACGGGCTAGGGCCGCACGGCGCTTCTCACCGCCGGATGCACCTGCGGCAGAGGTTTCCATGTCTATGTTAAGCTGGCCGGCGATGCTCTCCACCTCGTGGCGGGCAGGCGCGTCCTTCCCGGCAAGCGCGAAGTCCATCAGTGTCTCGCAGCCGCTAAAGTCAGGCTCCTGCTCCAGCAGCACGATATTGGTGCCGGGCTTTACCTTGCGGATGCCACGATCTGCTTCGATCTCGCCTGTGATCAGGCGCAGCAGGGTGGTCTTTCCCGCACCGTTGCGACCGATCAGCGCCAGCCTGTCACGTGGGCCGATATGCAGGTTCAGCCCATCGGTATCCGGGCCACCGAAAAGCCAGCCTTCGCCCTGATGCAAGCCAAGGCCTTCCCATGAGAGGATTGGAGGTTCTGCCATAAGTCGAGCGGGCAATTAGGCGCGGTAAAGCTTGCTGGCAAGGAACAGAACAGTTCTGTCAGTCGCAATTGGGGCACTGGCACGTTCGTGCGCATGTGAAACTCACAGAGGACCACTGAAATGAGCTGTTAAGGAAACTGCGATCCTTTCTGAATGTCTGCATTTGCATTCACCGCTTGTTCAACGCGCTGCGGGTAGGCAAAAGGTCATCATGAAACGGATTCTCGCATCGCTGGCCGCAATGGCCATGCTGGCTGGCCCGATCGCCGCGGTTTGCGACGTTGCGGCACAACAGTGGGTGCAGGCTCGTTCTGCCGCGCCGCGCGCCGAACAAGACAGCGCGCGTGAGCAGATGCAGGCCGGTCGCAACATGCCCATCCGCGAAATCGAGCGGCTCATTATTCCGCGTATGGATGGCGATGAATATATCGGCTTCGAATATGATCCGGCAGCACAGGCATACCGCCTGAAGTTTATCCGCGAAGGGCGGGTGATCTGGGTGGACGTGGACGCACGCACCGCCCGTGTGCTGCGCGTATCGCGATAAGAGTGGGTGAAACCATCGGGCTGGTTGACGCGTTGTGATGACCAGACCATGTGGTGAAACAAGCATTTAGCAGGGGAAGACGGATGCGCATCCTGATCGTCGAGGATGAACCGACACTGGGCCAGCAGCTCAAGTCGACTTTGGAACAGAACGGTTATGCGGTGGACCTTTCCACCGATGGCGAGGACGGTCATTTCCTTGGAAGCACCGAGGATTACGACGCTGCTGTGCTCGACCTTGGCCTACCGGAGATCGACGGCCTCACCGTGCTTGGCATGTGGCGCAAGGCAAAACGCAATTTTCCCGTGCTGGTGCTGACCGCGCGCGACAGCTGGTCGGACAAGGTGGCAGGCCTTGATGCAGGCGCTGACGACTATCTCGCCAAGCCCTTCCAGACTGAAGAACTGATCGCTCGCCTGCGCGCGCTGATCCGCCGCGCTTCGGGCAATGCCTCCTCGGAGCTTACCGCTGGCGATGTGCGGCTGGATACCCGCTCGGGCCGTGTTACCCGAGCTGGCGAGCCGGTGAAGCTGACCGCGCAGGAATACAAGCTGCTTTCCTACCTGATGCACCACAAGGGCAAGGTGGTAAGCCGCACCGAACTGATCGAGCATATCTACGATCAGGATTTTGACCGAGATTCGAACACGATCGAGGTCTTCGTCACCCGCATTCGCAAGAAGCTGGGTGCCAATGTGATCACGACTATCCGTGGCCTCGGTTACAGCCTCGACGACCCCGCAGACAGCCCCCGCGAATAGCGGTAGGCCAGTGGCTGCGGAAGCTTACGCTGCTACCGACGCGACAGGTGCGTCTGCAACAGAGCTGGCAGCGCCGCACACCGGCAGCATTTCACGCCGCATGTTGCTTATCGCGGCGGGGTGGATCTTTATCCTGCTGGCAGTGGGCGGGGTGGCGCTCGACCGGGCAATGACCAACCTCATTTCCAGCCAGTTCGACGAGCAGCTGGAAATTTCACTCAACGCGATGGTGCTGAACGCGGAGATTGACCCCTTCGGTGAAGTGCGGTTCAACCGCCCGCTGGGTGACCAACGCTACCTTGAACCCAACAGCGGCTATTATTGGCAGATTTCGGGCGGCGATTACCTGCCCTATCTCTCCCGTTCGCTGTGGGACGAGCCGCTTCCCATCCGCGAGGGTGAGCGGGCGGTGCAGCCAATCTTCTACAATGGCGAGGCTGCCAATGGAGACCAGGTGCGTATTGCACAGCGCACTGTCGGCATCCCTGGCAGCGATGTGGGCTGGCATTTCGTGGTTGCCAGTACGCGATCCGAACTTGATCAGCAGATTGCTAACATGCGCGCGATCCTTGGCTGGTCCTTTGCCGTGCTTGGCATTGGCTTGTTGCTGATGGTGATGCTGCAGACGTGGTATGGCCTTGGCCCGCTGCGCCGTATCCGTCAGGCGATTGCCCGTATTCGCACCGCCGGCACCAACCGCGTTACCGATCCGCTTCCGCTGGAAGTGCAGCCCATGGTGCAGGAACTAAACGCGCTGCTCGCCCATTCGGAGAGGCAGGCGGCAGAAGCGCGAACCCAAGCGGGCAACCTTGCTCATGCGCTGAAGACGCCTCTGACGGTGCTCAACAACGCAGCCCATTCCCATGCGCCGGATCTGGACGAGACGGTGCTGCGCGAGGCTGCGCTGATGCGGCGGCAGGTGGATCATCACCTCGCGCGTGCCCGCGCCGCTGGCAGGCGCGCGGTGGGCCTTGCCCGCTGCACCGTGATGGACAGTGCACTTGCGGTGGAGCGCGTAGTGTCGCGCCTTTACCCCGAAGTGCGGTTCGATATCGATGGCTCCAAGATTGCAGAAGTCGCAATCGAAAAGCAGGACCTTGAGGAAATCCTCGGCAACCTTATCGAGAATGCCGCGAAATATGGCGGCGGCAGTGTCTTCGTCACGGTGGACGCGGTGCCGAACGCAGAGATGTGCACCATATGGGTGGAGGATGACGGCAAGGGCATCCCCGAAGCCATGCGCGATGAACTGTTCACGCGCGGTGCGCGGCTCGACACCGAAAAGCCCGGCACGGGGCTTGGCCTCGCCATCGTGCGCGACGTGGCTGAGATCTACGGCGGCAGCGTGTGCCTCGATGAAAGCGAGGATCTTGGCGGCCTGCTCGTGCGGTTGAAACTGCCTCGGGCCTAGTCAGGCCGCAGCAAAGCTCAGCCAGTCGGGCGTTCCGGCATGCCTTCGAAATGCGGGATGTTGGGATCGAGCATATCCCACACCGGCTTGTCCTTTACATAGATCGCGTTGACCGGGGTGACCTGGTTGGGATCGTCGAGCGATCCGGCCTGCACGATCTTCATATCGCCCGGCATATCGCCAGTGGTATAGAGCCGCCCTGCGCAAGTACCGCAGAAGTGCCGCGTCACTGATCCACCGCTGTCGCCGGCATTGGTAAAGGTCTTGGGCGTGCCGCTCATCTGCAACTGGTCGCCGCGAATACCGATAATCGTGGTGTGCCCAGTACCGGTCGCCTTCTGGCAATCCTTGCAGCAGCACTGGCTGACAAACATCGGTTCGCCCACGATTTCGTAGCGGATTTCGCCGCACAGGCACCCGCCGACAAGCGTTCCTTCAGCCATCCTATTTACCTCGCGCTATATTGTGGTGGCGTATTACCTCGTCGATAACGAAGCGGATGAACTTCTCGCTGAATTCGGGATCGAGATCGGCGCTTACGGCAAGATCGCGCAGGCGCATGACCTGCTTGTCTTCACGCCGCGGGTCGGCCGGGGGAAGCGAATTAGCCGCCTTGTACTCGCCCACCGCCTGGGTGATGCGGAAGCGTTCTGCCAGCATGTGGATCAGCGCCGCGTCGATATTGTCGATGCTCTTGCGATAGGCAGTCAGCACCGGGTCGACATGCGGGTCATGCGAGAGGTGCTCTTCCGGATTGTCCATGGCTTCCTTCGGTGATTGCGATACCATTCGGCCTGACTAGCAGCAAATGCGCGCTTGCCAACACCTGCATGCTGCCGCATTGGAGAATTCGTCATGACGTCGAATGTCGTTCCCATTACGCGCGGCAAGGAACAGGGCGCGCCCTCCCTTTCGCCGATTCTCTCGCTCACGGCCTCGGCCATGAATTCGGTAAATCAGGTAATCCTGGACCGGATGCAGAGCGAGATTCCGCTGATTCCCGCGCTCGCTGGCCATCTGATTTCGGGCGGCGGCAAGCGCATGCGCCCTATGCTTACGCTCGCCGGCGCAGAGGTGATCGGCTACCAGGGTACGCGCCATCACAAGCTGGCAGCTGCCGTGGAATTCATCCACACCGCCACGCTGCTGCATGATGACGTAGTCGATGGCTCCGAAATGCGTCGCGGCAAGGAAGCGGCCAACATTGTATTTGGCAACCCCGCCACGGTGTTAGTGGGCGACTTTCTGTTCTCTCGCGCTTTCGAGCTGATGGTGGAGGACGGCAGCCTTAAGGTGCTGAAGATACTCTCTTCCGCCAGCGCCATCATAGCGCAGGGCGAGGTTGACCAGCTGGTTAGCCAGCGCAAGATCGAGACTTCGGAGGAACGCTACCTCCACATCATCGGCGCGAAGACCGCTGCGCTGTTCGCTGCTGCCAGCCGCATTGCCGCCGTGGTGGCAGAGCGGGATGAGGCACAGGAAAAAGCGCTCGACGATTATGGCCGCAACCTCGGCATCGCCTTCCAGCTGGTGGACGATGCCATCGATTACGATTCCGACGCTGCTGAAATGGGCAAAGACCGGGGAGATGACTTCCGCGAAGGCAAGATGACACTTCCGGTGATCCTCGCCTATGCCCGCGGCAACGAGGAAGAGCGGCAGTTCTGGCAGGACTGCATCGCCGGCTTCACCAATTCTGACGAAGACCTGGCAGAGGCGGTCAAGCTGATCGACAAGCACAATGCCGTGGCTGACACCCGCGAACGAGCGCGTCATTTCGCCCAGCGCGCTTGTGATGCCTTGTCGATCTTCCCGGACAGTGAGGCGCGCCGCGCGATGGTGGAAGCCGCCCAATTCGCCGTTGCGCGCGGGTATTGATCCTTCCTGTTCCCCGGTTGGGCCGAGCATAGTCGAAACACGCTGGTAACACGGTTCTCGACTTCGCTCGAACCGAACGGCTAGGGACGGGCGATGTCTGTGGACCTTCCCATTAATGCCGTATTGCCGGATCTGTTGGCAGCCTTGCGCAGTCATAGTTCTGCCGTGCTGGTCGCGCCGCCAGGCGCTGGCAAGACCACGGCCGTTGCGCCAGCGCTGATCGATGAGGACTGGTGCAGCGGGCAAGTGATCGTCCTTTCCCCGCGCCGGGTGGCAGCGCGGTCAGCTGCCGAGCGTATGGCGGAGATGCTGGGCGAAAAGCCGGGCGAGACAATCGGCTACCAGACGCGCATGGACAGCCGCACCGGACCGAAAACGCGCGTAGTGGTGGTGACAGAGGCGATCTTCGTCTCTCGCATCCTTGCCGATCAGGAGCTTGAAGGCGTGTCCGCCGTGCTGTTTGACGAAGCGCATGAGCGCAATCTCGACAGCGACCTCGGGCTGGCGCTGGCGCTTGAAACACAAGCCATCCTGCGTGAGGACCTGCGGTTGCTGGTCATGTCCGCGACCATTGACGGTGTGCGCTTTGCAAAGCTGATGGGCGATGATGCGCCGGTGATCGAAAGCGAAGGCAAGGCCCATCCGCTGCGCATCGAATGGCTCGGCGCGAGCCCGGAAAAGCGGATCGAGGATGCCATGACGTCGGCGATCCTTTCCGCATGGCGCGAGGAGGAGGGCGATATCCTCGCCTTCCTGCCGGGCGTAGGGGAGATCGCGCGCGTGCAGGAGCGGCTGGAGGAAAGGCTGAGGGGCGTTCCGGTCCTGCCATTGCACGGGCAAGTCCAGCCGCAAGGCCAGCGCATGGCCATACGCCGCGATCCGGAAGGGCGCCGTCGTATTGTCCTGGCCACCAGCATTGCAGAGACTTCGATCACGCTTGATGGCGTGTCCGTGGTGGTGGACAGCGGCTTGTCCCGCCGTGCGGAATTCGATGTGGCGGCAGGCGTGACTCACCTCCTCACCCGCCGTGCCAGCCAGGCATCTGCCGGGCAGAGGGCAGGGCGCGCCGCGCGACAAGGGCCGGGTATTGCTTATCGCCTTTGGGAAGAGGGTGGCCATGCGGGCCGCGAGAAGTTTGACCCGCCGGAAATCCTGCAAGCAGACCTTGCACCCTTGTGCCTGTCGCTCGCGCGGTGGGGGATGGAGCCTGTCAGCTTGCAATGGCTCAACGCGCCGCCTGCACCTGCACTCGCCGCAGCGCGGGACCGGCTGACGAAGCTCGGCGCGCTTGATGCTGATGGCAAGATCACGCCGTGGGGCAACCAGATCACGCATTTGCCGCTCGATCCCATGCATGGTGCGGCAGTGCTGTTCGGTGCGCAATGCAGCCAGGCTCGTGATGCGGCGCGGCTCGCACTGCTGGCGCAGGAGCGCGGGCTGGGCGGGCGCGGGGAGGACTTGCTGGTGCGGCTAGATCGCTGGAACAGTGATCGTTCTGCCCGCGCTGACATGGCGCGAAAGCTGGCTGATCGCTGGACGCAAGCGGCAGAGCGGCTGGTTTCGGGAGGAGAGGAGCTTGGCCTCAATCCCGCAATTTTCCTCGCCTTTGCCATGCCGGATAATGTCGCTCGCCGCCGCGATGCACATGGCCGCAATTGGATATCGGCTGGCGGGCGTGGCTACACGCTCGACGAGGGATCTTCACTCTGCTGCGCAGAGTGGCTGGTGATCGCGGATGCGCAAGGGCAAGCCAAGGGCGCGCGGATTACGGCGGCTGCGGAACTCAGCCAAGCCGAGGTTGAGCAACATCTTCATTCCCTGATTCAAGAGCGCACCGTCGCTCGATGGAATGCCAGCGAAGGACGCGTCGAAGCGCGGCTCGAACGGCGCATGGGGGCGATCACCATGAAGAGCGGCCCTGACCCCGATCCGGATCCGCAGGTACTTGTGGATGTCCTTGTGGATAAGTTTGTGGAACGACTGGGGGAATTGCTCCCTGCCGAGCTGGTCGCAAGGGCACGTTATGCCGGTCTTGAAGCGCTGTCGCTTGAGCGGCTCGGCTCTGATGCGCAAGACTGGCTCGCCCCGCTGCTTCACGGGCGGCGTGACCTGAAAGTGGCGAAGGGTGCGCTCACTGAGGTGCTGCTCAATCGCCTCTCTTGGGAAGATCGCCAGCAACTCGATAGGCTGGCTCCGCGCGAATTTGCCAGCCCTGCCGGAACTAGCCATGCCATCGATTACGCGGGTGATGACGCACCTTGCGTGGAGGTGCGCGTGCAAGCCGTATTCGGCCTCGACAGCCATCCGATGATCGGCAACACGCCGCTGCTGCTCAAACTGACCGATCCGGGTGGCAAGCCGATGCAGGCAACGCGCGACTTGCCGGGTTTCTGGCAAGGATCGTGGCGCGATGTGCAGAAGGACGGCAAGGGCCGCTATCCCAAACACCGCTGGCCGGACCAGCCGTGGGCGGAAAAGCCAAGCCTGAAGACCAAGAATGCCTTCAACCGCACTTGATTCTCGCACCGAGAATCATCAAAGGGATTTACCATGCAGGCACGAATCTACAAACGACCGAAGAATGCCATGCAGAGCGGCAAGGCTCTGGTGGACCAGTGGGTTCTCGATTTCGCTCCGGCAGAAGCCAAGAAGGCTGATCCGCTGATGGGCTGGGCTGGCAGTGGTGACACCCAGCAACAGGTGCAACTCAAGTTCGCAAGCTGCGAGGCTGCCCAGGCCTATTCCGAGAAATACGGCATTCCCGCTATCGTGCATGCAGTGCCGCCCAAGCGCCTGAAGATCCAGGCCTACGCCGACAACTTCCGCTAAGCGGTTTGCGTGGCGGCGCTTGCGCCAGTCCGCACTTGATTCTCTATCGCAGGACAGCCATATGGCCGCCCGGGAGTCGGGTGGGCGTTTGCGTTCGCTCACCGGGTCAGGTCCGGAAGGAAGCAGCCCAGGTGAATTGCGACGGGTCGCTCGGCTCCTTTTCCTTTTGCGGTGATAGACAGAATTTCCCACATCCAACGGCATGACAAGTGGGCGGCAAGCGCCTAACCTTTCGCGCATGGGCGATTCACCGGACAATACCGAAACTCCCCCTTGGGATGAGGAAGAGGAGCAGGAAGTTCAGCCCACAGCGGCTGAGCTTGAGGCTGCAGGGCAAACGGCGATGTTCGGTGATCCCGAATCGCCCAAGGCTGCGCCCACTGCTGCCCCACCCGAAACTCCGCCTGTGACCATTTCGTCAGAGCCTGCGCCTGCTGTAAAGGCGCCGGAAGCTGCGCAGCCTTACCGCGTGTTGGCGCGCAAGTATCGCCCGCAGACTTTCAGCGAGTTGATCGGCCAGGAACCGATGGTTCGCACGCTGGCTAATGCGATCGAGCGGGACCGGCTGGCGCATGCTTTCCTGATGACTGGCGTTCGCGGGGTGGGCAAGACCTCCACCGCACGCCTGATCGCCAAGGCATTGAATTGCGTTGGCCGTGATGGAACGGGCGGGCCGACGATCAACCCCTGCGGCCAGTGTGAGCCTTGCAAGGCGATTGCCGAGGGCCGCCACATCGACGTGATCGAGATGGACGCCGCCAGCCACACTGGCGTGGATGACGTGCGCGAGATCATTGAGGCGGTGCGCTATGCTGCCGTCTCGGCGCGTTACAAGATCTATATCATCGACGAAGTTCACATGCTGTCCCGCAATGCCTTTAATGCCTTGCTGAAGACACTTGAGGAGCCGCCTGCGCATGTGAAGTTCCTCTTTGCGACCACGGAAGTGGACAAGCTGCCGGTCACTGTCCTCTCGCGTTGCCAGCGCTTCGATCTGCGTCGCATTCCGGCGGAACTGCTGCAAACCCACTTTGCTAACGTCTGCCGCCAGGAAGGCGTTGAGGCCGAGGATGAGGCGATTGCCATGCTTGCGGCAGCTGCCGAAGGCTCGGCGCGTGATGGCTTGTCGATCCTCGACCAGGCGATTGCTCATGCGGATATGGATTCCGGCGATGGCGCAACGCTCGTCACCGCTGCCAAGGTGCGTGAAATGCTCGGCCTTGCTGACAAGGGCGCGCGCCGCCGTTTGTTTGCGTGCCTGTTGGAGGCTGACCCCAAGGCGTTGCTTGCTGCTGTGCAGGACCAGTATGCTCTTGGCGTCGAACCACTGGCGCTGATGCGCTCGCTGATGGAACTCACCCACCATATCGCCGTGACGCAGGTTGGCGAGGGTGAAGCCGAAGGCACGTCCGAGGAAGAAAAGCGTGACATTGGCGAATGGGCGGGCCGCCTTTCAGCCGGGCAGGTTCATCGCTTGTGGCAATTGCTCTTGAAGGGCCATGACGAGGTGCGCGGCGCGCCCGATCCGCTCGTTGCGGCGGAAATGGCGCTGTTGCGCGTACTTCATGCGGCGGAAATGCCTGATCCCGGAAAGCTGCAGAAACTGCTCGAAGAGGCTGCCGCCAGCGGCGCATCGGCTCGCGCGACAGCGCCTGCAACAGGCGAGGGCGGGGCGAGCGCGCAAGCCAGCGGTTCCATGCCCGATCCGGAGATCGAATGGACGATCCTGTGTGACCGTGTCGAGCAGGAGGGCCAGTTGCAGATGGGCCAGATCATGCGTGACTGGATCCGTGTGATCGAACTTCGCGATGGCTACTTGCATTACAACCAGACGCCCTCATTTACGCATGACGTGACGAATGACCTGCGAAAGGCGCTGGAAAAGGCGACCGGGCAGGACTGGGAGGTCGCTCGCGGTATCGAGGAAGGCGCTCCCACGCTGCTCGAACGCGAGGAGGTGATGAAGGCGGCAGAGGCGGAGCGGGTGCGCAGCCATCCTCTGGTGCAGTCTGCCATGGCGGCGTTTCCCGGCGCGGAAATCATTGACCCGGAGGATCATGCTGCGGGTGACAGGAAATGGAGCAGGCGCGCCTGATCGTAGCCGCTCCTGCTACTAAAGAGAGACAACCGATGGAATCGATGGAAGAAATGCTTAAGGCGGCGCAGGAAGCCGCTGCCAACATCCAGAAGGAAATGAGTGCGGTCCAGGTGAAGCTGGATTCGATCGAGGTTGAGGGTAGCTCTGGCGGCGGCCTTGTGAAGATCCGCGCCAGTGCCAAGGGACGCATCCTCGGCGTGGGGATTGACGACAGCCTGATGGTGCCGGGCGAAAAGCAGATCCTCGAAGATCTCATCACCGCCGCCTTCAACGACGCGCGCGACAAGGCAGACCGCGCTGCGAACGAAGAAATGAAGCAGATGCAGAGCGGCATGGGCCTGCCGCCGGGCTTCAAGCTGCCCGGGATGGGTTGATCCGCACCGAAGTGCTGTTTCCCTTTTTTCGCGTCAACTCATGTGTGTGGCGTCGCGTACAGGGGGCGGGTGATCGCTAAGCTGCAAGGCCTGCGTTCCGGTTATTCGGTCTTATCCCTTGCTTGTGGCGCCTGCCTCGCCGTGGGTGAACGATTATTCTGATGGAAGCTGCGCTTTGTGGCGGTCATTCTTCTGTCCAAGGAGAAAAGCCTTGTGCGCCGCATCGTGCATTCTCGGGACCGCTATTTTCCTCCTCCAGAACAGTGTTTCATGTGTTCCATCACGCGTCTTGAAGCACCCCATCCACAGCCCCGGCCAAGTCCTGCATTGCAGGGTAGCACACCCGTCCCCATATTCGCAGCCGAACACTGATACGGATTACCTGCAATGACTGCTTTCCCCCTCCTTCCTTTGCGCGACATCGTCGTATTTCCCGGCATGGTCGTCCCCCTTTTTGTGGGGCGGGACAAGTCGGTAGCGGCGCTGGAAGCGGCGATGGAAGGCGACAAGGATATCTTCCTGCTCGCTCAGCTGGACCCGGCTTGTGACGAGCCTGAAAAGGATGACCTGTTCACCATCGGCGTGGTGGCGCAGGTGCTCCAGATGCTCAAGCTGCCGGACGGCACCGTGCGCGTGCTGGTGGAAGGCACCACCCGTGCCGAAATGCAGGAACTGCGCGAGACCGAAGGTTATGTGATCGCGCAGACGCGCCTGCTTGAAGACGTTGAGGTCAAAACTGCCGAGGCTTCCGCGCTGATGCGCTCTGCGCTTGACCAGTTCGCTGAATACGCAAAGCACAACAAGAAGCTGCCTGAGGGTATCGAGGCTGAGCTGGCCCAGATCGAAGAGCCAGGCAGGCTGGCTGATACCATTGTCGGGAACATTTCTGCCAAGGTTGCCACCAAGCAGCAGCTGCTCGCCGAAACCGATCCCACCAAGCGGCTGGAGATGATCTTCTCCGTCATGGAAGGTGAGCTGTCGGTGCTGCAGGTGGAGCGCAAGATCCGCGGTCGGGTGAAGCGCCAGATGGAAAAGACCCAGCGCGAATATTACCTCAACGAGCAGTTGAAGGCGATTCAGAGCGAGCTGGGCGGCGGTGAGGACGGCGAGGGCGACGAGGTCGCAGAACTGTCCAAGAGGATTGAGGAAACCAAGCTTTCCAAGGAAGCCAAGGCCAAGGCCGAAGCCGAACTCAAG
The DNA here is from genome assembly GCA_964645635.1 of uncultured Sphingomonadaceae bacterium. Lineage (GTDB taxonomy): Bacteria > Pseudomonadota > Alphaproteobacteria > Sphingomonadales > Sphingomonadaceae > Alteraurantiacibacter. Next base: position 25,014 of record CAZYAL010000011.1, on the reverse strand, counting down.
AAGCTGCGCAGCATGCAGTCGATGAGCGCGGAAGCGACCGTGGTACGCAATTATCTCGACGTGTTGCTCGGTCTCCCGTGGGGCAAGAAGAGCAAGCTGAAGCGCGATATCTCCAAGGCGCAGCAGATCCTCGACGGGGATCACTATGCGCTTGAGAAGGTCAAGGATCGCATCATCGAATATCTTGCCGTGCAGGCGCGCACCAACAAGCTGAAGGGCCCGATCCTATGCCTCGTCGGCCCGCCCGGCGTGGGCAAGACATCGCTCGGCATGAGCATCGCCAAGGCGACTGGGCGAGAGTTCATCCGTCAGTCGCTTGGTGGTGTGCGTGACGAGGCCGAAATCCGCGGCCATCGTCGCACCTACATCGGCTCCATGCCGGGCAAGATCGTGTCCAACCTCAAGAAGGCCGGCACCAGCAACCCCCTGTTCCTGTTGGATGAGATCGACAAGCTTGGTCAGGACTTCCGCGGTGACCCAGCGTCAGCGCTGCTCGAAGTGCTCGATCCCGAACAGAATGCGAAGTTCCAGGACCATTACCTGGAGCTGGATATCGACCTGTCGGACATCATGTTTGTGTGTACCGCGAACAGTCTTAACCTACCGCAGCCGCTGCTTGATCGCATGGAGATCATCCGCCTTGAAGGATACACAGAGGACGAAAAGGTCGAGATCGCCCAGCGTCACCTGATCGCCAAGCAGGTGGAGGCTCATGGTCTGAAGAAGGGCGAATTTGCGCTGACCCAAGAGGGCCTGCGCGACCTGATCCGTTGTTACACCCGCGAAGCCGGCGTGCGTACGCTGGAACGCGAGATTGCCCGACTTTGCCGCAAGAGCTTGCGCAAGATTCTCGAGAAGGAGGTGGAGAGCGTTACTATCACGCCGGAAAATCTCGCGGACTTTGCCGGCGTGCGCAAGTTCAAGCACGGAGTGTCAGAGGAAGAGGCTCAGGTTGGCGCTGTTACCGGCCTTGCCTGGACTTCGGTAGGCGGCGAGCTGCTCACCATCGAAAGCGTCACCACTCCCGGCAAGGGCGAGATCAAGACGACTGGCAAGCTGGGCGAGGTGATGAACGAAAGCATCCAGACCGCTTTCAGCTTCGTGAAGGCGCGCGCGCCTGCTTATGGTATCAAGCCGAGCATCTTCCAGCGCCGCAACATCCATATCCATTTGCCCGAAGGTGCGGTCCCCAAGGATGGCCCCTCTGCCGGTATCGGCATGGTCACCTCGATCGTCTCGACACTCACGGGGGTTTCTGTGAGGCCAGATATCGCCATGACGGGCGAGGTCACTCTGCGTGGCCGCGTGCTGGCGATTGGTGGCCTGAAAGAAAAGCTGCTCGCGGCACTGCGTGGCGGCATCAAGAGGGTGCTTATCCCGGAAGAGAACGAGAAGGACCTGGCCGAGATCCCTGACAATGTGAAGGAAGGGCTGGAGATCATCCCGGTTTCCCATGTCGACCAGGTGCTGGAACATGCGCTTACCGCGCTGCCTGCGCCTATTGAGTGGACTGAGGCAGATGACCTTGCCAGCCAACCGCATCCGTCGTCAACTGCCAGCACTACGGCGCATTGATCTCGTTCCTTTGCGGATTGCTGCATCGCAGCGAATCGTCAGGCGTTTGGAGCATGATTCTCGGGGCCTTGCCTCGGGTTGGGCTTCTGTTTGACTGTGATTCGGGGCCATCAGCCGCGAAAATGGCCGGATTCGATGGGTTCGTTTGGCTTTACCCCTAGACAGGGAATGGAAAACTCGCTCAAAACCCACGTCAATCGCTCAGCGATTTGAGCCGGACATCCAAGACGAAGACAAGAGTGAGGGGGTTACGCATTCAATGAACAAGAACGAACTGATCGCCGCGGTTGCGGAAACAAGCGGCCTTTCGCGCAATGATGCGACTAAGGCCGTGGAAAGCGTTTTCGATACGATCACCAGCACGCTTTCGAAGGGTGACGAAGTGCGCCTGGTCGGCTTTGGCACGTTCTCGGTTGCCAAGCGCAAGGCATCCACCGGTCGCAATCCGCGTACCGGTGAACCGATGCAGATTGCTGCATCCACCCAGCCGAAGTTCAAGGCAGGCAAGGGCCTTAAAGACGCGGTCAACTGATCTGCAGCAGTAATGTGGCCAGCCCGGGCGGTTGGCCATGACAAAGCGGCCGCTTCGCTGGTGCGAGGCGGCCGCTTTGTTTTGCGCCTGATATCGCGTCAGGGATCGATTAGCCAAAATCGGGGCATCGGTTACGATGCGATACGAAGAGGATCGGTTCAAACCTTTCGGGTTGCCACGGCATAAAGAGCGATCGCTGCCGCATTGGAGACGTTGAGGCTTTCCATTGCATTACTGATCGGCAAGCGGGCGAGATTGTCGCAATGAGCAGCGATATTGTGGCGCATGCCTTCGCCTTCTGCGCCCAGCACGATGGCGACTGGCCCAGCTGGCAGCGAGGCTGCAAATTCGTCATCCGCTTCGCCAGCCATGCCGATGCGCCAGTATCCTGCCTCTGCCATGGCTTCCAATGCCCGGGCAAGGTTGACCACACGCACCCACGGAACCTTCTCCAAAGCACCTGAAGCAGACTTGGCGAGCACTCCGCCTTCGGGCGGGGCATGCCGGTCCTGCGTGACGATGGCAGCGGCGTTGAAGGCTGCGGCAGAGCGCATGATTGCGCCGACGTTATGCGGATCGGTCACCTGATCGAGCACAACGATCGGGCGCGTGGCATCAGCATCGAGGACGTCCTCAAGGTGTAAGTCACGCAACGGCTCGCATTCTAGCACCAGCCCCTGGTGCGGCGCATCGCGCGCAACCAGGCGCGCGAGATCTTCCGGGCCTGCGTATTCAAGCGGGAAATCAGGGGGCAGTTCGCCATCGAGTGATTCGATTCCTTCGCGTGTTGCCCACAGCTTGCGGTGGCTACGCAAGGGGTTCATCAAAGCGGCTTCCACCGCGTGGCGTCCCCATAAACGCACAGCACTCTGCGATGAGCGACCTGAGCCGCGGCCACCTTGCATGCGAGCCTCACGCCCGCGCAGTTTCTTCTTTTCGCCTTTTTTGGCCATGATAATTCCCTCTTTCACGCGGCTCCTGCCAGCGTGGCCATTGACAGGCAAGCGCGGCTTCGCCATTGGGACGCCTCTCGGCCGGAAGGGCAGGCATCTGCCCCCTTCATGCAAGGTGGGTTTTACCCGCATCCGGCAACCGGTGGACAGGTGGCCGAGTGGTTAAAGGCAGCAGACTGTAAATCTGCCCGCGCAAGCGTACGCTGGTTCGAATCCAGCCCTGTCCACCACCGCCCTTTCTCAGCACATCTCCGAAAAACCTCTGGAAGCGACATAGAACCAAGGGCACTATTGCCCTGTCGCCCCTGTTCTAGCGCTGCAATATTCCTGCAACTGAAACCCAGTGTTGAGGGCATGCGGGGGTGGATGGAGCTCGTGTTCATCGAGCGCCTTGGATGATGCCCCGCGCCAGAGAATGATCGTCTTCGCTTCTACAAGCCACATCCTTAGCGTACGGGATAGGACGTTTGCAGCGTGAAACCGGCTCCGACGTTCAGTTGTCCGGATGGAAGAATCCGGAAATCGGTGATGTTCTGGTCACAGCCGTCGGCATCCAGAACTGGACTGTAGGTCCATGTTACGCCCTGATCGTTGGAAAATTCCACATCGTCACCAACATTTCCGGGCGCTATGTAGACTAGCCCCAATCCGGAAACGGGACTGCCATCGGTAAACACGACCGGCATTCCGGATCCCAAGGTATCGAAGCACAACTTGGCATTAGTAGGGCCATCATCGCTGATGACCACGCTGTCGGCATCGGTTGCCGAGACGCCGGTATGCGTGACGTCGCCATGACGGGCAGGGCGGGTGGTCCCGTCCTCTTCGGACACCAACAGCTCAGTAAGGCGGCCCCAGGTGGTGCCTGCGTCAACCGAGACGATCAGCTCGGGATCAGCGTCGGGCGCAAGGCGGACCTGTCCAGGGAGCGGATTTGTCATGGTGAAATTCTCTGCCGGCTCGGTGCCGGTGTTGGTGTAGTTTGTTCCAAACAAGATCCGGTCGCCGGGTACGATCGTGCCAGGCTTGGCCAGCTCGACACGAGATTGTCCGTTTTCGTCGATTGTTTCGACCACCGCTTTCACGTCGGCTTCGAGCTTGATCGGACTTTCCTGCGCTTGCGCGTGAGACGCGGCGAAAAGCGTGATTGCCGGAATAATTGATTTGAGTAATTTTAGCATACTTACAGAATTTTGCGTGCAATAATTAGATTTTAATCTACGATAACAGCGAAGCTGATCGACTGGCTGCTGTTGCTGCCAACTGCGCCGAGATCGACGCTGATTCCGGTGGTTCTCGCTTCGCCTTCGTCGTCGCCCGCTACGTCGGTATCGGAGCCGGAAGGAGTGCGTGTTCTGCAACTCGTATGGCTGGTATTGTAGTTGAAAATAGATCGTGTGATATCAGTGATCTAGATAACTCAATTGATATACTTTCTGCGTTTCTGCTTCATCAATGCGCGACAACTTATCCATTCGATTCCTCAAGGAGGTCGCCACGGCTTGTGTGGCGGCAGGTCAGGGTCTAGACGCAATGCATGGCAGGTGAATTGAAAGATAATCGCGGTCGCGGCGATGCGGAGTGGAGATGGCCCTCGGTCCATCCTGAAGGGCGAAAGTTTGGCCTGATCGGCATTGGCGCATCCTTGCTCGGGTTCCTGATGGCGGGGCCATGGATCGGCTTGCCGCTACTCGGCTTGGCCGCCTTCATCTTCGCTTTCTTCCGTGATCCAGAGCGTGTCGTGCCGCAAGGCGAGAGGTTGGTTGTCTCTCCTGCTGACGGTCTCGTTTCGTTGATTTCGCAGGTGCCGCCACCACTGGAACTGCAGGCTGATGACGGCACTGGGCGCGGGCTGGGCAGCGAACCGGTGACGCGCATCTCGATCTTCATGTCGGTGTTCGATGTGCACATCAATCGTGCGCCGGTATCCGGGACTGTTCGTCGCATCATCTATATCCCTGGCCGCTTCATGAATGCCGACCTCGACAAGGCGAGCGAGGAGAACGAGCGCCAGCATATTCTTGTCGAACGCGCAGACGGCACGCCCATCGGCTTTACCCAGATTGCCGGCCTCGTGGCGCGCCGCATCGTGCCATTCGTCAAGCCGGGCGACATCGTGGCAAGCGGCCAACGTGTGGGCTTGATCCGTTTCGGCAGCCGGGTGGATGTCTACCTGCCAGCAGGAACCGACTCCAAGGTTCTGCTGGGCCAGCGCGTGATTGCGGGTGAGACGATCCTGGCTGAAACCGGTACGCAGGCGTTGCTCGAAGGCGTTAGCCTGTGAGTGCCAACCAGGCGGGTGTCGAAGGCGAAAATGGCGAAATGGCGTCTGGCCGTGACTGGGTTGGCCCTCGTGCCAGCGAAGACGACCCGCCTGAGCCGGTTGGCGCCAAGTCGCGCGGGCTTACGCTGCGCTCTGTCATTCCCAACGCGATTACCGCTGCTGCACTGTGTTCGGGTCTGACAGGTATCCGTTTTGCGATTGAGGGGGACTGGGAAAAGACGCTCTTCGCCATCCTGCTTGCCGGCATGCTTGACGGGATCGATGGGCGCATCGCCCGCCTTCTCAAGGCCCAGTCGCGCTTTGGTGCGGAGTTGGATAGCTTAGCTGATTCCCTCAGTTTTGGCATGGCGCCTGCGCTCGTAATGTTCCTTTGGTCCTTGCAGGACCTGCCGCGTTTCGGCTGGTTTGCTGCACTTGGCTTTGCGATTTGTTGCGCACTCCGTCTCGCGCGCTTCAATGCCCAGATCGACACAGAGGAGCAGCCGCACAAGTCTGCCGCCTTCCTTACAGGTGTTCCCGCTCCGGTGGGGGCCGGGCTGGCGTTTCTGCCGGTTTACCTGTGGTTGGCTACGGACGAGACAATATTTCGCGAGCCGGTGCTGGTGGCTGGCTGGCTGGTGTTGATCGCGGTCTTGATGATCTCCAACCTGGCAACGCTCAGCTGGCGCTCGATCCGCCCCGGAAAGGACTTGCGGATTGCGTCCATCGCGCTTGTCGGGCTGCTGGTCGCTGCATTGCTGACCGAACCGTGGTGGACGCTGGTACTGATAACCGTTGGCTACCTCGCCCTCATGCCTTGGGGCATAATCCGTTACGGCAGGATTAAACGCCAGCGGAAGGCTGCGGCCACAGAGGGGTGAATTCGTCTTCGCGTGCAGGGCGCACGACGAGGCCGAAGACCTGCGAACGCTTGCCGTAGCGAGCATCGATGCGAGCAATTTCGGCCAAGATGGCCATGCCCTTGCGGGTGCCGAACATGACAGAAATATAGGCCGTCAGCAGCGAGAAGAAGGCGGCGAAGCCGAACAGCAGAGAGATGGTAATCGCGGACATAACGGTGTTTCCCCTTCAAGTTCTTATTTTGTTCTGCAGTGTTCTCATTTCGTTCCGTTCCTGTCAAGCGACTTAATATTCGCTTGGGCGCGCATGGGGTGTTCCCCGTGCGATTTGGGGTGGCTTTTCCCCTGCGCTGCCGCTAAGGGCCGCGGCGTCGTCTGCGATCCTGCCATTCAGGCAGAGGAGTGAAGGCGGCAAATTCACATGGCAGGCACACATACCGGTGCTGGTGGCGGGGCATTGATCCCGACCTGGTTCCCCGCTCTGCCAGAGGACTAACCGGAAGGAATTTTATTATGGCGGCTCCTACCGTCACCATGCAGCAATTGATCGAGGCCGGCGCACACTTCGGCCACCAGACCCACCGCTGGAACCCGCGGATGAAGCCGTATATCTTCGGCGCCCGCAACGGTGTTCACATCATCGACCTGTCGCAGTCCGTGCCGCTGATGGCTCGCGCGCTCGATTTCGTTGCAGGCACCGTTCGTGCAGGCGGCAAGGTGCTGTTCGTCGGCACCAAGCGTCAGGCGCAGGAGCCGATCGCACAGGCCGCCCGCGCTTGCGGCCAGCACTTCGTTAACCACCGTTGGCTGGGCGGCATGCTCACCAACTGGAAGACCATCTCGCAGTCGATCAAGCGCATGAAGGCGCTGGAAGAGCAGCTTTCGGGCGACATGCAGGGCCTGACGAAGAAGGAAATTCTTCAGCTCACCCGCGAGCGTGACAAGCTGGAACTTTCGCTCGGCGGTATCCGCGACATGGGCGGCATTCCGGACGTGATGTTCGTTATCGATGCCAGCAAGGAGGAACTGGCGATCAAGGAAGCCAACGTGCTTGGTATTCCTGTTATCGCCATTCTTGATACCAACGTCGATCCGTCGGGTATTTCTTTCCCGGTTCCGGGTAACGACGACGCCAGCCGCGCCATCCGCCTTTATTGCGATGCGATGAGCCAGGCTGCAACGAAGGGCAATGTCGACAACGTGGCGGATTCGGGTGCCGATATAGGTGCCATGGATGCACCGCCGGCAGAAGAAGTCGTGGCGGCAGAAGCTGCAGCCGCCGAGTAAGGCGCGCGTCACAATTGCAAGTTAGCGCGCCGGGCCTGTGAAGGCGGGCCTGGCCGCGCGACACCAAACAAAAAGGAACGACAGATGGCTGCTTTTACCGCCGCTGATGTGAAGAAACTGCGTGAAATGTCGGGTGCCGGCATGATGGACGCAAAGAAGGCCCTCGAAGAATCCAATGGCGACCTGGAAGCTGCAGTTGACGCACTGCGCGCCAAGGGTCTCGCTGCTGTCCAGAAGAAGTCCAGCCGTACTGCGGCAGAGGGCCTCGTGGGCGTGGCTGTCACGGGCACCCGTGGCGTTGCCGTGGAAGTGAACTCCGAAACGGACTTCGTTGCCAAGAACGACCAGTTCCAGGACTTCGTGCGCAAGACCACCGAAGTTGCCCTTGGCGTGGAAGGCAACGACGTCGAAGCGCTCAAGGCTGCAGCCTATCCCGATGGCGGCACCGTGTTGGACAAGCTGACCAACAACGTCGCCACCATTGGCGAGAACCAGCAGGTTCGCCGCATGAAGACCGTGCAGGTCTCCAGCGGCCTCGTGGTGCCTTACATGCACAATGCCGCGGCCCCGAACCTGGGCAAGATCGGCGTGCTGGTGGCGCTGGAATCCGAAGCTGGTGCTGACGTTCTTGAACCACTGGGCAAGCAGCTGGCCATGCACATTGCTGCTGCTTTTCCGCAGGCTCTCGACGCTGACGGCCTCGACGCCGACGTGATTGAGCGTGAGCGCAAGATCGCACAGGAAAAGGCTGCCGAAAGCGGCAAGCCTGCAAACGTGCAGGAAAAGATGGTTGAAGGCGCCATCAAGAAGTTCGCCAAGGAGAATGCTCTCCTCAGCCAGATCTTCGTGATGGACAACAAGACCGCGATCGCTGACGTGGTGGCCGCAGCTGGCAAGGAAGCCGGCAAGACCATCCAGCTGGTGGACTATGTTCGTTTCCAACTGGGCGAAGGCATTGAGAAGGAAGAAAGCGACTTCGCAGCAGAAGTGGCTGCCGCCGTCGCCGGCTGATCCTTCCTTTACCGGAAGCACAGATACAAGGCGGCCGCCGGATGAGAGTCCGGCGGCCGTTCTGCGTTTGGCGTAGGTTTGACCCAACCCTTTGATTTCCACACCCGGGACAAGTTCGGTGCCAACCCACTTGGCACTTTGCAGCCGCACTCTATAAGGGCGCAAACCACCCGTAAGAGGCCATGTCCGATATGCTCCTTCCCGATTCCAAACGTATCCTGCTCAAACTCTCGGGTGAGGTGCTGATGGGGGATCAGCAGTTCGGGATCGATCCGGCCACCGTGCTGGAACTCGCCAAGGAAGTGAAGGTCGCCAAGGACAGCGGTTTGCAGATCTGCCTGGTGATCGGCGGAGGCAATATCTTCCGCGGGATGTCCGGCGCAGCACAAGGCATGGACCGGGCGCAGGCAGACTACATGGGCATGCTCGCCACGGTAATGAATGCACTGGCGATGCAGAGCGCGCTTGAACAGCTGGGCGTGCACACCCGCGTGCAGAGTGCGGTCCAGATGGATCAGGTGTGTGAGCCGGTGATCCGAAGGCGGGCAGAGCGCCACCTCGAAAAGGGGCGCGTGGTGATCTTTGCGGCGGGCGTGGGGGCGCCTTACTTCACAACCGATAGTGGTGCGGCATTGCGTGCGGCGGAAATGCGTTGCGATGCGCTCTTAAAGGGTACCAGCGTGGATGGGGTCTATGATTCCGATCCCAAAAGCAACCCGCAAGCAAAACGTTATGATACAGTCACCTATGACAAAGTGTTGGCAGATAATCTCAAGGTTATGGATGCCTCCGCAGTGGCGCTGTGCCGCGACAATGACATCCCCATCGTGGTCTTCTCGATCCGCGAAAAGGGCAATGTCGCGCGCGTGCTGGCGGGCGAGGGCGTGCAGACCATCGTGCAGAATTGAAGAGGAAGTTTGAACCATGGCAAAATATGACAAGGCTGATGTGGAACGCCGCATGGCTGGTGCGGTCGAGAGCCTGAAGGGTGACCTCGGCGGCCTGCGCACGGGCCGCGCCAACACCGCGCTGCTCGATCCGGTGATGTGCGAGGTCTATGGCGCGATGATGCCGATCAACCAGGTCGCCACCGTCTCCGCTCCCGAACCGCGCATGCTTAGCGTGCAGGTGTGGGACAAGGGCAATGTGATCGCGGTGGAAAAGGGCATCGCCCATGCCAACCTCGGTTTGAACCCGATGACCGACGGCCAGACCATCCGCTTGCCGATGCCAGACCTGACGGAAGAGCGCCGCAAGGAATTGGCAAAGCTCGCCGGCAAATATGCCGAAAACGCCAAGATCGCGATCCGCAACGTCCGCCGCGATGCGAACGAGGCGCTGAAGGAAGACGAAAAGAAGAAGGAAATCTCCGAGGACGATCGCAAGCGTCTGGAGGACGAAGTCCAGAAGATGACCGACAAGTACGTCGCGGAGACCGATGCTGCAGCTGCGCAGAAGGAAAAGGAAATCATGACGCAGTGATTTCCGGGCGCATCGCGTACGGATCACGGAAATGACGGACGTAACCAGACCCCGCCACGTCGCCATTATCATGGACGGCAATGGTCGCTGGGCGAAAACGCGGCACCTGCCGCGCGCCATTGGCCATCGCGAGGGTGGGGAGGCGGTACGCCGCACGGTGAAAGCCTGCGAGAAGCTCGGCGTGGAATGCCTGACGCTTTATGCCTTCTCCAGCGAGAACTGGAAGCGCGACGAGGAGGAGATTTCCGACCTCATGAACCTGATGCGCCGTTTCATCGATGCCAATCTCGATGATATGGTAGAACAGGGCGTAAAGCTGAAGATCATCGGCGATTACCATGCCTTCCAGCCCGATATTGTCGAGCGGCTGGAGCACGCACTGGCAAAGACCAGCGGAGGCACGCGCACGCTGGCCCTTGCGTTGAACTATGGTGCGCACCAGGAAATTGCGCGTGCTGCGGCCAAGGCGGCTGCCGCTGGTGAAGTGAGCGTTAAAAGCATCGCCGCCAATCTCGACACGGCGGAGTTCCCACCGCTCGACCTGCTGATACGCACCAGCGGCGAAGTGCGCCTTTCCAACTTCCTGCTGTGGCAAGCAGCCTATGCCGAAATGATCTTCACCGATGTGCTATGGCCCGATTTTGACGAAAGCCACCTGCGCGCCGCGCTGGATGAATTCGCGAAGAGAGAGAGGCGATATGGCGGACGCTGAAGTGGCGGAGGCTGCGAAAAAGAAGTCGGATCTTGGCATGCGTACGCTGTCGGCAATCGTCATGCTGGCGGTCGCAGGGACGGCGCTGTGGCTCGGCGGCTGGGTGTGGACGGCGTTTGTGGTGGTGGTCGGCCTTGTCGTCTTCGGCGAATGGGTGCGGTTGGTCCGCAAGATGACGCCTTCGGTAGAGGGGCTAATGCTTGGTGCCGTGGCTGGCCTGATTTATATTGGCGCAGCTGCAACGATGATTTTCATTCTTGGCGACAAATCGCGTCCGGGCCCTAGTGACGACAGCATGCCATTGCCCTTGGTGGCGCTGCTTTGTGCGGTGATCGCGACCGATGTCGGCGCTTATTGCACCGGGAGGACGATTGGTGGTCCGAAGATTGCACCTTCGATCAGCCCGTCCAAGACATGGTCAGGCCTGCTTGGCGGCATGGTTTGTGCGGGGGCTATCCTGATCCTGCTAGTCAAAATTGGCGGAATTGACGCCAACCTGGCTTTTGTCTTTATCGCTGGCGCGCTGCTCGCCATTGTTGCGCAGGCGGGGGATTTCCTTGAAAGCTGGATGAAACGTCGGGCAGGGGTAAAGGATTCGAGCAATCTTATTCCGGGCCATGGTGGTTTCTTTGATCGCGTCGATGGCCTGCTGGCGGCGGCCTTTGTGTCTTTCCCGCTCGCGATTTTCGTACTTGCGAAAATGGCAATCTGATGACCCGTTCGATCACTATCCTGGGGGCCACCGGCTCCATCGGTGCGAGTACGCTGGACCTGATCCGTCATGATCGCGATGCGTGGGACGTGAAGGCGCTTACTGCCAATTGCTCGGCGAAGGAACTGGCAGCGCTCGCTATCGAATTCGGCGCGGAAATGGCGGTGGTGGGCGATGACAGCTGCCTTCCTGATTTGCGCGATGCGCTGTCTGGTACGGCAATTCGTGCCGAGGGCGGGGCGCAGGCGCTGTGTGAAGCGGCATCGTTGGGGGCAGACATGACCGTGGCGGCAATCGTCGGCTGTGCTGGGCTCGCGCCAGTGATGGCCGCGGTGGAACAGGGCAAAACCATCGCGCTCGCGAACAAGGAGGCGCTGGTTTCGGCTGGTGAAATCCTGATGTGTGCAGTGGCGAAACACGGTGCTACGCTTCTGCCCACTGACAGCGAGCATAACGCTATCTTCCAGTGCCTGGACGGCGGCGAACTCGCGGATATTCGCTGGATCACGCTGACCGCGAGCGGCGGCCCGTTCCGCGAATGGAGCCATGAGCAGCTGGCCAATGCCAAGCGCGAACAGGCCCTGAAGCATCCCAACTGGGACATGGGTGCAAAGATCACCATCGATAGCGCCACCATGATGAACAAGGGGCTTGAGTTCATTGAGGCGTGGCACCTGTTTCCTGTGGGGCTGGATCGCCTGCGTATCGTGGTCCACCCGCAAAGCGTGATCCATTCGATGGTCGAATATCGCGATGGCTCCACGCTTGCCCAGCTTGGTCCGTCTGACATGCGCGTGCCGATTGCCAGCTGTCTCGCATGGCCTGGCCGCATGGACACCAATTGTAAGCCACTCGACTTGCCGACAATCGGCCAGATGACTTTCTTCGAGCCGGACGAGGACCGTTTTCCAGCGACGAAGCTGGCGCGCGAAGCGGCCCATACGGGGGGGGCTGCCCCAGCGGTTCTTAACGCCGCAAACGAGGTGGCGGTGGCTGCGTTCCTTGACGGCCAGATCGCGTTCACGCAAATTTCGTCATTGGTGGCCAGAACTCTCGAAAGGGAAATGCCCGCCCCGCCGACAAGCCTTGAAGAGGTGCTTGCCGTGGATGCAGAAGCGCGGCAGCGCGCAATGACAATGCTGGAGATAGCCTGATTTATGGCTGAATCATTCGAAAGCGTACCTTTGTGGATGATGGCTGTTGGCTTCCTGCTGATGCTGGGGCCGCTCGTCACCCTGCATGAGCTTGGCCACTATCTTGTTGGCCGCTGGTTCGGCGTGAAGGCGGACGTATTCTCCATCGGCTTCGGTAAAGAGTTGGCCGGCTGGACGGATAAGTGCGGCACCCGCTGGCGCATCTCGGCGCTGCCGCTGGGCGGCTACGTCCAGTTTGCTGGTGACATGAGCCCGGCCAGCCAGCCTTCCGAGGAATATCTCGCCCTGCCGCGAGAAGAGCGCGAGAAGTGCTTCCAGTCCAAGCCGTTATACCAGAAGGCGCTGATCGTGGCGGCAGGCCCGGTCACCAACCTGCTCATAGCGATGGTGATCTTCGCGGCCTTTGCCATGGCTTATGGCAAGCCGACCATTCCGCCGGTGATCGGAGCCTTTGCCGAAGATTCGGCTGCGCTTTCCGCGGGCATGGAGGAGGGCGACAGGATCATCGCCGTGGACGGCGAGGAAGTCCATGACTTCCGTGATATTCGCAACATGGTGATCGCCTTCCCTGAAAAGACGGTTGAGATCACTTACGAGCGGGATGGTGACCTACTCAGCGTCCCTGTCACCATTGTCAGCGTGGAGATGATCGATCGCTTCGGCAATGAATCGCGCCTCGGCATGATCGGGATTGCCCCTGAAGGTGGCGAATTCGTGACTGTTGGCCCCATTGAAGCAACCGTTTTCGCAATCGATGAGAGCTGGAATGCGCTGAAGATGATGGTCACCGGGATTGGCCAGATCGTCATGGGCGAACGCTCTGTCAGGGAACTGGGTGGCCCCATTACTATGGCCAAGTATTCGGGGGAGCAGCTGAGCCTCGGCTGGCCCGAATTTGTCAGTTTCGTGGCCTTCATCTCGCTTAATTTGGCATTCATCAACCTGCTGCCAATCCCTGTCCTCGACGGCGGGCACCTGGCTTTCTACGCGGCAGAAGCGATCCGCCGGAAACCAGCAAGCGCGCGCAGTCAGGAATGGGCGTTCCGTACCGGCCTTGCACTCGTGCTGGCCTTGATGCTGTTCGTCACACTGGTGGATATCGCCAAACTGACCTTCTGGGGCAGCTAGGCGGGGAAAAGGACACTGCTAGCCGCGCGAAACACCCCTGGTCGCTTGATACTACAGCCTGCATCGGGCAAGGGGCGCCTTTCACCTTGCGAATGGTTTGCGAATTTGGCCCGACGGGGGTCGGGGCAAAGCGACGTAAGGTCAATGGCGAAGGTTTGGCTTTGAGCGAATGGAAATGGACGGGATGATGAATTCCAACGCGAACAGCATCAAAGCTTCGCAATTTGCCGCAGCCCTGATGGGGTGCACGATCCTGGCAGGGGTGCCCGCCGTCGCATTCGCCCAGGACGCAGCTGGTGAACCGGCGGATGCGGTTGCAACCACACAGGAAACAACCCCGGCCGCTGCTGCGTCTTCCTCGGTGGAGGAGCAGGGCGATGTCATCCGCACCATCGCGGTTGCAGGTGCGCAGCGCCTCGAACCGGAAACGATCATCAGCTACATCCAGCTGCGCGTTGGCCAGGTTTACACTGCTGCCCGCGCTGACCAAGCTTTGATCGACCTTGCCGCCACTGAATTGTTCGCTGATTTCGAAATCGCCAACAACAACGGCAACGTGCTGATCACGGTTGAAGAAAACCCGATCATCAACCGCATCATCTTTGAAGGGAACAAGCGCCTCAAAGACGACAAGATCATTGAGGAAATCAACCTTTCGCCTCGCCAGATTTTTACCCGTTCGCGCGTTCGCGCCGACGTTGCGCGCATCATTGAACTGTACAAGCGGCAGGGCCGCTATGCTGCCGTGGTCGAACCGCAGATGGTGCAGCTGGACCAGAACCGCGTGGACGTGATCTACGAGATCACCGAAGGCCCCAAGTCCAAGGTCCGCCAGATCAACATCATCGGTAACGAGGCGTTCTCCGATGGTGACCTGAAGGGGGAGATGGTCACCAAGGAATCCGGACTCCTCAAGATCTTCAGCTCGAACACCAGCTATGACCCGGACAGGCTGCAGTACGACCAGCAGTTGCTGCGCCAGTTTTACCTCACCGAAGGCTATGCCGATTTCCGCGTCGTTTCCGCGGTGGCCGAGCTGACGCCGGACAAGCGCGACTTCATCATCACCTACGTCGTTGAAGAAGGCGAGCGCTACAAGTTCGGCGATGTCGAGGTGATCAGCCAGCTGCGCGATTTTGACAGTGAACTGCTCACCGCATCGCTTGGGATTGAGGCTGGCGACTGGTACAATGCTGAGCTGGTCGACAACACTATTGAGGGGCTGACCGAGACGGCCGGCACCTTCGGCTATGCCTTTGCCCAGGTGCGCCCGGAATTCTTCCCGGACCGCGAGGCGCGGACCATGGGCCTGCGCTTCACCCTGACCGATGCCCCGCGCGTCTACGTGGAATCGATCGAAATCAACGGCAACACGCTGACGCAGGACAAGGTCGTCAGACGCGAGTTCCGCATTGTCGAAGGTGACGCGTTCAGCTCGCTGCAGGTCTCGCGCTCTACTGCGCGCATCAATTCACTGGGCTACTTCCAGGAAAACTTCGAGATCGAGCAGGTCGAAGGCAGCGCTCCTGACCGCATCATCCTGCAAGCCAACCTGCAGGAAGAACCGACTGGTGAGCTGTCGCTTTCGGCTGGCTTTTCCTCGCTCGAAAGCTTCATCTTCCAGGGCTCGATCCGGCAGAACAACTTCCGCGGTCGCGGGCAGACGATTGGCCTGTCGCTCAATTACTCACGCTACTCTCGCGCGGGTTCGATCAGCTTTACTGAGCCTTATCTGTTCGACCGTAACATCTTTGCCGGGATCGATATCTACCGGCAGGATTACAACAACGGCTATTTCAACCGCCAGAGCGCGACATACGAACAGAGCACAACCGGTGTCGGCCTGCGTCTCGGCATTCCGATGACCGAATATCTGTCGGTAATCGGTCGTTACACGCTGAACTTTGAAAACGTGACAATCGACGAGGGCCAGTTCTTTGCCGATTTCGATGGCGACGGCACCAGACAGTGCGAACCGCTGCTGGCGGGTCGTTACCTGTGCGATGCCATCGGCAAGCGCACCAACTCCATTCTTGGCTTGTCTGCCGTCTACAACACGCTGGATTCCCGCCTGCGCCCGACGCGCGGCGAAACCGTGACAGTAGGCGTCGATTTCGCCGGCCTTGGCGGAAGCACGCAGTATGTTCGCTTCAACGCGCAGGCCGCCAAGTTCTGGAACCTTGGCAGCAATTTCATCTTCTCGTTGCAGGGCGAAGCCGGCGCCATCAATGGCCTGGGTGACGGCGTGCGTCTGACTGACCGCTTCTTCCTGGGTGAGCCGGATATTCGCGGCTTCGACATCCGCGGTATCGGTCCGCGTGTCGTTCGCCGCTTCTATACGGTGGACGAGAACGGGGATGACGTGCTGCTGCCGCTGACCGGCCAGAACCGTCGCAACAACCAGGATGACGCATTGGGCGGCAAGTATTTCTATTTCGGCCGCGCCGAAATGGAGATCCCGTTGGGTACCGGCGCTCGAGAAATGGGCCTGCGTCCTTCGATCTTCCTCGATGTCGGTTCGGTCTGGGGAATCTCGGCTCCTCCGCTGGTGCAGAGCCCGCTGCCCGATGGCTTGTTCATCCCGCAGCGCGATGGCAACGGCCTGGCGCAGTACACTCAACTCGTCCGCAATGATTCAGGCGCAGTTACCGGTGCCGAAGTGGTAACCAACCCGCTTGCGCCGGATGGCTCGGTCAACGCGCCGATCGGCTTGCAATTGCCGCCATTTGTCGAGGAATACCTCGGGGATACGCCGAAGCCGCGTTTGTCGGTTGGTATCGGCGTCAACTGGAACTCGCCCTTCGGCCCGTTCCGTATCGACCTTGCCCACACTTTCCTCAGCGAAAGGGGCGACGAAACCAAAACGCTTTCGTTCAACGTAGGAACAGCATTCTGATGAATATGATTTTCAAGCCCGTGCTTGCCGCCGGCATCGCCATTGTCGCCATCTCCGCGCCCGCCAGCGCGCAGGTAAACGGCCTCGCCACATCTGACATCGGCGTTGCCGTTGCCAATTCGCAGGCCCTACAATCCGGGCTGCAGCAGGTGAACACCACCTATCAGGCACAGCTTACCCAGATCGAACAGCTGATGCAGCAGCGCCAGCAACTGCTCGCTCCGCTGGACACCAACTCGGATGGCCAGCTGAGTGAGGAAGAAGCTGGCGCAGCCCCCGAAACCACCGTGACGCAAGTGCGCACCCTGGCCCAGCAGCTTGCTGAAGTTCAGGTGCCGGTCCAGCGTGCCCGCCTTTATGTCGTTAACCAGGTTGGCCAGAACTATGCTCCGGCTGTAGAACAGGTCATGGCTGCCAAGGGCATTCAGGTGATGCTTGCCCCCGCAGCAATTGATTTTGGTGGCGAAGCGCTGGATGTGACCGGTGATATCGTTGCCGCAATCAATGCGCGCCTGCCTTCTGTTTCGATCACGCCGCCTGATGATTGGCAGGCCACGCAGGCAACTGCCGATCTGTTCCAACAGGTTATGCAGCTGTTCACGATCTATGCGATGCAGCAGCAACAGTTGCTGCAGCAGGGCGGCCAAGCGGCTTCCGGTGAAGAAGTACGGCGCAACTAAGCGGTCACGGTTGAGAATCCAAGACGAGGGCAGGGCATGAACGATAGCGTTAGGCCATATGACATTGCACGCATCCTGCAGGCCCTGCCGCATCGTTACCCGATGCTGCTGGTTGACCGGGTGGCGGAACTAAAGACAGGCGAGGAGATCACCGCGATCAAGGCGGTGAGCTTCAACGAAGCCTTCTTCCAGGGCCATTTCCCCGGTCGCCCGATCATGCCGGGCGTTTTGCAGGTAGAGGCGCTGGCGCAGGCCGCTGGCATCCTCGCTGTGGAAACGCTCGAACTCTCCGGTAGCGGCAAGCTCGTTTATTTTATGGCGATCGAGAATGCCAAGTTCCGCGCTCCGGTGGAGCCGGGCTGCCTTCTTGAGCTGAATGTCGGCTTCGTCCAGCAGCGCGCGAAAGTGTGCAAGTTCTGGGGCAAGGCCAGCGTGGACGGCAAGGTGACCTGCGACGTGCAGTTCACCGCGATGATTGCCGACGCGCGCGCTTGATTTGTCTTATGCAACCGCATCCGCGGTTGCGTCCTCGGGCTGATCTTTGCGCTCCGCTGTTAAGCCCCTGCGGGCGGGCGGTTGCCCTGTGGCTGCCGCGACCAGGGATTTGGGCTTGAATTACTGAGGTGGGGCCTGTAGGGGCGCGCCTTTGAAGAACTTATGAATCCTTCGGGCCGGTCGGAACCGGTCTGACAGACAAGGAAAAATGCCATGAAGGCCGATACGCATCCCGATTACCACATGATCACGGTCAAGATGACCGATGGTACCGAGTTCCAGACTCGCTCCACCTGGGGCAGCGAAGGTGACACCATGACGCTGGAAATCGACCCGACGAGCCACCCGGCATGGACCGGCGGCCCGCAGCGCATTCAGGACGGTGGCCGCGTTGCCAAGTTCAACAAGCGTTTCGGCGGTCTCTCGCTCAAGAAGTAAGCGATACGCGACCCGCGAAATTCGAAAGGGCGGTCCTGCGGGGCCGCCCTTTTTTGTTGGCTATTACCAGCCTTCCTTTTGCCACTTCCCGTCGGGCGAGGGGGTGAAGGTAATCGTGCCGCTCAATCGCCTCTCGCCGTTGTAGTCCATCTGGTGATGCTGGCCATCGTTTACCGGGATCGTGGGAAAATCCTCGTAAGGGCGCACGCCCGCGAGTGTGGCGGCGTTGATCGCGTACATATCAGGGTCGGATCGCGGCTGGTGGAAACAGTGGATGCCGCATTTCGAGCAGAAGTAGTGCTTCGCTGCATGGGTGTTGAAGCTGTAGCAGCTCAGCAGGTCCTCGCCCGAGGTCACCGAGAGCGCGTCGCGCGGGATGTAGGCCATCACCGCGCCTTTCATCGCGCAGATCGAGCAATTGCAGCGCGATCCGCTCAGTTCCTCCGGCAGTTCCGCTTCGAACTCTACCGTGCCGCAGTGACAGCTACCTTTCCGGATCGTCATTGCCTAATTACTCCCACGGATTTTCGCGATACCACTTGGTGATCACATATTTCAGCCCCTTGCGAACCTTCATCCCGTGATGGAGCGTGTTGGGGTTGAAGCGGCCATCTGCACGGCGGTTGTTCCAGCATACCAGCGTGCCGGTTCCAGGCTGGAAGGTTTTCTTGATTGTCTTGAACCGCG
Organism: uncultured Sphingomonadaceae bacterium; assembly: GCA_964645635.1. GTDB lineage: Bacteria > Pseudomonadota > Alphaproteobacteria > Sphingomonadales > Sphingomonadaceae > Alteraurantiacibacter. Next base: position 6,149 of record CAZYAL010000011.1, on the reverse strand, counting down.
TGCCGCCGCCTGATGAAACATCGTTCAGATAGATCATGAAGGTCCAAGTGCGGTTGCCTGCGAGGGAGCAGAACTTGGCGAAATCGGGGCCGTCTGGTTCGAAATAATCGGTATGCGGCTTGAATTCCTGCCCCATGTCATAGCGCTGGCCCTGCATGGGCTCGCCATACGCGGGGTCGATTCCATTGAGCGCAAACAGCCGCGCTTCAAGGTCGCAAACTGCCGGCTCAAGCGAGTCGAGGTCGCAGGTCTCGCTTGTGCGAAAATAGTCGTCGCCATTGGCATCGGCGATGGTCGAGGGGCGGCGATCCTTCTCGATCAGCGCAATCAGCCTTTCGCAAAGCGGTGCGGGCAGGAAATCTGGGCAGTACAGCAGTTCCAGCCGGTCTGTCGGGACCTGTCGCATGCCCTTTTGGGAGAGGAGCCGCGACACGCTCGTATCAAGAGGATTCGCCATGGTCATGTTGATAGTGTGCGGGCAATGAGAGGCAAGCGCAGCAATAATCTTGGTTGTGGGAGCGCCGACACGCAATTTTTGCTTTGCAAGAGCCATCCCTTGTGCAAGAGGCGGCTTCCCGCGCGATTAGCCGCTTGACCGGCACGCGCAGGACCCTAACAGCAACGCATCTTGGCATGCGTGCCGGGGATATGGCGATCGTAGCTCAGTTGGTTAGAGCGCCGGTTTGTGGTACCGGAGGTCGCGGGTTCGGATCCCGTCGATCGCCCCATTCCCCCCCCCTTTTGCATCGCTGCCTGGTTCTCATGCCGATGAAGGGGCTGCAGCATGGCAACATTCCTCAATTCACCTGACTGGGACGAGCACGAGCGGATAGAACTGGTGCATGATCGCAAGTCCGGGCTTACCGCGATTCTTGCCCTCCATTCCACGTACTGCGGCCCCGGTGCGGGCGGCACCAGGTTCTGGCGTTATGCCGATCCGGCTGACGCGATGACCGACGCGCTGCGCTTGTCGCGCGGGATGAGTTACAAGAATGCCATGGCCGGCCTGCCAATGGGCGGCGGCAAGGCGGTGGTGTTGCTCGATCCCGACCGGCGCAAGACGAATGAAATGCTCGCCGCTTTCGGCGATGCTGTGGATGCGCTGAACGGTTCTTACGTCACGGCAGAGGACGTCGGTGCAAGCGAGGCGGACATGGTCGCGATTGCGCAGCGCACGCGCCATGTGTGTGGCCTTCCAGCAGAACCAGGCATGGCGGGCGGTGATCCCGGCCCGTTCACAGCTTTCGGCATTTACCAGGGCATCAAGGCCGCGGTGGAATTCAAGCTCGGCAAATCAAGCATGGCGGGCGTGCACGTGGCCTTGCAGGGCTGTGGCAGCGTGGGCGGCGGAGTGGCGCGGTTGCTGGCTGCAGACGGCGCCAGGCTGACTGTTGCCGATATCGATGAAGCCAAGGCGGCGGCACTGGCTGCCGCAGTTGGCGGCAAGGCACTGGCAGCTGCCGATATCATTGCCACGCCATGTGACGTATTCTCGCCCAACGCGCTGGGCGCGATCCTTGACGCCAAAGGCATCGCAGCGCTCGATTGCGTCATCGTGGCGGGCGGGGCTAACAACCAGATTGCGCGGCCGGAGAACGGCCTTGAGTTGTGGCAGCGCGATATCCTTTACGCACCGGATTACGTGATCAACGCTGGAGGGATCATCAATGTCGCCCTCGAATATCTTGCTCGCCGCGATGGCCAGCTGTGCACCGTGGATTACGTCAACCAGCGCATCGGACAGATCCCTGATCGTCTGCGCGAAATCTGGCAGCAGAGCACCGAAAAGGGGCAGGGCGCAGAGATCGTGGCGGACGATATGGCGCGCCAACTGATTGGTCGCTGACGACAAGCTGACGCGAAAGCCGGATTTGGTGCAATTTGGGCATCTCGCCCTTGTGAACCGGCGCGCCAGATGCCAAAGGGACAAACTCAATTTCGCGATTGAAATTTACTGTTCCGATGCACGGTTTTGCCAATCCTGCCCGTTTTCTGAGGCTCGCCAAATGGCTCACCCCGCTTTTGGTGGTGACCGGGCTTGTCCTGTCGCTGGTTTCGCTGGTGCCGGGATATACCAATGCACCGCCAGACCGGCTGATGGGCGATTCGGTAAAAATCCTCTTCATCCACGTTCCCGCTGCATGGCTGGGCATGGGCGGTTGGACGACGATTGCCATCGCCAGCCTTGTTGAACTGGTGTGGCGCCATCCTCTGGCGGCCATCGCTGCCCGCGCTGCTGCGGTGCCGGGCGCGGTTTTCACCTTCGTCTGCCTTGTCACTGGTTCAATCTGGGGAAGGCCGACGTGGGGCACATGGTGGGTCTGGGATGGCCGTCTCACCTCGATGCTGGTGCTGCTGTTTCTTTATCTTGGCTATATCGCGCTGTCCTCGGCGTTGGCGCGTGAAGGCTCCTCCAGTCGCATTGCCGCGATTTTTGGGCTGGTAGGCGCGATCAACATCCCGATCATCAACCGCTCTGTCGTGTGGTGGAATTCGCTGCACCAGCCGCCTAGCCTGACGATGGGCAACAGCGCGATCGATCCGGTTTATCTTTACCCGCTGCTCGGCGCGACGCTCGGCTTCAGCTTGCTGTTCGGCGGCATAGTGCTGGTGCGCATGCGCACGATCCTTGCCGAGATGCAGGCAGAGGCGCGTCTGCGCCGTAAAGCCATGCAGGCAGCGCAAGGCCTATAAGGAATTGGGAATGCGCGAAACATTCGACATGATGGCCTTCGTGCATGGCGCTTATGCTGTAACGCTTGTCAGCGTAGTGGTGTTGCTGGGCTGGAGCTGGCTTGCCATGAGCAAGGCCGAAAAGAAGCGTGAAGATGCGAGAGGCACCAAGGGCGATTAATCATGAGCACCGGGATCAAACCGAAGCACCAGCGGCTGGTATTGCTGCTGTTCGCGCTGGTGGCGCTGATCGGCGCTACGCTGCTGGCGATAGTCGCACTGCGTGACCAGGCGAGCTATTTCTACCTCCCTAGCGAGATCGTGGCCGAGGCTCCCGCACCAGACCAGGGCGTGCGCCTTGGCGGCATGGTTGAAATGGGCTCGATCACTACGGCGGAAGACGGGGTGACGGTCAACTTTATCGTCGGCGATGGCAATGCGCGCGTACCAGTCAGCTTCACCGGCATTGTGCCGGCATTGTTCGTCGAGGGATCGGGTGTGGTTGCCGAAGGCAGCATGGGCACGGATGGCACCTTCATCGCCACCAACCTGCTCGCCAAGCATGATGAGAACTACATGCCGCGCGAACTCGAAGGCATGACCACCGAAAAGGTCCGCGCCGAGATCGAGGCTACGCTCGAGTGATTGCGGAATTCGGACTTGCCGCGCTCTGGCTCGCGGCTGCCCTTGCGGGCCTGCAGTTGTTTGCCGGCTTTATGGGACTTCGCCCGGGTGGTGATGGCATTGCCGCTCTTGCTCGCCCGGCGGCGTTGGTGCAGGCGCTGCTGTGCGGTATCGCTTTCCTGACGTTGCTATGGTTGTTTGCCCGCACAGACTTGTCGGTGGCTCTGGTTGCGGCAAATTCGCATTCTGCCAAGCCGCTGATTTTCAAGCTGTCTGGTGCCTGGGGCAACCATGAAGGTTCGATGCTGCTATGGGTCACTGTGATGGCGCTGGCGGGTGGCTTGATCGCGTTTATCGAACGCCGTCTTCCAGAAAAGACTATGCTGGCAACGCTGGGTGCGCAGGCATTTGTGTCGCTCGGCTTCTATGCCTTCCTGCTGTTCAGCTCCAATCCGTTCGAACGGCTGCCGGTTGCGCCGGCAGAGGGGAATGGCCTCAACCCGCTGTTGCAGGATATCGGCCTCGCCTTCCATCCGCCCACGCTTTACTTAGGCTATGTCGGCTTGTCGGTCGCCTTCAGTTTCGTGGTCGGCGCACTGATGACGCGGCAGGTGACGCCAGAGTTCGCCCGCGTGATGCGCCCCTGGGTTCTTGGCGCATGGATGCTCCTCACCGTGGGTATCACCGCAGGCTCCTATTGGGCGTATTACGAGCTGGGCTGGGGCGGCTGGTGGTTCTGGGATCCGGTGGAAAACGCCTCGCTTATGCCGTGGCTGGCGGCGACTGCATTGCTTCACTCGGTCAGTGTGCTGGCTGCACGTGATGCGCTTCGTGCGTGGACGGTGATGCTGGGCGTGATTGCTTTCTCGATGAGCATGGTCGGGACTTTCCTCGTGCGCTCAGGTATACTTACCTCGGTCCACGCCTTTGCTGTGGACCCGGAGCGCGGCAGCTTCATCCTTGCACTGCTGGCGCTCAATATTGGCGGCGCACTGGCGATCTTCGCCACGAGGGCCGGCACTGTGGCGGAAGGCGAGCGATTTTCGGTCTTCAGCCGCGAAGGGGCGCTGGTTATCAACAATGTCGCACTGTCCGCTATCCTCGGCATTGTACTGCTGGGGACTCTCTACCCCCTGCTGACCGAGGCGTTCGACGTTCGCGTTTCCGTCGGCCCGCCATACTTCAACCCGGTGAGTGCGATTTTCCTGTTTCCAATGTTGGTGGTGCTCGCAATCGGCCCGATCCTGCGCTGGCGGGGTGACAGCTTTGCCCGCATCCGAATGCCCGTGATTGGGTTGTCGGCGATACTGGTCGCAACCATTGGCGCGTTGTGGGCTGTCACCGGGATCGGAATCCTGCCGCTGCTGGGCCTCGCGCTTGCAGTCATCGTTGCGGTTGGCAGTTTCCTGCCGCTTCGAGGCCGTTCGCTGCGCCGCCTGCCGCTTGCGGTATGGGGCATGGTGATCGCGCATTTCGGTGTGGCCGTGGCGCTGTTTGGCATGGCATCGGACACAGCTTTCCAGAAAGAGCGGCTTGTTGCCGTCAATATCGGTGACGTGGTCGAAGTTGGCCCGTGGTCGGCCCAACTCGAATCGGTTTCCCCTGTCGCGGGCCCCAACTGGACTGCGATCGAGGCCAGCCTTTCGCTGCGCTATGAGGGCAGGGAAGTGACGAGCGCGCACCCGCAAGCGCGCAGCTTCTGGTCTCCGCCCACTGAAACCAGCGAGGTGGCGCTGACCACGCGCTGGAACGGCCAGCTTTATACCGCGCTTGGCAATCAGGCAGAGGATGGCCGCTGGCAGCTGCGCCTGTGGTGGAAACCCTTTGTTACGTGGATCTGGTATGGTGGCTTGCTGATCGCGCTTGGAGGCGGCCTGGCGCTGCTGGGCCGCGTGATCGGAGATATCCGCCGCCGTGTGGCCGGGCTGAAGATACAGGATCGCAAGGCCGATGAAGAGGCATTGGCGCCGGAGGCATCGTCATGAAGCGTTTGCGCATCTTCCTGTGGGGGCTGGTCGGCCTCGCGTTGTTCCTGTTTGGCCTGTTCGCCTACCAGTTGACCCAGCCGAAGGACGAGTTCGTCGAAAGCGCGATGATTGGCCAGCCAATCCCGGCTTTCGACTTGCGCCCGGCGATTGCCGAACGGCCCGGCCTTTCTTCGGCTGATCTGGCCGATGGCAACGCCAAGTTGGTGAATATCTTTGCCAGCTGGTGTGTGCCTTGCCGGGCGGAAGCTCCGTATCTTGAAACACTGCGGGAGAGCGGCGCAGAAATCGTTGGTATCGCCATTCGTGACCGGGAGGAGGACGTGAACCGCTTCCTCGCAGCCTATGGCAACCCTTTTACCCGCATCGGCGCAGATGACATCAGCGAAGTGCAGCTGTCGCTCGGCTCGTCTGGTGTGCCAGAGACCTTTGTGGTCGATGGCAATGGCGTGATCACTTACCAGCATATCGGCGATATCCGCGCGGACGATGTGGCGATGATCCTCGAAAAGCTGCGGGAGGCGGGAGCGTGAGGCACCTCCTCGCATTGATCGCACTTGCCCTGGCAACGCCGCTGGCAGCGCAGGACAGCCTGCCGCCTGCGCCCTATGCCTATAACCAGCTGGAAGATCCGGAGCTGGAGCGGCAAGCGCATGATCTGATGCTGACGCTGCGCTGCCTCAAGTGCCAGAGCCAGTCGATTGCCGATAGTGATGCGCCGATGGCAGGTGATATGCGCCATCAGGTGCGCACCCGGCTAGCCGCAGGTGAAAGCCCGGACCAGATTCGCACATGGCTGATTGAGCGCTATGGCGACTACGTGAGCTATGAGCCGCGCGTTACTGCCACTACATGGCCGCTGTTCGT
>CAZYAL010000010.1:19156-47239 GCA_964645635.1 uncultured Sphingomonadaceae bacterium | reverse complement strand
GGCGATCATCGATGTGCGCGTGCTCGGCAAGCACTTGCTCAAGCATGGTGTATCGCAGAAGCACTGCGCGCTTATGACCCGGAAATATGCGGTCCGGTTGGCGGGCTGGCACTGCGCAATCGCGGCGCCGGGCCTTTCGGCTTGCTTGGCATGGTCGAAGACCGCTGTGGCGGCGAATTCGACAATATCGACGATGTCATCCCGGCAAAGGAACGGGCTGACTTCATGCTCGCCTATCAAAAGGCAGCCGGTTTTGCGCGCGATGCACTGAACGCCTCGCCGCGCACCATTCCCGAAAGAGCTAAGGTAGAGAGCGTTTCGGTATGAGCCTCCATCTGTAGCATGCTTGCGACTTCATGGTCCAACTTTCTTCCCCGCATGAGCTGGGCAGCTGCTCCACCGGCAAACGCCGGATCATCCCGATCGTCGGCGGATCGGTCATTGGCCCGCTGATCAGCGGGCGCATCCTTGATGTGGGGGCTGACTGACAAACCGTGACTGCCAATGGCGTTGCGGAACTCGATGCGCGATACGGGATCGAAACCCACAATGGCGCCATGATCGAGGTCATCAGCCGCGGCATTCGCCATGCTTCCGCTGAAGTCGCCGCACGAATTGCCACGGATAAAAATGTGCCCACCTCGCAATATTACATGCGCACCGCCATCAGGCTCGACAGCGGTCATCCCGATTATGCCTGGGTCAACAGGTCGCTGTTCCTGCCAGAAGGCCGGAAGGTCGGCTCGACGGTTCGCCTGTCGGTCTATTGCGTCCACTGAAGGCGGTGTAGGCCCTATTCGTGTTCGCGGCCGAAGTCGGGTCGTGGATCGTCCTGGCCCAGTGCCACGATTGAGCGGCGAATAGCGCGGGTGCGGCTGAAGGTATCGTGCATCATCTCGCCATCGCCTGCCCTGATGGCTTCGCGCATCAGCGCAAGGTCAGTGAGAAAGGCGTCGAGCATTTCCAGCACCGCGTCCTTGTTGTTGAGGAACACGTCGCGCCACATGGTGGGATCGCTGGCGGCAATTCGGGTGAAATCGCGGAAGCCGCCGGCGGAATACTTGATCACCTCGCCGCGGGTCACTTCCTCGAGGTCAGACGCGGTGCCCACGATGGTGAAGGCGATCAGGTGAGGGATGTGGCTGGTAACTGCAAGCACGCGGTCATGATGGTCAGCGTCCATCGTTTCCACCATCGCGCCAAGCGCTTCCCAGAAATCGACCAGCGCGTGGACCTTGTCCTCCGGTGCGCCTTCGGGAGGGGTGATGATGCACCAGCGCTGGTGGAACAGGCTGGCAAAGCCCGCATCCGGCCCTGAATGTTCGGTCCCTGCCACGGGGTGGGCCGGGATGATCGTGTGGCCGGGCAGCACATTGGTGAGCGCCTTGGTGATGCTGCGCTTGGAGCTGCCGACATCGCTAATCACGCATTCGGGCGAAAGGCTGGGGGCAACCGCGCTCGCGGCAGCGGACATCGCGCCCACGGGGACGCAGAAAATTACGAGGTCGGCACCCTTGACGGCTTCTGCCGGATCGTCGTGCACCTCATCTGCAAGGCGCAGCTCGCGGGCGCGGTCACGCACCGCAGGGTCGGCATCATAGCCACTTGTCCGGCAGTCTGGCAATTCTGCGCGCACGGCGAGGCCGATGGACCCGCCGATCAGGCCAAGGCCCATAATGGCGACTTTGTTGAAGCTCATCGCGGGGTCTCTGCCATGGCGCGCAGGACTGATGCAATATCGTCCATCTGCCGGGTGGTGCCTATGGTGATGCGCAGGGCCTGCGGCAATCCCTGCCCTGGCAAGTGACGCACGGCATAGCCGGCGTCGCCAATCGCCTTGAGTGCATCCTCTGCGGCGATATCGCCTTCGAACAGTACGAGCACGAAATTGGCCTCGCTTGGCACGGCGCGTAGGCCATGGTTGCCGAGCGATTCGATGGTGGCAACGAAATCCGCGCGGGTCTTGCGGTTGTGCTCGCGGCTGCTGACCACGAAGCTCTGGTCATTGAGGGCAGCAAGCGCTGCAGCCTGTGCGCCCAGCGTTACGTTGAACGGTCCGCGTATGCGGTTCAATGCACCGATAATGCCGAGCGCGCCCATGCCCCAGCCTACGCGCTCGCCTGCAAGCCCGTAGATCTTTGAGAAAGTGTGCGTCACCAGCACATTGTTATGCCGCGCGGCGAGTTCCAGCGCGCCATCGTCATCCTCGGGCGCGACATATTCGGCATAGGCACGGTCCACCACCAGCAGCACGTCTGCCGGCAGGCCTGCATGCAGCCGCTCAAGCTCGGCGCGCGGAATGAAGGTGCCGGTGGGGTTGTTCGGGTTGGCAAGGAAGAGCACGCGGGTCTTGTCGGTAACAGCTGCCAGCAAGCCATCGACATCGGTGCCGAAGTCCTTGTCCGCCACTTCCACAGGCGTTGCCCCGCAGCGGCGCGCGGCGATATCGTAGACCGAGAAGGAATAGCGGCTAAAGACCACTTCATCCCCCGGCCCGGCAAAGGCCTGGGCTACAAGGTTGAGCAATTCGTCAGAACCTGTGCCACAGACGATACGTGCCGGATCGATGCTGTGCAATTCGCCAAGCGCGGTGCGCAGCGCAACGGAATCTGGATCAGGATAATCGCGGGGCTCGCGCGGCGCGGCGATAGCTGCCAGCGCGGCGGCACTGGTGCCTAGCGGGTTTTCATTTGCGGACAGTTTTACCAGTGGCTTGCCGTCTGCGGATTTGGACTTGCCCGGCACATAGGCATGGATCGCTGCGATCCATGGCTTCATTTGCGGAGAGGCATTTTCGGGCATTGTGATTCAGTCCTAATTTAGTGCGCAGGCCCTTAGCCGTTCGCGCGCGCAATTGACAGCCCGCGAATGAGGCCCCAAGTCCCGCACCCATGGCTACCGTATTGGCATCCAATCTGAACGCGATCACGCTGGGCGCACCGCTTGCGCTGGACAGCGGCATGTCGCTTGCCGATGTCACGCTGGCTTACGAGACCTATGGCGAACTCAACGCTGACAAGAGCAACGCCGTCCTCATCTGTCACGCGCTGACGGGGGACCAGTTCGTGGCTAAGACACACCCGCTCACCGGCAAGCCCGGCTGGTGGGAACGAATGGTCGGTCCCGGCAAGCCGATCGATACCAATTGCTACCACGTGATCTGCGCGAATGTGATCGGCAGCTGCCTCGGCTCCACCGGCCCCGCCTGTGATGGTCTGGACGGCCAGCCGTGGGGCATGCGCTTTCCCGTGATCACCATCCGCGACATGGTGCGAGCGCAGGTTGCCTTGCTGGACCGGCTCGGCATCGGCACGTTGCACGCGGTTGTCGGGGGATCGATGGGCGGGATGCAGGCGCTCAGTTTTGCTGCGAATTTTCCCGGGCGGACAGACCGCGTACTGGCAATCGCCACTACCGCGCGCCATTCCGCGCAGAATATTGCCTTTCACGAAGTCGGCCGCCAGGCGATCATGGCGGACCCGGACTGGAAGGGCGGCGACTATTACGGTGCCCAGGGCAAAGGCCCGGAAAAAGGCCTCTCGGTCGCCCGCATGGCGGCGCATATCACCTATCTTTCCGAAGCAGGCTTGACGGACAAGTTCGGCCGCCGTTTGCAGGACCGCGAGGAAAAGAGCTTCGGCTTTGATGCTGATTTTCAGATCGAGAGTTATTTGCGCTACCAGGGCCTCGCCTTCACCACGCGCTTCGATGCCAACAGCTATCTCTACATCACCCGCGCGATGGATTATTTCGACCTCGCAGAGGAGCACGGTGGCTTGCTGGCTGATGCCTTTCGCGATGCGGGTGACACGCGCTTCTGCGTGGTCAGCTTCGATACCGATTGGCTTTATCCCACGGCGGAAAGCCGCAACGTGGTGCACGCGTTGAACGCGGTGGCGGCGCCCGTCAGCTTCGTGGAGCTTTCGGCGCCTTTCGGACACGACAGCTTCCTCCTCGAATGCCCGGCATTGGATCGCGTCATCAAGGGTTTCATCGGATGAGCCAGCTTCGCGCAGACCTCGCCAAGATCGCGCAGCAGGTGCCGCACAGGGTGCGTGTGCTCGATATCGGCTGCGGCGAAGGGGATCTGATGGACGTCCTGCGCCGCGAGCGGAATGTGGATGTTCGCGGGCTGGAGATTGATCCCGAACTGGTGGAGAAATGCGTCAGCCGCGGGCTTTCGGTGGTGCAGGGTGATGCTGACCATGACCTCGCCGGTTATCCCGATGCCTCCTACGACGTGGCGATTCTTAGCCAGACCTTGCAGACGGCGGAGCGGCCGGACTACATGCTTGACCAGCTTCTGCGCGTCGGCCGCACAGCCTTCGTCAGCTTCCCCAATTTCGCTTACTGGCGCATGCGCTTTTCGCTGCTGTTCCATGGCCGTATGCCGGTAACCCGGCACTTGCCTGTCAGCTGGTACGAAACGCAGAACATCCACCATGTGACGGTGGACGATTTCTGTCAGCTGATCGCGGACAAGGGCGTGACGGTGGAAGGTAGCTGGTTCTTCGCCGGTGGCTGCGAGATCAGCGGCGCAAATGCCAACTGGCGCGCCGAGCACGCGGTATTTCAGCTGAGCAGGTAAGGCTTAGTCGCTCACGTAAATAACGCTGTCGTCCCTCGCCAAACACCACAGGCTTAGGCCTGCAGCCTTGGCGCGCTCCACCGCCATGCTGGTGGGGAGAGAGATGGTTACGAGGCGGGTTGCTCCCGCTCTCACGGCTTTCTCGACGATTTCGTAGGAGCAGCGCGCGCTGGAAAGGATGAAGCCTTCGCCCGCATCCTGCCCGGCGTTGGCTAGAGCTCCCACCAGCTTGTCCATTGCGTTATGGCGGCCCACGTCTTCGCGGGCATGGAGGATGTTGCCATCGGCTGAGCAGAAGGCGGCGGCATGGGCTGCGCCAGTCTGCCTGGTCAGCGGCTGATGATCCCGCAGCGTGGAAAGCGCGGCGAAGATTGCGCCGGGTTCCAGCGGGTCATGTGAGGCGACTTGGGGCAGGGGTGTGGAAACGGCCGCTAGGTTATCGATCCCGCATAGTCCACAGGAGCTTTCCGCTACGCGGGCGCGCACGCGGTCGGTTAGTTTATCAATTCCGAGGCCTGAGAGGTGCGCGCGGCATATCCAGCCATTCTCTACCTCGATCACGGCAAGGTCGCTCAACTCATCGGAGGATGCCGCGAGCCCTTCGGTCAAGGCAAAGCCCAAAGCGAAGTCTTGCAGATCGTTGGGGCTGGCCATCATCACGGCATAGGAGAGGCCGTTGTATTCCAGCGCAACGGGCACTTCGGGCACGAATGTGCTCTCAAGCTGTATCGTGCCGCCCGACACGCCGTGCTCGGTTACCTGTTGCGGCTTCCTGTCCATGTCCATTCCTGCGAGCAGCTCAGCCACGCGCAGCCGACAGCTTACGCAGCCTCAGCCTCGGCCTTGAGCTGCGCAATGGCTTCGCACGCAATCGGGCCAAGTTGCGAGCTGTCGGAAAAGACGCCCGCTTTCATACGCGGGTCCCAGAACTTCCAGATGTGCATGCGCGTTTCTTCCACTGCCTTGTCATGGCCATTGGCCTCGAAATTGGCGGCTATCTGGTTCGCCATACGCGAGAGCTTGTTTATGTCCATTACTCTGCGGGCTCCATTGCTTCGATGCGGCGCGCCATGGCGGCGAGGTCGGCATATTCTTCCTGCCATTCGCTCGGGCCGTTGGACGGCGTAACCTGAACGGCAGTGACCTTGTATTCGGGGCAGTTGGTGGCCCAATCCGAATTGTCGGTGGTCACCACGTTGGCCTGCGTATCGGGGTGGTGGAAAGTGGTGTAGACGACCCCCGGCGCGACCTTTTCGGTCACTTCAACGCGCAGCGTGGTTTCGCCGGCGCGGCTGGAGAGGCGGGCGAAATCGCCCGTCTTCATGCCACGGTTTTCCGCGTCAGTCGGGTGCATTTCGAGGATGTCCTCGCTGTGCCATGCCTGATTGTCTGTGCGGCGGGTCTGTGCGCCCACATTATACTGCGATAGGATGCGGCCCGTCGTTAGTAGCAGCGGGAAGCGCGGACCGGTCTTTTCGTCGGTCGGCACATATTCTGTGATTACGAACTTGCCTTTGCCGCGCACGAAGCCATCGACGTGCATGATTGGCGAGCCATTGGGTGCCTTGTCGGTCACTGGCCACTGAAGCTGCTCGCCGTTGATGACGCGTTCCCAAGTCACACCGGCGAAAGTAGGCGTCAGGCGCGAGATTTCCGCGAGGATTTGGCTCGCGTGGGTGTAGTTCCAGTCGCAGCCGATGGCGTTCGCCAGAAGCTGCGTCACCTGCCAGTCCTGATAGCCATTGGCCGGTTCCATCACCTTGCGAACGGGCTGGATGCGGCGTTCGGCATTGGTGAAGGTGCCTGCCTTTTCGAGGAAGGTCGAGCCGGGCAGAAAGACATGCGCGTAATGCGCGGTCTCGTTGAGGAAGAGATCGTGCACTATCACGCAGTCCATCGCGGCAAGGCCGGCGGCAACGTGATGTGTGTCGGGATCGGACTGGAGAATGTCCTCGCCTTGGATGTAGATTGCCTTGAAGCTGCCATCGACGGCTGCATCGAGCATGTTGGGGATGCGCAGGCCGGGTTCCGGATCCAGCGTCACGCCCCAATCGGCCTCGAAAAGATCTCGCGTGGCCTTGTCCGAAATGTGGCGATAGCCCGACAGCTCATGCGGGAAGCTGCCCATGTCGCATGCTCCCTGCACGTTGTTCTGACCACGCAGCGGGTTAACGCCAACACCTTCGCGGCCGATATTGCCGGTCACCATCGCAAGGTTGGCAATTGCCATCACGGTTGAGGAGCCCTGCGAGTGCTCGGTCACGCCGAGGCCGTAATAGATCGCGCCATTGCCGCCGGTGGCATAGAGGCGGGCAGCCTCACGTACGGTCTCGGCGGGAACGCATGTCACGGCTTCGAGGAATTCGGGGCTGTGTTTTTCTTCGGAAACAAAACGCGCCCAATCCTGGTACTCGTCCCAGTCGCAACGTTCGCGGATGAAGTCCTCATTGGCGAGGCCTTCGGTCACGATTACATGCGCGAGGCTGGTAAGCACGGCGACATTGGTGCCCGGCTGCAGCGGCAGGTGATGCGCGGCCTCGATATGGGCGCTCTTCACCAAATCGATCTTGCGCGGATCGATAACGATCATCTTGCCGCCCTGGCGCAGACGCCTCTTGATGCGGCTTCCGAAAACGGGGTGCGCGTCGGTCGGGTTGGCACCGATTAGCAGGAACACGTCGGTATGTTCAGCCGAATCGAAGTTCTGCGTACCGGCGCTGGTGCCGAAAGTGGTCGACAGGCCAAAGCCGGTGGGCGAGTGACACACGCGGGCGCAAGTGTCGGTGTTGTTCGAACCGAAACCGGCGCGGATCAGCTTCTGCACGAGGAAGCTTTCCTCGTTCGTGCAGCGGCTTGAGGTGATGCCACCCAGCGCGCGCGGGCCATGTTCAGCCTTGATCTTGTTGATGCGGTCAGCGGCGAAACCGATCGCTTCGTCCCAGCTGACTTCGCGCCACGGCTGGTCAATGCTCTCACGCACCATCGGCTTGGTGATGCGGTCCTTGTGGTTGGCATAACCCCAAGCAAAGCGGCCCTTCACACAAGAGTGACCGTGGTTGGCCTTGCCGTCCTTCCACGGCACCATGCGTACCAGTTGCTCGCCGCGCATTTCGGCGCGGAAGGCGCAGCCCACGCCGCAATAGGCGCAAGTTGTGACCACGGCTCGCTCGGGCTTGCCGATCGCCTTGATGCTCTTTTCCTGCAGCGTGGCGGTGGGACACGCCTGCACGCAAGCTCCGCAGCTGACGCATTCGGACGACAGGAAATCGTCCACGCCCTGACCAGCAGAGATCATGCTGGCAAAGCCGCGCCCGTCCACCGTCAGTGCGAAGGTGCCCTGTACTTCGGAGCAGGCCCGCACACAGCGCGAACAGACGATGCATTTGGATGCATCGAAATCGAAATAGGGGTTAGAGTTGTCAGTGGCCTCGCCCAGATGGTTGGCGCCTTCATAACCATAGCGAACGTCGCGCAGGCCAACGGCAGCTGCTTGATCCTGCAATTCGCAATCATTGTTGGCGGAGCAGGTGAGGCAGTCCAGCGGGTGGTCGGAGATATAGAGCTCCATCACGCCCTTGCGCAGCTTGTCGAGGCGCGGGGTCTGCGTCTTCACCTTCATGCCGGGGCCGACAGGCGTGGTGCAGCTGGCGGGCGTGCCGCGCGCACCTTCGATCTCGACCAGGCACAAGCGGCAGGAACCGAAGGCCTTCACATTGTCAGTGGCGCACAGTTTGGGGATGTCACCACCGGCAACGGCGGCGGCGCGCATCACCGATGTGCCTGCAGGCACGGTGACTTCGCGGCCGTCAATCGTGAGAGTGACCATCTCATCCGACTTGGATTCAGGCGTGCCAAAATCCTTCTGGCGTTCGTATCCCATTACTTCTGCTCCATCGCGGCAAGATCCGCAGGGGTGTTGATATTCGCAGGTGTGGACGCGCTCTTCACCGGCCGTGCGTTCACGGCCGTGGCGAAGGCAAGCATCGAGTGGCGTCCTTCACTCTGGAGGATCGACTCTACCGCGCTTGCGGATTCCACATCCCAATGCCCGATAACGGGCTGTGATTCAAGATAAGCCGAGGGTGGCGAAAGCTCTGCTAGCAGGTTGCCGGGCAAGGCCACGCTATCCACTCCGCATGTGAGAACCGATGTGTATTCATGATCCTGCGCGTGGCGCAGCCCGGCGGCGATACCGGCCAATGGCCCCATGCCGGGGCGAGGCCAATCGGGAATGCACTGGGCAGAGCCGTTGTCCCGCCCGGCGATCACCACCGTTTCACACCATGCTGAAAGCGCGTCGACCGCACGGATGAGCAAGCTGCGCCCGTCCAGCTCAGCCAGTGCCTTGTCGCTGCCGAAACGGGTGCTCATGCCACCAGCAAGGACGACGCCGAGGATCATTACTCGGCTGCGTCCAGCGCCTTGCGGGCGGCTTCGGGGTTGTTCACGAAGTCACCCGGCCAATTCTTCAGCGCGCTCATCACCGGATACGGCGTGAAGCCGCCCAGCGCGCAGAGGCTGCCGAACTTCATCGTGTCACACAGGTCCGTCAGCAGGGTGATTTCCTGCTCCACGCTGCGGCCGCCCTTGGGGGCGTTGTGCATCTGCGGGGCGGCTTCCAGCGCATCGGTGTCACGCCCGCCGGAACGGATGCGATCGATGATCTCGGTGCCGCGCACCGCTCCGATGCGGCATGGCGTGCACTTGCCGCAGCTTTCTGCCGCGCAGAATTCCATGGCGAAGCGGGCCATTTCGCCCATATCGGCGCTATCGTCGAACACGGTGATCCCGGCATGGCCGATCAGCGCGTCAGCTTCGGCATATTCTTCATAGCCGAAAGCGATGTCGAACTGGTCAGGGTGCAAGTATGCGCCCAGCGGACCACCGACCTGCACGGCCTTCACCGGGCGGCCCGATGCGGTGCCGCCGCCGATTTCGTTGACGAGCTGGCCCAAAGTCATGCCGAAGGGAGCTTCGAACAAGCCGCCGTGCTTGATGTTGCCAGCCAGCTGGATGGGCATGGTGCCCTTCGAACGACCGATGCCACGCTCTGCATAAGCGGCAGCGCCGCCTTCCATCAGGATGTGCGGCACGGCAGCGAGGCTGAGCACGTTGTTGACCACGGTCGGGCGACCAAGGAAGCCTTCCAGCGCGGGCAGGGGAGGCTTGGCGCGCACTTCGCCGCGCTTGCCTTCGAGGCTGTTGAGCAGCGAGGTTTCCTCACCGCAAACATAAGCACCTGCACCCACGCGCACTTCGCATTTGAACGGGGCGATAATGTCCGCGCACAGTTCCAGCGCCGCGTTCAGCTTGCGGATCGCGTCAGGATATTCGCTGCGCAGGTAGATATAGCCCTGGTCAGCGCCAACGGCTTCACCGGCAATCGCCATGCCTTCTATCAGGGCGAAGGGATCGCCTTCCATGGCCATGCGGTCAGCAAAGGTGCCGCTATCGCCTTCGTCGGCATTGCAGACGATGTACTTCTTCGGGCCGGGCGCTCCGGCCACGGTCTTCCACTTGATGCCGGTGGGGAAGCCCGCACCGCCGCGGCCACGCAGGCCGGAATCGAGCACGTCCTGCACGATGGCTTCAGGGCCGATTGCACGCGCGCGCTTCAGGCCAGACCAGCCGCCATGTGCCTCGTAGTCTTCAAGGCTCAGCGGGCGGGTCTTGCCGGCGCGGGCAAAGGTGAAGCGCGTCTGTGCGGCGATGAAGGGGTGCTCCTCAATCACGCCGATGGCTTTGTCAGAGGAACCATCAAGAATCGCATCGACATCATCGAGCGTGGCCGGGCCAAAGCCCTTGCCGTCAATCTCCACCAGCGGTTCGAGCCACTGCATGCCCCAGCTGGAGGTGCGGTGCACTTCGCAACCCTTCTTCTCGAAGGCTGAGGCGAGCTTGTCTGCGCCGCCGGCACGGGCCAGCGCGTCATCCGAAATCCTGACGATCTGGGTCATGCGTTTTCTACCAGTTTAGTCACGGCTTCCTTGTCCAGTCGGATATGAAGGTCATCACCCGTGCGCGCGGCGGGGCCGGAGCTGCACAGGCCGAGGCAATAGACGGTCTGGATATTCACGCGGTCACCCGCAGCCGCCTTGGCATCGCCAATGATATTCTCGACACCGCGCGCCTTGCAGGCTTCGGCACGGCATATCTGCACCACTGGGCGCGTTTCCGGCTCAGCGGTGTAATCGTGATAGAAGCTCACCACGCCATGCACGTCCGCACGGCTGAGGTTGAGGCCCTTGGCGATCAGCGCTTCGGCTTCGGTGTCCACGCAACCGAATTCTTCCTGCACGTCATGCAAAATCGGCAGCAGTGGCCCTTCGCGGCCATGATGTTCGGCGATGATCTCGCCGATTTTCTGTTCTTTTGTGCTCATGTTCTCTCTCAGGCTTTGAGCCTTGCGGCGTGCCATTCGATGTGATCGGCCATGAAGGTCGAGATGAAATAATAAGAGTGGTCATAGCCATCATGCAGGCGGATGGTAGCGTCCATACCGGCTTTGGTGACGGCATCTTCGAGCAGCTGCGTTTTCAGCTGTTCTTCAAGGAAATTGTCCGCGCGGCCCTGATCTACCAGCAGGTCTGGCAGGCGGCCGCCGTCCTCGATCAGCGCACAGGCATCATATTCGCGCCATGCCGCCTTGTTGGCACCAATGTAACCGGTCAGCGCTTTCTCGCCCCAAGGACAGTTCAGCGGGCTGACGATGGGCGCGAAGGCGCTGGTCGATTTGTAGCGACCGGGGTTGCGCAAGGAGATGGTCAGAGCGCCGTGGCCGCCCATGGAATGGCCGGTAATGCCTTGGCGATCCATGTCCACCGGGAAATTTGCTGCCACCAGCGCGGGCAGTTCTTCCTCGACATAGCGGCGCATCTGGAAATGCTCGGCCCAGGGGGCTTGGGTGGCGTCGACATAGAAGCCTGCCCCTTTGCCGAAATCATAGCCTTCATCGTCAGGCACATCGTCTCCGCGCGGGGAGGTGTCCGGGCAGACGAAGATGATGCCATTGTCAGCACAGGCCTTCCGGTACTCGCCCTTTTCCATGACGTTGGCATGGGTGCAGGTTAGGCCGGAAAGATAGAACAGCACCGGCAGTTTTGCGCCAGCTTCGTGCTCGGGCACGAAGACGGCGAATGTCATCGTTGTGCCGGTGGCAGAGCTTGTATGCGAATACACACCCTGCGTGCCGCCGAAGGCCCGGTTCTTGCTGACGGTTTCAAGGGTCATGCGTGCTGCCTTCAGCTCACTGCCTTGAGCAGGCAGAGCTTGTGTCCGTCAGGATCGCGCAGGTAAGCGAGATAGAGCTTCTTCGCGCCAAAATCACGCACGCCGGGCGGGTCTTCGCAAGCGGTGCCGCCATTGGCTAGGCCAGCTGCGTGCCAGGCATTGCCTTGCTCTTCGCTCTCCACCGCTATGCCGATGGTGTTGCCATTGCCAGGATTGGCAGGCTCGCCATTGATCGGCTTGGTCACCATGAAGATGCCGCCATTGTGCGTATAGACCAGGCGGCCCTTGGGGTCATAGTCACCTTCCTGACCGCCGAGCGCGGTGAAGGTGGCGTCGTAGAAAGCCTTGGACTTTTCGAGGTCGTTTGATCCGACCATGTGGTGGCTGTACATCGTCTCTTATCCTTCCACGTTGACAGTAAAGGCGCACAGCTTGTTGCCCACCGGATCGCGCAGGTAGGCGCCGTACATGGGCTGCGGACCATAGTCGCGGCGGCCCGGTTCGCCTTCGCAAGAGCCGCCATTGGCGATGCCGGCGGCGTGCCATGCGTCGACAGCTGCGGGGTCTGCGGCAGCAAGGCCAATGGTGCCGCCATTGGCATGCGTTGCCGCTTCGCCATCGCGGGGCTTGCCCACGCCGAACATGCCGGTTTCGGGACTACCGTAGAACGCGCCATTGTCATGATGCTGCCCGGCAATGCCAAGTGCGGCAAAGGTGGCATCATAGAATGGCAACGACACGTCCTTGTCGTTGCAACCGATCATCACATGGGTAAACATGGGTAGGCCCCCTCGTGACTATTTAACGCTCGCCCACGTTCGGTGCGAAAGCACAAACCTTGTTGCCATCCGGATCGCGCAGGTACGCACCATACATGTTACCGGGGGAGCTTGCGCGGAAACCAGGAGCGCCCTCATCGGTGCCGCCTGCGGCGAGACCGGCGGCGTGCCATGCATCGACCGCGTCGTAGCTAGCAGCCTTCAGGCCCAGCGTTGCGCCGTTGGAAACACAGGCTGCATCGCCATTGGCGGGCTTGCACACGGCCACTGCGCCATCTGCATTGGCATAGACGGTGCCGTGGGGAAGGGCGTGGCCTTCGCCATAACCAAGACTTGTCATGGTGGCGTTGTAGAATGCGCGCGACTTGTCGATGTCATTGGTTCCAAGGAAAACGTGATTGATCATGGGTCAGTTGCTCCTCTCAAAACAACACAGGACACCCGAAAGGTTTCGAGGGCGTGTGTCTCGGCTCATCACATAGCCGAAATTTTCGGCAATGTGAAAGATTGAATTGGGCGATGTACGGCAGCTGTGGCACGCGATGCGCCGCAGCTGCCGTGCACTCATCAGAAGACGACGACCGATCGGATCGACTTACCTTCGTGCATCAGGTCAAATGCGGTGTTGATCTCTTCAAGGCCCATTACGTGGGTAATCATCGGGTCGATCTCGATCTTACCCTGCATGTACATGTCGACGATCTTGGGCACGTCGGTGCGGCCCTTGGCGCCGCCGAACGCCGTGCCGCGCCAGTTGCGCCCGGTTACCAGCTGGAACGGGCGGGTGGCGATTTCCTTGCCCGCTTCCGCCACGCCGATGATGATGCTGGTGCCCCAGCCGCGGTGGCAGGCTTCGAGCGCGGTGCGCATCACTTCGGTATTGCCGGTGGCATCGAAGGTGTAGTCCGCGCCGCCATCGGTCATGGCGACGATCTTGGCCACGGTGTCCTCGCGGCTCATTCCTCGCGTGTTGAGGAAGTCGGTCATGCCGAACTTGCGGCCCCACTCCTCACGGTCAGGGTTGATGTCGACACCGATGATCTTGTTGGCGCCTGCAAGGCGCGCGCCCTGGATCACGTTCAGGCCGATTCCGCCGAGGCCGAACACCACGACATTGTCACCCACCTGCACCTTGGCGGTGTTGGTGACAGCGCCTACGCCCGTAGTCACGCCGCAACCGATGTAGCAGCTCGATTGGAACGGCGCGTCATTGCGGATCTTGGCGACGGCGATTTCCGGCAGCACGGTGAAGTTCGAGAAGGTCGAACAGCCCATGTAGTGGAAGATCGTCTGGCCTTTGTAGGAAAAGCGGCTGGTGCCGTCGGGCATCAGGCCCTGGCCCTGCGTGGCGCGGATCGCGGTGCACAGATTGGTCTTGCCCGAGAGGCAGGACTTACACTGGCGGCATTCCGGAGTGTATAGCGGGATCACGTGATCGTCAGGCGCGACCGATGTCACACCGGGGCCGACTTCGCGCACGATGCCGGCCCCTTCATGGCCAAGGATCGAAGGGAAGATGCCTTCGCTGTCAAACCCGTCGAGCGTGTAGGCATCGGTGTGGCAGATCCCGGTCGCCATGATCTCGACCAGAACCTCGCCTTCCTTCGGGCCTTCCAGATCAACTTCCACGATCTCCAGAGGCTTCTTGGCTTCAAAGGCTACGGCGGCACGGGTTTTCATCGGAATGGATCCTTTGATTGGATGGTTAGAGGTTTCCCGGCGTCAATGGCCCGGATTGCCGCGCGACGCTACCCTGAAGACGGCGTCGCGCAGAATATTTCAGTCGCGCGGCGTGCTCGGTGGCAGATCACCGCTGCTGGGGTTCGCCAGTTCGTCACCCTCAGTTTCGGGCAGCATCAGGAACAGGACTAGCGAAATCACCGAACCCATGGCCATAATGATCGAGACCACCAGCAGTTCGTCATTGCCGAGCCAGGTAAATAGCGCCCCGGCAATCAACGGGCTGCCCGCTGCACCCAGGCGACCGATGCCCAGCACGAAGCCGGTGCCGGTGGCGCGGGCATAGGCAGGGAAGCCACGAGCGAAGGCGGCATAGTATCCGCTGATCGCGGCATTGGTGAAGAAGCCGGTCAGCACGGTTGCCCATTGCCACGCGGTCAGCGTTTCGCGTCCCATGCCGAAGCTGGCAACGGCAACCGATCCGATCAGCAGCATCAGCGCAGTCGGCCACTTGATGCCAAGGCGCGCCATCACGAAACCGAACAGCGCAGAGCCGAAGAAGCCGCCGATATTGGCTGTGGTGAGCACGGTAGCAGCAACCGGCGGAGCATATCCTGGAGGATAGTCCGCCACTATCTGCACGGCGAACTTGAGGATGTAGTAGAAGGTGATTGTGTGGAACATATAGCCGAATGCCAGCAGCAAGGTGACCGGCCGAAGGCGCGGGTTTGACAGGATGTCTGTCACCTTGGGCTTGGCTGCCGAAGCGTCAGCAACCGGCAGACTTGCAAGCGGAGCCTTGCCGAACGCGGAAAGCGTCTTGTTCACGCCGGCAAGATCGTCCTTCGAGGCGCGATAGGCGGCGGTTTCGGGCACCAGCAGCCACACTACCGGGATCAGTGCCGCTGTAACCAATGCGCCAGCTTCGAAAACGCCGTGCCAGCCATAGACCTCAAGTAGGCCGGGGAACTGAACCAGCCCCAGGACATCGCCCGACGCAGCAAAGCCGCCGATGATCGCGCCAAGCGGGTAGCCTGCCACGTAAACCGCGATGCAGCTGCGACGCCACTTATTGTTGCTGCTTTCTGCCGTCATCGCATTGGTTGCCGACAGCATGCCGCCAATGCCGATGCCCGTGGCAAAGCGATAAGCGAACATGTCCGGGATGCCGGTGGCATGTCCTGCCATCCACATGCCGATTGCCATGAGAACAAGGCAGGCGATCATGGTCAACTTGCGGCCAAACTTGTCAGCCATGCCGCCGAGAAGAACCGAGCCGAAGCCCATGCCGACCAGTTCGGCCGAGAGTACGATGCTCAGCTCGCCGCGGTCGATACCCCAGTCTGCGGAAATGCCCGGAGCAGCGAATGCGCTCGACAGCACGTCAAACCCGTCAAGTGCGTTGAGCAGCACCATGAGTATGACGACCACCCATTGTCGCGCGCCCATCGGCGTTTCATTGATCAAATTAATGGGGTTCGCGCCCCCGGTGGCTGCAGCCATGTCGGATCCTCTCCAATATCTCTCGGCGCCTTCAATCGTGGATTCGCGCCAGCATTTCCACCAGTTTTTCGATTTCCTGCTCTGTAAAGCGGCTTTTCAGCCATGCTTCGTGGCTGGCTATGCAGGATTTTGCCTGTTCCAGCACTGACTTGCCGTCCTTCGTCAGGAATAGCGCCTGCTTGCGCCCGTCGCTTTCCGATCGCTCTCGGCGGATCAGCCCGCGCTCTTGCAGACGGTTGACGATAGTCATGGTGGTGGCGCGGTCCATCTGCAGCCGCTGGCCCACCTCGATCTGCGCGATCTCCGGCCTGTGAGCCACCAGCCACAGGATGGAAACCTGCTTCTGCGTCAGCCCAAGATCCGCAAAAGTCTCGTTGAAATGGCGATATACAGCACCATGGGCCAGGCGAATGTGGAAGCCCACAATGCCATCCAGCCCGCCGATGCCATCGGCCTCGCCATCCTTGTTCCTGATCAATGCACCGCTTCCAAGCTGGTGTTTCCCATCCTCAAATGCCCGCGCTACGGGCGTCTTGCCTATTCGTTAGTAAAGCATACAATTCCGCGCAAGGAGAGGACTCAAAACACTATGGCGCATTTTCCCGACACACCCAATTTCACAGGCTTCAACACCCCGAGCAGGATCGAGGCGGATATTGAGGACCTGCTGCACGAAGGCGAGATTCCCAAGGGAATCGATGGCGCCTTCTTCCGCGTGCAGCCCGATCCGCAGTTCTCGCCGCTGCTGGGTGACGACATTGCCTTCAACGGTGACGGGATGATCACGCGCTTCCATATCCATGACGGGCAGGTAGACTTCAAGCAGCGCTGGGCAAAGACTGACAAGTGGATTGCTGAGCGAAAGGCAGGCCGTGGCCTGTTCGGAAAATACCGCAATCCCACCACCGATGATCCTTCGGTGAAGGGCATGATCCGTTCCACCGCCAATACCAATGCGTGGATCTATGGCGGCAAGCTGTGGGCGATGAAGGAAGACAGCCCGGCGCTGATGATGGACCCGGCAACGATGGAAACCGAAGGGTTCGAAACCTGGTGCGGCACGATGAAAAGCGAGACTTTCACCGCGCACCCCAAGATCGACCCGGCCACCGGCAATATGGTCGCCATCGGCTATGCCGCATCGGGCCTGTGTTCTGACGACGTTTCCTACATGGAAGTCGATCCCGAAGGTAACCTCGTACGCGAGAAGTGGTTCAAGGTGCCCTATTACTGCATGATGCACGACTTCGGGATCACCGAGGATTACCTCGTGTTGCATATCGTGCCGTCCACCAGCAGCTGGGAACGCCTAAACGCCGGTGAAATCCACTTCGGTTTCGACACTACCATGCCGGTCTACCTCGGCATCATCCCGCGCCGCGACGATCTGAAGGACGAGGACATCCGCTGGTTCAAGCGCGACAACTGCTTTGCCAGCCACGTGGTCAACGCATGGCAGGACGGCACGAAGGTCCACTTCGTGATCCCTGAAGCGAAGAACAACATGTTCCCCTTCTTCCCGGATATCCATGGCGCGCCCTTCAACGGCGCCGAAGCGATGAGCAAGCTCACCCGCTGGACGGTTGACATGGCCAGCAATGGCGAAGAATTCGACCAAATCGAGCAGCTCACCGAAACCGCCAGCGAATTCCCGCGGATCGATGATCGCTTCACCGGCGTGAAGACGCGCTACACCTGGGGCCTGGAAATGGACATGCGCCGCCCGTGCGAACTGAAGGGCGGCAGTGCCGGCGGTTTCCTGATGAACTGCCTGTTCCTAAAGGACCTCGAAACCGGTGACGAAAAGCACTGGTGGTGCGGCCCGGTCTCCAGCTTGCAGGAACCGTGCTTCATCCCGCGCTCGGCTGATGCGCCGGAGGGCGATGGCTGGATCGTGATGATCTGCAACCGGCTGGAAGACCACAATTCCGACCTGCTAATCTTCGATGCGCTCGATATCGAAAAGGGTCCCGTTGCCACAGTGCACGTGCCCATTCGCCTGCGCTTCGGCCTGCACGGAAACTTTGCCCGCGCCGAAGATATCGGCCTTGCTGCCAAGGTGGCATAGCCCGCCTGATAGCTTGATTTCCTCCCTCTCTTCGGCAAACTTCATTGCCTTAGGAGAGGGACAAGCATGACAATTCGACTGGCAATCGCCGCATCCGCGCTCGCGCTCGCGGGCTGTGAAGCGCAATCGGATAATGTGCTGACGGAGCCGACTTCGTTCACGCAGGAAGAGATCGATGGAAGCGTTGCTCCGTCGCCAGCGACCATTGCCATGCGCTGGCAGCTGCTCAATCCGGACGTCAATTCCTTCACCTTCCGCAACACGCAGAATGTCTTTGCATGGCGTGGTGTTCCCGCGCCCGAGGTCACTTGGGAACTGCCTGTAGCGGATGAAAATTTTGCCATGCCGCTGGCCGAGACGACCGAGGGCGAAGCGGATTATGCTGCGTGGGCTGACCGCACCTTCACCAATGCCATGCTGGTGCTGCGCGATGGCCAGATCGTATTCGAGAACTATCGCAACCGGATGGAACCGGACACGCCGCACATCGCCTTTTCCATGACCAAGACGATCACCGCCATGCTGGTAGGACAGGCGCTGGATCGCGGCGAGATCGAAAGCCTTGACGATCCGGTGAGCAAATATGTGTCGCAACTGGCAGGCGGGGCCTATGGCGATGCCAGCTTGCGGCAGGTCCAGCAGATGCGATCCGGCGCGGATATTCAGGAGCGGTACGACTTCGGCGAGAACCCCAGTCTTGCCGCGCAGATCCACGAAACCGCGATCATCAACAATCAGGCGCGCTTTGCCGATTTCGCCATCGACATCCCCGCGCGCGAAGCTCCGGGCACCTCGTTCAACTATGCCACGCTCGACACCGCGGTGCTCGGCTGGGTGCTCGAGGAGGCGACGGGAGAGCGGATCGAGGACCTTATGGAAAGCCGCATCTGGCATCCCATGGGCGCCGAGTTCGACGGGCACTTCCTTGCCGATGGTCCGGCGGGAGAGGGCCGTGCCTTGAACGGCATGGGCTTTAACGCGCGCCTGCGCGACTTTGGCAGGCTCGGCCAGCTTATGCTCGATGACGGCATGGCTGGCGAAACACGCGTGCTGCCCGAAGGCTGGGTGGAACAGATGACCGAAATGCTCCCCACCGGCAAACCCGGATATCCCGGCTACGGCTTGCAGACATGGCAAGTGGATGAAGAGCCGGGAGCTTATTCCGCTGTCGGGCTGGGCGGGCAGTTCATCTATGTCCACCCCTCAACGCGTACGGTGATCGTCAAGCTGAGCTATTTCCCGCCAGCCGAACCCGAATGGCTGCGCGATGAGGTGATGGGCTATTTAGGCAAGGTTGCGAACACGCGCTGACCATACATTGCGCGCTTGCGCTGGGCCGCACCATCCCTAGGGTGCCGGCAAAAGACAATCAGCAGGAGAGCATGCGGCATGATCAAGCCGGGACTGGAATTTGTGTACGAGGCAGGCGGCGAGCTGGATGAGCCGCGCCAAATCGGCGAGACCTATGACGGCACGCGGCGCATCATCCCGATCTTTTCCGGCGGATATGTGAAGGGGCCCAAGATCAACGGCCAGCTGATGGGCAATTCGGCTGACTGGCAGCTGACCCGGCACGACGGTGTGACCGTGGCCGATGCGATCTATGCCATCGAGACTGACGATGGCGAGGTGATCCAGATCCGCAACAAGGGACTGCGCCGCGGTCCGGTGGAAGTCATGCAGCGGCTGGTGATGGGCGAGGATGTCGACCCCAGCGAATACTACTTCCGCACCGTGCCCGAATTCATCGCGCCCGATGGCAAGTATGACTGGCTCAACAAGTCGATCTTCGTCTGCGCCGGCGCACGCTATGCCAGCTCGATCCGCATGTGGGTGTGGCGGGTGACCTGAGGAGAGCACGCCGCTAAATCAGGACCTAAACACGCGGCGGCTTCTTCCTGAACGGCTTGCCCTTCTTGCCCGGCTTCATGCCCGGCGCGCCATCCGTTCCCGGCTTTGCGCGATAGGGCTTGGGACCGCCGCTATTACCCCCGCCACCTTTACGATGAGGCTTGGGGGTGACGCGCGGGCCTGCTGGGCCATTGCCGGGGCTGCGCTTGCGGTTCTGCCGCGCCATTTCGCGCGGGCAAGTGGCCGAGCGTTCGATATGGATGCTGTCATCGCCCGCTTCGCGCTCGCTTTCGCCGGTGCGGCGGGTCGCATCGGCGAACTTTTCGGCAATGTCGCGCGGGATCTGCACGAAGGTTTCGGCAGGCCCGATACGGATTGCGCCGATCTCGTTCTTCGAAACATGGCCGCGGCGGCACAGCGTGGGCAGGATCCACTTCGGGTCAGCACCTTGGTTGCGGCCGATATCCATGCGGAACCACACAGTATCCTCGAAGCCGGGACGGTGGCGCTGTTCCATCGCGGCCTTGCGCGCTTCGGGGGTGTTGGCGGTGAGTTCCTCGGGCTGCGGCAGCTTGGCGCGGTGCGCGTTCACTAGCGCAGCGGAGACGGCTTCGGCGCCCAGCTTTTCCAGCAGGCGCGCGCCGAGGGCCTTGTCTTCCTCGTCGGTTTCGAGCGGCCGCATCAGCTTTTCAAGCAGCCGCTCGCGATCCTTAATACGGATCATCTCGGCGGTCGGCGGGTCCATCCATTCGGCTTCGATGCGCGAATGGCGCAGCATGGATTCCACTCGTTTGCGGCGCGGATAAGGCACGATCAGAACGGCGGTGCCCTTCTTGCCGGCCCGGCCTGTGCGGCCAGAACGGTGCTGCAAGGCTTCGGCATCGCGCGGGATTTCGACATGCACCACCAGCGAAACGCCGGGCAGGTCGATCCCGCGCGCAGCAACGTCAGTCGCAACGCAAACACGCGCGCGCTTGTCGCGCAGCGCCTGCATGGCGTGGTTGCGTTCGGACTGGGTGTGTTCGCCTGAGAGGGCAACCACGGCAAAGCCGCGCTCCTGCAAGATGGCGTGCAAATGGCGCACCTTTTCGCGCGTGGCACAGAACAGGATCGCCGTTTCCGCCTCGTGATAGCGCAGTAGGTTCACCACCGCGTTCTCCACTTCAGGCGGGGCCACGGTCATCGCCTGGTATGTGATATCGCCATGGCCGCGATCATTTCCGATGGTGGAAACGCGCAGCGCCTCGTTCTGGTAGCGCCCGGCTAGCGCCACGATCTGGCGCGGCAAGGTGGCGGAAAACAGCAGCGTGCGGCGGTCCTGCGGCGTCGCGTCGAGGATTTCTTCCAGCTCGTCGCGAAAGCCCATGTCGAGCATTTCGTCTGCTTCATCGAGCACCGCTGCGCGCAGGCCGGTGAGGTTCAGTGCGCCGCGTTCAAGGTGATCGCGTAGGCGGCCCGGCGTGCCGACCACGATCTGCGCGCCGCCGCGCAAGTTGCGGCGTTCCTTCGATGCATCCATGCCGCCCACGCAAGTCGCGATCTGGGCGCCTGCCTCGCGGTAGAGCCAGCCCAGCTCCCGGCTGACCTGCAAGGCAAGTTCGCGCGTCGGCGCGATTACCAGTGCTAGTGGGCCGGTGTTGGCAGGCACGCGACCATCCTCGCCAAGCAGGTTCTCTGCAAGAGCGAGACCGAAGGCGACGGTCTTGCCAGAGCCTGTCTGGGCGGAAACGAGCAGGTCGTGGCCCTGCGCCTCGTCCACCACCACGGCGGACTGGACATCGGTCAGGCTATCATAACCACGGGCGGAAAGTGCGCTGGCGAGCAGCGGCGGGAGGTGCGAAAAAGGCATCTGTCAGGGCTTTCGAGCGCTGCGGCAGGAGCATCTGCCAATATGCGCAATAGGGTGCTTTGGCCGAATCCCCCGACCGGGGAAACGGGCCTTTGCAGGCGCCCCTACACGCAAATGCAGCGAAAAGCTTGTCCTGTTATTGCCTGACGTATCAGCCGATGCGGATATCGAGCAGTGTCGGGGCCTTTTCGGCAAAGCTCCAGTTCAGGGCTTCGTCCAGCTCCTCCACCGAATTGACCGTGCGTGCAGACACGCCTTGCGCCTCTGCCAGCTTGGTGAAATCGAGGCCCGTCAGATCGCAGCCCGGTACATGATTCATGCCAAATTCGCCGGAAAAACCGGTAAGCGCGGCATAGGCCGAATTGTTCATGATACAGAAGCTGACGTTGGTCTGTTCCTGAAAGGCCGTGAACAAGCCCTGGATCGTGTACATCGAAGCGCCATCGCCCAGCACGGCGATCACCTTGTCATCTTGCCCCATGGCAACACCCAGCGCGCCGGGGAGTGAATAGCCAAGCCCACCGCTGGCGCAGGAATAAAAACCACCCTCACGCGTGATCGGCAAGGTCAGGTGCTCCGGCCCACGCGCGGTGGGTGATTCTTCCACGATGATCGCTTCCTTCGGGCGCAGCGCTGCAATGCGCTTCAGCACATAGGCGGCATTCATCTCTGGCTTGGGGGCGATCAGCTGGTGGCTCTTGCCGGTGAACGAACGAGGAGGCAGGCGTTCGGTGAGGCTTTCGAACCCGCTGCGAATATCGCCGAGCACACCTCCGCCGCCGGGCAGGTTGGACAAGTGCTGCGGATCGTCAGAAAGCGCCATCAGCTCCGCGCCTTCAGGCCAGTGTGGGCCGCTGCCTTCGACGTGGTAGGTGAACACCGGAGCGCCCGCGACAAGAATTGCGTCATGGGCGCTGAGCGCATCGCGGATCTGGTCTCGCCATGCGTTGAGGAAGCCGGCAAATTGCGGATGGTCCTCCGGGAAAGTCTCGCGCGCGGCATAGGGGGCGGCCCAGACGGACAGGCCAGCCTTCTCGGCAAGCGCAATGGCGGCATCCCACGCACCGGCATTTGCAGCAGATGTGCCGATCACCAACGCGGGGTTCCTGGCGCTTTCCATCATCGCCGCGATCCGCTCGATACCTGCAGGGTCTGGCATGGTGCGCAAAGAAAGATGGGGTAGGGCAGGCATTTCGCATTCATGCTCCCAATCATCAACCGGGATCGACACGAAGACCGGCCCCATCGGCGGGGTGAGTGCCACGGCAAAGGCGCGCGCCAAGGCCAGCGGCACGTCCTGCGCGCGCGCGGGTTCGATGGAGAACTTGACATAGGGGCGCGGGAATTCGGTGGAGCGTTCGGCGCCAAGGAAGGGGTCATGCGGCAAGATCGAGCGTGCCTGCTGGCCTGCGGTCACCACGATCGGTGCGTTGTTCTTCCACGCGGTGAAGAGGTTGCCTAGCGAATGGCCAGTGCCAGCCGAGGAGTGGAGGTTCACCAGCGCGGGCTTCCCGGATGAGCGTGCATAGCCATCGGCCATGCCCATCACCACCGCTTCGTTAAGGCCCATCACATAGGGGAAGGGCATGCCTTTCAGCATCGGCAATTCGGTGCTGCCGGGATTGCCGAACAGGCGGTCCACGCCGAAGTGCTGGAACACGGCGTAGCTGGCTTCTCTTACGTTGGTCATTCTTTCTCTCAGATGTTCTCTCCGCCCGCGCGGGCGCGTTCAAGGATGCTCGCCTCGTCCTTGCGGAAGCGCCACAGCACTATTGCTAAAAGGACGATGATAAACGGGCAGACGATATTCACCGAGATGATCGCCTGCGCCAGGTCGCCGCCGTTCTGGTCGGAAACTATGCCTACGAAGTAGGGGCCAAGGCCAAGGCCAAGCAAGGTCTGGATGATCATGTAGGTGGAAAAGGTGATCCCCCGCATGCGCGGCAAGACAAGGCCCAGCATCAGCGCATAGGCGGGCGGTAGCCACAGTGTCAGGATCAGGCTGTAGATCACGAAACGCAGGTAGAAATCGCTCGTTGTATCGGCGCTGTAGCTCCAGATGCCGAAGAAGGGGCTGATCGCTAGCGCCGCCAGCACCAGCCACACCATGCCGCGCTGGCCCATCTTGCCGGACAGGTAATCCGACAGCGGGCCAGCCACTATGGGGCCGATCACGCCAAGAAAGGCAGCGAGCAAGCCGAACTGGACGCCTGCCTGTGCAGGGGTGAGGCCGAAATCGCGAATCAGCAGCGAAGGGGTGAAACCCATCACGCCGTAATTGATCGCGGTTTGCAGGCCACCCACCACCATAAGCAGGATTAGGCTGGGGCTGAGTACCACATTATAAGTCGGCCGGTCGGTCAGCTTGAAGCTCTGGAACAGGTTGATCACCACGAAGGCTCCAAAGGCCGCCACGCTCCATTGCAGCACGTGCGGATCAAGCTGCAGGCCGTAGAGGTCGAGCGCCGGACGTGGCGAATAGCCTTGTATCAGTTGGACCAGCGCCCAGGCCGATATTAGGATCACGCCGAGGCCGATGAAATTGGTGATCCATTGCTTCGCGCCTGCATCACGCCGCCACAGGTAATACCAATTGCTGCCCGGAATCACAGAGCCGAGCACGTCCGTGCTGGCCCTGAAGGGAGCCGGATCGGAAGGTGTCTTGATGCCGTCCATCGCGCCGCGTTCGGGCTCTTTCAAACGGTAGATCAGATATGCGAGCGGGAAGCCGGGAAGCGAGGCGACGATAAAGGCGAACTGCCACCCGGCAAAGCCCATCGGGGCGCCGCCGTCTGCATAGCGCGTGTCCCACCATTCGGCGACGATGCCACCAATGGTCATCGACAAACCAAGGCCCAATGCCAGCCCGATGCCGAGCCCTGCCATGCCCACGCCGCGGCGGCTCTTAGGGAAGGTATCGAAGATGATCGAGTTCGCCGCCGGCTGTGTCGCCCCTTCGCCGATCCCCACCCCAAGGCGAGATATTGCAAGTAGCGCGAAGCCGCTGGCAAAGGCCGCCACCCCGGCAAACAGGCTCCATGTCGCAAGGCAGATTGCCAGTAGTTTTGTGCGCACCCAGCCATCCACCAAGCGGCCCAGCGGCAGAGAGAAGAGGGCATAGAAGAGCGCGAATACGGTGCCGTAAAGCAGGCCCATTTCCGCATCGCCAATGCCCAGGTCCTCGCGGATATCGCTGGCGAGGATCGAGAGGATCTGCCGGTCGAGCATGCTCATCGCCTGCGCGCACGAGACGAGCGTCAGCGCATACCAGCCATAGCTGCTGATCTTCCTGACGTCCGCCTTCTCATTGGCGTGCGTAGCCATGGTCGCAACCCTCTCCCCCAGTGACGACAGACTGTGGCAAATCCTACAGTTTGAACAGCCTTTCCGCGTTGGTTTGGTAGAACTTCTTCAGTGTTCCTGCGGGCATGTCCATATCGTCCAGCAGTTCCACCTCGGCGGGTACATACTGGTAGGGATAGTCCATCGCATACATCACCCGGTCTTCGCCCATCACGTCCATCATCAGGCGGATCGAGGCGGGTGAAGGCAAGCCGCTGCAAGTGCCCCACACATTGTTGCGCAGGTAATAATGCAGCGGGTGCTTCAGTGGCTTCAACCGCTCGTAACGCTGCGAGCGGACACCGGCGTTGAACATGTAGTTCAGGCGATCGATCCAGAAGGGCAGGCCTTCCGCACCGTGGCCCAGCACCAGTTGCAGGTCCGGATAGCGATCGAACACGCCAGTCGTGAGCAGGCGCAGGGCGTGATAGCTGGTTTCGACAGCAAAGCCGAAGACCGCGCCTTCGAGGCCAGCCTCGACCATGCCGCCGATCATGCCATCGGGCGGCCCTTGCGGGTGGATGTAGAGCGGGATGCCTTCTTCCGCGCAGGTGCGCAGGATCGGGTCGAACTGCTCTTCATCAAGATAGGCGCCATGCGTGTGGCTGTTCACCTGCACGCCATGGAAACCCAGCTCTTCCTTGCCGCGCTTCAGTTCTGCGGCGGACCATTCCGGGTCCTGCGGGGCAATGGCGGTCATGCCGCAGAAGCGGTCCGGATATTTTTCGCATGCGGCTGCAAGATGATCGTTGGCGCGTGACGCAATGCCCTTGGCTTCTTCCGTATCGTGGATCGACTGCACGCCGGGGCTGGTCAGTGCCAGCACCGCCTTGTCGATCCCCGCTTCGTCCATCGCGGCAATGCGCAGCTCTCCAAGATCGAGCAGGCGCTCACGGATAAAGGTGGTGCGCTCTGACGGCGAGGTGCCGTAGAAACCCCACAGCGACACGGTGCCCTTGTCGGCGCGGCCTTCTTTCACCAGCCGCAGGATTGCATCCATCTGCTCGGCAGTAGCAAAGGCTTCTTCGGTTGCGATGCGCAGGTATCCGCGGTCACCGCCGGTTTTCAGTTCGTGTGACATGTTCGATTATCCTTCGTGAACGGCTTTCAGCACCATGCAGGCCTTCACGCCTTCTGGGCCGTCTTCGCTGCCGTGGCCGGACCATTTCACGCCGCCAAACGGGGCATCCGCGCCGCCGATCATATGGGTATTTACGCCTACCATGCCAGCTTCAAGCTGGTCTGCCAGGCGGCGCTGGCGATAGACATCGTTGGTCCAGCTATAGGCGGCGAGGCCATAGGGCAGGCGGTTTGCCTCGGCGATCATCTCTTCCTCGGTGCGGAAGGGGTTGACGATGGCGCAAGGGCCGAACGGCTCCTCGTTCATGATGTCAGCGTCCAGCGGCACTTCGGAAATCACGCTCGGTTCGAAGAAGAAGCCCTGGTTGCCGATGCGATTGCCGCCAGTGCCCAGCTTGGCTCCCTTGTCCACCGCATTGGCGATCAGGCGGTCGATCGCTTCGGGGCGGCGCGGGTTCGCCATGGGGCCCATGGTGGTGCCATCGATCAGGCCGTCACCCACGATCTGCGCCTTCGCGCCAGCGATGAAACCGTCGCGGAACTTCTCAAACACGTCTTCCTGCACAATGAAGCGTGTGGGCGAGACACAGACCTGCCCGGCGTTACGATATTTCCCGCCGATGCAGTTCTGCAAAGCCTTGTCCACGTCAGCATCGTTGAACACCAGCACCGGGCCATGGCCGCCCAGTTCCATGGTGGTGCGGATCATGTTGTCCGCCGCCAACTTGGCGAGGTGCTTGCCGACCACGGTGGAGCCGGTGAAGGAAAGCTTGCGGATGATGGGTGAGCCCAGCAGGTGGCGGCTCACTTCATCGGGAACGCCGAACACGGCCTGGCCTACTTCCTTGGGAAGCCCTGCATCAAGCAGGCACTGCAACACGCCCAGCGCGGATGCCGGGGTTTCCTCGGCGCTCTTCAGGATAACCGAACAGCCTGCCGCAATCGGCGCGCCCAGCTTGCGGCCGGGATTGCCGAGCGGGAAGTTCCACGGCGCGAACGCGGCAACCGGGCCGACCGGCTCCCACCGCACGGTGGAGCGGGTGCCTTCGGGGCGCACCAGTTCGCGGCCATAGATGCGCGAACATTCGCCAGCGTAGAAGTTGAACAGGCCGACATTCATCATCAGCTCGATCTTCGCTTCGTGGAAGGGCTTGCCCTGTTCCATTGTGGCGATGCGGGCCATGTCATCTGCGCGTTCCATCATCAGGCGGGCCGCGCCGGTCAGCACGGCAGCACGTTCTTGCGAGGTGGACTTGCGCCAGATCTTGAAGCCGCGGTGTGCAACTTCCAGCGCCCGGTCGAGGTCAGCCGCTTCGGCCAGCGGCAGCTCGGCCAGCGTTTCGCCGGTGACGGGGTTCACCACATCGAAAGTGCGGCGGCCACCGCCGGACACTTTCTCGCCGTCGATGATCATGTGGAGGGCGGGGTATTGGGTCATGGCTTTTCTCTCGTGGTAATTCAGAATGGCAACCTGTTTATGCTGGGCTTATCGAAGCTAGGCACTTCGCCTTGTCGCGGTGCCCGAAGAAAGATCGGCCTTGCGACAGGCGCAGGATGATGGGTTTGGAATAAGCGCTTCAGTCCTTTGCCGCCTCACGCTCTGTATCGCGTCTGGAATCGCCTTCGAAGCGCTCGGCCAGCTTTGCTTCGATCGCGGCAATGCGGTGTTCGGACATAAGCGATTCTCTCCCGAAATCGTATGCTGTGCTTACAATTGTGGGACTGCGGCGCGCCTGTCAACGGGCCATTATGTCGCCACGTATGCCGTTGGTCAGAGCCCCGCTTCCTGCAACCGCTTTACTTCCTCGCCATAGGGTCGGATCGCGCGGTACATGAAGAAGGTGGCAACCGGCATGAATGCCGCAGCCACGATAAGCAGTGCCTGCCACAGTTTGACCGGATCGCCCACGATCACTTCGCTCACCGTGCCGCCCACCAGCAGCCCGGCAAGGCTGGCGCCCGGCAGCAGCGGGGCCATGAAATCGCCTATTTCGGCTTCGTTCCAGCTATAGGTGCGCGCCAGGAAAGGCACGCGCCATGCAGGAAGGCCCTGGCTTCCGATGGCGGACATGGCAAGCGCGCCGAACAGCGGCCAGTACACGGCCTTGCGGGC
>CAZYAL010000010.1:3720-19056 GCA_964645635.1 uncultured Sphingomonadaceae bacterium | reverse complement strand
CGATGGCGGACATGGCAAGCGCGCCGAACAGCGGCCAGTACACGGCCTTGCGGGCGTTGATCGCTTTCAGCGCGTCGAGCCCAGTAAAGGCGAGCAGCTTGCGCCCCATGCCTGCATCATCCGGCACCAGGGGGCAACATCGGGCGGATTGCGACGGGCAGGTTCCCGCACGGTCAGGAACATCAGGGTGGCCAGCATGCAGGGCACGCCGATGCCGATGAGGATCCACTGCCAGTTGAAGATCGACAGGCCGATCACCTGCGTGTGTTCAGGCAAGCTGTCCGTAATGGCGAGCAGCCTGCCGCCGCCCCACGCGCCCAGCGCATTGGCGCCGATGTAGGATAGCTGCATCAGCGCGAATACAAGGGGATAGCGTGCAGGCCGGAAGAAATCCGCCATCAGCGAATAGCTGCCCGGGCCGTTAGCTGCGCCACCTGCGCCTACAAACAAACGGCTGCCAACAAGCTGGCCGAAGCTCTGCGCAAGCCCGCCAAGCGCGGTGATCGCGCCGAGCACGGCAATACTGGCAGAGAGGACGTATTTGCGCGGGTAAATATCGACAAGGCGCGACAGCGGTATGCCGACAGAGACGAAGGCGACCACGCTCGCCGGGCCGAGCACGAAGCCCAGCGCGCTGTCAGACAGGTTGAAACTCGCCTTGATCCGCTCTGCCAGCATGGCAAAGACGGTAACGTCGAAGAAGTTGAGGAAGGTGGCAAAGATCACCACGAACAGCGCCCAGAAACCTGCTTTTTCGGAAGGCCAGGGCAAGATCGGCGCAGCCGTGCTGGCATTTTCATCTGGTGCGGATGCCATCTTGGTGACTGGGGCAACTGCCATGAACCGGTCCTCTTCCTGTCATTTTCGGCTTTGGCGACAGGCGGGCCTGTGCTCACTTGCTCTTGCCCGGATTGCGCCGCTAGAGAATGATTTAGGTCAAACAGATGTCGCCAATTGTCGCAGCTGGTGCCGACCAAGAGAGGAAAGCTTAGTGAAATATCCGGAAAATTACGCCCAGGATCGCGCCGAGATCGAGGACCTGATGGCGCGTTACCTGATGGCGATGGATTACAATGATTTCGATACCTACGCCGACACCTTCTGCGAGGACGGCACGCTCGATTATGCCACCGGCGTGGTGTCAGGTCGCGAGAACATTCGCGCCGAGGCCAAGGCCTTCAAGGAACGCGTGGGCAAGATGTTCACCGATATCGACGGCGAGCCTGCCTTGCTGCGCCACGTGCTGTGCCATTCGACCATCCGCGTCGAGGGCGACCTTGCCTGGCACACCGGCTTCTGGTTCGAATTCGACAACGGCGGCGAGCGCAATGCTGCCGGTCGCAAGACAATCCTGATGGGCACCTATGGCATCTATGAGGACCAGCTGAAGCGCGTCGATGGCGAGTGGAAGTTCTACTATCGCAACATCCGCAACGAGTTCCTTGAAGGGCGCGACAGCGGCAAGGTCAACCCGGTGCTGGCGATGGATGCGGCAGCGGAAAAAGCGATTGGGTGAAACCCGCGTTCATCTGCGACGGATTAGGGGGCAGGGCATCAAACGGCTCGCCTCCTTTCCGGCCGTTGGAAGAGGGAAGATCGAGAGATGTGCAGAATATCTGGGATAATGGCGATTTACTGCGGGTAACGCCCGCATGTCTGCAACTTCTCGACCAATCGGGATTGTAGTCAGCACCTGCTTGCGGCAAGAGCGTGACTGCATGTGGACGCTCTATCATTTCCCCCTCTGCCCCTTTTCGCGCAAGACCCGCCTTGCGCTGAGCGAGAAGGAAGTGGGCTTCGATCCGGTCAGCCTCTATCCTTGGGATGCGCCGGACGATTTCTTCCAGATGAACCCTGCTGGCCGTGTGCCCGTGCTGCATGACAAGGGCGCGCGGATCACGCTGGTCGATAGCCAGGCGATCTGCGAATATCTGGAAGAGACGGTGGACCGCCGCCCGTTGGTGCTGGGCAGCGCGGTGCAGCGGGCAGAGATCCGCCGCCTCGTCGCGCTGTTTGACCAGGTCTTCTATGCCGATGTCACTCACCCGCTGCTGCACGAAAAGCTGAAGAAGCGGCTGGTGCTGCGCGCCGCGCCCGATTCCGGCATCCTGCGCAGCGCCATGCGGCTGGCGCACGAGCACCTCGACTATATCGATTGGCTGGTCGGCTCGCGCAAATGGCTCGCAGGCAACCAGCTGAGCCTTGCAGACTTTGCCGCTGCCGCGCAGCTTTCAGTGATCGACTATCTGGGCGGGATCGACTGGAGCGGCCATGACGAAGCGCATGGCTGGTATCGCGTGATGAAGAGCCGCCCCAGCTTCGGCCCGCTGCTGGCGGATAAGATGGAAGGCCTGCCTGCACCGCGCACCTATTCCGACGTCAACAGCTGATTGGCAGAGGATAAGTGACCGTGGTGGTAATCTGCGGCGTTCACCCAGCGTTACGTTTGGCCTATGCATGGTGCGTTCAAGTTTCGTGACCGTCGGCCTGCCTTTGTCCTGTGCTGCGCGGCTGACGGGGTGAAAGGGGCCATATGGCAGTTAAAAGGGGCTCTCGCTCCAGATCATCACGAATGAAGCAGGCTGCACCGGCTTCCCAGCGCGGCTGGAAGGCGGTTTTCTGGCTGTGGTTCAAGCGGCTGTTCATGGCCGGTGTCGCGGTGGGTGCGCTTGGCGCCATCGCGCTTTGCACGGCGGTGTTCTTCGCCGCGCGGGACATGTCATCCTATTCCGCGCTCATGTCTAGCCAGACCGGGCAGTCAATCATCGTGCGGGCGCGCGATGGTACGGAAATCGTCTCGCTCGGCCCTTCATATGGCGAATGGCTGCATGCTGATGAAATCCCTGCGGTGATGAAGCAAGCGATGGTCAGCGTTGAGGACCACCGCTTCTATTCGCATTTCGGCATTGATCCGCTTGGCCTGGCACGCGCAATATACAACGCCTTCAGCGAGGACCGGCAGGTTTCTGCCACCTCCACCATCACCCAGCAGCTGGCGCGCAACGTCTTCCTCAATTCCAACCGTTCGCTCGATCGCAAGATCAACGAGGCGGTGCTGGCGTTGGCGCTGGAATATAATTTCTCGAAAGAGCAGATCCTCGAGCTCTATCTAAACAAGGTCTATTTCGGCGGTGGCGCCTATGGCATCGATTCTGCCAGCCGCAAGTTTTTCAGCCACTCGGCGCGCGAGCTGAGCCTCGAAGAAGCCGCGATCATCGCGGGCCTCGTGAAGGCGCCCAGCCGCTATTCCCCCACGGCTGACATTAATGCTGCCGTCGGCCGCGCGAACGTGGTGGTGGGACAGATGGTTGCCTATGGTGACCTTGACCCGGCGCTGGCGCGGCAGGTCGATGTTGATGCGGTGAAGCTGCGCGAGGAATCTGGCCAGAACTCGATCCGCTATTTCACCGATTACGTGTTGCCTCAGCTCGACCTTTTGCTGGCGGGCGACAGCATTGAGCCGATCGAGGTGTGGACCACGATAGACACCGGTATGCAGGCCGCAGCCACCACGGCCATTCAGTCCAACGTTCCAGGTGAAGGCACGCAAGGTGCGCTGGTCAGCCTTGATCGCGACGGGGCGATCCTCGCCATGGTCGGCGGCACGGATTACGTTTCCAGTAATTACAACCGCGCCGTTACCGCGCTGCGCCAGCCCGGTTCTTCTTGGAAGCTGTTCGTATACCTTGCCGCGCTTGAGGCAGGTTACGTTCCGAGCTCTCCTGTGAAGGATGTGCCGGTTACCATCGACGGCTGGAGCCCGCGCAATTCCAACGGTCGTTTCACTGGCGAGATCGACGTTCGCACTGCCTTTGCCTATTCGGTCAACACCGTGGCCGCCCAACTGGGCAATGAAGTTGGCTTCTCCAACGTCGCCAACATGGCTCGCCGCTTCGGCATCACCACCGAGATTTCGAGCTACCCGTCGATGGTGCTGGGCACCAACGAGGTGCGCCTGATCGATATGACGCGCGCCTTTGCCGCGGTTTCCGCACAGGGGCACTCGATCGAGCCATATAGCATCATCCAGGTCACCACTGCGGATGGGGAGGAGCTCTACAAACGCCCTGAACCACGCAGTTTTTCGCTGGTGCCGGACTATGTCGCTGCCGGGA
Source organism: uncultured Sphingomonadaceae bacterium (assembly GCA_964645635.1). GTDB lineage: Bacteria > Pseudomonadota > Alphaproteobacteria > Sphingomonadales > Sphingomonadaceae > Alteraurantiacibacter. The sequence goes on along the minus strand of CAZYAL010000010.1, from coordinate 14,941 downwards.
TCACTGACCTGCTGCAAACTGCAGTCAACACCGGCACCGGTCGTGCGGCACAGATTGGGCGGCCTGTGGCAGGCAAGACAGGCACCACCAGTGACAACAAGGATGGCTATTTCGTCGGCTTCTCCAGCGGCATTACCACCGGCGTGTGGATGGGGCGGGACGACAACGCCCGCGTTGCCGGCCTGCAAGGCGGCGCGGCGCCCGCACGCGCCTTTGCGGCATACATGCGCTATGCAGTGAAGGACCGGCCCGAAGAGGAATTCGATACTGATCTGCAGCTGCCCGAATGGCAGTTGGAGCCCGATGACGAGTTCTATTACGGCGATCCAGACGATTACTACTACATCGACGAGCAGGGCAATCTGATCGAGTCGAGCGGCAGTGCTTATGGCGACAGTGATGAGCAAGTTGGAGATGCGTCGCGCCCCGGCAGCATGCGCCAGGGGTCGTCGATCCAAGGCAATACAGTGGATACCATGGGGCTTCCCGCACCGCCGCAAGCTGCGGATGACGCTTTCCTTGAGCGCGCAACCGGCGGTGTGCTGCCAGAGGATGGCCGGCGCGGCAATGTTGCAGTGCGGCGCGGGTCCGATCCGCCTAAAGGCACTCCCTGACAGGGCATAAGAGAAAGGGCCGTTTCCCGGATGTTCGGGAAGCGGCCCTTTCTGTTTGCCGGGGCGGAGGTCAGCGGAGGCCGACCTTCCTGGCGGAACTTATGTCAGTCGCGGTCGCGCAGGCGGATTGCAACGATACGCGATGGCTGGTTGCGCGGGTTGACGCGGATCAGGATTGCATCCCGCCCTTCCTCGCGAACAGCACGGATCTGCGCTTCCAGATCGGCCTGCGTCAGCACTGGCTGGTAATTCGCAGTTTCGACGATCATGCCGCGCCCCAGGCCCTTGCGGGCTGCGTCGGCGTTGCTGTCGACTGCCAGAATCACCAGGCCTTCATAGTCCGGATTGCCCAGCTGGCGTGCGATGATCGGATCGATTTCGCGTACGCGCAGGCCCATCACTTCCTCGATCAGGGCACTTTCCTTCTCGGGCTGTGGCGGCTCGGGTTCTTCCGCATTGGGGTTGAATTGCTGCGCTTCCATCTCTTCGCGGCTGGGGCGGCGGCCTACGGTCAGGGTCACGCGGTCGCGCTGGCCATCGCGGATGAATTCCACCGGTACGCGCGCGCCTGGCGCGATGTTGGAAACGATGTAGGACAAGCTCTCGTCACGCGTCACTGCCTTGCCGTTGACGGAAACGACAACGTCACCTGCCTTCAGGCCGGCCTTCTCGGCCGCCTCGCCCGGCTGGACGCCCTGGATCAGCTCACCGCTGTTCTCCGGGATGCCGAGCGCATCGGCAAAGTCCTCATCCACCGGCACAATCTGTACGCCGAGGTAGCCGCGTTCCAGTTCCTCGCCGTTTATCAGCGCCTGCACTACGGGGGCGGCGATATTGGCGGGGATGGCAAAGCCGATGCCGACATTGCCGCCCGTGGGCGAGATGATGTTGTTGTTGATGCCGATCACGTTGCCACGCATGTCGAACAGCGGACCGCCCGAATTGCCGGAATTGATGCTGGCATCGGTCTGGATAAAGCGATCAAACGCACCGCGACGGCCGGTGGTGCGGTTGGTGGCGGAAATGATCCCTGCCGTTACCGTGCCATCGAGGCCATAGGGGTTGCCGATGGCGATCACCCAGTCACCCACGCGCGCTTCTGTTGCACCGCCCATGTGGACGAAGGGGAAGGCGTCACCGCGGGTGATCTTGAGCACGGCGATGTCGCTGTCTGGATCGGTGCCGACCAGTTCGGCTTCGTATTCCTCGCCATTGGAAAGCTGCACGGTCACTTCTTCCAGTGTCAGCCGCCCGTCCGGACGCACGACGTGGTTGTTGGTGACGATGTAGCCATCCGCCGAGACGATGAAACCCGATCCCAGCGACTGCCCTTCGCGAGTGACCGAAGCCCCTCCACGCCCTTCGATGGTCAGGCTTTGTCGGGTGGAGATGCCCACCACTGCAGGCATCAACGCCTGCGTCAGTTCGGCAAAGCTGGCAGGTGCACCTGTGACGGGAACGACGTCAGCGATTTGCGTGTCATGGTTCTGTGCCACCTGGGCGCCCGCCGGAAAACCGGTGATCAGGCTCATGGCCGCCCCGCCGGCAAGCAGGGCCGAGGTGATGCCGTAAGAATATCGCACTGGCTTCACGTCCTTGTTCATCCTTTTGTTTCAAGTTCATCGCCACCCTTGAAAGGGCTGGCAGGAATGGCTGTGCGTCCTGAAGCAACATACCTGCCAGGCGCGCCTGAACAGGTTTTGAACGACAGGTGCAGTCAGTCGTTCCCTGATTACCGTCCGCGGAATTGCCTCAGATATTCATTGTTGGGGCTCATGATGATTGCGCTTTCACCTTCGCCGGTCTCGAACGCCGAGCGATAGGACTGCATTGCGCGGTAGAAATCATAGAAATCCGGGTCCTTGTTATAGGCATCGGCATAGATGCGCGCTGCCTGGGCATCGGCTTCGGCGCGAATGATGCGGGCATCGCGGCGGCCGCCCGCGCGGATCGTTTCGGCTTCTTCCAGCCTATCGGATTCCATGCGGCTGAAGGCAGCCTGCAGTGGGGTGCCATCGGGCAGGTCAGCACGCTTGATGCGCACATCCAGAACCTGAGCGCCATATTGCCTTGCCGAACGGTCCAGCTGTGCGGTGATGTTGGTCATCGCCGTGGTGCGGGCATCGGAAAGCAGGTCCGCAAAGGTGCGGCGGCCGAGTTCCTGACGCAGAACGGAGCGCAGGATCGGCTCGAGCTGGGTGCGCAGCCGGTCCTCGTCGCCAGTGGTTTCCACCATCAGCACAGGATCGATGATACGGAAGCGAGCATAGGCATCCACTTCAAGGCGCTGCTGGTCCACCGCCAGCACCTGTTCGCGTTCCATGTCGAGGTCGAGCACACGGCGGTCGACCATCTGTACGCGTTCGTAAACTGGGATTCGGTACCAGATGCCGGCACCGGTCTGCCCATATGGATCAGCCGGGTCGAAGCGGTTGATCGTATAGACCGGCTGGCCAGCGCGGATCTTCACACCCTGGTGCGTTTCGGGCACCACCACCATCGTGCTCAATGCAACGACGATAAGCGCAGCCACGGCGAGGATCGTGAACTTGTGATTCTCCCACATGTTACTGGCCTCCTGCCGGCTGGGCTTGCGCTGCTGCGTTTTCCTGCGTGCGGCGGCGGATTTCCGGAAGTGGGAGATAAGGCGTCACGCCCTCTGCCTCGACAACGGTCTTGTCAGTCCGCGACAGCACGGATTCCATGGTTTCGTAATAGAGGCGCTGGCGCGTCACGCGCGGAGCCAGCCGATATTCCTCGTAGATATTGTTGAACGCGGCTGCCTCGCCCTGTGCGCGGGCGAGCTGCTGCTGTTCGTAACGGCGGGCATCGTTCATGTCGCGCTCTGCATCTTGCCGTGCGGCGAGCACGTCGTTGAACGCCTCGATCACGGCGGCGGGCGCGTCGGTCTTCTCTATTTCGATACCCTGCACGGCGATGCCGGATTCCAGCGCATCGAGAACGGCCTGCATGTTTGTGCGCACGTTCAGTTCGATATTGGCGCGGCCTTCACCGGTCAGCACCGTATCCAGATCCTGCTCGGCAATTGCGGCGCGCATTGCGGCTTCTGCCACTTCGTTCACCGTGTCCTCCGGATCAGCCAGTTGGAAGCGGAACAGCGTCAGGTCCTTGATGTTCCAGCGGATAAGGTAGGACAGGTCGACCAGGTTCTGGTCAGCCGTCAGGATCAGTTTTTCTTCCTGCGTGCTCTCGGGGATGCGCTCCAGGCGGATTTCGCTGACATTTTCCACGTCCACCACGTGGATAGGCCAGGGCATGGTGAAGTTTGTGCCAGGTTCGAGGTCATGCGAATATTGCCCGCCGAGCCATGTCACGATGGCGCGTTCCTGCGGTTGGATGAAATGCACGCTTGAGAAGAACAGCCAGATCGCAGCAATGCCTGCCGCGGCCAGCGGCAGCCAGTTGGCACCGCCTGGCGGGGTGGGAATGCGGAAGTTGGAACCGCCGCCGCCGGCGCGGCGCGGGCCTTCGGGGCCGCGGTTTTTAAAGATATCTTCGATCGATGCCGAGCGGCGTGGGCGATCACCCTGTCCGCCACTGCCCGATCCACCGCCGGGAAGCCACGGGTTGCGCGGGCCGTCATTATTGCCGCCGCTGCTGGCTGGGGTATCGTCTGAAGGGCCTTCGCCTCCGTCGTTCCCGCCATCATTGCCGCCACTGGACCCGGGCTTGCCCCAGGGGTTGCGCTTTCCGGCCATCGCCAGTGCGATCCTTTCGATAAATTCGCCTGATCTCTCCATGACAACCTGTATAGGTAGGAAATCGGCAAAAAACAGGGGAGGGACGCGCAATTTTCGCTGCAAGGCGCGCGAACTGTCGCTAGCAGGGGCTCCATGAGCAGTACCGAAGCTATCCAGCAAGCCATTCCCGCAGAACTTTCCGGCATGGTCCGATCAGCAAAATTCGCTGACGGCGTGGCCACGATTATCGCAGATGCAGGCGGACTTGGCCGCAGCGCGGCGGCGCAATTGCAAGCCGAGATCGAGAAGGCCGTGGGTGCCCTTGAAGGCGTTAAAGAAGTGCGCGTCGCGCTGATGGCGGACAAGGTGAAACGCCGGATCATCGCGGTGGGGTCAGGTAAGGGCGGCGTGGGCAAGAGCACGCTCACAGCCAACCTCGCCGTTGGTCTTGCCAAACTTGGCAAGAAGGTCGGTGTCGTCGATGCCGATATTTACGGCCCCAGCCAGGTGATGCTGCTTGACCCCGCACGCGGCAAGCCCAGGGCGGAAGGCAATACGCTGATCCCGGTGGAGAGCGAGTTCGATGTGAAGCTTCTTTCCATGGCGCAGCTGGTCGAAGGCGGTAAAGCCATCGCATGGCGCGGCCCCATGGTGGGGCAGGCGTTGACGCAGATGATGGAAGCGGACTGGGGCGATGCCGAGTTGCTGCTGGTCGACTTGCCGCCGGGCACGGGCGACGTGCAACTGACCATGCTGCAGAAGTTCAAGCCTGATGCCGCGGTGATCGTTACCACCCCTCAGGACCTTGCGCTGATTGACGCCACCCGCGCGATCGACCTGTTCCGGCAAGCGCAGATCCCGGTGGCGGGCATTGTCGAGAACATGGCAGGTTATGCCTGCCCGCATTGCGGTGAGGTGTCAGATCCGTTTGGCGCGGGCGGTGCGGAAGCCGCGGCGCAGTCGATGGGCTATGAATTCCTTGGGCGTGTGCCACTCACGATGGCGATCCGTGTGGCTAGCGATACCGGCACGCCGCCTGCCGCCAATGACGGCGAACATGGCGAGGTCTTCACCGAAATCGCCGCGCGACTCGCGGTGTGGCTGGACGCAGGGCAAGCTTGAGCCCGTGTTGGAGGGAGCCGGCAAGTGAAGCTGACGCGGCGCAATGTGCTGGCAGGGGCCGCCTTGGGCGGCGGGCTGATGGTCGCATGGTCGTTCCTCCCGCGCAATTATGACGGCCCGCTGAAGCCGCAGCCGGGCGAGACGGCATTCGATGCATGGCTCAAGATTGCCGAGGACGGCGTGATCACCGTTGCCGTGCCGCAGCTGGAAATGGGGCAAGGCATTACCACGCTGCTGCCGCAAGTGGTGGCGATGGAGCTGGGAGCGGACTGGCGGCAGGTAGGTGTGGAGCCTGCTCCGGTCAGCGGCGCCTATGCCAATGTCGCACTCGCCGCACGCTGGTCTGCCCTGTGGGAACCGGCAATCCCCGGGCTGGCGAACGAAACTGAAGACTTCTTCGTCCGGCGCTGGGCGCAGGACAACCGCTTCACCGCCACGGCGGAAGGTCTGAGCATGGCCGCTTACGAGATGCCCTGCCGGCAGGCCGCCGCTGCGGCGCGTGCCATGCTGGAAATGGCCGCGGCAGAGCGGTGGGGCGTGCCGTGGGAGCAATGCGATGCGGCAGGCGGCTTTGTTGTCCACGGCGAGAACCGGCTGACCTTCGGCGAACTGGCAGTAGAAGCTGCAAAATTCACCCCGCCTGATCCGCCCCCCCTGCGATCCGAACCGCCGCGTGATCCCGCGATGGCTGCACCAGTCGACGGCGCGGAAGCCGTGTCTGCCGAGATCGCCTTCCCTCGGCTCGACTTGCCATCCAAGGTCGATGGCTCGTGGCAGTTCGCAGGCGACGTGCGCTTGCCTGACATGGTCTATGCCGCGATTCGTCATGGGCCGCGTGACCGCTCTGAACTGACCGGTTATGACGCGGACAAGGCAGCCAGTGTACGCGGGCTTGTCGGAATCGTGCGCGGCAAGCGCTGGCTGGCGGCAGTGGCCACCAACTGGTGGGCGGCAGAGCAGGCACTTACTGCCATGAACCCGCGGTTTGCGGCGGAGAACATCGTGCGCTCTGAAAGGCTTGAGGCAGCGCTCGATAATGGCGTGCGGCGTGGTGCGCCCCAGCGGATCATCGAGCGCGGACAGGGCGATGCGACCTACAGCCCCGACTTTGCCTTGCGATACGACATCGCGCCTGCTGTGCATGCCACGCTGGAAACCGCCTCCGTGACCGCGCGCCTCACTGGCGGACGGCTGGAATTGTGGATGGCGACGCAAGCCCCCGAGGCCGCGCGCGAGGCAGCGAGCAAGGCAATCGACCTCTCGCTGGGGGATGTGGTACTTTATCCCATGCCGGCAGGTGGCAGTTTCGACCGGCGGCTGGAGCATGACCAGGGGATAGAAGCAGCGCTTATCGCGCGCGAGATCGGCAAGCCGGTGCAGCTTGTTTGGTCTCGCGGGGAAGAGCAACTGGCGGCCCATCCGCGACCGCCAGTTGCAGGGCTGATCGGTGCGCAGCTGACCGGCGATGGGCGCATCAATGCAATGCGCCTGCGCGTGGCCGTGCCGCCTGCGGCGCGCGAGTTCGGCAAGCGCCTGTTCGAAAATCATACCAGCTGGGCTGCGATCGAGGCGGTGAAGGGTGAAGGCGATCCACTCGCCGTGGAAGGGATCGACATGCCCTATGTCATTCCCGACCTTGCGGTGGACCATATCCCGGTGGAGCTGCCCCTGGCCGCAGGCCGAATGCGCGGCAATGCCCATGGCTATACCTGCTTCATGCTCGAAAGCTTCCTTGACGAGGCTGCCGTGCGCGGCGGGCATGAACCGATGAGCTACCGCATCGCCATGCTGGGTCAGGATGCGCTGCTGGTGGATTGCCTGCAGCGTGCGGCAAGGCTTGCTGAATGGGACGGCGGCTCGCGCGGCAGCGGCCAAGGCCTTGCTTGCCACCGCATGCGCATGGGTAATGCCATGGGACGGATTGCCGTGATCGCGACTGCTGCGGCGGGTGAAGGCGGCGTTCGGGTGAGCCGCATCCACGCCGCGGTGAACATCGGCCGCGTGGTCAATCGCGATATCGCCTTGCAACAGATCGAGGGCGGCTTGCTATTCGGTCTCGGCAATGCGCTGGGCTGTGCCACCGGCTATGACGAAGGACGGCCCACCGCGCAGCGGCTGGCTGACCTGCAATTGCCGACGCTGGCAGACGCGCCGCGCATCACCATCGAACTGGTCGATAGCACGGACGAAAGTTTCGATCCCGGCGAAATCGGTGTCCCGGCCATCGCACCTGCTGTTGCCAACGCGCTGTTTACCGCCACCGGATTGCGCTTGCGCCGCCTGCCGCTGCTTTCGGGCGGGCTTTAAGACGGTAGTGCAATGATGGCAGTTCCGGCTAAGGCGCTGGCATGACTTGGCAGAAACCGCAGCTTCCGGCAGACCATCCCCCCGTCAAGAGTGGCGGTGTGGGGGTACTGCTCGTCAATCTCGGCACACCCGATGCACCGACCACGAAGGCGGTGAAGAGATACCTCGCCGAATTCCTGTCCGACCCACGCGTGATTGAGATCCCGCAGCTGGTATGGCAGCCGATCCTGCGTGGGGTGATCCTCAATGTCCGGCCGAAAAAGAGCGCGCATGCTTACAGCCAGGTCTGGACCGAGAAGGGTTCACCGCTCGCCGCGATTACCTCGGAACAAGCAGAGAAACTGCAGGCCCGGCTAGGCGATGGCGTGCGCGTGGATTGGGCGATGCGTTACGGCAATCCCTCAATCCCGGACAGGCTGCAGGCGATGGTGGATGCCGGGTGCGAGCGGATAGTGCTTGCGCCGCTATATCCGCAATATTCGTGTGCAACCACTGCGACCGTGGTGGACAAGGCTGGCGAGGCGCTGGGCCAGATGCGCTGGCAGCCCAGCTTGCGGGTGATGCCGCCGTATCATGATGAGCCTGCCTATATTGCGGCACTGGCAGCAGATCTTGGCGCGCAGCTGGACGCATTGGCATTCAAGCCAGAAGTGCTGCTGCTGTCTTTCCATGGCATGCCGCAAAGGACGCTCGACCTCGGCGATCCTTACCACTGCCACTGCATGAAGACTGCGCGCCTGCTCGAAGCGGCACTTGCCCGGCCTGACATCCGTATGGTCACCACCTTCCAGAGTCGTTTCGGCCGCGCCAAGTGGCTCGAACCGGCGACTGACCATGTGCTGGAGGAAGAAGCGAAGAACGGCACCCGCCGTCTTGCCATTGCGGCGCCTGGCTTTTCTGCCGATTGCCTCGAAACGCTGGAGGAGCTGGCAATCCGTGGGCGCGAGCAGTTTACCCAGTCTGGGGGCAAGGATTTCGCCGCGCTTTCGTGCCTCAATGCAGGCGACCACGGCATGGCGGTGCTTGAAACGTTGGTGAAGCGCGAGCTGGCGGGCTGGATTTAAGCTGCAAGGCTCGCCAAATGTTTTCCCAGTGACGGAATATCTGTTCCTTTTCGCAGTGGTCTTTGCGATCAACCTGCTGCCCGCATTCGGGGCTCCAACATGGTCAGTGATCGTGATGTTCGGCTTGTCGACAGACTTGCCCGTTCCCGGCATTGTGCTGGTGGGCGCTTTTGCGGCGGCGCTGGGGCGCTTCCTGCTGGCGGGTGGTTTCCGCTTGCTGTCCTTCCGCGTGTCGGAAGAGACCAAGATGAACCTCGCCGCGGCGAGGTCTGCTTTCATGCGCAAGAAGCATCACGGCTGGGCGGCGCTTGGCTTGTTCGCGCTGTCACCGGTGCCATCAGCGCAATTGTTTGCTGCTATCGGCCTCACCAATATCCGCATCCTGCCCTTTACGCTGGCCTTCTTTGCCGGGCGGCTGGTGTCTTATTCGATCTACGCCGGTTCCGCGCACCTGATGGCAGAAGAGTTGACGCTGGCAGATACCTTCCGCGATGCGCTGACCAGTCCGTGGGGCATTGCCTTCCAGGTCGCGATGCTCGCCATGCTGGTAGCGCTCGCCAAGATGCCTTGGGCGCGGATTTTTGGCCCGGCTGACGAGGAGCCGGAAGGCGAGGACGCAAAGCCCTAGAAGTCTATCGCGATCCCATCCTTCACCCAATCGCCATAACGGGTGGGGGAGAGCTGCTCGTCATCCTTCGCCTTTTCGGGCACGGGCGGCGGCTCGTTGCTCCAGTGGGCCGGCTTGGTGAAGCCTTCGGGGCGTTGGGTTGCGCGTTTCATAGCCGCGCGAATATGGGCGCACTGGCGCTTCTTGGCAATGGAGCCTAAGGGCCATGACAATGTCGAAACGTCCCCAGTTCCTTTATGACACCCCCGCCGGCATGCCCGCGCGGCTGGCTGCACTCAAACTGCTCGACGCTGTCTTGCGGCGCGGCGAGACGCTGGACTTGGCCGAGAACGCAGCTCTGCGCGGCGTGGACAGCCAGGCGGACCGGGCACTTGCCCGCGCGTTGGCTGGCGAGGTTTTGCGCTGGCTGGTTGATCTCGACGCACTGATCGACAGCGCGATGAAGAAGCCGCTGCCAGATGATGCCAAGCCGCGCATGGTGCTGCGCTTGATGCTGGCTGGCTGGCTGCGACTGGAAACCCCTCCGCATGCGGTGATCGCCACCGGGCTGGGCTTGCTGGCAGGCGGTCCGCGAAGGTTGGCGCATGGCGTGTTCTCCACGCTTGCCAAGCGCGACGACACGCTGCCCGATGTGCCGACGCTGCCGGATCACGTCATGATGCGCTGGGAGGACAGGGCCTTCGACATCGCGCCTGGCCTCGTCGCTCCGCCACCGCTCGATCTGACCTTGCGCGATCCTGCGCAGACAGAGGCGCTCGCCGAAAGGCTTGGCGGGAAAAGCCTGATGCCGGGCCATGTCCGCTTGCCGCGCGGGCAGGCCGTCGAACAGCTCGACGGGTTCGCCGAAGGCGCTTTCTGGGTACAGGACCTTGCTGCCTCGCTCCCCGCGCGCTTGCTGGGTGAAGGCCATGGCCGCCGCGTGCTGGACCTGTGTGCAGCACCGGGTGGCAAGACGCTGCAACTCGCGGCTGCGGGGTGGGAAGTCACCGCGCTGGATGTCAGCAAGAAACGGCTCGAACGCCTGCACGATAACCTCACGCGCACCGGCTTACGTGCCAAGGTCGTCGTGGCTGATGCGCTGCAATGGCAGCCCTATACGCCCTTTGATGCCATCCTGCTTGATGCGCCGTGCACCGCCACTGGCACGTGCCGCCGCCATCCCGATGTGCTCCACCGCATCGCCCAGCACCACGTCTTCGAAATGGCTGAGCTGCAATCCGCTTTGCTTGAACGTACGCAGGGCTGGCTGGCTGACAGTGGAAAGCTGGTTTTCGCCACCTGCTCGCTGGAAGAAGAAGAGGGAGAGCAGCAGGCAGAGCACGTCTCGTTGACAGCTGATCCGATCCGCGCTGACGAGCTTCCCGCGGGCGTCGCGCCGATGGCAGAAGGCTGGTTGCGCACGCACTCCGGCATGCTGGCACAAGAAGGCGGGCTGGATGGCTTCTTCATCGCCCGCTGGCGCAAATCCTAGGCATTGCGCGGGCCTGATATTTTAAGGCCAAAGTAACCATAGCTGCAAATTCTATAGCGACCATATCGGCGTAGGAGATTGCCTATGGCAGTATCTGCGCGCTCTGAATCCACACTGGACACCGGCACTCCGCTTCCGCGTGCGGCCAATGATGGCTACGGCAGTCTGATGGGCATGAGCGCGCCGCGCAAGAAGAAGAAACCCGTGCTCGTTCTCGATGCAGAAGAGATTGCCAAGGCCCATCTCGCGATGGCTGCGAGCGCTGCGCAGATCATGGAAGAAAGTGTCGATCCCGACTACATCGAGCGACCGCG
>CAZYAL010000010.1:0-3620 GCA_964645635.1 uncultured Sphingomonadaceae bacterium | reverse complement strand
GCTTCGATCGAGAAGCAACTGAAGCGCATGCGTGCCCTGCCCACGGCCTTGACCGATGAAGAGGTGTCCCCGGGTTGCAACTGCGTTCCGGCCCGATGGGACGGCTCAACCAGATTGGTTATGGCTCGGATGATCTCAGCCTTTCAGTAAGCCATGATGATCCATGGCCGGTTCCGGACGAGCCCGCCGAGGCCACCGCCGCCGACGAACCGTTCGAACTGTCCGAGCCGAAAATTGGACCAGAACCGATGCCGCGAGTGCAGAGCCATGTCGGATCGATGCAGCATTTTGACGATCTTGAATACGAGCCGGACCTGTCGTGGTTGGAGCCCGAGGCAGGCGGCGAGATGCAGATCGCTTCCGGCGATAGCAGCGCGCTGCGCGCGCGGCGGGTATGCCGATAATATTGTGGTTTATGAACAGCAGCCCTCACTACAGCAGCCCTCGCTGGTGCGGCGTCTGATTGGGCGGATCGCAGGCCTTTTCCGCCGCTGATCAGCGCTTGTCGATCACCGCTGCAGCTGTCACCCCTTGACCATATTGGCAAAGCTCTTGCGCAGCTTCATCAGCTTGGGTGGGATAACGGCGAGGCAATAGGGGTTCCGCTGGCCTTCGCCCTGCCAGTATTCCTGGTGGTAGTCTTCTGCCGGATACCAGGGGGCTGGCCCTTCGATGGTGGTCACCGCGCTGGCTCCGGAGTGGCTGTCATTCCAGCGCGCAATCGCTGCATCGGCCTCTGCCTTCTGCTGATCGTCCAGCGGGAATATCGCACTTCGGTATTGCGTGCCCACGTCATTGCCCTGCCGGTTCAGCTGGCTCGGGTCATGCGTGCCCATGAACATATCGTAGATTTCTGCCAGCGAGACCACCTCAGGATCGAAACTGACCTTGATGCCCTCGGCATGGCCCGTGGCGCCGCTGCAAACCTGCTGGTAAGTCGGTTCCGCCACTGTGCCGCCGATATAGCCGCTTTCTACTGCTGTCACGCCGATCACGTCGTTAAACACTGCCTCGGTGCACCAAAAGCACCCGCCGGCGATGATCGCCTGTTCGCTTGCCATGTACCTGTCTCCTTGCTGGACCTGAAGATGAGGACGAAAGTGCCTGTTGTCATCCTCCGGCAGCAAGCTAGGCTGTTGGCCATAGCGATTGTCCGGGAGAAACCCTCATGCGTAAGCTTGCCCTCCTAGTTGCCGCCATGGCGATGACCGTCTCCGCGCCTGCCCTGGCGCAATCCACTGGTGAGAGAATTCTGCGCGGCGTGCTGGACCGGGTGCTTGGCCCCGAACAGCAGGAGACCGAGGAAGAGCAGCGGGCCGAAGAACCTGTGCTGGTCGACATGACGCCGATGGAAGCGGCCCTCAAACACGAGCGCCGCGATGAAGGCCGCGTGCGCGACCAGTATCGCCATCCCGAACAAACGCTCGATTTCTTCCGTATCGAACCGGGAATGACAGTGGTCGACTATATGCCTGCAGGCGGCTGGTATGCGCGCATCCTGATCCCCTACCTCGGTCGCAATGGCACATACATCGGCCTCAACCCGAGGCTTGATGATCGCTTCGCCACCGGGGGCTACTGGGACCTCTATCGTAACGCTTCCACCCGCATTCCCAATGATGCGCGCGGCTGGGTCGGGATCGATGGCGCGCCCGTCTACGGCCTCAACACCGATGACGAGATGGACAATTGGGAAGGCGTCGCGGACCGTGTCACCATCTTCCGCGAAATCCACAATATGCGCCGTTACGGCTGGTTCCACGATTCGATGGTCGCCATCCGCCACATGCTGAAGGATGATGGCCTGCTGGGTGTGGTGCAGCACCGTGCCCGCGCTAATGCACCGGCGTCCTATGTGCTGGGGGATAATGGTTACCAGAAGCAGGATGACGTGGTGGCGCTATTCAAGCTTTATGGTTTCGAGCTGGTGGATTCGAGCGAGGTTAATGCAAACCCGCGCGATCCGGCCAATTGGGAGACCGGCGTCTGGTCGCTGCCGCCATCCTATCGCGGGGCGAATGAAGGCACTTCCGAATATCGCCGTCGTACCCAGATCGGCGAGAGTGATCGCATGACGCTGCTGTTCCGCAAGGTGCAATAGGCCACGCACGCAATTTACACGCGAGCGGTGGCAGAATATGGGCGATGGCCATGACCAAGCTCACTGTCGCCGCTTTGCAGCTCGCCCTCGGCTCTGAGGACGAATCAGAAAATATCGCTGCCGTTTCTGCCTTAGTGGAAGAGGCTGCAGGCAAAGGCGCGCAGGTAATCCTGCCGCCGGAGCTTTTCTCTGGCCCCTATTTCTGCCGCGAGGAGAAAGACGAGTTCTTTGCGCTCGCGCGCCCCACCGCTGAGCATCCCTCCGTCATCGCCATGCAGGCGCTGGCGGCCAAGCTTGGCGTGGCAATCCCCACCAGCTTCTTCGAGCGTGACGGGCACCATTATTACAACACGCTGGCGATGATCGATGCTGGTGGCGAAATTCAGGGCACCTACCGCAAGAGCCACATCCCTGACGGGCCGGGCTACGAGGAAAAGTTCTATTTCCGGCCCGGGAATGACGGGTTCAAGGTGTGGGATATCCCGACAGAAAGTGGCACCGCGCGCATCGGCATCGGCATCTGCTGGGACCAGTGGTATCCTGAAACCGCCCGCTGCCTCGCGCTGAAGGGTGCGCAGGTGCTGCTCTATCCCACCGCCATCGGTTCCGAACCCAAGGATGCGGAGATGGACACCAGTCGCATGTGGCGCCGCGCGATGATCGGGCATGCGGTGTCCAACTGCATGCCCGTGGTCGCCGCCAACCGCATCGGTCACGAGGGATCGCAGGAAGCAGGCAACAATTTCTACGGCCACAGCTTTATCTGCGACGAGTGGGGTGATTACATCGAGCAATTCGGGCGTGATGAGACCGGCGTACTGATCGCGACATTGGATCTTGACGCCGCGCGCAAACACCGCGCCAGCTGGGGCTTCTTTCGGGATCGTCGCCCGCAGCTTTACGGGCGCATTGCAGAAGATATTTGACCACCCACCTTTATCTCGTCGCGCTCGGTTCCAACCAGCGTCATCCCGATTTCGGCCGTCCGCGTGATGTGCTGAAGGAAGCGATTGACTGCATGTCGCCGATGGTCGGTGCGGTGCTGGCCAGATCGGCGATCATCACTAGCGCGCCCGTGGGCCCCTCACAGCGGCAATATGCCAATGGGGCGGTGATCGTTTCCAGCAAGTGGAAGCCGGACGAAATGCTCGAAGCGCTCCAGGTGATGGAGGGTGTGTTCGGCCGCAGGCGCATGGGCCAGCGCTGGCGCTCGCGCACGCTCGACCTTGATATCGTGCTGTGGTCGGGCGGGATTGTGGATCAGCCGGACCTGAAAATTCCGCATCCGCTGTTTCGCGAGAGAGACTTCGTGCTTGGCCCCGCCGCCGCCATTGCCCCGGACTGGCGCGATCCTGTGACCGGGCTGACCCTTAAACAGCTACATGCCCGCTTGACCCGTCCCCGCCCCGTCCCTAGGTGACGCCTCCGGATACCGATATCCCCGATACCTGATCCTTTGGGGGCCCTTAGCTCAGTCGGTAGAGCAACTGACTTTTAATCAGTAGGTCGCTGGTTCGAA
>CAZYAL010000009.1:38563-57487 GCA_964645635.1 uncultured Sphingomonadaceae bacterium | reverse complement strand
TGCGGGCGCACGCCGGAGATTTCCAGCACCTGGTCCAGCATGCCGCGATGCTGGCCGGAAACGCAGACGCGGCTGTCAAACCGGTCATCCGCGTCCAGCGCATGGGCGAGCGGGAAGAGCTTGATCGCTTCGGGGCGCGTGCCGAAGATGGTGAGAATGCGTTTGGTACCAGCCATACCGCAACCATAGCCAAGCTTCCTTAACTATAGCCTAGCGCGCTGGTATCTGGCGTTTATTGCACAGGCAGCGGTTCTGCGATGCCTTCTGGATCGACAACCTTGATCTCGGGCAGCGCCTCTTCATCTTCACCAGGCAGCGGAGCGGCGCGTTCCGCTTCGAGGCGCTCAATATAGGCCCGCTCAAGTTCTTCCACGCGGGCCTGAGTACGGGCGGCTTCACCGTCGATGGTTTCAAGGCGTTCGCGGCGGGCTTCCTCGATCTGCAAGCTGAAGCGACGTTCGGGCGCGACTTCGCGTTCGGCGGCCGCGTCCTCGATCTTCTGAACCGAACAGCCCAGCTCCGATCCGCCGCCAATATTGCTGCACGAGCCGGGGCCGAATTTGCCGACTTCGTTGAAATCGCGCGAACGCTCTGTCCAGCTGTTGTTTTCCGGCGCACGGCTCTGCCTGAGCTGGCTGGGGATGCGATAGGGATCCTCTATCTCTTCGCACACGACAATGGTGTTGCCGTCCGGGCTACCCGGGCATTCCTCGCCTTGCGGGATCTGCACCATCATCACGCGCTCGTTCGCCGCATCCTGCGCTGCGGCAGGGGTGGCGGCAAGGCCGGCCAGCGCAGTGGTGGCAGCAGCAAGCAGAAGGGCAGCTTTCATCGTCTCAATCCTCAACGTCTAGTGGTGCCACAAGGCGCCATCTCGCGTGAACCATGGCTGAAGCGGCAAGCCCGCGCCATGACCGCGATCAAATCTTCTCCGACAAGCGGATCGCAGCGCGGCAGCCCAGACGGATCGCAGCAGATAGCAGCGGATAGGCGGGCGCCTTCTCTGCGCCAGCGGCAAATGCAGCATCGCGGTGCTCGCGCTCGTCATCGCGGAAACGGGCGATCATATCCGCCAGCTCCGGATCATCGCCCGATTTCTCCAGCTCTTCCAGCTGGCGGGTATAATGCTCGTCAATTTCGGTTTCGATGGCCGCGGTGCAGGCCATGGCCGCCTCTGGCCCGATCAGGGCAGTGCCTGCGCCAAGCGCAAAACCCGCTGCGTGCCAAAAGGGCTGCAAAGCGGTGGGCCGTACGCCGCGCGCAGCCATAAGCGCATCGAATTCCGCGCGATGGCCTTCCTCCTGTTCGGCCATGACGCGGATCTCAGCCGAATGCGGCCCGCGATCACCCATAACAGCCAGCTGGCCTGCATAAATGCGCGTGGCGCCGAATTCGCCCGCCTGGTCTACGCGGATTATTTCGGAACGGTCGGGTTTGTGCGCTGCCTTGGTCATGCCCCTGTTCCTAGCGCGCTTCTTCCTGCCTTGCCAGCAACCCCCAGATGGTGATCGCGCTGGCAATGGAGATGATGGCGTTGAAGCCGGCGAGCGAGATGCCCATCAGCGTCCACGGAGCCTGGTCACAGCGGATGATCGGCTGGGCGAAGATCGCTTCCAGCATGTCCCCGCCATCAGTTGCAGGCAAGGCGCAGCCGGTAATGCCTTCCCAGAAGTGGTATTCCACCCCGGCATGAAAGAAGCCGATCAGCCCGGAGGTGAAAACGCCGCCCGCCGCAATCGCCACCAAGAGGCGCTTCGGCGGCGCGAACAGCGACAGCACCGCAAAAGCCAGCGCCGCGAAATGCGGCCAGCGCTGCCACCAGCACATCTCGCACGGATAAAGCCCAAAGAGATATTGCGAAATATAGGCACCACCCAGCAGGGCTGCAGGGATGATTAGCGCAAGGCGTTGCGCCAGTCGGTCAGAATCGTTCACTTTTTGCCCCGTCAGTTAATGCGTGCGGCGCTGGCCCGTGCGGCAATCGCCACGCCATTGGTGCGGCGGAGCGTATCCAGCGCATATTGCAGCTGAAAATCTTCGATGCCCCGCTCTTCCAGTTGCGCCGCGGTCATCGCGAAACGCGGATCGTCGATCTGATCACGTTCGAGCGACTTGTCCTCATAAGCAATTTCGTTGACCAGATGGCCGCGCAGGTCACTTTCACGCATGGCGTAGCGCTGGCGGCGCTCGGCATCCGGGTCAGACAGCTGCGGTACGCGGATATCCGGTTCGATTCCGCCTTCCTGGACGCTGCGGCCGGACGGCGTGTAATACCGGGCGGTGGTAAGCTTCAGCGCAGAGTCGCTGGTCAAGGGCAGCAGCGTTTGCACGCTGCCCTTGCCGAAGCTGCGTTCACCCATCACCAGCGCGCGCTGATGATCCTGCAAGGCACCCGCCACGATCTCGCTCGCGGAAGCCGAGCCTTCATCGATCAGCACCACGATGGGCAGGCCTTCGACAACATCCCCGCGGAACACGGTTTCGGCATCGTAATAGATCGTGTCACGACGACCACGCCCGCGCTGCGAGACGATCTGCCCTTCATCGAGGAACAGGTCAGACAAGGCGACAGCTTCATCGAGCGAACCGCCGGGGTTGCGGCGAAGGTCAAGCACGAGGCCCTTCAGCCCGCTGCGCGACTGCAAGCGCAAGTCTGCAATCGCCTCATTCACATCGGCGCCGACATCGCGGCTGAATTCGTTGACGCTGATATGGCCGATATCGCCATCCTTCAGCTCCCAGGTGACCGGCTCCAGCTCGATCACACCGCGCGTCACGGTCAGTTCCATCGGCTCTTCACGGCCAGCGCGCAAGATGGTTACCTGCACGTCTGTTCCCGCGGGGCCACGCATCTGTTCCACCGCCTCGTTGATTTCCAGGCCGTAGATGAGATTGCCGTTGACGTGCGAGATATAGTCGCCCGCCTTGATGCCGGCACGGTCTGCCGGGCTGCCGCGGAATGGCGAGACCACCTTGACCAGCCCGTCATCCATCTGGATCGAGATGCCAAGGCCCTGGTAATTGCCGTCGATCATCGTGGTCAGCCGCTCCATCGCGGCACCATCGATATAGGAGCTGTGCGGGTCGAGCGAAGCGAGCATCCCGTCAATCGCGCCGCGGATCAGCGTCTCGTCATCCACCGGCTCAACATAGCTCGATTTGATCCGCTGGTAAGTGGCGAAAAGCTTTGCAAATTCCGGCGAAGCGCGGCCTTCCACCTGTGCGAAGGCCGCCGTGGTGGCAGGCAGAAGCGCAACAGCGGTGCAAAGGGCAGCAGCACGAATGGCCGGAGCGAACTTTTGGGCAAACTTCATGGCACGTGTATCCTGATGGGTCCCAAGGGCAGCATGTATCGCAAGGGTTGGCTTAACACCAGATGAGGATGATTGGCCCGCTGCCAAGTGCCCAAGCGGGACGAACGGCGACTATTGCGTGAAATCGAGGGGATTCACGAGCGCTCCGCCTTGCCGCAGCTCAAGTCCGATCGTGGGCCTGCCTGGCCCCGCCACACCGATGGGCGCGCCATCGACCAGCGCTTCACCAACAGCAACGTCGCTACGCGCAAGGCCAGTAATGACACTGCTCCAGCCACCCCTATGCTCGATGATTACGATCTGGCCATAGCCGCGATAAGACCCTGAAAAGGCGACTCGTCCTGCTGCAGGAGCAATAAGCTGCGCGTTGGCGCGCGGCGCAAAGGTGACGCCTTGGCTCAGGCCGTTTTCCAGCGGGGCGCCAAAGCCGGTCACGACGCGCCCGGTGACCGGGAGGAGGTAAGGGGAAGGTGCGCTGCTATCCTGCCCGGGCGCTGTTGCGGGCAAAGACTCGCGGGCACTGGAGACTGCCAGTCCGCTGCCGGGCCGCAGAACCGGCCCGGGAAGCGCCGCCAGCCGGTTGCGCAAGCCGGCCGCGCGCTCCAGCTCGCCCGCCAGCGCATCAAGGTCACGCGCTTGCTCGGCCAAGGCGAGCGCGCGCTCGGCCTCGCGGTTGGCGATACCACCTGCCTCATGCGCAGCGAGCCTTTGCTGAGCTTCGATCGCGGCAAGCTCGTCTTGCCGCGCAGCGAGTGACTGTTCTTCTGCGCGAAGGACGCCTGCCGCTTGCGCCGCTTCGCGCCCAAGCTGGCGCGTGCGGTCGATGCGCTGCTTCAAGCTGGCAGTGCGCTGTTCGACTTGCGGCACCGTGTTGGCCATCACCGCCCGCAGATAGACAAGGTCCTGCACATCGCCGGGCCGCAGGATCGAAAGCGCCACTGGGCGGCGCGCGAATTGCTGCAAAGCGGCGGTGAGGGTGACGATCGGGCGGCGTTCCTTCCCAAGCTGAAGGTGCAATCGTTCCCGTTCCTCGCCGATCAGAGCACCACGCGCTTCGGCAGCGGCAATGCCTGCCTCGGCTTGCTGGATGCGCGCGGCGAGGGCTGCCACTTCGCGCGCAGTGCGCTCTGCTTCGTCAGCGCTTTCTTCAGCTTCGCGCTCCAGCCGCTCGCTTCGGGCTTGCGCGGCATCGCGTTCAGCAACCGCCTGTTCCAGCGCCTCGCGCGTTTCGGCTGCCGTATCGTAAACAGGCGCAAGCTGCGCTGAGGCGGCATAGCCGAACAGCGTCGAAGCGAAGATCAGGACGAGGATGCGCGACATTACGCGTTATCCTGACCGATGATAGGGATGCCCGGCGAGTATCGATGTCACGCGGAACAGCTGTTCCATCAGCATCGCCCGGGCGAGCAGGTGCGGCCAGGTTGCCTTGCCGAACGCCAACAACAGATCAGCATCGTCACGTTCGGCTTGCGAATGCCCGTCTGCCGCGCCGAGCACGAAGCGGCATTCGCGCATTCCGCCATCGCGCCATTTTTCCAGCACCTCGGCGAGCTTTTCGGAACTCAAGTCCTTGCCCTTTTCATCGAGCAGAACAGTGCGAAACGGCGTTTGCGGATCAGGAATGCGCCCGCCGGTCTCAGGCAGTTCGGTGAGCTTCACCGGCCAGGTGATGCGCTTCTCATAGCGCGCTACAAGCTCTGCCTCCGGCGAGCGGGCAATCTTTCCGCGAGCGATGATGTGGAGAAGCATTTTGTCTTGGTCCCTCAAGCGCCGGGAGCGAACCAACCGGTTCGCTTAGCTTCCGTCCTAACGGGCGGCGCGCGGTCGCGCGCTGGTCTCGCTGGTCGCTCGACAATCAGACCAAGTCAAGCAACCCGCACTGGAACTCGGCTTCAAAGCAACCGCAAGGGCGACCGCCTGCCCGCAGGGGCCCCGCAGTGAAGCGAAGCGGAACGGAGGGATCAGCCCCGAGGACGAAGGCGCGGATGCGCCTTCGCAAAGAAAGCTACGCCACGCCCTCGTCGCCAAAGCCCCACATGCGCTCTAGGTTGTAGAAGCTGCGGACTTCGGGGCGGAACAGGTGCACCACCACATCGCCAGCATCGATCAGCACCCAGTCTGCCGCTGGCAGACCTTCCACGCGCGGCACTCCGTGGCCTTCCCGCTTCAGCTTTTCGGCCAGCTTGGATGCCATGGCAGCGACCTGGCGGGTCGAGCGACCGGATGCGATGACCATGTGGTCAGCGATCGAGCTCTTGCCTTCAAGCGGGATGGAGATCACGTCCTGCGCCTGATCATCATCCAGCTGCTGGAGGATCAGGGCGTGAGCGGTGCCGGCTTCGGCGGTGATGGTTTCAGTGTTCGTGGTCATGGAAATGATAGTTGCGGTGCCCGTAGTTGCGGGGGTGGCTTGCGCCTGTGTCATCGCGACGTGTCATGCTCCTGATTGGCGATATGGACAAGAAAAAGCATGAGCCAGGATCGCCTCATGCGTCCTGCCCCCTTGCGATGTCATGAATAGGGGAATGCGTTACTTGATCTCTGAGAGCAGACCCGGCATGCCGGTCTGCCCAAGCAGGATCCGCCTTTCGGATTGTTGTTGCCGAACGCGGATCAGGATCGAAACGCAATTCTATCAGCGCAGGTGCGCTCCATTCGCGCCGGTTTCGCAAGCCAGCTGCGTTCAACCGGTAATTTCGCAGCCAGGCCATCGCGGGGCTCGCGAGGGCATCAGCATCATAGCCGGGCCTTGCGATCACCGCAATCGGCATTTCCCGGGCGATCTGCCGCCAGTCCTTCCACAAGTGAAATTGCGCGAGGTTGTCCGCCCCCATCAGCCAGACAAAGTGCCGCTTTGGATAGCGGCGCTTGAGTTTGCGCAGGGTATCAACGGTATACCGCGTCCCCATTTCGCGCTCGATAGCAGTGGCACGGATGCGCGAATTGCGGCTTTGCGCGAGCGCTGAGCGATAGCGCACCGCCAAAGAGGCCATACCCTTTTTCGGTTTCAGCGGGTTACCGGGAGAAACCATCCACCACAGTTCATCCAGCCCCAGCGCATCGATGGCGAACAACGATATGCGCCGGTGCCCGCCATGCGCAGGGTTGAAGCTGCCGCCCAGCAGGCCGGTGAGCTGGCCGGAAAGCGCACTGGCCACCCTTTTGCTTACCGTTCCGGCCTTCGCGGAGAGACGCGGAAGCCATGGCGGCCATCCTGTGCCTTGATCGCCCATGCAGGATATTCATCATCGAGACGCCCCACCGCATCGAGTATGGCCAGCTCATCACTGGTCAGGTCGATATCGCTGGCGGCAAGGTTCTGTTCGAGCTGCTCCGCACGTTTTACGCCAACAATCACGCTGGAAACGACGCGCTGGTGCAGCAGCCATGCAAGCGCGATGGCGGCAACACCTACCCCGCGGCTTTCCGCCATCGGGCGCATCGCCTCCACGGCAGCGGCAGCCACGCCGATATCTGCGCGAGGGAATGCCAGCTTGGATCGGCGCCCCTCGCCCGTCACCTCGCCATCTTCGCCAAAATCATACTTGCCGGAAAGCAGGCCGCCAGCCAGCGGGCTCCACACCATCAGGCCCAGGCCTTCGCTCCTCATCATCGGCACGATCTCCCGCTCAAGATCGCGCGAGGACACAGCGTAATAGGCCTGGTTGGAGATGAATTTGTCCCACCCGCGCCGCTCAGCAATGCCCAATGCCTTGGCGATTTGCCATGCCGCCCAGTTGGAAACGCCGATATAGCGCGCCCGGCCAGAACGGACGATGTCCTCCATCGCGCGCAGGCCCTCTTCCATGCCGGCCACCGGGTCCCAACCGTGGATCTGGTAAAGATCAACATGGTCGAGGCCGAGCCGCTCAAGGCTCTCGTCAATCTGCGCGAGCAGGTGATAGCGGCCATAGCCCGAATCGTTCGGGCCTTCGCCCATCGGGCCCATGCCCTTGGTGGCAATCACCACTTCTTGCCGCGCCACACCAAGGTCTTTCAGCGCCTTGCCGACAAACTGCTCGCTCTGCCCCTGCGAATAGACATTGGCGGTGTCGATGAAATTGATCCCGCCTGTCAGCGCTTGCCGGATCAGCGCGGTGGAGCCTTGCTGGTCAAGATCGTGCTGGAAGAAGGCGCTGGGCTTGTTGCCGAAGGTCATCGCCCCGAGGCACAGTTCCGAAACCACCAGGCCTGAATTACCGAGCGTGTTGTAACGCATTGCCTTCTCCCTCTCCGCTGGTCAGACGCGCTTGGTCAAGGGCGAGCCTGCCCTGAACCCAGCACTTGCCACTTATATGTCGTCAGCCCTTCCAGCGCGACCGGTCCGCGCGCGTGCAGGCGGCCCGTGGCAATGCCGATTTCCGCACCCAAACCGAACTCGCCGCCATCGGCGAACTGGGTGGAGGCGTTGTGCATCACGATGGCGCTGTCCACCTCTGCCAGGAATAGCTCTGCCGCCTCCTTGTCATCTGTGATGATCGCATCGGTGTGCCCAGACGAATGCGCGGCGATATGGTCCATGGCATCATCGACATCATCGACCACTGCGACAGAAGCGATGGCATCGAGGTATTCGGTGTCCCAGTCTTCGGAATTCGCAGGCTTGATGCGTGCATCGAGAGCCTGCGCGCGCTTGTCGCCACGCAGTTCGCAACCAGCATCAAGCAACGCCCCGACAACATCGGTGGAGCCGGGGAATTTGGCATCCAGAAGCAGCGTTTCCATTGCCCCGCAAATGCCCGTGCGGCGCATCTTGGCATTGACCGCAACCTCACGCGCCATCTCGGGATTGGCCGCAGAATGGATATAGGTGTGGCAAATGCCATCGAGGTGCGCGAGCACAGGCACGCGGGCATCATTCTGCACCCGCTCGACCAGGCTCTTGCCACCGCGCGGCACAATCATGTCAACCAGGCCCGCTGCGCGCAGCATGGCGCCCACGGCCTCCCGGTCCTGCGTCGGCATCAGCTGGATCGCGGCTTCAGGCACGCCCTTGCTGGCAAGGCCTTCGACCATCGCCGCATGGATCGCACGGTTCGAATGCACGGCCTCGCTGCCGCCACGCAGCAAGGCAGCATTGCCTGAACGCAAGCACAATGCCGCAGCATCAGCCGTCACATTGGGACGACTTTCGTAGATGATACCGATCAGGCCTATGGGGATGCGGCGGCGCACCAGCTGCATCCCGCCGGGCGCGGTGCTGCGGTCGATCTCCTGCCCAACCGGATCAGGCAAACTGGCTACGTTTTCAATGGCGGCAGCCACGGATTCGAGCCGGGCTTCGTCCAGCCGCAAGCGATCGAGCATGGCACCTGTGAGGCCGTTGGCTTCGCCAGCTGCCGCGTCCCTGGCATTTTCCGCCAGCACATTGGCGGCATGCGCGCGCAAGCTCTTTGCGGCAGCCCGGAGCGCTTCTGCCTTGTCAGAATCGTTCATGCGGGCGAGCACGCGCTGCGCCTTGCGGCCGGCGCGGGCAAGTTCGCCAACCAGTGCGTCGGCATCGTCTGTCGAGTTGATTTCATAAGTCATGGCAGGGCACGTAACATTCACGCCGCCGCTTGTCACAGGGGATTCGCGCAGCGCGCGCGAAGTGCCCAAATTCACTTTGGTTCCCAATACTTCCGGTGCCAAACGCCGTGCTGCAACGACTCATCGCGAAGACTCTTCGATTCGCCCCAAAGCGGCCGGAGTCCCGTGGACGTGCCCGGCAATGGCGTTAGGCAGTTTCCCTGAGAGTTCGGAATTATACAAATCTCAAGGGGTCGTTTTGGACAAGAAAACCGCTGGCGGATTTTGGGACCGCTTGCGGGCCATGTTCCCGGAGCGTGAATTCTTCATGCGCTCCCAAGGGCAGGTTCGCTTTATCACCATGACAACCAGGATGCAGATGGCGGCAGCCGGCCTCGCGGCAGTCGCCCTCCTCGGCTGGGGTGGCTCGATGGGCTTTATGGCCATCAGCCAGTGGCAGGCAAGCTCCGAACGGGCGCAACTCGTCTCGCGCGAGGCCGACGTGGCTGATGCCGAAACGCGCCTTGCCGCTTATCGCGATGACCTTGAGGCGACCACGGCTGACCTTGAAAAGCGGCAGGACTTCCTCGACGGCTTGCTCACCGCCCTGCCAGAAGACCTGTTGGCCGAGGGCGACAATGAAAGCTCGGGCACGGTAAGCGATTCCACCGGCGAAGCTGCAGAACTGATCAGCATGATCGAACGCGCCGTTCCCGAAGCTCTCGGCCTGGCGCAGCTTGAAGCGCGCCAGATCGCCTTCGTCGAGCGCCTGACCCGCTATGCCGATCGCCGCGCCCAGCGCACCGAACAGGCGATCCGTTCGTTGGGCCTCGACCTGCGCATGGTCATGGTCGCTGACGATGACGCATTGGGTGGCCCGCTTGAAATGCTGTCCTCCGAAGCTGACGGATCGCTTGACCCGCGCTTCGAACGCCTCGCGCTGAGCCTCTCACGCATGAGCGCGCTTGAGCGCGGCCTTAGCGAAATCCCGCAGGTCATGCCCGCTGACATGCGCAACATCTCCTCCGGTTTCGGCTATCGCCGTGATCCGTTTAACGGCCGTGCCGCGATGCATCGCGGGCTCGACTTCAAGAGCCCGCGCGGTGCGCCGATCCTCGCTGCTGCCGATGGCCGCGTCAGCTTCGTGGGCAACAAGTCCGGCTATGGCCGCGTGGTCGAAATCACGCACGGCAATGGCATGATGACCCGCTATGCCCACATGTCGGCGTGGAACGCACGGGTTGGCCAGGAAGTCGTCGCCGGTGACCAGATCGGCCGCATTGGCAATTCCGGCCGTTCGACCGGCCCCCACCTGCATTTCGAAGTTCATATCAATGGAACCGCGGTCAACCCGCGCCCGTTCCTGGAGACAGCCCCGCATGTTCTCGAAGAAGCCCGAGCAGAGTTCACTCCTTCCGATGAGGAAACCCATGGCAAATAGCGCCACCTTCTCCGTACTTGGACCGGATGTCACCATCACCGGCGATATCGAGGCATCGGCAGACCTGCACGTGGACGGCACCGTGAAGGGTGACCTCACTTGCTCCTCGCTGGTGCAAGGCGAAGGCAGTCATATCCAGGGCAACATCAAGGCCGAACGTGTGCGTCTTTCAGGCAAGGTTACCGGCAGCATCACCGCGCGCGAACTGGTCATCCTGAAAAGCGCGATGATTGAAGGCGACGTTTCCTACGAGACGCTGACTATTGAACAGGGTGCAGCAGTGGAAGGCCGTTTCGCCCCCAAGGGCATGGCGGGCGATTCGCGCAGTGCTCCGGCAGCCAAAGCCACTACGGCAAAGGATGCCAGCAGCGAGCCCAAGCTCTCGCTCGCCAGTAGCTGACACCAGTCTCGAACGGCACAAACAAAAAGGGCGGCCCCGCAAGGCCGCCCTTTTGCTTTGGGTCAAAGGTGATCGCGTGAGGGGTCAGCCCTGACCGTCTTCGTTTTCGCCAGCGGCTTCCGCTGCGCGTTTTGCCAACAGCCAGGCCTCGGCCTCAGCTTCCTGTGCAGCCTGGGCAGCAGCCTTGGCAGCGGCCTCGCGCTCTGCCTTCAGCTCCTCAATCAGCGCATCCCGGTCATTCTTCTTCTCGGCCACGGGTGCAGCTTCGCCACCTTCCATGGCTTCCTCGGCAGGAGCCTGCGCGGCGGCCTTCTTGGCAGCCTTGGCAACAGCAGCATCAAGCTCGCGCTGCGAGCACAGGCCAAGCGTGACCGGGTCCTTCGGCTGGATGTTAGAAATGTTCCAGTGCGAACGGTCACGAATGGCGTTGATCGTGTTGCGCGTGGTGCCGATCAGCTTGCCGATCTGCGCATCCGAGATTTCCGGGTGGCTGCGCAGGATCCAGGCGATGCCATCGGGCTTGTCCTGACGCTTGGAAACCGGCGTGTAGCGCGGTCCCTTGGTGCGGCTCACGTCAACCGGGGCCTTCTGCATCTTAAGCGAATAGGAGGGGTCGGCCTGGCCCTTCTCGATTTCCTCATGCGAAAGCTCGCCCGAGTGCACCGGATCGCGACCAGTATATTTCGAGCCGGCCAGGTCATCCGCCATAGCTTGGACTTCGAGGATGTGCAGACCGCAGAACTCAGCAATCTGTTCAAAGCTGAGGCCGGTGTTGTCGATCAGCCAGGATGCAGTTGCATGCGGCATGAGGGGAGTGGGCTGTGCCACGGTACTTCTCCAATCGAAAATAAAAGGGCCGCCCCTCACGGGACGGCCATCGTGGCACATGATCTAGTCTGTCTGTGGACAAACGGCAAGCATTTGAGTCGCCACAAACCTTGCGCGCGTCTTTGCTGATCAGGCGGGGGCCGGTTCCAGCCCACTGAAACCAGCTGCATCCTGCGCTGGATGGAGCGCGGCGAGAAACTGGCGGGCACTCGCCTCCCAACTGAAGGAGCGGCCATGCTGCAGGCAATCTGATCGATGCAGCTCCAGTGCCCTGGCGATGGCGTGCTCCAGTTTCTGGCCCATCGCGCCAGACAGCGGCGAAAGCACATCAAGCGGACCCGCCACAGGATAGGCGGCCACAGGCGTGCCGCAAGCAAGCGCTTCGATCATGACCAAGCCGAAGGTATCGGTGCGGCTGGGGAAGACGAAAACGTCCGCCCCGGCATAGCAGGCGGCCAACTGCGGCCCGATTTGTTTGCCAAGGAAATGGGCGGTGGGATAGCGGGCGCGCAGGCTGGCAAGCGCCGGGCCATCGCCGACCACGACCTTGGAGCCTGGATGAGTGTTCGACAGGAATGCCTCGATACTCTTCTCCACCGCCACGCGGCCGACATAAAGCTGGATCGGGCGCGGCAAGGTGAGGAACAGGTCTGGCGGCGGATGGTCCGGATGGAAGGTGGCGATATCGACCCCGCGGCTCCAGTGCCGCAGCGGGCCGATGCATTGCTGCTGCAGCTCGCGGCGGATCGTGTCCGTCGCCACCATCACGGCAGAGGATGCGCTGTGGAAGTGGCGGATCATCGGCCAGAACCAGCTGGCAGGCAGCCCGGTGCGGCGCGCGACATAGTCCGGAAACTGTGTGTGATAGGCAGTGGTGAAGGGCCGCCCATGCGACAGGCACCAGCGCCGCGCCGCCCAGCCCAGCGGTCCCTCAGTGGCTATGTGAATCGCATCAGGTTCAAATGTGGCGATGCGTCGGCCCACCTGCTTCTTGCCTGCCAGGGCGAGCAGGATTTCGGGATAAGTTGGGCAAGGAAATGATATGAACTGGTCGGGCGCGATCAGCTCGACCTCGTGCCCCTGCTCGCGCAGCTTGGCTGTGACGCTGAGGAGCGTGCGGACCACGCCATTGACCTGCGGCATCCACGCATCGGTGACCAGGGCAATCCGCACCTCAAGCCGCCTCCGGAACCCGCGCACCGGCCTCGAATGTCACATCGGCGGCAGCATCCTGTTCGCGCCGCGCGACCTCCTCGGGCCAATGCAGGATTTCCATGCGGCCATCCTCGTGCTCGACCAGCGCGTTGCAGCCTTCAACCCAGTCGCCATCGTTCCAGTATTCGATGTCCTTGCCCTGATGCGGGAACAGGCGGTGTTCTGCTGTGTGGATATGGCCGCAAACCACGCCATCTACCCCGCGCTGTGCAGCGGCGCGCGCAACCACCTCCTCATAGCGGGAGAT
The DNA here is from genome assembly GCA_964645635.1 of uncultured Sphingomonadaceae bacterium. Lineage (GTDB taxonomy): Bacteria > Pseudomonadota > Alphaproteobacteria > Sphingomonadales > Sphingomonadaceae > Alteraurantiacibacter. The sequence goes on along the minus strand of CAZYAL010000009.1, from coordinate 44,534 downwards.
GAATTCGACGGCGTTCTTGACCTTGTGCTTGGCCATCTTGGAGAGCGACCAATAAGGCATGCCCAGCCTCTGGCGCGCGGCATTAACCCATTGATTGAGAGACATCATCAGGTGGTATGCCGCATCGCCAACAAAGGCGAGCCAGCGGTGCGCGAGCATGATCGTGTCGAACTCATCACCGTGCAACACCATCAGCTTGCGGCCATCGGCGGTCTCATGGAAAGCCGCGCGCTGGATCTCCACCCCGCCGAAATGGAGCCCGCTGAACTGGCGGAACATCTCGTCATGGTTGCCGGGGATATAGACGATGCGCGTGCCGCGCTTCGCACGCTTCAGGATGCGCCAGACGATATCGTTATGCGCGGCAGGCCAGTAGAGCTTCTTCTTCAGCCGCCAGCCATCGATAATGTCGCCCACCAGGTACATCGTCGCGCTATCGACATTGTCGAGGAAATCGATCAGCAGCTCTGCATTGCAGCCCCTGGTGCCAAGGTGGACATCGCTGATCCAGATGGTGCGGAACCGGCGCCTCTCGCCACGCGGCCTTTCCGGAACGGATGGATGGTGCGTATCAACATCGGGCAGCGCCGGCGCACAATATGAGTTCCCGAAATTGCCTTCGATGTAATCGCCGAACATGGGCCAATCGTCCCCAAAGCTGCATTCCTGGCTAAGGGGCTATGACAGGCAAATATGACAGGCGGATCACGAATCGGCGGCAGAACCGCGACAGTGTGACTGTTTGAAGACGCGCGATTCCGCGCCGAAATCGGTCCGTCAGCCGTCGATCACATAGGGCTGATCGCCCAGCCACGGCGAGACCATGTTGTATGGCACGGTTACGAACACGGCCTCCACGCCCGCAATCTTGCCGCCCACGATCTTGAACAGTTCAAGGAGCACGAAGCTATGCGGGAAATGGAAGATAGACTTGTGCTGGCTGCCATCTGTCCAGGTTACATCCATCACCTTGCCGGCGTGGTCAATGAAGCCCGCCGCGCAGACGATGCCCTTCTCCTCGTCCACCAGGGGGAAGCGCCGGTCACGCAGGCGATCGTCATAGACATACTGGCCAAGGCGGAACTGGTCCGCCGTGCCCATGGCGGCGATGGGATAGCCTTCGATATGGGTGTTGGTGGTCTGCAGCCCGTTCTCGATGCGGTCACAATCATCGGTGAATTCGGTGTGCAGCGTGCCGTCATTCAGCTCAAGCGTTTCGAAATAGCCGTTGGCAATGGCAATCATCTCTTCACGCGAGGAGCGCTCACCTTCCGGCACATCTGCCAGCATCAACTGGCGCGGCGTGGTGTAACCCTCGATGCTCGGGAAGGGGCCGAACTCCATTTCGCGGCAAATGATCGTCTCGATCTCGGTAATCGCGTCAGCGGCGCAAGCCATGCGCATGCCCATGATGGCGGGGTGGCCATATTCCTCGATGATGCCGAACCAGCTGACCTGCCCCGTGGCGACATCGGCGCATTTCAGGTCATAACGAGGACGACGGGCTGAGATCGTGTTCCACACGCCATCGCCGACCTTCAACTGCACATTGTTTTCGGTGAACACCACGTCCGGTGCCAGTGCCAGCTGTGACGGGTCTTTCGCTACCAGCGCATCAAGATAGGCATCGGCCCGGGCGTAAAGCTCGGCGCGTGTCAGCGCAGTCATGTAAGTCTATTCCCTCTCCACAGCGAGCACGATCTTGCCGAAGTGCTCACCTGATTCCATCCTCTCATGCGCCTTCGCCGCTTCAGCCAGCGGGAAGACCATGTCCATTTGCGGTCGCAGCACGCCTTCTTCCACAAAGGGCCATGCGTTTTCCAGAATCTCTCCCGCGAGCAGCGCCTTGAAGCCATTCGTGCGCGGGCGCAAGGTCGAGCCGGTGAGAACCTGCCGCTTCACCATCAGCTTCACCACGCTGATTTCCGCCGAGACCCCGCCGAGCGTTGCAATCGTGACCAGGCGTCCATCCATGCCGAGGCAATCAAGGTTGCGCTGAGTATAGCTGCCAGCAACCATGTCGAGCACGACGTCCACACCATTTCCGCCGGTGAACTCCTTCACCGCCTCCACGAAATCTGTCTCGCGATAGTTGATCGCCAAGTCTGCGCCGATACCGCGCGCCTGTTCGCACTTGGCATCACTGCCACAAGTCGTGATTGCGGTGATACCGAACAGCTTTGCAAGCTTGATCGCCATCGAACCGATGCCGCTTGTCCCGCCATGCACCAGCAGGACCTCACTATCGCGAATGCGGCCACGTTCGAAAACATTGTGCCACACGGTAAACAACGTCTCTGGCATGGCCGCCGCCTCTGCCATCGAGAGGCCTTCGGGCACGGACAGGCATTGCCCGAAAGGAACCGTGCAATATTCGGCATAGCCGCCACCATTGGCGAGTGCGCAGACTGGCTGGTTCAGCAGTTCCGGCTCCACACCGGCGCCAATCGCCACCACCGTGCCGGATAGTTCCAGCCCCGGCAGATCGCTGGCGCCTTGGGGAGGCGGATAGGTTCCTGCACGTTGCAGGCAGTCAGGCCGGTTAACGCCTGCATGGCTGACGCGGATGAGCACTTCGCCCTCGTCAGGTGCGGGGACCTCGCGCTGTACAAGCTTCAGCACTTCCGGTCCGCCGGGCGCAGAAATCGCCACCGCACGCATCTTTTCGGGAAACGAAAACCCCACCACTTGCCTCGCTAAAGCCCCCAAGTTCCACCAATCTTAGGGGTGCGCGCCATTGACAGCAAGCATGCGGCTGGCAATGTTGCGTCTAAATGGAAGACCATGACCTTCCCCGCAGGCGCGGCGACGCCGCAGACCAACTGGCTGGCGAATTGCTGGACAGCTATTCGCAAGACGAGTTGATGGCGCGCATCCAGCTCCTTGAGGCAGAGATTGCCCGCGTCAAGGCGCACCACGCCAAGGCTTCGGACCATCGCAAGCTGGCCGATGCGCTGTTCAAACCGAAGGCAGGCAGTTGATGGGTCCCCTGCGGATCCCAGCCGACCTCGCAATCGCGCTTTGGCGCACCATATGGAATTTGCAAGCGCGAGAGCCGGGGTCAGCCCGGCCAGAAACCATCAGCACTGCAGTGCCGCGTCCGGAGAGGGCTGCGTTCGTACAATCGCAACACTTCAGGCCGTAAGATCTTCCAACGGAAATAGGACCATATGCCAAGTTTCGCGCAAAACCTCGAAAAGTCGCTCCACAATGCGCTCCAGCATGCGACTGACCGTTCCCACGAATATGCCACGCTGGAACACCTGCTGCTGGCACTGATCGACGACGAGGACGCCGCAGAAGTGATGACCGCTTGCGGGGTCGATCTGGAAGAACTCGGCAATGTCGTGCGTCAGTATCTTGACCAGGAATACCAGTCGCTGAAAACTGAGGACGATAGCGACCCGCAGCCCACCGCTGGATTCCAGCGCGTGATCCAGCGTGCCATCCTGCATGTGCAGTCTTCAGGAAAAGACACGGTGACCGGCGCGAATGTGCTCATTGCGCTGTTCTCTGAACGCGACAGCTATGCCGTATACTTCCTGCAGCAACAGGACATGAGCCGCCTCGACGCGGTCAGCTTCATTTCCCACGGCATCGGCAAGGGCGGCAAGCAGATCGAAAACCGCTCGCCCACCGGCACCGAGGAGAGCGAGGAAAAGGCCGATAAGAACAAGAAGGATTCCGCGCTCGACCAGTTCTGCGTCGACCTCAACGAGAAGGCCAAGGCCGGCAAGGTCGATCCGCTGATCGGCCGCGGTGCGGAAGTGGACCGCACGGTACAAATCCTCTGCCGCCGCTCAAAGAACAACCCGCTTTATGTGGGCGAACCGGGCGTGGGCAAGACGGCGATTGCAGAAGGCCTGGCGCGCAAGATCGTGGAAGGCGATGTGCCCGAAGTGCTGCAGAACGCGGTGATCTACTCGCTCGACATGGGCGCGCTGCTTGCCGGCACGCGCTATCGCGGCGATTTCGAGGAGCGCCTCAAGCAGGTGGTGAACGAACTCGAAAAGATGCCCGAAGCGATCCTGTTCATAGACGAAATTCACACGGTGATCGGCGCTGGCGCCACCAGCGGCGGGGCAATGGATGCATCCAACCTGCTCAAGCCCGCGCTGTCCTCCGGCGCGATCCGCTGCATCGGTTCGACCACCTACAAGGAATTCCGCAACCACTTCGAAAAGGACCGTGCGCTGCTGCGCCGGTTCCAGAAGATCGACGTAAACGAGCCCTCCATCGAGGATACAATAAAGATCCTGAAGGGCCTGCGTTCCGCCTTTGAGGAGCATCACAAGGTCAAGTACACGCCTGATGCAATCAAGACCGCGGTGGAGATGAGCGCACGCTACATCAATGACCGCAAGTTGCCGGACAAGGCGATCGACGTGATCGACGAGGTTGGCGCGATGCAGATGCTGGCGCCGCCGAGCCGCCGCCGCAAGACGATCACCGCCAAGGAGATCGAAAAGGTCGTGGCAACCATGGCCCGCATCCCTCCCAAGTCGGTGAGCAAGGATGACAAGGCCGCGCTGGCGAGTCTCGAAAAGGACCTGAAGCGCGTCGTCTTCGGACAGGACAATGCGATCGAGAAGCTCTCGACCGCGATGAAGCTGTCGCGCGCAGGCCTGCGCGATGCAGACAAGCCCATCGGCAGCTTCCTGTTCTCCGGCCCCACCGGCGTGGGCAAGACCGAAGTCGCCCGTCAGCTTGCCTCAATCATGGGGATCGAGCTGAAGCGCTTCGACATGTCCGAATATATGGAGCGCCACAGCGTCTCCCGCCTGATCGGCGCCCCTCCGGGCTATGTCGGCTATGATCAGGGCGGCTTGTTGACCGATGCCATCGACCAGCACCCACATTGCGTGCTGCTGCTCGACGAAATCGAGAAAGCGCACCCGGACCTGTTCAACATCCTGCTGCAGGTGATGGATAACGGCCGCCTGACCGATCATCACGGCAAGACGGTGGATTTCCGCAACGTCGTGCTGATCATGACTACCAATGCCGGTGCGACCGATGCTTCCAAGCAGGGGATCGGCTTTGGCGCGGGCACCAAGACGGAGGCGCAGTCCGAGGCGGTGAAGAAGATGTTCACCCCTGAATTCCGCAACCGCCTCGATGCCATCGTTCCGTTCGATTACCTCGGCACCGAAACCGTCAGCCGCGTGGTCGACAAGTTCATCCTCCAGCTGGAACTTCAGCTGGCTGACCAGAACGTGCACATCCAGTTCGATGGCGATGCGCGCGAATGGCTGGCCAAGCGTGGCTATGACAAGCTGATGGGCGCACGGCCCATGGCGCGACTGCTGCAAGACAAGGTGAAGCAACCGCTGGCGGAAGAGCTGTTGTTCGGCAAGCTGGCGCAAGGCGGCGAGGTGCATGTGAGCCTGAAGGACGACAAGCTCGCCTTCGAGCTCACCCCAGCACCGCCCAAGGCCAAGCCCAAGCGCGCAAAGAAAAAGCCTGCCGCGAAGAAGGCTCCCGAAACGCCAACCGCAGAGGACAAGAACGAGGACTGATCCTCTTTCCTCGCTGACGAGGCAATGAAGGGCGGCACCGTCAATTCGGTGCCGCCCTTTGCTTTTTGCGCGGCATCAAGGTGCTGGCCGGCGCAACCGTTATTCCCCGGCATGGGACAATCCATGCCGCGAGAGGATCAGATCGCTGTGACCGAAACTGCCACTGCAACGCAAACGCCTTATGATCTGCTGGGCGGCCGCCCGGTAATCACCCGCATTGTCGAGCGCTTCTATGACCTGATGGATAGCGAAGCCGCATTCGCCGAACTGCGCGCCATGCATACGGCGGACCTTGGCCCGATGCGCCGGTCACTCGCTGGCTTCCTTACCGGATGGGCTGGCGGCCCGCGGGACTGGTTCGCCGAGAACCCTGACAAGTGCATGATGAGTGCGCATCGCGGGCTTGGCATCTCTGCCGAGACGTCGAGCCAGTGGGTCGACTGCATGACCCG
>CAZYAL010000009.1:22964-38463 GCA_964645635.1 uncultured Sphingomonadaceae bacterium | reverse complement strand
TGGTCGGCTTGCCGGTGGAGACAATAGCCACGCGATATGGCGAATTGCCGCGCGGCCTGCCCATGCCCTCCATCCCCGCAATCACCTATGACCGGCTGGTTGAACTGCTGCCTTCAGCACTGGTGATCGCTTTCCTTGCAGCCGTGGAATCGCTCCTCTCAGCCATGGTTGCTGACCGCATGATTGCGAGCAAGCACCGCCCCAATGCCGAGGTGACCGTGCAAGGCTGGGCCAACATGGGCTCAGCGCTATTTGGCGGACTACCCGCGACCGGCGCGCTGGCACGCACCGCCACCAATGTCCGCGTCGGCGGCAAAACACCAGTGGCAGGCGTGCTGCACGCTCTGTTCATCCTTGCCATCATGCTCGCAGCCGCGCCTTTGGCGGGCTATCTCGCCTTGCCCGCGCTCGCCGCGCTGCTCCTTCTCACAGCCTGGAACATGACCGAGCCGCACAAATGGCGCGAATACATGGCGGCACCAGCGGAAGATCGCATATTGCTCGGTCTGACACTGCTGCTGACGGTGTTTGCTGACCTCACCGTCGCCATCGGTGTGGGGGTTGTGCTGGGCCTGGTGTTGCGATTGCGGGCGAGCAAGGACCAGCGGCCCGGCTGCTCAAACCCCGAAGGCTGACGCTTCAACCAGGCGGATACTCAATCGATCCGGACCAGCTTCTCGCGAGAAGTTGCGCCGCGCAACAATTCGAGCCGCGATGGCGCAGTACCGAGAGCCTTGGCGAGCATCGCCAGTACCGCATCATTGGCCTCCCCATCCTGCGGCTTGGTACGGGTCTTTACGGTGAGCTTACCGCTGGCAATCTCGATCCCCTCAACCTTCGCGCCGGGCGTCACCCGCAAGGCCAGCCGCCGCTCGCCATCAGCCAATGCACGAATTGCCTCGGCAGGCGGGAAATCAGATTTGGGCCGGGCCACGGTCAGCGCTCACGCAGTTGCGCAAGATGCTTCTGCGCCAGCTTGCAATAACGCTCCGTCTGGAAGCGGACCTTCTCAATCTGCGCCCGATCCTGCTTGCGCAGGAACTTTGCCGGGCGACCGACCCAGATTTCACCTGCCGGGATGCTCTTGCCAGGGCTGAGAAGGGCGCCTGCAGCCAGCATCGCGCCTTCGCCGATGCGGCAATCATCCATCGCAATCGCCCCCATACCCACGAAGCCGCGATCCTCAACCGTCGCGCCATGGACCAGCGCCATATGGCCGATCACGCAATCCTCGCCGATGATCGTGGGGCAGCCATCCGTGTCGGGGCGCGGGCCTTCGACGTGGAACACGCTGCCATCCTGCACATTGCTGCGCGCGCCGACCTCGATGCGGTGGATGTCGCCACGCAGCACGCAATTGTACCAGATGCTCGCCTCTGCATGGATCGTCACATCGCCGATGATGCAGGCACCCGGAGCGATAAAGGCGCTCTCGTGGATCTGCGGTTCCTTGCCGTCGAAAGGCAGGATGGTTGCGCCGGGATAGCGGGGATCTGCACTCATTCCGCGAGCTTCCATTTCGCGCGCGGCATCGCATAGGTGATTGCGTGGCACCATGGAGGATCGAAGCGCGCATCCTCGTAATCGAGATCCTCGCGCCGCTCCATGCCAAGCCGCTCCATCAGGCCCCAGCTTGGGGTGTTCTCGCGGATCGTCATAGCATAGACTTCGTGCGCACCGAAGATATCGAAGGCAGCATCCATCGCCGCGATGGCCGCTTCCTTCGCATAACCCCTGCCCCAGGCATCTTCGCGCAGACGCCAGCCGATCTCGAACTCGCCGGGCACCGAACTGGTGGGTGCATCGGCTCGCTTGAGGCCGCAAAAGCCCAGCACCTCTCCCGACAGATGCCCGCCGTCCTGCTTGCGTTCGAGAAGCCAGAAGCCGTGGCCCCAAGCCTGCGTGATCGCCACCACACGTTCGCGCCACAGGCTAAAATCGTTCTCGCTGTAGATGCCGCCCAGCCAGCGCATGACCGCAGGCGTATTGGTGTGGGCGAAGAAGGCCTTCCAGTCCTCGTCACCGCGCCAGTCACGTATGACGAGCCGTTCGGTTTCAAGGAAGAAGCAAGCCCCCTGGTCAGCCATTGAGAAGCCTTGCGGCCAGCGGCGCATGATAGGTGAGCACACCTGCTGCGCCCGCGCGCTTGAAACCCATCAGCGTTTCCAGCACCAGAGCTTCGCGATCACCCGCGCCCGCCGCAGCGGCGGCCTCGATCATCGCGTATTCGCCGCTCACCTGATAGGCGAAGACAGGCACCTCGAACGCTTCATGCACACGGCGCACGATATCGAGATATGGCATGCCCGGCTTCACCATCACGCTGTCTGCGCCTTCGGCAATGTCCATCGCCACTTCGCGCAGCGCTTCGTCGCCATTGGCCGGGTCCATCTGATAGGTTTTCTTGTCACCCTTCAGCAATCCGCCTGACCCCACCGCATCGCGGAACGGACCGTAGAAGGCAGAGGCATATTTGGCGGCGTAGGACATGATCTGCACATTGTGGTGCTCGCCCATTTCCAGCGCCATGCGGATTGCCTTGATCCGGCCATCCATCATGTCTGACGGGGCGATGATATCCGCGCCCGCCTGCGCCTGATTCAATGCCTGATCGACCAGCACGGCCACGGTATCATCGTTGAGCACGTAGCCTGCATCATCGATCAACCCGTCCTGTCCGTGGCTGGTGTAGGGATCGAGCGCCACGTCTGTCAGCACGCCGATGTCGTTTCCACAGGCATCCTTGATTGCCTTGATCGCGCGGCACATGAGATTGTCGGGATTGAGTGCCTCTGCACCATCGTCGCTCCGCTTGTCGGCAGGCGTATTGGGGAACAGCGCAAGGCAGGGAATACCCAGCGCCACTGCCTCTTTCGCGCGCTCAGCAATGCCATCGACTGACCAGCGCGATACGCCGGGCAGCGAGCCGACCGGTTCTTCCACGCCTTTTCCCTCAGTAACGAACAAAGGCCAGATCAGGTCTGCCGGAGTGAACACGTTTTCGCGGTGCATGGCGCGACTCCAGCCAGAAGCACGGCTGCGGCGAAGGCGGGTTGCGGGATAGGACGGTGTCATGGTGCCTTGCCTACTGCCGCAAAAGCGATCGCAGGGCAATTGTCCGCAAAGCCGCGCTTCAGCGAACTTTCTGGCGGTTTTCGATGCGGTCGATCTCGCGCACGGGCACCGCCAGCTCGTCCGGATCAGGACCAAGATTGGCCAGCGCAGCCCCCGGCTCCACACGCTGCAGAACACCCAGCTGGGCGCGGAAATTCTCCAGCTCGCTACCGGTCAACTGCGCGCGGGTAACAAATTCGACGCTCGCCGGGTCTATCTTCTGCCCGCCACGATACATCTCGTAATGCAGATGCGGCCCGGTCGAGAGGCCGGTTGAGCCGACATAACCGATGACCTGGCCGCGCGTGACCTGCTGGCCGTTGCGAACCGCGATGCGGCTCATATGGGCATAGCCGGTGGCAAGATTGCCGCCGTGCTGCAGCTTCACGTAATTACCATAAGACCCGTTGCGACCCGCCATGGTCACGCGACCATCGGTGGCAGCATAGATGGGCGTGCCACTGCTAGCGCGAAAATCGAGGCCCGAATGCATGCGACGATAGCCCAGGATCGGGTGGCGGCGCATGCCGTAGCGAGAACTGATCGCCCCGGGCACCGGACGCATAAGCCCTTCGCGCTGCTCACCAACACCTGAGGCTTCGAAATAGCGGCCTTGTGGCCCCCAGCGCATCATCCGGCGGCGCGGTTCACCATCTCGGATGATCGCGGCGTAAAGCAGCTCGCCCGTCTCGATCTCGCCTGTTGCAGCACGCTTGTAATCGACGATCAGGTCGAACTCGTCACTCGACGAGATGTCACTTTCAAGGCTCATCTCGTTGCCGATCACTCGCAGGAACTGCTGTACCGAGCGCGCCGGTGCACCAGCCGCGCGGGCAGAACGATAGAGGCTGTCACCCACGGTGCCACGAATGCGCAGCGGCGTGGCGTCAACCATGATCGGCCGCGGATCGAGATAGAGCTGGCCGTCGCGTCGCTCAACTGCCAGTTGCAAATCGAAGCGAGCACGGAAACTCAGCGCATCGACCGGGCGCGGCTGGCCAGCGACAAGGCGGCGACCCAGCGTGATATCCACTTGTGTGCCCGATTCGATCTCATCGACATTGATCGCGGTGCCGATCATCCCGGCGATTTCGCGCGCTTCGGCATCGCTCACACCAGCGCGGCGCAGCATACGGTCAAAGCTGTCACCCTGGGTGAGCGTTGCAACCATATCAAGTCGCGGCCGTTCGGGCGCATTGGCGAGCGGGATTACCGCCGCGGTAGCACCCATGCGGCGACCATTATCTGCACCGAGCGCCAGCGGCATAATCATCTGGCTGCGGAACTCGTCACGCACTTCGTCATCGATGGTCATCGCAGGTGCGGCCTCGACGGGCGAGAAGCCCGGGAATGCAGCGATCGAAACAACGGACAAGCCGATCAGCGTGAGAGCGCCGCGAAACCAGCGAGCCGAACCAATATCGCGCGCAAGGTCCGGCGCGAAATCCACATCTGTAAGCTTCAGGGAAATCTGTTCACGCCAGTCGTGGTAGCGATCCGAAAAGCTGGTCATGCGCGATTGCCGGCGCGCCTGCGCAGCAGAGCTTGCCGCGATCGTCCGGGTCAGCGACAGTTCGGCAGGCAGGAAATTCCCGCTGTGCGAAGCGTCATCGCCCTGATTTTCGCAGTCCTTGAACAACTACGGCCTCCTTGGTGCCGAAGGATATCGCTTACCCATTTCGGCGTGGATCACATGCAGCCCTGTTCGGGGTCAATTCCTTGCCACTTGCCCTGCCCGCATAAAGTAAATTCTGCCTTAATAGCGATGGGCCGAGTCCGGCGAGCGGCGAACCGACCGGGCAGTTATCCACAAGCCGGTTGAGACCATGCGCGGTCAGACGCGATAGGATGGTTGCACAGGCGCCGAAGCGCCTCCAAATTGATCTGCATTGTGACCTCCCACGCATCAGATAGCCGGATCCGCGCGGTGCTCGGCCCGACCAATACCGGCAAGACACACCTCGCGATCGAGCGAATGTGCGGCCATTCGAGCGGCGCGATCGGCTTTCCGCTGCGGCTTCTGGCACGCGAAGTCTATGACAAGGTCTGCGCGATCAAGGGCGAAAAGCAGGTGGCGCTGATCACAGGGGAGGAGCGGATCGAGCCACCGACTGCACGCTACCTCCTGTGCACCGCCGAGGCCATGCCAAGGGATGGCGGCAATCGAGCCTTCGTAGCGCTCGACGAAGCGCAGATTTCCGCAGATCGCGAGCGTGGCCACATCTTCACAGACCGATTGCTCAACGCCCGTGGGCGCGAGGAAACCATGCTGCTCGGTTCCGCCACGCTGGAGCCGATGGTCCGCGCGCTGATTCCGCATGCCGAGATCGAGGAACGCCCGCGCTTCTCCACCCTCAGCCACGCAGGTTCGGCCAAGCTTTCGCGCTTGCCGCCGCGCAGCGCCATCGTCGCCTTCAGCGTGGAGGAAGTCTACCGCGTCGCCGAACTGCTGCGCCGCTTCCGTGGCGGGGCTGCGGTGGTGATGGGGGCATTGAGCCCGGACACGCGCAACCGCCAGGTCGAGCTGTTCCAGTCCGGCGAGGTCGATTACATCGTCGCTACCGATGCTATCGGCATGGGCCTGAACCTCGATGTCCGCCACGTTGCCTTTGCCTCGCTCTCCAAATTCGATGGCATTCGCCAGCGGCGGCTGACCCCGGCAGAGATGGCGCAGATTGCTGGCCGCGCAGGCCGCCACCAGCAGGACGGCACGTTTGGCACGCTTTCCGGTGGCCGGCGCGATGCGCTGGAGTTCACCGAGGAAGAGGTGTTCGCCATCGAACAGCACCGCTTCGCACAGCTGACCAGGCTCTATTGGCGTGAGCCTTACCCGCGCTATTCCTCCATCGACATCTTGCTGGGCGACCTTGAACGCAAGCCCGACTTGCCGCAGCTGGCTGCTGCGCCTGAAGCCATTGACCTCGCTGTCTTGCGACGACTGGCTGACGACGAGCAGGTTCGCAAGGAAGCCAATTCCTCGGCCCGTGTGCGCCGCTTGTGGGAGGTCTGCCAGCTGCCGGACTTCCGCCAGCAAGGGCCGGACATGCACGCCCGCTTCGTGCGCCGCTTGTGGCAGGACCTGAAGGCTGGGCACATCGGTGCGGATTTCGTGGCTGCACGTATTTCCGAACTGGGCGAAGTGCGCGGCGATATCGATACGCTGCAAGGCCGCCTCGCCGCGATCCGCAGCTGGTCCTATATCTGCCAGCGGCCTGACTGGGTGTTGGCGAGAGACGAAATGGCCGCGCGAGCCAGGAGTGTGGAAACCAAATTGTCCGACGCTTTGCACCAGAGGCTCACAGAACGTTTTGTAAATAGGCGTACTGCTGTACTAATGAAAAGCATGGGAAAGGATGCCGCATTGTTGCGTGTCGCATTGGACGAGGATGGCAACGTCATGGTCGAGGACCATATGATCGGCCACCTCGAAGGATTCTGTTTCGTGGTCGATGCCGAGGCTGACAGCGAAGAGCGCAAGATGCTCCTCGCTGCTGCCGAGAAGCACATGCCGCAATTGCTGGCGCAGAAGGCCACGGCGCTGGTCGAGCGGGAACTTGGTGCGCTTCGCATTGTTGGAGGTAAAATCCTCAACGGCGACAAACCTGTGGCGACGCTGGAACGGTCGACCAAATCTCCCACCCGCTTCCGCATCGTGCTGGAAAAGGAACTGAGCGCGCTTGATCCGATCAATCGTGACAGGTTGGCCGAAGCGCTCGATCACTGGCTGGAAGGCCAGCTCGCCCCGCTCAATGTGCTGCGCAGCTTGGAGGAAGCTGCACAAGACCCTGAAGCTGGGAGCGAAGTGCGCGCATTGCTGCTCACACTGGTTGACCGCAATGGCACGGTGCAGCGCGAATCCGCAGGCCTCGCACATATCCCGAAGGAAAAGCGGCCGATGTTGCGCAAGCTCGGCGTTTCGATCGGCTCGCTCGACGTGTTCGTGCCTGCCTTGATCAAGCCCGCCCCGCGCATGCTGCTAAAGGAGTTGGGCGTCGATACCCGCGACGTGAACGAGAAGATGGAAGCGGTGATCGAGGGCGCAAAGCACTTGCCCGCCGGTTATCGCCATGCCGGCAAGCAGGCCGTGCGTATCGACATGGCGGAAAAGCTGATCCGCGCCGCGCATGAACGGCGTGCCCGAACCAGTGGCCGCAACTTCCCGGTCGACACCTCGCTCGCCACCTCGATGGGGCTAGAACCAGAGAGCTTCCAGCGGCTGATGCGCGATGCCGGTTTCCGCGTGCATGAAGAGGTGCAGCTGGCAGAAGGCGCGTTCGGCCCACCCCCGCCGCGCCCGTGGAGCTGGCGCCCGCCACGCAAGGACGATGGTCCGCGCCCCCGCGCGCAAGAACAAAGGCCCGGGCAAAGCCTGGGCCAGCGTGGGCAAAAGCCGCGCGGTAAGCCCGGACCGAATCGCAGCCAGCATTCTGGGCAACCGCGCGACAAGCGCCCTCCCCAGCACCAGCCCGCCACCAGCAATGCCGCTTTTGCAGGCCTTGCAGACCTGCTTGGCAGAAAGAACTGACGGGGGACGGCGTTGCGGATTGATAGCCTGCTCTGGTTCCTCCGCCTCGCCTCAAGCCGCAGCTTCGCGCAAGACTGGGCCCGCGCCGGCCATATCCGGCTAAACGGCGGGCGCGTGACCAAGCCCAGCGCAGACATTGCCGCAGGCGATGTCCTAACCTTGCCCATGCGCTCACATGTGCGAGTGATAGAAATCCTTGCTTTACCGAAACGACGCGGTCCTGCACCGGAAGCGCAAGGCTGTTACCGCGTGCTTGACGCTGACGCATCATTCGCCATAGCAGGAATGAACAACCGCGAACACGCGGCACAGATCTGAAGGAAGAAAGCTCACATGACCTATGTCGTCACCGACGCCTGCATCAAGTGCAAGTACACCGATTGTGTAGAGGTGTGCCCGGTGGATTGCTTCTACGAAGGCGAGAACATGCTCGTCATCAACCCCAGCGAATGTATCGACTGTGGTGTGTGTGAACCGGAATGCCCTGCGGAAGCCATCTTGCCTGACACCGAAAACGGCACCGAAAAATGGCTTGAGTTAAACACCAAATATTCCGCCGAATGGCCGAACATTACCGAAGCCAAGGACCCGCCCGCCGATGCGGACGATTACAAGGGCCAGGAAGGCAAGTTCGACAAGTACTTCTCGCCTGAACCGGGCGAAGGCGACTAACTTATTGATATGGCAGCCTGATCACTGCCACCCAAGAAAGCCAGACCTCCCAAAACGCAGGCACTGCCTCGTATTTGGGCAGGTCTGGTAATTTTCTTACGAATCTGTTATACTTTGCGCCAACTACCCCACTCCGCGAACGTCGATCGGGGCAGACAGGAAGGCAGGTTTTCCCCTCTCAGCGGCAAATAACTGGAGTTCCGGCTGCCGGTGGGTCGTGCAGCCAGCGGAGATCCTGTCGCTGTAGAAGAAGCCTGGCCAGCAAGGAAAGGACAGTACATGGCATCCAATGCCCCCGCCTTCGAAGTTGGCGATTACGTTGTTTACCCCAAGCACGGCGTCGGCCGCGTGATGGAACTGCAGAATGAAGAGATTGCTGGCATGCAGCTTGAACTCTACGTCCTGCGTTTCGAGAAAGAGCGGATGACGCTACGCGTACCGATCAACAAGGTTGAATCGATCGGGATGCGGAAGCTTTCCAGCGACAAGACGCTGAAGGAAGCGATGGAAACCCTGAAGGGCAAGCCCAAGGTGAAGCGCACCATGTGGAGCCGCCGCGCGCAGGAATATGAAGCGAAGATCAATTCGGGTGACCTTGTGTCGATCGCCGAAGTGACGCGCGACCTGTTCCGCCCGGAAGACCAGCCGGAGCAGTCTTACTCCGAACGCCAGATCTTCGAAGCGGCATCAAGCCGCCTGGCCCGCGAACTCGCAGCCATGGAAAAGACTGACGAGCCGACTGCTCTGACCAAGATCCTTGACGTGCTGAAGGAGCATGCTCCGCAGTATTACGAAAACACCGAAGACGCCTGAGCGGGCACTCAAAAGCACCCAAAGGCGCCATAACGGACCACAGGGGCCGTTCAGCACGCAGGAGCGACCCTTTTGCATTTCACGGACCAGGTCGGCGAAGCACCCAGCAGCTGGTCGCCCTGTCCATTGCGGCTCGGCATGGAACCGTTCATGGTTCGGCACCGATTTGCCGGAAAGAGGACCCGTTGATGCGCACACCGTTGTTGATTGCCGCCGCCTTGCCACTGGTGCTGGGCGGATGCCTCGCCCGGGCGGCAGCTGACCTTGCCACTGCACCGGTGCGCGTGGCGAGCAAGGCGGCAGACCTTGCCACCACCAGCCAATCCGAAGCGGACGAAGCGCGCGGCCGGGAAATCCGCCGCCGCGAAGAACGGCTCGGCCGGTTGCAGCGCGATTATGAAGAGCTTGCAGAAGATTGTGAACGCGGAAGAGAAGATGCCTGCCGCGAGGCGGTGACGGTCCGCCGGGAGATTGACGCATTGTTGCCAAAAGTCCCGGTGGAACGATGAAAGAATAGCCAGCGGGCTGTTGAGCTGGGTGAGGAGAAACCCAAGCTTCTTCACAAAAAGGAAAATCGCGCCGGCGAACTAAGGCTAAGCCGCAGCGCGTTTCAGCCGGTCATTGATAGCAGCGCCAATTCCCTCGCGCGGGATGGGCGCGATGGCAATGCGCAGATGCGGCGCATCAGCCGCAGCGTGGAGGCAAGCATAAAGCCGTGCGGCCGCTTGCGCGAGGTCGCCCCTTTCCGACAGGCTGCAATCGCCCGCCACTTCACCGAAGCCGATCAGGAATTCACCTTCCCTGGCGCTCGCCGCATCGAGCCGGACCGGTTTTCCGGGTGAATAGTGCCGCACCATCTGGCCCGGTGCCTCAATGCCCTTGCCAGCTTCCACGGGTGCAGAGCCGGTGGCCGCTTCCAGCTGCTCGCGCGTGACAGGGCCTTCGCGCAGCAAGCTCCATCCATCGCCTTCGCGCAGGGCGATGATGGTCGATTCCAGTCCACGCTCGCAGATGCCGCCATCGAGAATTGCCGCCACACCTTCACCCAAAGACGCTTCGACATGTTCCGGCGCTGTCGGGCTGATGCCGGTGCTACGATTGGCTGACGGCGCAGCAAGCGGCACATCCAGCTGGCTCAGCACTTTGCTTGCAATTGGGTGCGCGGGCATGCGCAAGGCGATGGTCGGCAATCCGGCGGAAACGGCAGGGGCAATCCCGGCCTCAGCCTTCAACGGCAGCGCCAACGTGAGCGGGCCGGGCCAGAATTGCGCCATAAGCGCCTCGGCCCGCGCGTCCACCACTGCGATGCGGCGCGCCATTTCCAGCTCCGAGACATGCACGATCAGCGGGTTGAAGCTGGGCCGCCCCTTTGCGCGAAATATCTGCGCAACCGCTTCCTCGCTATCAGCGCGCGCGGCGAGGCCGTAAACCGTCTCGGTCGGCAGGGCGACAAGCTGGCTTGCGCGCAACAGCTCAACCGCTTGTGCGATGCCGCCTTCGTCACCGGGCAGGATAGTGGGCGCGCTGCTGTTCATCGCGCCCAGCTAGTGTCCTTGTGCTTTCCCGCCAAGACTATTGCGCCGTACCGGGCACGTGAAAGCTGTGCGGATCCAGCCTCCCGATCGCCACTTCCTGCGGTGCAGGCAGTTGCGGGATCCAGCCATAGGGGATGCGGTAGGCACGATAGATCGAGGTATCGCCGTTCTCTGCCTCGCTTGGCCCACCCATGAATTCCCACACGATATTGCCGTCTTGATCGACTTCGAACACCCGGCCCGGCGCACCTTCGGTCACCAGCGTATTGCCGTTTTCGAGCCGCTGCGCACTGCTGATGTTGAAGCTGTAGAAATTGGCATGTTCATAGCGCCATAACACTTCCAGCGTGGCCGGGTTGATTTCCAGCACGCGGCTCGTGGGGCGCTGCGTCACGCCATTGCCTTGGGGAGAAACCGAGGTGGGGTCGCCATAGCCTGCCCAGCCGCCATTATCGAATACCAGAAGGTTCCCCGCGCCCGGCAAACCGGCGGGGATCAGGTGCGGATGGTGCTGGCCGATAATCTGGCCAATCGTCTGCTCAGCCTGGCTGCGCGAGAAGTCCGGCCCGATACGCCACACGACAGAGCCATCGCGCGCGATAATCGCAATTATATTCGCTTGCCTGCTGGAAATGATCACATTGTCCGGGTGGAAACGCTCATCACCTGCATCGAACCACGGATTGGGACCAAGGTAAGCAGCGGCGTTGACGTGAAACCAGTCAAAAGAATCGTGCGCCGCCAGCCGGCGGATCGCATTGCGTTCGGCAACGTCGAAGCCGAGTTCATCGACATGATCCGATGCTCGCCAGTCCCACAGGATATCATTGTCCGGTGACAGCTCGATGATACGGTCGTCCTCCAGCACAACATCGGCAATCGCTTGGTTCGTCACGCTGGCATGGACTAGCAGCAGCTTTTTGGTGCCCCCAAGCGCGGGAAGGGCGTGCGGCGAGTAATAGCCCGCCGGGAAATTGGCGAGCTGCCAGTCATGGTGCTGCCGGCCGCTCATCAACTGTTCGCCATCCACGGTGATGGCTTCGGATTGCTCCCATTGCCAGAGCGGCGCGCCATCGAATGTGCGGGCGACCAGCCTGCGCGATTCCAGATGTCCCGGGAAATCACCTTCGGGCGCAACCACAACGCCGCCAGGCAGGATCCGCGCCGGCCCGCCTGCGCCGAGGTTGAAGCCGTCCCAACGCTTCACCACCCTGCCATTCATGTCGATCACGATGACCGCTTGCGTGCCGAGGATCGAAAGCACAGTGTAACCATTCTGTGCCTTGTCCGGATCGTAAATCGTGGTGCCGGTCGGATAGACTGATGGCGCCGCCGCCATGGGCGCTGCCGCCAGCAAGGCGCTTACCGCCATGATGCACGCGGCCACTTGCCGCAAGATAGCCTGCTTCATTCCCCTCTCCCCAAATTTGCCAGCCATGATGTCGGCAAGTGGTACACAATGCAATCGGCTTGACGCGGAAAGCCAGTCGCGCGAGGCAGGGGGTGTGAGCAACACCGAAGACCTGCTGCGCCGCATTGCCGAGGCGCTCGAAGCCCATGACTTTGTGGCCGATGGAGCTGATGCGGACTGGCTGGCTGCCCCCGCTTATGTGTGGGAAGGGTCAGCCCGGCCTGTCCCCGCCATCCAAGCTCCGCCCCTTGCCTTACTGCGAGGGATCGACAAGCAGAAGGCCAGCGTCACCACCAATGTCCAGCGGCTCGCGGCGGGATTGCCTGCGCATGACATGCTTTTGTGGGGTGCGCGCGGCATGGGCAAGTCCGCGCTGCTGCGCTCTGCTGTGAAAGATGCGCAAGAGAGCGGCGGCAATATCGCGCTGGTGCAGATTGCCACTGATGCGCTGCCGTCCTTGTCACGGCTGTTCACGTTGCTGGGCAAGGCCGAACGCAATTTCTGCGTTTTCATCGATGACCTTGGCTTTGCCGAAGGCGACAGCGTGGGCCCGCGCCATCTGCGCAGCTGGCTCGATGGCGGTGTCGAAGCTCGGCCCACCAACGTGCGGCTTGCTGTGACGAGCAACCGCCGCGCGATCATCGCCCGCCACAGCGCCGAGCAGGACGATCCGATAAACCCTCGCGATGCGGTGGACGATAATCTGGCGTTGGCTGATCGTTTTGGCCTCTCATTGGGCTTCCACGCCTGCACGCAGGACGAATATCTCGATATACTGCGCGGCTATGCGGGTGAGTACGGCCTCGAAATCGATGAAGCCGAGGCGCTCAACTGGTCAAAGCGCCGCGGCGCGCGGTCTGGCCGCACGGCGTGGCATTTCATCACAGAACTAGCAGGGCGAGCGGGTAAGACCCTTTAGAAACTTCCCGGCATCATCAGGTCTTCCGGCGGCTCCTCGAAGGCGCGCGACGGATCACCGATCAGTTCACGGCGCGGCGGCAAGCGTGCGCCGGTATTGCGCTGGGGCGCGGCGATGCCTTCTGCCGAAGGATTGACCACGCGCCAGATGCGGTTGCCGGTATCGTCGCTCACCAGCAGCGCGCCAGTGCTGTCCCACGCCACCCACGTCGGGCGGCCATAGGTCTTGCCATCACCGGTTAGGAAGCTTTCCAGCACTGTCACCGGCTTGCCTTGCGGATTGCCGCGCTCGTCAAAGGCGACATAAACCACGTCATAACCGGCTGCCGGGTAACGGTTCCATGAACCGTGCCGTGCGATAAAGGCGCCTTGCGCAAAGCCATCGCCCATTCGGCTGCCTTCCTGAGAGAACACCACGCCCAGCGCTGCAGCATGCGCGCCCAGCGCATATTCGGGCATGCGGGTATATTCGGTGAGGAATTGCTCCATCGGGTGATTTACCCGCTTATCAAACACATCCTTGTAGTACACCCACGGCCAACCATAGTGCACGCCAAGCGGCAAATTGGTAAAATAGTCCGGCACCAGGTCACTGCCGAGCATGTCGCGCTCATTCACTGTGGTCCACAGTTCGCCGCTCCACGGGTTCCACGCCAGGCCATTGGGATTGCGCAGGCCGGCACCCCAGATGCGCGCCACGCCGCTGTTGAGGTTGAGCTCGTGGATCGCCGCGCGGCCAATTTCGGCCTCCATGCCGTTTTCACCGATATTGGAGGAAGAACCCACTGCAATATAGAGTTTTTCACCGTCCGGGCTGAGCGAAATATTGCGCATCCAGTGATTGCCGGCAGGTGGCAGGTCGATCAGCTTCTCACCTTCTCCCACAATGCTCGTCGCGCCTTCCTCGTAATCGAAGCGCAGCACCTCGTCATGGTTGGCGAGATAGAGGTTCCCGTCGCGCCAGGCGATGCCGGAGGGGGAATCGAGGCTATCGAGCAGCGTGTGCCGCTCTTCCGCCACGCCATCGCCATCGCCATCGCGCAGTAGCACCAACTGGTTGGGAGAGGGAACGTCCGCGCCCGCTTCGCTGAACAGCCAGCCTGCCACCAGATTGGTCAGCCAGCCACCCGCCAGCGGCCGTTCGGGCGCATTGGTCAGCGTGACCAGCACATCGCCATTGGGCATGGAATAGATCACGCGCGGATGCTCAAGATCGGTGGCGAAGGCGTTTACCTCCAGCCCCTCGCCCGCGACCGGCAGCTGCCCTTCTTCCCAGCCGATCGGTGCAGCAATGCCCACGGTGGGGATCGTTTCCTCTTCAGGCTCGGCCAGCACCGGATCAGTGCCGGTGGTGTCCTCGAAGGAATATTGCGCCTCTTGCGGGCGGGTGAGCCACCAAAGGGCAATGCCGATCACGACAATAAGGACCAGCAGGGCGATCAGGATCTTCTTGAGAATGCGCATGGTTGCCGGAATAGGCTTTGGGGCGGCTTGCGGCAATTGCTTTGCGTTGTAGAGATGGCGTCATGTTCGATTTTGCCGCCACAAAGGGCCTGCCCAAGCCTGAACTTTATCGCGAATTGCTTGCTGCGGCTGACGCACTGACGGCGGGCGAGAGTGACCGTATTGCCAACATGGCGAATGTCGCGGCTCTCTTGTGGGAATTCCTGCCGGACGTGAACTGGACGGGGTTCTACCGTGTGGTGGGTGGCGAACTGGTGCTCGGCCCATTCGCCGGGCGGCCCGCCTGCATCCGCATTGCGATGGGCACGGGCGTGTGCGGCACTGCGGCTGAACAGGCAGCCACTCAGCTAGTGCCCGATGTCCACGCCTTCCCGGGCCATATCGCTTGCGATGAAGCCAGCCAATCCGAACTGGTTGTGCCGGTAATCCGCGAAGGTTCGGTGATCGCGGTGATTGACCTCGACAGCCCCGCCAAGGCCCGCTTCGACGCGGCTGACGCGGCCGGAATAGAAGCGCTTGCCGAGTTGCTGTCCCGGCGCATCTGAGGCCCCACTTTCTTTCCCCCCATCGCCCCGTTTCGGGACAGCATCCTCTCCGCGCTTGGGAATCCGGTGCCTTTCCATAGTAAACATGGCGTAAATGCGCGGGCTCCTTGCGATTCCCGTCAATGATGAGGGGCGTATTTCCATGTCAAAGCACATTGCCATTCTTGCCGTCACTTCTGCGATCGGCCTGTTGGCCACCTCGCCCGCAACAGCACAGGTGGATGATCGCTATGCGGGTGTTGTAGACGCCAGAACGCCTTATGAACCCGGTTGGGAAGCTGAAGCTGCCGCCGGCGCTGTCTATTCCGTTGCTGAAATGCCCGTGGTTCAAGAGTATAACTCGGAACCGATGATCGCCGGTTCTGATGGATATAATATTGATTATTATGATGAATATGAATATTTAGGCCATGAACCCCGGCGCCGCATCTATCGCACCATCCCGCACCGCGAAGAGGCTCCGCGCTTCGCATATTCAGCCGAGCAACGTTCCGAATGGCTC
>CAZYAL010000009.1:0-22864 GCA_964645635.1 uncultured Sphingomonadaceae bacterium | reverse complement strand
ACCCTGATCGGCGCAGGCCTGGGCGGGCTTGCTGGCGCCGTGATCGGTTCTGCTATCGACAGGCGCGACGGTGATGATCGTGATTATTACACCGAAGAAGAATACGGCTTCGACTATTGCGAAGCCTATCTTCTCAATTACGAGCGCGGCTATGGCGTGCCGGGCCAAGTGACGTATGCACCCGTCACCACGGTTCCGGTTGCCCAGCAACCGAGGCAGCATGAACCGCACCGCAGGATGGTCACTCGCATTATCGAGGAAGAGGTCGAGATTGAGCGCCCTGCCCAGCCGGCTCCACGTCGCCATATTCGCCGCGCTGCACCAGCCCTGCAAGGCAAGCTGAGCCCGATCAAGTAAATCACTGATCTGAATAACAAAAGCCCCGGTGAAAAGTTGCGCCGCGCAACTTTTCACCGGGGCCTTTTTGTATCTGGCGGAGCGGCGTGCCTTTTGCCCTAGATGCCGCCACCGGTGAGGCGCTGGCAGATCAGGTCCAGCTGGTCCAGCGTGCGATATTTGATCGTTACCGCACCCGAGCGCGGGTCCGCGTCGGTCACAATCTTCACCGGTAGGCCGAGAAATTCTTCAAGATGGTTCTGCACTGCAGTGATATCTGCATCTTGCCCGGGATCGCGCGGCTCGCGAGCCGTGCGGCGCCTGGTTCCACCATCCGCCGCGCGCGCCAGCCTCTCGACCTCACGGACCGAGAGCTTCTTCGCGATGGCCTGGTTGGCCAGTTCGGCGGCATTGTCGCGGCCGACCAGCGCACGCCCATGGCCCATGTCGAGCCTGCCCGCCTCGAGATGGCCGAGCACCTCCTCCGGCAGCGAGAGCAGACGCTGCAAGTTGGCAACGTGGCTGCGTGATTTCTCGACCAGGCGTGCGATTTCAGCCTGCGTCATGTCTTCCAGCTCGGCAAGGCGCTGATATGCGCGCGCTTCCTCCACCGGGTTCAAATCCTCGCGCTGGATATTCTCAATCAGTGCAAGCGCCATGACGTCGCGCTCGCTCAGGTCGCGAATTATTGATGGAATTTCATGAAGTTGCGCCTTCTGTGCAGCGCGCCAACGGCGCTCACCTGCAACAAGACGATACCTTCCCCCACCCAGAGGCGTGACGATTACCGGCTGGATGACACCGCGAGCCGCGATGGACGCGGCAAGCTCTTCCAGCGCGGCCTCGTCAAAATAGCGACGGGGCTGGTCTGGATGAGGCTGGATCGACGCAACCGAGAGGTTGGCGAGGCCTTCGGTTGCACCCCAGTCCGTTGCTGTCGCAGCGGCGTTGCTCGCTGACGGTGTCACAAGCGGCTTTTCCCGGCGGCTTTCGCCGAGCAAGGCACCAAGGCCCTTGCCCAGCTTGCGACGCGGAACGGCGGCAGTTCGGGTGGTATTGTCGCTGTCGCTCATGCTGCGGCCCTCTCCTGTGGCAGTCGTGCAATTAATTCCCGCGCCAGCGCCATGTAGGCGCGGCTACCGGCGCAAGCATGGTCATAAACCAGCGCCGGCAAGCCGTGGCTCGGCGCTTCCGACAAGCGGACATTACGCGGGATCACGGAATCAAATACCAGGTCCCCCAGGCATTCGCGAACATCGTCTGCCACCTGATCTGTCAGGCGGTTACGACGGTCAAACATGGTCAGCGCGATACCGACAATTCCGAGCTCGGTGTTGAAACGCTGCTGAACCTGCTCAACGGTCTGGAGCAGTTGGCTCAGGCCTTCAAGCGCGAAGAACTCGCACTGGAGAGGAACAAGCAAGGTATCAGCGGCACATAGCGCATTGAGCGTTAGCAATCCGAGCGAAGGCGGGCAGTCAATAAAGCAGATGTCGTGATCGCGGTGGTTGGCGAGCGCATCGCGCAGGCGGTTGCTGCGATTGTCGACACCTACCAGCTCAACCTCCGCTCCACTCAAATCAACCGTTGCCGGGATCAGGTCGAGGCCGGGTATCGTCGAAGGAACAATGCAATCATCCAGCGGGGCCTGATCGACCAGAACATCATAGCTCGACATGTCGCGAAACGCGGCGCCCACACCAATACCGGTGGAGGCATTACCCTGCGGATCAAGGTCAATCAGCAGCGTTTTCCAACCCGATGCAGCCATAGCCGTTGCGGTGTTGATGGCGGTGGTGGTCTTGCCCACTCCGCCCTTCTGATTGGCTATCGCAATACAGATCATTGGATTGGCGCCCTCCCGTGCCCGACCATGATTCCCGCCTGAGGATCAGTCGCCGACTGTTCCACGTGGAACATTTTTCGCACTGATTCGGGCTGCTCCATCAATTCTTGACCCGCCGAGCGGCCCTTGGGCAACAACCAGACGGTCTCCTGTGTGGAAAAACGGGCGGATAAGCTGAGGAGTTTTCCCAGCGGAGCGAAGGCCCGCGCACAAATTACGCGCATTGGAGCACTTTCGACATTTTCCAATCGCGCCCCGTGGATGTGGCACTTCCTTAAGCCGAAGTGCTTCGCCACACCCTCCAACCACTGCACCCGCTTCTTGCGTGATTCGACAAGGTGGATCTCAAGGTCAGGCCGCGCAATCGCAAGAACGAGGCCCGGCACACCCGCCCCGCTGCCCAGGTCCATCCATGGCGATGTTTCATGTGGGACATGGGTGAGCAATTGCAGACTATCCGCAATATGGCGCTGCCACACGGATTCGAGGCTCTTGTTGGAAATTAAGTTTTGACGTGCGTTCTCTGCTGCAAGGAGCCCAATGAACTCCTCCAGATGCGCTTGGGCGGCAGCATCACAAAGTGTTTCACTATAGGCGCGAGCCTCGTCTTCGCCTTCGATCACGCTGCTTCCCCCTTGGTGTTATATCGGCGCGCATGCACCAGAACCGCAGCCAGTGCCGCCGGGGTGATGCCGCGCACGCGGCCGGCGGCGGCAAGTGTATCGGGCTCTGTCAGGGTCAATCTTTCGACCATTTCGTTGGAGAGGCCCGGCACCTCTGCATAGGGGAAACCTGGGCCAAGTTTGACATTTTCACTTGCCCGAAGGTCGCGAAGCTCTGCATCCTGCCGGTGCAGGTGGGGCGCATAGGCTGCATCCTCAGCAAGTTCTTCTGCAAGCGGCGAGTGAATATCGCAAGCGCCGGGAAGGAAAGAAGCCACATCGGCGAGCGAAATATCCGGGAAACGCAGCCATTCGCGCAGGGGCATGCGCCCGGCATCACTCTTGGCCTTCACACCTGCCGCCGCCAGCTCACCAGCGCTGATCCGCTTGTCGAGCGCGGTGTTCCACGTGGAACGCTCACTTTCGCGGGCGTCCATCCACTCCTTTCGCTCCACCCCAACGCAAGCTACCGCGGCTGCCAGCGGCGTTAGCCGTGTCGAGGCGTTGTTTGCCCTGAGGCGCAAGCGATATTCGGCACGGGCGGTAAGCATACGGTAGGGCTCGCTCACGCCATGCAGCGTAAGATCATCAACCATTACTGCCATATAGCTGTTGGCACGATCCAACGGAGCTGCTTCCCGGCCGAGCACTTCTGTTGCGGCATGCATCCCCGCAATCAGACCTTGCGCTGCCGCCTCTTCATATCCGGTGGTACCGTTAATCTGGCCTGCACAATAAAGGCCCGGCATCGCCTTCAGCTGCAAGTCCCGACCCAATCCGCGCGGATCGATATGGTCGTATTCAACTGCATAACCCGGTACTTCCATCCGGACTTCCTCCAGACCTTCCATGGTGCGCAACATGGCAAGCTGCACATCAGCCGGAAGAGAGGTACTAATACCGTTGGGATAGACCAAGTGCGTGTCGAGGCCCTCAGGCTCCAGAAAAACTTGGTGACCATCCCTGTCTGCAAAGCGATGGATCTTGTCCTCGATCGATGGGCAATAGCGCGGACCTGCAGCCTCAATCGCCCCTGTAAACAATGGCGAGCGATGAAGATTATCGGCAATGATCTGGTGGCTTGCAACATTAGTCCGCGTTATCGCGCAAAAGACTTGCGGATTTACCCTCCCCTTTGACAGGGGAGACATGGTCCAAAATTCTTCATCCGAAGCCTGTTCCTCAAGCTGAGCCCAGTTGATCGTGCGGCCATCAAGGCGTGGCGGCGTGCCAGTCTTGAGCCGCGCCATTGGCAGCTTGGCCTCACGCATTTGCGTGGCAAGTGTCTGGGCTGAAGACTCGTTGATGCGGCCGCCGGTCATCCGTTCTTCACCGCGGAATAGCGTGCCACCGAGGAATGTGCCGGTGCAGAGGATAACTGCCTTTGCCGCCAACTCGGTGTCGTCAGCAAGGCCGATCCCGACAACACGTGAGCCAGAAAACAGAAGGCGCGCTGCCTCTCCCTCCACAACAGTCAAATTGTCATAGGCCGCAATCATCTGCTGCACGGCCGCACGAAAGAGTTTGCGATCCGCCTGTACACGTGGGCCCTGCACCGCGCTTCCCTTCGAGCGGTTAAGCATGCGGTAGTGGATCGCTGCCGCATCCGCTGCACGACCGATCAAACCGTCGAACGCATCGACCTCACGAACAAGGTGCCCCTTGCCCAACCCGCCAATTGCTGGATTGCAGCTCATTGCGCCTATTGCCCTCGCGTCGAAGGTAATAAGCGCAGTACGCACGCCCATACGGGCCGCGACAGCAGCTGCTTCGCAACCAGCATGCCCGCCGCCGATAACAAGGACATCAAAATCACTCATGAGAAGCGCCGATATAAACTGTGCAGACGCAGATCATAGCCCCGATTTTCAGGAGCGGTATTTCACGTGGAACATTGCCTACTTGCCGATGCAGAAGCGGCCGAACAGTGCATCCAGCACGTCTTCCGTAGAAGACCGCCCGGTAAGCGCGTCGAAAGACAAGCGAGCCTGCCGCAATTGTTCTGCAAGGATCAGGGGATCGCTTGCAACGCCATCTCGTGCGCCAGACAATGCCTCGCGTGCTTCACGCACCAATGTCCGCTGCCGCAGGTTGAGCGCAAGGTCACCCGGCCCCGGCATCCTTCCGGAAGCATAGTCGACCAGTGCCCGCTTGAGGCCATCCATTCCCTCCCCCGTCAAAGCCGAGATTGAGAAATCCGGGGCAACCTTTGCATGGTGATCTGCGCGATCGCATTGCGCATCGACTTCCCAGGCACTTTCCGGCCCCTCACCTTCCGGGCCAAGCCACAGCACAAGGTCTGCCCGGGCAATTTCGGAATGCGCACGATCAATGCCAATGCTCTCAATCGCATCGCCACCCTGTTCGCGCAAACCGGCCATGTCGACCAGCGAGAACGGGACCCCGCCAATGGCAACCGGGCGCACAAGAACATCCCGCGTGGTGCCGGCAATCTCTGCGGTGATAGCCGCCTCGCTATCAAGCAAAGCGTTGAAAAGTGTGGATTTACCAGCATTCGGAGGACCAGCCAACGCTACGCGAAAACCTTCGCGCAAGGGCTCCGCTGACGGAGCATCAAGCGCATCATCAAGCTCAGCAGCGAGTGCAGAAAGTTCCACGTGAAGCGCGGGCGGAAGTTCCGCCACGTCATCCTCATCCTCGAAATCGAGCACTGCCTCGACTTGTGCGGACAGGAGCAAAAGCTTCTCCCGCCATTGCTCCACCTTACGCGAAAGAGCCCCACCCGCATTGGCAATTGCAGAACGCCGCTGGATCTCAGTCTCGGCGGATAGCAAGTCCGCCAGTCCCTCGGCCTCAGCCAGGTCGATCCGCCCATTGGCAAAAGCACGCCGGGTAAATTCACCTGCCCGCGCCTTTCGCAAGCCGGGAACCTGGGCAAGAGCGGATTCCACAGCTGCGATCACGGCTCGGCCACCGTGAAGATGAAATTCAGCCAGGTCCTCACCCGTCACCGAACCCGGCGCTGGAAACCAAAGAACCAACCCGTCATCAAGCCTCTTGCCCTCACCATCCTTCAGCCATGCGCGCGTGGCCCTACGTGGCAGCGGCAACATGCCTGCAAGCGCTTCAAGCGCCGTACTGGCCTGCGGACCGGTTATACGAATGACGGCAATGCCGGCCGGTGGTGCACCACTGGATAACGCAAATATCGTGTCCATCGGGAAATATATCAGTCGTCACTCTTGCGTGCGCGGCCGGGTGCCGAGGACGAGGACGACGAAGTGGAACTGCCGCTCGAAGGCTGAGTGGCTGCATTCATAAAACACTGAAAGATCTTCAGCCCTACCTGCCCCATCGGCGCGAGCTGCTGGGCATATTCCTGCAACTGGTCCGTACTCTGTACGCCCTTCATCGCATTGACCACGGCGTCGACATAGACGCTGTTAGCCTTCTCAACATCAGGAAGCCCCATGAACTGCCGCGCTTCTTCGGGCGAACATTCGATCTCGATATTCACTTTCATGGGTCTTGCCTTTCGCTTGCGCACGCGCGCCACCGTTCAAGCAGCAAACGCATCCAGGTGTTATATATTAGCAAGACGCTGAAGATTTCCAGCCCACCTACGAAAAAGGGAGCCGCAGCCCCCTTCCCCGTTAGCCAACAGCGAGAACCGGTTACTGGTTCATCGTCGCGAAGAAGTCCTCATTGGTCTTGGAATCCTTCATCTTGTCGAGCAGGAATTCCATCGCGTCCACCGTGCCCATCTGCATCAGGATACGGCGCAGGACCCACATCTTCGAAAGCTCGTCCTTGCTGACCAGCAGCTCTTCCTTGCGGGTGCCGGACTTGCCGACATCCAGTGCGGGGAAGATGCGCTTGTCGGCAACCTTGCGATCCAGCTGGATTTCGCTGTTGCCGGTACCCTTGAACTCTTCGAAAATCACTTCGTCCATACGGCTGCCGGTGTCGATCAGCGCGGTGGCTATGATGGAAAGCGAACCGCCTTCCTCAATGTTGCGCGCGGCACCAAAGAAGCGCTTCGGGCGCTGCAGGGCGTTGGCGTCCACACCACCGGTCAGCACCTTGCCCGAGCTTGGAACCACAGTGTTGTAAGCACGGCCGAGACGGGTGATCGAGTCGAGCAGGATGACAACGTCATGCTTGTGTTCGACCAAACGCTTGGCCTTTTCGATAACCATTTCAGCAACTTGCACGTGCCGCTGAGCAGGCTCGTCAAAGGTTGAGGAGATCACCTCACCCTTCACACTGCGCTGCATGTCCGTCACTTCTTCGGGACGCTCGTCTACCAGAAGAACCAGCAGGAAGACTTCCGGATGGTTATCCGTGATGGCCTTGGCAATGTTTTGCAGGAGCACCGTTTTACCGGTACGCGGCGGGGCGACGATCAGTGCGCGTTGGCCCTTGCCCTGCGGGCTGATCAGGTCAATCACGCGAGCCGACTTGTCCTTTACAGTCGGGTCCTTGGTGTCGAGGTTCAGACGCTCATCCGGGTAAAGCGGGGTGAGGTTGTCAAAATTTGTGCGGTGGCGCACGGCATCAGGATCATCAAAGTTCACCTTCAGCAACTTGGTTAGTGCGAAATAGCGTTCCCCGTCCTTGGGCGCGCGGATTTCGCCTTCAACCGTATCACCAGTGCGCAGGCCCCATTTGCGGACCTGGTTAGGCGAGACATAAATATCGTCAGGGCCAGCCAGGTAGTTCGCTTCAGGCGAACGGAGGAAGCCGAAGCCGTCCTGCAACACCTCGATCGTGCCGATGCCGAGGATTTCCTCGCCGTCTTCGGCCACTTCCTTGAGGATCGCAAACATGAGATCCTGACGGCGCATGGTGGATGCGCCTTCGATCTCGTATTCTTCCGCCATGGCAACGAGTTCTGCCGGCGTCCTCTGTTTCAGTTCTTTCAAATGCATTTGTGTGTTCCATTCATGGAATTCGGGAAGCCGGCGGGCCAATATGGGCTTGGAGAAAGCAGACCCGATCGCTCAGAATGGCGACCTCAGCCGGAACGGGAATGCGAATATGCCTTTCGCCCGAAAGCGTCAATTCGCTTTCGATGAATTGAGCGCTGCGATGCGACCAATCAGAAGGGGCGAACGACCACCAGGATCACAATCAGGGCCGCGGCAATACCGGGCACTTCGTTGAACAGCCTCAGCTGCTTGCCAGTCAGGCTACGCTCACCGCGGGCCAGCCTCTTGTGATAGGCTGCAAGATAGCCGTGATAGCCGGAAAGGAGCAGCACCAGCGTCAGCTTGGCGTGGAACCAGCCCACAGTCCACAAACCCAGCGTATAAGCGAGGGCGAGCCCCAGGACCCACACAACAATGATCGAAGGCATGAGGATGATCTTGAGCAGCTTGCGCTCCCGATCAAGCCACACGGCCTCCTCAGACGATCCTTCGTGGGCTTCCTGATGATAGACAAAGTAGCGCGGCAGCATGAACAGCCCCGCCATCCAGAAAATCACGAAGATGATGTGACCGGCCTTGAGCCAGAGGTAGGTCATGGAAAGTACATCCTGCATGCAAGTGATTTAGGAACTGCGATGCGCCAAGTCACCCTTTACCCGCGAACAATTTCCAGCAAGCGTTCGACATGAGCGATCGGCGTGGTCTTGTCGATGCCGTGGCCGAGGTTAAAGACATGCGGACGGCCTTCAAATGCCGCGATAACTTCACGCGCAGCCTCTTCAAGCTCATTGCCACCTGAAATCAGAAGCAGCGGGTCGAGATTGCCCTGTACAGGCAAGCCTTGGGGTAGTTCGCGATGGACCCAGCGCGGATCCTGCGTCTCATCCACGCCGAGCGCATCAACACCCGTCTCACGGGCATAGGCAGACAGCTTGGCCCCTGCTCCCTTGGGAAAGCCGATGATCGGGGTATCAGGATGCTTCGCACGCACAGCTTCGATGATCCGAACTGTGGGCGCCACCACCCAACGTTCGAATTGCTTTGGCGAGAGACTGCCTGCCCAGCTATCGAACAATTGCACAGCCTCTGCGCCAGCCTCAATCTGCTTGCACAGATATTCAATGGTGGAAAAAACGATGGCATCAATGATCGCACCAAAGGCATGCGGATCGCGGTAAGCCATGGCACGGGCTACGTGGTGGTCCTTGCTGCCTTCACCTGCCACCATATAGGTCGCCACGGTCCAGGGAGAGCCCGCAAAGCCCAGCATGGTAACCCCCTCGGGCAATTGCGCACAGCACAAGCGCACCGTCTGATAAATCGGATCGAAGTGGTGCTTCGCTGGCGTCAGCGCCTCCAGAGCGGTATCGACCATCTTTGGAGAAAGGTGCGGTCCCTCGCCGGCAAGGAACTGCAAGTCCTGTCCCAGCGCATGCGGTACGATCAGGATATCGGAAAACAGTATCGCCCCGTCAAAGCCGAACCGGCGGATCGGCTGCAGGGTGATCTCGGCCGCGGCATCGCTGTCATAAACCAGTTCGAGAAAGCCGCCCTTCTCTGCCCGCAAGGCGCGATATTCAGGAAGGTAACGCCCAGCCTGACGCATCAGCCACACTGGCCGCTTGTCAGCCATTTTTCCGTGCAAAGTGTCGAGAAGAAGTCCGGGCATCGCGGGGTCCAAACAATATAATATATATATTTAATAGAGTTGTAGGACTCTGTTGGTCCTGTGGATTTTGGGGATAACGCGCCCTTGCCCGATTTCTTCCCCCGTGAACAGGGCAAAGCTGCATCAGCGACTCTGCGGCAATGGGTGGTCAAACAGAATCTATCCCCATTATCCCCAGCCGGTGGATAGTTTGGCGAAGCTGTCCAGAACCATGCAGAGGAATCGGCTGGTAGCGTGGGTGTAATTGCATACCGAGCTTGTCCGCAGCCGCATCCCGTGGTTTATGGACACACTTGTCCACATGGCCCTTCTACACCTCCATCTCCTCTCGGACTCGACCGGCGAAACGCTCGAGATGATCGCCAAGGCTGCGTTGGCGCAGTTCGACGATCCCGATGTCACGCGCCATTTCTGGCCGATGGTCAGGTCCAAGCAGCATCTTGATCGGATAATGGAGGAGTTCAAGGCCAATCCCGGTCTCGTGCTTTACACCCTTGCCAACCCGGAAACCCGCGCGCGGCTGGAAGACCGGTGCCGTACATTGGGTTTGCCGCATGTCGCCGCGCTCGACATGGTGATGCAGGCACTGGAAGAACGGCTGGGGAAGGAAGCCCATTCCCGCACCGGTGCGCGCCACGTGATGGACGAAGCTTATTTTAACCGGGTAGACGCGATCCAGTTCACCATAGCCCATGATGACGGGATCGGTTGGGAAGCCTGGGAAGAGGCGGACATCGTGCTGGCAGGCGTGAGTCGCACCTCGAAAACCCCGACCAGCATCTACCTTGCCAATCGTGGCTTCAAAGTCGCCAATATCCCGCTGGTGGTGGAAAGCCCGCCGCCGTCATCACTGTTCCAGCTGCGCCATCCAATAGTGGTGGGCCTGACCACTGCGCCCAAGCGCCTTATTCAGATCCGCCGCAACCGCCTGCTCTCCCTCAACGAGAAGGCAGAGACATCCTATATCGACGAAGATCGAGTAGAGAAGGAGGTTGCATTCGCGCGGCGCATGTTTGCGGACAATGGCTGGCCAGTGATCGATGTGACGCGTCGTTCGATCGAGGAAACCGCCGCAGCGGTGATCAAACTGCACCAGGAACGCGAAGCGCGAGACAGGCCACCCCGCGTTGGCCCCAAGCCTATCTGAGGCCTCCACATGATTGTGCTCGCTTCCAAATCCGCTTCACGCAAGGCCATGCTCACCGATGCCGGTGTGGCCTTTGAAGCAATCAGCGCTGAGGTGAACGAACGCGCCATCGAACAGGCGCTGGGCGATGCTGCGCCGGAACGTGTCGCGCTGGAACTGGCGAAGGCCAAGGCGCTAGCGGTGGAAGGGGGTGGCAGGCTGGTTCTGGGCAGCGATTCGCTCGTGGTGGTCGATGGCCAGCGTTTCGACAAGCCGCGGGACAAGGCCAATGCCGCAGAACACCTGCGCTTCTTTTCGGGCAAGGTGATGCACCTGCATTCCGCCGCGGCCCTTGCCCGCAACGGCAAGATTGTGTGGAGCCATGCTGCGGAAGCACGCCTCACTGTGCGCGATTTATCGGAAGATTTCATCGCCGCCTATCTCGATGCAGAATGGCCTGAAGTCGGCTATTGCGTGGGCGTGTTCCGGATCGAGGCGCTGGGCGTGCAATTGTTCGAAAACATCGAAGGCAATCACTTTACCGTGCTCGGTATGCCCTTGCTTGCTGTGCTGGGCGCCTTGCGTGAGCAGGGGGGACTCAGGTCGTGACTGCTTATGCCGAAGTGATCGGCGATCCCATCGCGCAATCGAAGTCGCCGGCGATCCATGGGCACTGGATTGCACAGCTTGGCCTCGAAGCCGAATACCGCGCTTGCCATGTCACGAGTGAGGGCTTGCCCGATTACATATCTGCACGTCGCAAGGATCCCAACTGGCGTGGCTGCAACGTCACCATGCCGCACAAGCAGGCCGTGATGCCGCTTCTCGACCGTCTTGATCCGCTGGCCGAGAAGATCGGGGCGGTAAACACGATTGTCCCGCAAGCGGATGGCACACTGACCGGCTACAACACCGATGCAGATGGTTTTCTTGAGCCATTGCGCGATGAACTGGCCAAACAGCACTATTTCCGCATGGCGCGCGTGCTTGGCACTGGCGGCGCCGCGCGGGCGATTATTGTGGCACTCGCCGGACAAGGCCTCACCCTGGTGCTTGCTGGCCGCAATCCGGACAAAGCGCGCGCCTTGCTTGATGAACTTGATCCAGATGGCGAACACCATGCGGTCGACATTGCCCATTTCGCAGACGAGACGGACTTTGCCTTCGATGATCGTGAGGGATGCTTCGACCTGGTCGTAAATGCCAGCCCGCTGGGTATGGCTGGCCAGCCGCCACTCGCTTTCGATTTCAGCCATGTCCCGCCAGGCAGCGTCATTTATGACATTGTTACCCACCCGCTGGAAACGCCATTGCTCGTCGAAGCGCGCCAGAAGGGCTTCGAAGCGGTGGACGGCCTCAACATGCTGATCGGCCAGGCGGCCATCGCCTTCGAGAAGTTCTTCGGCAAGGCCCCTCCCCGCCATGATGGCGATGCCGAACTGCGCGCCATACTGACCCAATGAGCCGGCACCCGCTCATCCTCGGCCTCACCGGATCGATCGGCATGGGCAAGAGCACTGTCGCCAGCATGTTTGCCGATTGCGGCGTGCCGGTGTTCGATGCCGATGCCGAGGTGCGCCTGATGCAAGGCCCGGATGGCGAGCTTCTGGATCAAATCGAAGGGGCTTTTCCCGGCTCGACTGGTCCTGAAGGCATCAAGCGTGCGAACCTTGGCGCGATTGTTTTTGCGGATGCCGATGCGCTTGCACGGCTGGAAGCCATCGTCCATCCGGCGGTTCAGGCGAAGCGCGCACAGTTCCT
Source organism: uncultured Sphingomonadaceae bacterium (assembly GCA_964645635.1). Lineage (GTDB taxonomy): Bacteria > Pseudomonadota > Alphaproteobacteria > Sphingomonadales > Sphingomonadaceae > Alteraurantiacibacter. The sequence goes on along the minus strand of CAZYAL010000009.1, from coordinate 10,572 downwards.
GGCTGACAACGCCGATGCATCGATGGTGGTGTTCGACATTCCCCTGCTCTTTGAAAAGGGCCTGGATGCAGGCGTCAACAAGGTCGTGGTCGTTTCTGCCCCCGCTGAGGTGCAGCGCGACCGCGTGCTGGCGCGTACGGATATGACCGCAGAAAAATTCACCGGCATCCTAGCGTTGCAAGTGCCGGATGCCGAAAAGCGCCAACGGGCTGATTTCGTGATTGATACCGGCGTCTCGCTCGATGAAACGCGCAATGCTGTGAAGGAGCTGGTGGACAAGCTTGTCCCGAACGCTTCAGGCCAGTTGCACTAGCCCTGCCCTCGTTTGATAATCGGCTGTATGAGAGAGATTGTCTTCGATACCGAAACCACCGGCCTTGATCCCAATTCGGGAGACCGGCTGGTTGAAATGGGCTGCATCGAGATGGTCAACCGCGTGGCCACCGGGCGCAGCTATCACGCTTATTACAATCCCGAACGCGACATGCCGATGGAAGCAGAACAGGTGCATGGCCTGTCCGAAGCCTTCCTGTCTGACAAACCGCTGTTCAAGCACACGGTGCACGAACTGCTGGAGTTTATCGGCGATTCTCCGCTAGTAGCGCATAATGCGCAGTTCGATTTTGGCTTCCTCAACTGGGAACTGAAGGCTTGCGGGCTTGCCGAAATTGGCAGGGATCGGATGGTTGATACTCTGGCCATTGCACGTCGCCGCCATCCCGGCGCGAAGCACTCGCTCGATGCGCTGTGCACTCGTTATGGAGTGGACCGCAGTCACCGTGTGAAGCATGGCGCGCTGCTCGATGCCGAACTTCTCGCGCAGGTCTATGTTGAACTGACAGGCGGGCGGCAGATCGGGTTGGAACTTGCGGCCGATTCGGAGGAAAGTGTCACGGAAATCCGCACTTTCGTACCACGCACAGGCGATTTCCGGGCACCCCGCCCGCACACGGCATCAGCTGAAGAGCTTGAGAAGCACAAAAATTTCCTGAAAGCGATGGAATCCCCGATCTGGCATACCTAAATTACAAAAAGAGCCTATATTGGGTTCAAAGATAACAGGATAGGGAACAGCCATATGGATATCCGCGTCTCCGGCCACCAGGTTGAAACCGGCTCTGCTTTGCAGGAACATGCATCGGATCGCCTTGGGACCATCGTCGAGAAGTATTTCAGCCGGGCGCTTTCCTCCACTGTGACTTTCGGCAAGGCGCCGACCCATGCCTTCGCTTGCGATATCGTTTTGCACGTCAACCACGGCCTGATCCTCAAGAGCCATGGCCAGGCGCACGATGCGCACCAGGCGCTGGACCAGGCAGCCGACAAGATCGAAACTCAGCTCCGCCGTTACAAACGCCGGCTGAAGGACCGCCACGAACAGGCCGCCCATGCCATGGCAGAGGAGGAAGCTGCCTACACTATCTTCGCGCCCGAAGAGCCGGAGGTTGAAGAACTGCCGGCAGAAGCGCCGCCGATCATTGCTGAAACGCGCATCGATATTCCTGAAGTCAGCGTTTCCGATGCTGTCATGCTGCTCGACTTGCGACACACCCAGGCGCTGTTCTTCAAAAATGCTGGCACAGGACGTCATAATATGGTCTACCGCCGCGAAGATGGGACGATCGGCTGGGTCGAACCTTCCTGACGCCGACGCCCTAGCCGCCTCACTTGTGGCAATTTCGCGTTCAGGAATTCGCAAAAAACACGGAATTACAATGCCTTCGCGCGGGAGAGGGCAGAGTTACGAGTATTGTTGAGCCCCCTAGATGGACCCTCTTTTCGTTATTCAGCCACAAGCGGTGGCGATTGTCGACGCTGAGAACAAGCCTGCGATTCTCGCTCACCTGAGCGGCGTTTTCGCGCGTACATATGATCTCGATGCAAACATGGTCCTCGAATATCTTGAGGAGCGTGAGAATCTTGGCAGCACCGGTTTTGGCCGGGGCGTAGCGATTCCCCATGCGCGAATAACCGGGATCCAGCGTCCGGTCGCTGTCTTGCTCAAGCTGCGCAACGCGGCTGACTTCAAGGCGGCAGATGGCTTGCCGGTCGATCTCGTGTTCGGCCTGCTCTCGCCCGAAACCAGCGGCGCCGCGCACCTGCATGCGCTGGCCGCCATCTCGCGCATGGTGCGGGACGAGGCAATTCGCGATGCGCTGGCAGACGCACCTGACGAAGAGGCCATCTACGGCCTGCTGACCAATGTCTCGGACCGCAGAGTCGCCTGATACCTCCAATAGCGGTATGCAGGCGCATTTTCGTGCGCTGGAATCGCTCTATGCCTCGGCGCCGATCAACGCGTTGTTCCGTTCCCGCCTCGAGATAGAGCGCGAGGGCCAGTCGGTCATCCGCTTCGAAGTCGATGAAAGCCTGCACCATGCGGCAGGCGCGGCGCATGGCACCGTCTATTTCAAGATGCTGGATGATGCCGCCTTTTATGCGGCAAATTCGCTGGTCTCGGATCGCTTTCTTCTGACCACTGGATTCAACCTCCATTTCACCGCTCCTATCCGCAGCGGCATGGTGAAAGCGCGCGGACGCTGGGTCAGCGGAAAGCGCCGCGTCTTTGTGGCCGAAGCCAGCCTAGTTGACGAGGATGGCGAGGAAATAGGCCGCGGTACCGGTACCTTCATGCGTTCGCACATCGCGCTCTCGGGCCTGCCGGGATACAAGGTTGCGGGATAGGTAGATGGAAGAAGCAAGGCTTCCCGCTCATCTCGAAATCAGCGGTCTGATCCGTGCCGTGGATGCCGCAGGAGGCTTCGCCACGGTTATTTCAAAGGGTGAACGCGACGCCGGGACAATACTGGTAATCTGTTGCGAAAACGGCACAAACGCGCGGCTGTACGAGCGGATGCCGCAGCTGGACGGCACCCGGAAATGGACCCTTTCAAAGACACAAGACGTTGAAAAAAAACACGAATTCGCTGATTACTGCCAGCGCCGTGCCAGCCAGGATCCCGACACATGGATCCTGGAGCTGGACGTCGCTGATGGTGAACGGTTTATCGGGTTAACGGGAACCATTGGTTGACACCCCACTCGCCGTCGCTATCTGGCGCGCGACTTCAAACAGCGGAGGCATTTCGCGCTGCAGCAATCACGCTGCTCCGGAACGCACGCAGACGGGGAGAAAACGGCAGGTACGTTTAAACGGCTCGCACCACATAAGGATTGCGTGAAGGCAATTCGCGACCGGCGACCTGCGTCTGATTTCTCACCGCCCTGAGTTACAGGATTAATGAACCGCAAGTTCCAACGTGCCGGGGCGGCAGCCTCGGTCGCTGTGTTGTTTGCAACACTTCTTGGCACCAGCATGACCGGTGCCGTCGCCCAGGACCAGGCAGAGCCCGCCGCGCTCGAATCGGTCAACGAGATCACGCAGCAGGCTGAGGCCGAAATCGAGCCCGCCGTGCGCTTTGTCGCCAGCCCCGTGGTGCAGGACATTCCTGCCGCAGATGAAGAGGTGGCTCCGATCGCCAGCAGCAACTCCGCGTCGCTGCGTGAGCTGGTCGCTACTGTACCGAACGACACAGAACTGAGTGGCGAACTGCGCTGCCTTGCTCAGGCGGTCTATTTTGAATCGCGCGGTGAGCGGCTTTCGGGCCAGCTAGCAGTTGCGCGTGTCGTCATCAATCGTGCGGAATCGAGCCTGTTCCCCGATGATTATTGCTCGGTCGTCACCCAGCGCGCTCAGTTCTCCTTCGTCCGGGGCGGCCAGATCCCCACACCCAACGCTTCCTCATCTGCATGGCAGCGGGCCCGCGCCATCGCCCGCATCGCTCACCAGGAGCTGTGGGATAGTGAAGCTGACGAAGCACTCTACTTCCACGCCAAAAGCGTGAACCCGCGCTGGGCCGGCCGCATGGTCACTGTCGCGCAGATCGACAGCCATATCTTCTACAAGTGATTGGTTCTGAGGTGGACCCGTATCTGCGGGTCCACGCTCAATCCTTTAACTCCACCCACACAGGGGCGTGATCGCTGGCCTTTTCGCGCCCGCGGTGATCCTTGTCGACACCGGCGGATAACAGCCGGTCAGCGCAATCGGGTGAGAGCAGCATGTGGTCGATGCGGAAGCCGTGGTCGCGTTGCCAGGCGCCTGCCTGGTAATCCCAATAAGTCCAAACGCCGCCGCGCGGGTTGAGCGTGTGCAGTGCATCGGTCCAGCCGTCTGCCAGCATTCGGGCGTAGGCATCGCGGGATTCGGGCTGCATGAGAGCATCGTCCCGCATCGACTTCACTGCCCACACGTCATTGTCTTCAGGTATGACGTTGAAGTCACCAAGTACTACGGTGGGTATTTCTTTGGCGAGAAGTTCCTGGCAGCGCGCGCGCAGGCGCTTCATCCAGGCCAGCTTGTAATCAAACTTTGGCCCTGGATGCGGGTTGCCATTGGGCAGGTAGAGATTGCAGACGCGCACACCGTTCACTTCGGCTTCGAGGTAGCGGGCCTGCTCGCCTTCGCCATCATTCGGGCCATTGATGCCCAATCCGCGATGCGTCTCCTTCGGCTCGACACCATCAGCAAGGATGGCGACCCCGTTGAAGCTCTTCTGCCCGTGCCAGATGGCGTGATAGCCGATCTTTTCGAACTCATCGTCCGGGAAACCATCGTCCATCGTCTTGATTTCCTGCAGGCAGGCGACGGTGGGGCGGGTTTCCTCCAGCCATTCGAGCAGGCGCGGCAGGCGCGCTTTGATACCGTTAATGTTGAAGCTTGCTATGCGCACGATCGATCCACCCTTCAGTGGATGACCTTAGATGCCGAAACTGGAACCGCAACCGCAACCAGCGGCTGCCTGCGGGTTCTCCACGCGGAAAGCGGCACCACCCAGCGATTCGACGAAATCGACGGTGCTGCCAGCCACCAGGTCAAGGCTGACCGGATCGACCACCAGCTTTACGCCATCGGTTTCGCTCACCGAATCATCATCCTCTGCCGCGTCTGCCATGTCGAACTTGTACTGGAAGCCAGAACAGCCGCCACCTTCTACGGAAAGCCGTAGGATGGCGGGCTTGCCTTGTTTCTTGGCGATCAGCCCCACACGCTCAGCAGCGGCAGGAGAAAGGGTCAGGGCCTTGGACATGCCGGAGATGTAGGTATTCGCGCAGCGTTGCTCAAGCGGTGGTGATATATTCGCGCATCTGCTCGGCTTCGGCTTCGACCTGCTCGATGCGGAATTTCACGATATCGCCGATGGAAACGAAGGCAATCATCTTTCCGTCCTGCACGACAGGCAGGTGGCGGATGCGACGGCGAGTCATAAGCTGCAGCGTTTCCAGCGCGTCTTGCGTCGGCTCGATCGTGATGGCTGGCGCAGTCATGACGTCACCTACGGTGCGGTGCAGCGCATCCTCGCCTTCACGCGCGATGCAATAAAGCAGGTCGCGTTCGGAGAATATGCCCGCAACCTGCTCTCCATCCATCACAGGCAAGGCACCGATCCGCTTCTCGGCTAGCTTTGCCGCAGCATCGCGTACGCTCTCTTCGCGTGAGCAGCTGATGATGTCCTGGCTACGGCCTTCTATAATGCGCGCAATTGACATGGCGTTCTCCTTCCTTTGCAGCCGAGTATGACACGGCTTGCCGAGTCCGGGCAAATCGTTCCTGAGAACGGCGTTGCGTCATGCCATTGGGAAGGGCATGAGGCGCATATGGCTCGCAAAACTCCCCTGGATGATAAGAAAACCGCTGCTTACGCATGGGCGCGGTACCGGCGGCTCATGCGTTTCATGTTCGGCGCCACAGTGGCCGTGGTGCTGATCGCCTGGGCACTGCTCTACAAGCAGATCGGCATGGTGTCGGTGCATTTCTTTATTGCCACCGGCCTTGGCATCGGGGCTGCCATGCTGTTGATGAGCGCGCTCATGGGGCTGGTGTTCCTGTCCAGCGGCACGGGGCATGATGAAGCAGTCGATCACGACCTCGACAAGCTGGAGCCCTAGCGCTCCTCGCTCCGCAGGCGATATTCCTCCACCGGCTGGCCAGCGATGAGGTGCTGCTGGATGATCTGCTCGAGCACTTCCGGCGTGCAGGAGTGGTACCAGACCTGGTCCGGCCAGACGACGGCGATGGGCCCTGCAGCGCAAACCTGCAGGCAATCGGCTTTGGTCCGCTGAATCTTGCCGGGGCCAACAAGGTCAAGCTCCTTCAGCCTGGCCTTGAGATAATCCCAAGCGGCCCCGCCTACCTTGGGGTGACAACATTTAGCCTTGGTGGGCAGAGCGCAAAGGAAAATGTGCCGCTTGACCGAGTCCCCTCCGGTTTCGGCCAGCTTTGAGCCAGCCTTGGCGAGCAATCGGGGTGAGGGGGGCTTGCTCAGCGCTTCTTGCCTGCAATACGGGCGATTTCCGCCTTCACCATGCGCTCGACAATCTCGGGCAGGTGGGCGTCAAGCCATTGCGCCATCATGGGGCGCAGCATTTCGCGCACCATGCCTTCAAGTGAAGTTTCACCCGAGTGGACGATCTTGGGTGGAGAAGATGGCTCTGCCAGCATGGCTAGCGCTTCCAGCGACTGGCGCATGGCCCCGGTCGCCTTGTCATCGATCAGGCCTACCGTCTCATCATCACTATCGACTTCGCAAGCGGCGGAGCCAAGATCGAGCACGCTGGAATCGCCGTCGAGACCGGCGGATGGGCGTGCGATCAGGCCTTCACCGGCACTGTTGCTCTGCTTCTGCGCGCCGGCAGCTTCGCGATTATCGCGTTCTATGACCTTCTTTACCGATTCGAGAATTTCCTCGACCGAAGGTTCGCCTTCCCTGCGCATGTGCCGTATAACCCTGTGCTATTATTCGCCCTGACCCTCGCCATCCTGTGCCGGGATGTCAACGGTCCTGGTGGAGGTGGCAACAGGGTCGGGATTGGTCTGCCAGTCGAGCAGGATGGAGAGCGAGCGTTCGTAGTTTACGACCGGGTCGTAGAGCACGCCTTCGTCATCAAGGCTGAGATCACGTGCTTCGGCGCGGCCCATGGCGGCAAGCAGAGAGAAACCTGCGACATATTCGTTGCGGCGCGCGGTCACCAGTTGAACGCGTGCGGCGAGCAATTCCTGCTCGGCATTGAGCACGTCGAGGATCTGGCGTGTGCCGATAGTGTTCTCGGCGCGAACGCCCTCAAGGCTCAATTCAGCTGCGTCCACTGCGGCTTGCGTCGAGGCGATGATGGCATCGGCAGCACGCCAGCTGGAATAGGCGGCGCGGACCTGTGCAATCACGCTGCGCTCTGTGGCGATAGCCTGTTCGAGTGCAGCAGAGGAGTTGGCCTGCGCCTGCCGGCGCTGCGCGGAAACGCGGCCACCTTGGAAAATCGGCAGCGTCAGGCGAAGGCCCGCCTGTGCTGAAGTGCTCGTCTGGTCAGCCGTGCCGGTGCCAGGAATGGTGCCTAGCGTGCCGAGATAGTTCTGGTAACCGCTCTGGGCGAAGGCTTCGAGCCGCGGCAAGCGACCAGCGCCCGCAACGTCAATGTCGTAACCGGCGGCAATCGCACGCTCGCGCGCTGCGATCAGGTCCGGATTATGCTCCAGTGCAACGTCCACTGCGGCATCGGGGCTGTCAGGTAAGCCCAGAAGCGGGGGAGGGGCCTGCAGGTCCTCCGGCGCTGAACCAACCAGCGAAATGTAATTCTCGCGGGCGATGGTGAGATTGGCCTGCGCGCTACGCAAATCGCCGCGAGCCAGCGCCAGTCGGCTGGCAGACTGGGCGACGTCCGTGCGGGTGAGTTCGCCGATCTCGAAACGGTCACTCGTGGCTTCGAGGTTCACCGCCAGCACGTCGACATTGTTCTGTGACAGCCCGACGATCGCCTCTTGCTGGATCACGTCCATATAGGTGGCAACAACTTGCGAGAACAGCGCACTCTCGGTACCGCGCAAGCCTGCTCGCTCTGCCTGCACCCGCGTTTTTGCCGCACGGATGCCATTGCGCACACTGCCACCCGAATAAAGCGGCACCCCAAGGTCGACATTGGCCGACAGCGAACGCTGCGGCGAAATGAAGCTGGAGGACGAGCTCTTGAGATACTCGGTGAAATTTGCAGAGGAACTGACAGAAGGCAGGCCGCTTGCTCGCTGCAGGGGCACATTCTCGTCAGTGGCACGCAACTGCGCCCGCGCCGCTTCCAGCTGCGGGTTGGTGAGATAGGCTTCGAGCAGCGCATCCTTCAGCGTTTCGGCCTGTGCCGGGGTGGCAGCAAGCACTGCGCTGGCAAGCAGCGCCGTTTTCAGACCGGGAAAACGCATGATCAGAAGCTCCAGCCTTTCGGCTTGTCGAAAGCTGCAAGGCGCGGGATGCCGATGTCTGCCAGCGGGATGAAGACCACGCTCTTGCCAGATTTGCGGCCGGCCGCCACGCTGGTAACGCCGTTGTGCACGAGGCCGGTCACGATACGGCCATCGTCCGCCAGCCGCTTGGCCAGCGAATCCGGCATCTGTTCGATCGCGCCATCGATAATGATCAGGTCTGCCTTCTTGCCGCCACGCGGCGCCGCCAGTGCTTCTTCCGGGCTAAGCACCTTGAACGAGCCGGCCAACGGACGGACCAGCTCGGCAAGGTAGCCGCTGCCGCCATCGACCACAATCACGTACTCGTCCGCCGCAGGTTTGGCTTCCTGCAGCAGCATGCCATGGGCCAACGGTGCAGCCAGCGCCTTGCCATCGCCAAGGGGAATCGCACGGTCCATGTAGGCCACGCCCTTGGCGCTTGTCGGTACAAAATCCTCGCGCGCCACTTCGCCCATGCGCTTGACCGCGAAAGGCGCAGTAACACCGCTGGTGCGCAACTGGCTGTCGATCATCGCCTTGCGGGCAGCGGGAACGCTATTGATGCTGGGGGTATCGATAAGGGTCACTCTATCTATGCTCTCGTCACTCTTGTCGCAGCGTGCCTTAGGCGTATGAGGGCATCACGCCAAGTGGTTTGGAGCACGCCGGACACTACCTAGCAGCCCTAAGGGGGCCGGCATGTCAAAAATTGTATCAACAGGAGAGCTCTTTCGATGAACGACATGACCATCATTCGCGAGGATGACCTGATCGAAAGCGTGGCCGATGCGCTGCAGTATATCTCCTATTATCACCCCATGGACTACATCAAGGCGCTGGGCGAAGCCTATGAGGCAGAGCAGGGCGCGGCAGCGAAGGACGCCATCGCGCAGATCCTCACCAACAGCCGCATGTGCGCCGAAGGCCACCGCCCGATCTGCCAGGACACAGGCATCGTCAATGTCTTCGTCAAATGGGGGCAGGATTGCCGCCTCGTTTCGAAACAGAGTCTGCAGGATGTGGTCGATGAAGGCGTGCGCCGGGCTTACAACCATCCTGACAACAAGCTGCGCGCCTCGATCCTGGCGGACCCCGCCTTCACTCGCCGCAACACCCGCGACAACACACCGTGCGTGTTGAGCGTGGAGATGGTGCCCGGCAACACGGTCTCCATTGATGTCGCGGCCAAGGGCGGCGGCAGCGAGAACAAGTCGAAGTTCAAGATGATGAACCCGTCTGACAATATCGTGAACTGGGTGCTCGAGCAGATCCCTTCGATGGGCGCAGGCTGGTGCCCGCCGGGCATGCTCGGCATTGGCATCGGCGGCACGGCAGAACACTGCGTGAAGCTCGCAAAGCAGAGCCTGATGGAACCGATTGACATGGGCCAGCTGAAGGCGCGCGGCGCTCAGACTGATATCGAGCAACTGCGGATCGACATTTACGACGCGGTGAACGCGCAAGGCGTGGGGGCGCAGGGGTTGGGCGGTCTTTCCACCGTGCTCGACGTGAAGATCCTCGATGCGCCGTGCCACGCTGCCGGGAAGCCCGTGGCCATGATTCCTAATTGCGCTGCTACGCGCCACGCGCATTTCACGCTCGACGGGTCGGGCCCGAGCTACATTCCCGCGCCCAACCTCGATGAATGGCCGGACGTGAACTGGACGCCCGATGCTGAGGCGAAGAAGGTCGACCTCGACAATCTCACGGCTGAGGAAGTCGCCAGCTGGAACCACGGTGATCGTCTGCTCCTCAACGGCAAAATGCTCACTGGCCGCGATGCCGCGCACAAGCGCATCCAGGACATGCTGGCAAAGGGAGAGGAGCTGCCCGTGAGCTTCAAGGGCCGCGCAATCTACTACGTCGGACCGGTCGACCCGGTGATGGGTGAAGTTGTCGGCCCGGCAGGCCCGACCACCGCCACCCGCATGGACAAGTTCACCGAGATGATGCTCGATCAGGGTCTCCTCGCCATGATCGGCAAGGCTGAGCGCGGCGCAGATGCGGTGGATGTGATCAGCCGCTTCAAGGTTGCCTACCTCATGGCCACCGGCGGTGCGGCTTACCTTGTAGCGCGTGCAATCAAGGAATCGAAGGTCATCGCCTTTGAAGACCTTGGCATGGAAGCAATCTACGAATTCGCTGTGAAGGACATGCCCGTCACCGTGGCTGTTGATGCACAAGGCAACAACGTCCACGCGCTCGCCCCGCTGCATTGGAAGCGCAAGATCGCCGAGGAAGGGCTGCTGTAAGGGCGCGCTTGTTCGATAAACGGCCTACCGCGCTCGACCGGGATAGGTTTGCGG
>CAZYAL010000008.1:31856-60109 GCA_964645635.1 uncultured Sphingomonadaceae bacterium | reverse complement strand
ATCGCCCTTCGTCAGGGCCTGATGGATACCGGGGAAATGGTTCAGGGCTCGCCCATCGCGGCCGGTTCCTCGCAGATCACCTCAGCAATCTCCTCAAACTTCGTGACCAACGGCGGTGCAGGCGCGCAGACTGTTTCGCTTCGTGGCCTCGGAGCAGAGCGCACGCTGGTGCTGCTTAACGGCCGTCGCGCTGGCCCGGCTGGTACGCGCGGAGCGGTTTCTGCATTCGACCTCAACGTGCTGCCGCAGTCGATCGTGGCACAGGTGGACATCCTTAAGGATGGTGCATCCTCGATCTACGGTTCGGACGCCGTGGCCGGTGTGGTCAACCTGATCACCAAGACCGACACCGACGGCATAGAATTCGACCTGTTCGGCTCGGTTCCCTTCGAAACCGGTGGCGAGCAGTGGTCTGCCGCTGCGACCTGGGGAAAAAGCTTCGACCGCGGCCACATCTTGGTTTCGGCCAACTACTCGCGTCGTAACGAGCTTGCTCGCGGCGACCGTGACTACCTCGGCTGCCCGGAAGCCTACACCTTTTCCGATGAAGCGCTGACCCAGCGTAACGACCTGATAGACCCGCGCACAGGTAGCTTTGCCTGCGACGGCGAAAGTGACATCACCTGGGGCCACGTATGGACCTATGATGGCGGTGCCATTGGTTCGGCCAACGGCGAAACCAACCTGCAGGGCTCGGCCGGCGTGTTCGACGTCTCGCTGCTGCAATTCAACTATCCAGGTGATAACCTGGGCGCTTACATCCCGGGCCTTCCGGCTCCGGCCTTCGCTGGTCAGGTAGGCGCGCCTCCAGGATGGTATGTTGTTGGATATGACGCGGCATCGCTGGCAGTCCAGAACAACTACCACCCGTTGATGGGCAACGACACGGTCATCCCTGAAACCAACCGTTACACTATCTACATGGATGGTGCTTACGAGATCACCGACAATGTCGAGCTCTACGTCGAAGCGCTGTACAACAAGCGCAAGACCTACGTGAACGCATCGCGTCAGATCTGGGGCTTCGGCTTAGGCGAGACCTTCGATTACTCGTACTACTATGATGGCAACCTTTACGAATACGGTTTCCCGGGTGACCCGCGCCCGAGCGCCCAAGGCTGGACCGGTTACGCGGTGTTTAGCCCAACGGCTTATACCGACCAGTTCGACAGCTGGCAGAACGTTGACTACTATCGCGGCGTGATCGGCCTTCGTGGCGACATCTCCGATAGCTGGTCGTATGACGTTTATGGCCAATGGTCACGCTCGGACGCTGCCTACTCGCAGGTTCAGACCTTCAAGGATTCGATCCTTGACTACAACTATTACAGCTACTCGTCTTGCGAAGGCATTACGGTTGGCGCAGGCACTCCCTACGCGCGGCCTTGTGTCGACGTTGCGCTGTTCGATCCTAATTTTCTCGCCGGCCAGATGACCGCCGATGAAATCAACTTCCTGTTCGGCACCGAAACCGGCAACACGGTTTACGAACAAAAGTATGCTGAAGCGATCATCAGCGGGGAAATGTTACAACTTCCGGGCGGTCCGATCGGCCTCGCCTTCGGTGGTACCTATCGTGAAGACAGCATCGATGACCAGCCGGGCTTCCTGACCCAGAATGCAAATGCATGGGGCGTCAGCACCGCCGGTCGTACCGCCGGTACCAACAAGACGCTTGAAGGCTTCGGAGAAATTTCGCTACCGGTTCTGGCAGACATTCCGCTGATCAACGCTTTCACGCTTACGGCAGCTGCACGTATCACCAACGTGAAGTCGATCCGTCAGTCTGACGGTGCGACCGCTTCGGACAATGGCAACTGGACCTACAAGCTTGGTGCAGACTGGGAGGTCACCGATTGGCTCCGCTTCCGCGGCACCTACGGCACCTCGTTCCGTGCCCCCGCACTATTCGAGCAGTTCCTCGCCAACCAGACATCTTCGCTAGGCCAGCGCTTCATCGATCCGTGTATCGGTTGGGGCAGCCAAGAAGACATCGATGCGCGCGTGGCCGCTGGTTGCGCTGCTGACGGTGTAGATCCCAACCACACCGGTTCAGGCATCAGCGCAACGATTATCACCGGTGGGGGCCTTGGCGTTCTCCAGCCGGAGACGTCTGATGCATGGACCACAAGCATGATCCTGACGCCGCGCTTCGACTTCCTGCCAAACACGCAGTTCAGCCTGGCAATTGATTACTTCGACATCGAAGTGAACGGGGAAATTGCCCAGCTTGGTGCAGGCAACATCATCACCGGCTGCTACATCTCGGACTTCGGCGATGCCGATCCGCTGTGTACGCTGTTCGGTCGTAACGATGACCTGAGCCCGAGCGATCCGGATTACATCTACTTCAACCCGGGTGCCCCCTCGAACGTGGCCTTCGTTCGTGACAGTTATGTAAACGTAAACAGCCAGCGGAACAGCGGCATCGACGTGACGGCACGCATCGTTCACGATTTCGCTGGCGATGTGACGCTCTCGATCCAGGGCACGATGACCTGGCAAACGAAGGACGTGGTGGCGCTGTTCGGCGGCACTGATGAAGACAATAACGGTGAAGCAGGTGAGCCGATCTGGGTTGGCGACTTCAACGTACAGCTCGATACCGGTCCTTGGAACTTCTTCTACGGTCTGGACGTCATCGGCGGCACTGACGATCGCGAAGACTATTGCGGCACCTCGGCAGTATGTTCGCGCACGCTCTTCGGCACCCGTCAGTACCTCGCGATGACTACCGACGCACAGTTCTACCACAGCTTCTCGGTCACCCGTGAAATTGGCGATAACTATGAAATCACCGTCGGTATGTCGAACATCACAGACCACAAGCCACCGCGCGTTTCGAACGTGGGTGGTGACGGGATGCAGCAGTTCGGCCAGGGCCTGTTCTACTCGCAGTATGACATGATCGGTCGCCGTGCCTTCGTGAACCTCAACGTCCGCTACTGATCAATTGGTAAACGACCAAGAAATGCGGGGCGGCGGGTGACAAACCCGCCGCCTTTCGTTTATCCGAATTCCAGATCCATATCGCCCAGGAAAAACAATGGTCCGTATCCGCCTTGAATCAGACACGCTTGATGCCGAAAACCGGAAGTTCGAGCAGACGGCACTGCCGCATGCGCTGTTTCTCAATTCCGTTCCCAAGTCCGGTTCGCACCTGTTGCGCAACATCATGCGCATGTTCGTTCCGCTGGAAGACCACTACAAGCAGCAGTTCATTCAGTTCGGGAACCTGCGCGATCACGTCTCAGCCTTCGACCCCAACCTCAAACAGCTGAGCTGGGGCCACCTGCTCTTCTCGGACATTTCGGCGCTGGAGGCTTCGACAACGCGCAAGCTGATACTGGTGCGCGACCCCTACACCTGGGTGCTCGCCCGCGCGCGCTTCTTCCTTTCGGATGAGTTCGGCGATGACAAGGTGATCGTGAAGAACGACAACCTGCCGATCGACTCGCTGATAAACCTGATGATCTTTGGAATCCACAAGTCGTCGCTTTCGATGCAGGAGATGTTCAATTACATGGCTGTGGCTTGGCTGCATGGCGGCAAAGCCGAACTTGTCCGATACGAAGACCTGATCACTGCGATCAAGGACCTCGACAGCGACCATGCCGAGACCTTCTTCATGGACCTGTTCGAAAAGGCCGGTTTCGAGACCGTGCCTGATGATTGGCGCGATCGCGTGCGCGTCGGTTCGGACCGCAAGCAAAGCTCCACCGCCAGCGAGAAGCTTTCGGGCCGCGTACATGAAGTTCCCAAGGTTCTGAGCGACCAGCATCGCTCGCTGGTGGATTACGCAGCGCCCGGTTTGCGCGCTTTCCTGGGTTACGAATAAGCCAAAGAAGAAGGGCCGGGAGCGACAAACTCCCGGCCCTTCCTTTATCAGCTGACGGTCATCTGGAGCGCGCCGTCGCCTTCGTCGATATGCACCGTCGATCCATCTGGCACTTCTCCTGACAGGATCATCTCGGCCAGCGGGTCTTGCAAGTAACGCTGCACCGCCCGCTTCAGCGGCCTTGCGCCATAGACCGGATCGTATCCCACCCGGCCAAGCCACAGCAGCGCGCCTTCGGTCAGGTCCAGCGTGACCTTGCGATCCTTCAGCAGCTTCTGGACGCGGCCCACCTGGATCGTCACGATTGGGGCCATGTGTTCCTGCGCCAGGCGGTGGAACAGGATGATCTCGTCCAGCCGGTTGAGGAACTCGGGGCGGAAATGCCCGCGCACCACGTCCATCACCTGCTCCTCGACATCGGAGACCTTCTGCCCGTCCTCAAGGTTGGAGAGGAACTGACTGCCAAGGTTCGACGTGAGGATGATCAGCGTGTTCGAAAAATCGACCACCCTGCCCTGCCCGTCAGTCAAACGGCCATCGTCGAGCACCTGGAGCAGAACGTTGAACACGTCGCCATGCGCTTTCTCGACCTCGTCGAACAGCACCACCTGATAGGGGCGGCGGCGCACGGCTTCGGTCAGCACGCCGCCTTCGTCATAACCGACATAGCCCGGAGGCGCGCCAATCAGGCGAGCGACCGAATGCTTCTCCATGAATTCGCTCATGTCGATACGGACCATCGCCTGATCGTCATCGAACAGGAAGGAGGCAAGCGCCTTGGTCAGTTCGGTCTTGCCGACACCGGTGGGGCCGAGGAACAGGAAACTGCCCAGCGGGCGGTTCGGGTCCTGCAAGCCTGCTCGCGCACGGCGCACGGCCTTTGACACGGCCTTCACCGCATCCTCCTGACCGATCACCCGCTGGCCGAGAACTTCCTCCATCTTGAGAAGCTTTTCGCGCTCGCCTTCCAGCATCTTGTCTATCGGGATGCCGGTCCAGCGGGAGACGACATTGGCGATATCGTCCTCTGTCACCTCTTCTTTCAGAAGCGCATTCTCGGTCTGCCCTTCGGCTTCGGCGAGCTGCTTTTCGAGCGTGGGAATACGGCCATATTGCAACTCACCCGCCTTGGCGAGGTCACCGCTGCGCTGCGCCTGTTCCAGCTCGATGCGGGCGTGGTCGAGCTCTTCCTTGATCCGCGCCTCGGCATGGATCTTGTCCCGCTCGTTCTGCCAGCGGGCCGTGAGTTCCAAACTCTGCTGTTCAAGGTTCGCCAGTTCCACGCGCAGCGCAGCGAGGCGATCCTTCGATGCATCGTCGGTTTCCTTGGCGAGGGCCGATTCCTCGATCTTCAGCTGGATGATCCGGCGGTCGAGCCCCTCAATTTCCTCAGGCTTGCTCTCCACCTCCATGCGGATGCGGGACGCGGCCTCGTCCATCAGGTCAATCGCCTTGTCCGGCAGGAACCGGTCCGCGATGTAGCGTTCGGAAAGCTGGGCAGCGCCCACGATGGCAGCATCGGTGATGCGCACGCCGTGGTGCAGCTCATACTTTTCCTTGATGCCGCGCAGGATGGAAATGGTGTCTTCCACGCTCGGCTCATCCACAAAGACGGGCTGGAAGCGGCGCTGCAGGGCAGCGTCCTTCTCAACATATTTCTGGTATTCATCAAGAGTGGTCGCACCGATACAGTGCAACTCGCCGCGAGCCAGTGCAGGCTTCAGCAAATTGCCGGCATCCATGCTGCCTTCGGACGCACCAGCGCCGATCAGCGTGTGCATCTCGTCAATAAATAGGATGATCTGGCCTTCGGCGCCCTTCACCTCGTCGAGGACGGACTTGAGCCGTTCCTCGAACTCGCCGCGATATTTCGCGCCCGCGATCATCGAGCCAAGATCGAGGCTCATCAAGGTGCGGTGCTTGAGACTGTCCGGCACGTCACCATTGGCGATGCGCAGCGCAAGGCCTTCCGCAATCGCCGTCTTGCCGGTGCCGGGTTCACCGATCAGCACCGGGTTGTTCTTGGTGCGACGGGCGAGGATCTGCACAGTACGGCGGATTTCCTCGTCACGGCCGATCACGGGATCGAGCTTGCCATCCTTGGCTGCCTGCGTCAGGTCGCGCGCGTATTTCTTCATCGCGTCATAGCTGGCTTCGGCATTGGCGGAATCCGCAGTCTTGCCCCTGCGTAGTTCCTCGATGGCGGAGTTCAGCGCCTGCGCGGTGAGGTTCGCCGCCGCCAGCGCTTTGCCGGCACTGGTCGTGGTCGCCAGCGTCAGCGACAGCAGCAGGCGTTCGACGGTCACGTAACTGTCGCCCGCCTTGTCTGCCAGCTGCTCTGCCTGGTCGAGCACGCGCACGGCATCATTGTCGAGACCCGGCGTCGCTTGCGCACCCGAACCTGACACGGCAGGCACCTTCGCCAACGCTTGGTCGACTTGGCTGACAGCAAGCGCGGGAGTGCCGCCTGCGCGCTGGATCAGGCCAGCGGCCATGCCTTCCTCATCCTCAAGCAAGGCTTTGAGAATGTGATCGGGAGATATCCGCTGGTGGGAATTGCGGATCGCCACGGTTTGCGCGCTTTGCAGGAAACCCTTGGCGCGGTCAGTGAATTTTTCCAGGTTCATACTTGGCCCCTCAGTTCCATTCAGTCCCTAGATGGCGTTGCATATTAGCAACACAAGACCTGATCGATCCTCCAGTCTAATTATGGGGAGTGGATCGCGCGATGGAAGCAGGGAACGTGCATTTTTCGTGGCAGAGGCTTTGACTGGAACTGCACGCGGGAAAGCGGCTGACCAAACGCTGATTCCAATCGACAAAGTGCATGCAAATCACTGGCCTTCACCGCCAGTGGTGATAGGTACTTGCGGATGAAACCGCATCATCTGCTTTCCACGCTCGTTCCCGCCATTGCTCTGGTGGCATGCTCCACCGCGCCATCGGCTATACCCGCCTCCATGGCGGCGCCGGTCGCACAGGCGCCCGCACCGCAGTCCGGGTTGGAAGAGCTCGTTTCGCAGGTCGAAATTTCCTACGAGACCTTCACGCTGGACAATGGGCTGACCACCATCGTTCACACCGATCGCAAGGCGCCTATCGTGGGCGTGACGGTCTATTACCGCGTTGGCTCCAAGCATGAACCGCGCGGCCGCACCGGCTTTGCCCACCTGTTTGAACACATCATGTTCAACGGCAGCGAGAACGTCGTGAATTTCGACATCCCGCTCGAAGGTGCAGGCTCCACCCCGACCAATGGCTCGACGTGGTTTGACCGCACCAACTATGTCGAAACCGTGCCTACCGGCGCGCTTGACCGGGCGCTGATGATGGAGGCGGACCGCATGGGCTACCTGCTCGGCTCGGTCTCGCAGCAAGACCTCGATCGCCAGCGCGGCGTGGTGCAGAATGAAAAGCGGCAGGGTGACAATCAGCCCGGCGGCCTTGCCGAATATCGCATCAATGACGTGCTACTGCCGGTCGGCCATCCCTATCGCCATTCCACCATCGGATCGATGGCAGACCTCTCTGCCGCTTCGCTGGAAGACGTGCGCCAGTGGTTCCGCGAGAATTACGCACCCAACAATGTAGTGCTGGCCCTTGCTGGCGATGTGGACGCGGAAACCGCGCGCGCCAAGGTGGAACGATGGTTCGGCGATATCCCGCGCGGCCCCGAGGTGGTGCAGCCTGAAGCTGGTGTAGCGTCCCTCGCTGCTCCGGTTAACGAGGAGATGACAGACCAGGTCAGCCAGGTGCAGGTCTCGCGCAACTGGACAGCGCCCGGCATCAACCACCCAGATGCCGTGCCGCTGGAAATGGGTCTGCGCGTGCTGGGTGGCCTGGCCTCCTCGCGCCTCGACATGGCGATGGTCTATGGCGAGGAAGTAGCCACGCGCGTCTCAGCATCCTTACAAACGCATGAGCAGCTGGGTTTCATTTCCATTGAGTATGACCTTGCACCCGGTGTCGAGCGCGAGACGGCAGAAGTGATCTTCGATGCAGAAATTGCCCGCATAATCGCTGAAGGCCCCAACGAAGACGAATTACAGCGCGCTGCAACGCAGATGATCGCCAGCCAGGTCCGTTCTCTGGAACGAGTCGGCGGCTTTGGCGGCAAGGGCGTGGAACTGGCCGAAGGGCTGCTCTACACCGGCGACGCTGAACATTATCGCAAACGGCTGGAGCGCGTTGCCAGCCTCACCCCGCAAGAGGTGCAGCAGGCGATGGAACGCTGGCTCACCCGCCCCGCCTATACGTTGGCCATAGTGCCAGGCGAACGCACGCTAGACGGCGCGCTGATGGGTGGCTGGGGTGACGAGGACACCGTGCCTCCGCCGGAACCCGATGCCGGTGGCGGCGTCACGGCGGCGCGCACCGGCCCTGAACGTGCCATTCCCGAAGTCGGTGATGTCGATACTCTCGATTTCCCGGATACCCAGCACGCCACGCTGTCCAACGGCATTGGCGTGACGCTGCTGCAACGCGACACCGTGCCTGCTGTAACCATCGCGCTTACCATCGATGCGGGATCCGTAGTTGACCCCGTCGATCAGGCAGGGCGCCACCAGCTGATGCTCGACATGCTAACCCAAGGAACCACCAGCCGCGACCAGTTCGCAATCATGGTGGAAGAAGAGCGGCTTGGCGCATCGGTGGACGTGGCACCGGGCTTGGATGCCACACGGATATACCTCTCCTCACTCACCAGCAACCTGCCGCAATCGCTGGGCCTGATGGCCGACATCGCCCTCAATCCCGCGTTCGAGCAGGATGCGTTCGAGCGCACCAAGGCGCTGCGCCTTGCCGGTATTGCAGAAGAGCTGACTTCCCCCGGAAACATGGGCGGGCGAGCTTTGGCGCGCGTGCTTTATGGTGACGAGAACCCCTATTCGATGGCTTCAACGTCAGGCGATGCCCAAGCCATCGCAGCTCTCTCCCTATCCGACTTGCTGGCGGAGCATGAGAAGTGGTTCCGGCCCGACCTCGCCAGCTTCACCATTGTCGGTGACGTTGAGATGTCGACGCTGCTGCCCTTGCTGGAAGACGCATTCGGCACCTGGACGGCCCCCACTGCCGCCCCGCCAGCAAAGGAAGTGGACAAGCCCACCCCTCAGCCGCAGCGGCGGCTGGTGGTGATCGACCGGCCCAATTCCCCGCAATCGGTATTGATGCTGGGCAAGATCCTGCCGCTCACGGGCACCGCAAGCGGCACCGAACCGCTGGAACTGGCGAACGAGGTGCTGGGCAACGGCTTCCTCTCACGCCTGATGGGGGATTTGCGCGAAACGCGCGGCTGGACCTATGGCATCAGCTCCAGCCTACCAGGCCGCGTGGGGCCGCAAGCCTTCGTGATCGGCACCGGCGTGCAGGCAGACCGGACGGCAGATTCGATCCGCGTGATCCTTGACCAGATGGCCGCCTTCCCGGGCGAACGCCCGGTGACGGAAGTGGAACTGCAACGCGTGACCGAAGGCAATATCCGCGGCTTGCCCAACCGTTTCGAGACCAATGGCCAGTTGCTCGCTGCGCTGCTTGGTAACGAGCTTTTCGGCCGCCCGGGCGATTACCAGGAGCAGTTGCCCGGCATCTACGCATCGATTGACGATGAGGCGATAAATGCCGCCGCTGCGCAACACCTGCGCCCGGATGACATGGCGATCATCGTGGTGGGTGACCGCACAGTGATCGACGAACAGATCGCCACGCTGGGCATGGAAGTCGAATATTGGGAAGCGGAAGAGTTGTAACTGCGCTAGTACCGGGACGATGCCCCGCCTGATCGCCTTCAACAAGCCCATGGGCGTGCTGTCGCAATTCACCGACGCACGATCCCCGACCAAACGGCCCACGCTGTCTGCCTATATCGACGTGCCGCGCGTCTATCCCGCCGGAAGGCTCGACCGCGACAGCGAAGGCCTGTTGCTGCTGACTGATGATGGCAGGCTGCAGGCGCGCATCGCAGAACCGAAGTTCAAGCTGCCCAAGACCTATCTCGTGCAAGTGGAGGGCGTTCCGGACGAAGCCGCGCTCGAAGCCTTGCGTAAGGGCGTGTTGCTGAATGACGGGATGACCCGCCCGGCCACCGCCGATGCCATCCCCGCGCCCGACTTGTGGGAACGTGACCCGCCCGTGCGATACCGCAAAACTGTGCCATACAGCTGGCTGCGCCTCACCATCAGCGAAGGCCGCAACCGGCAGGTCAGGCGGATGACGGCAGCCGTGGGATACCCCACCTTGCGGCTGGTGCGCTGGAGTATCGGCGACTGGTCGCTTGATGGCCTGCAACCCGGCGAGTGGCGCAATCTCAGCCTGTGAAGCGCCCTCGCAAGGCCTGGTAAACAACCGCCGTCACCGTGTTCGACAGGTTGAGAGAGCGGACCTTGTCAGACAGCATCGGCAGGTGGAACAGGCGCTGGCGATGCGCCTCAATGATCGCTGGCGACAGGCCCTTCGTTTCCGATCCGAAAACCAGCAGCGCATCTTCGGGATATTCCGGAGCGTAGAAGCTCTCCTCGCCAAATTCCTCGAACAGGAACATCTGGTCAGCGCGCGGGCTCCGGTCTGACAGGAACTCCTCCCAGCTGGCATATTCCGCCAGCCGCACGTGCTGCCAGTAATCAAGGCCAGCACGCTTCAGCTGCTTGTCCGACAAGGTGAAGCCATAGGGCCGGATCAGCACCAGCTCTATATCGAGCGCCACGCAGGTCCGTCCTATAGCGCCCGTATTGTGCGGGATCTCCGGGTGGACGAGGACGATGGAGGTCAATTGCCGCTTTCGGTTGCTGCATCGGACATCAACTGGCGAAGTTCCTGCCCGATGCGTTTACTGTCACTCCGTTGGCGGAAGAGCACAGTAGTCTGCAAGAATGAGAATGCGGCTGGGGGCCCTCGCGATCCGCCAGCCGTATTCACGTGCCGGGCTTATCCCAGCTTGTCCTTCAGGATCTGGTTCACCACCGCCGGGTTGGCCTTGCCTTGCATGGCCTTCATCGTCTGGCCAACAAAAAAGCCGAACAGCTTGTCCTTGCCGCCGCGGTATTCTTCGACCTTGTCGCCATTGGCGGCCATGATCGCATCGATTGCTTCCTCGATCGCGCCGGTGTCGCTCACTTGCTTAAGCCCTTCGGCTTCGGCGATCTCGCCCGGCTCGCGGCCGGTCTTGAGCACGATTTCGAAAATTTCCTTGGCCTGTCCGCCGGAAATCTCACCCTTGGCAGCCATGTCGAGAATCGCTGCCTGACGCTCTGCCGTGGCATTTGCGATATCGCCCTCGTCACCAAGCGCCTTTATCACGCCCGGTGCGACCGAAAGCGACCAGTTGGCGACTTGCGTGGCAACGTCCTTTTCCGGCTTGCCAATACCGGCAGCAGTTGCCGCCAGCAGCGTTTCGAAGCGGGCGAAGGTTTCCACCTCAGCCGTAAGTTCGCGGGCGTTGTATTCGCTAAGCCCAAGCTCGCCGGTATAGCGTGCGCGTTTGGCATCCGGCAGTTCGGGCAGGCTGGCGCGGCAAGCCTCCAGAAACGCATCATCGAGTTCCAGCGGCAACAGGTCCGGATCGGGGAAGTAGCGGTAATCATGCGCGTCTTCTTTGCTGCGCATGGACCGCGTGGTGCCGGTGTTTGGATCGAACAGGCGGGTTTCCTGAACGATTTCGCCGCCATCCTCGATCACGTCGATCTGGCGCTGCACCTCATGCTCGATGGCCTGCATCACGAAACGCACCGAGTTGACGTTCTTTGTTTCTGTGCGCGTGCCAAGCTCAGTATCGCCCACCTTGCGCACGGAAACGTTCACGTCCGCACGCATGGAGCCTTCTTCCATATTGCCATCGCACGAACCGACATAGCGCAGGATAGAGCGCAGCTTGCGGATATAGGCACCAGCTTCCGCAGGCGAGGTCATGTCCGGGCGGCTGACAATCTCCATCAGCGCCACGCCGGTGCGGTTCAAATCGACATAGGACATGGTCGGATGCTGATCGTGCATCAGCTTGCCCGCGTCCTGCTCCACATGGATCCGCTCGATGCGGATCACCTTGTCCTCAGGGATACCGGCCTTCTCGTCCGCCTCGATCACCAGCTGCCCCTCGCCCACCAGCGGGTGGTAGAGCTGGCTGATCTGGTAGCCCTGCGGCAGGTCGGCATAGAAGTAGTTCTTGCGGTCAAAGCGCGACCACTTGTTGATCTGCGCCTCGATAGCCATGCCGGTGCGTACTGCCTGACGGATGCACTCAATATTGGGCACGGGCAACATGCCGGGCATCGCCGCATCGACAAGGCTGACCTGCGCATTGGGCTCCGCACCGAATTCGGTGGAGGCACCGGAAAAAAGCTTGGCCTTGGAAGTGACCTGCGCGTGGACCTCAAGGCCGATCACGACCTCCCATTCGCCCGTTGCGCCCTGAACTCGATAATTGCTCATATTACCACCACTTCTCCGGCTTGGCCGTAAACCCCGCGCGGCTCTCAATGGCGAGGCCGGCGTTGAGCACGGCCTGTTCGTCAAAGGCGGGGCCAATCAGCTGCAGGCCCAGCGGCAAGCCATCCTTGTTGAGGCCAGCAGGCACACTCATCGCGGGCAGACCGGCAAGCGATGCGGGCACCGAGAACACATCGTTCAAATACATCGACAAGGGATCGTCCACCTTGTCCCCCAACGGGAAGGCTGCGGTGGGCGTGGTCGGAGCAAGGATCACGTCGCACTGCGCGAAAGCGGCTTCGAAATCCTTCTGGATCAGCGTGCGCACCTTCATCGCCTGCGTGTAATAGGCGTCGTAGAAACCGGCAGAGAGCACATAGGTGCCGATCAGGATACGGCGCTTAACCTCAGCACCGAAACCGGCTGCGCGCGTGGCAGCGTACATGTCCTGCAAGCCCGCCCCATCGGGCAGGTCACGCAAGCCGTAACGCACGCCATCATAACGGGCGAGATTGGAGGAGGCTTCTGCCGGGGCGACGATGTAATAAGCAGGCAGCGCATATTTGGTATGCGGAAGGGATACTTCCACCACCTCAGCCCCTGCATCCTTCAGCCAGGCGATGCCATCGTCCCAGCTCTTGAGGATTTCCTCGTCCGTGCCGTCCATCCGGTATTCCTTCGGGATACCGACTTTCTTGCCTTTGAGGTTTGCATCAAGGCCAGTGGTCCATGCAGGCACATCCATCTGCAGGCTGGTCGAATCCTTGGGATCGAAACCTGCCATGGCTTCCAGCATGATCGCGCAATCTTCCACGCTGCGGGCCATCGGGCCTGCCTGATCGAGCGAGCTGGCGAAGGCGACAATGCCCCAGCGGCTGCAGCGGCCATAAGTCGGCTTTATGCCGGAAATGCCGGTAAAGGCAGCAGGCTGGCGGATCGATCCGCCGGTATCGGTGCCGGTGGCAGCAGGCGCGATACGCGCCGCCACGGCGGCAGAGGAACCGCCCGAAGAGCCGCCCGGTGCAAGCTTGGCGTTACCACCATCATTGCGTCGCCACGGGTTGGCCACGTCACCGAAATAGCTGGTCTCGTTGGACGAGCCCATCGCGAACTGGTCAAGGTTCAGCTTGCCCAGCATGCCCGCGCCTGCATCCCACAGCTTCTGGCTGACGGTGCTTTCATACTCGGGCTTGAAGCCTTCGAGCATGTGACTGGCCGCAGTGGTCTGCACGCCGCGCGTGGCGAACAGGTCCTTCATGCCGATCGGCACGCCGGCCATCTTGCCGAGTTCTTTGCCAGCGGCACGGTCTGCATCCACCTTTTTTGCCGCTTCCAGTGCATGGTCTGGCGTGGTGACAATGAAGGCGTTCAGTTCAGCAGCGTCCGCCACAGCAGCATTGAAGGCTTCGGCCACTTCAACAGCAGAGAAGGAGCCATTGGCCACGCCATCGCGGATCTCGCGAATTCCGAGTTCGGTAAGATTGGTCACTATTCGATCACCTTCGGCACGCCAAAGAAGCCATGTTCGGCAACGGGTGCATTGGCCAGAACGTCGTCTCGCTTGCCGCCGCCGGTCAGCGGATCGGCATCGACCACGTCATCACGCAGGCGCAGCTTTTGCGGAATCACCGCCGTCATGGGCTCGACTGAAGAGGTATCGACCTCTCCCAGCTGCTCCACCCAGGCGAGGATATTGTTGAACTCAGGCACCATATGGTCGAGGTCACCCTCGTCCACATTGATGCGCGCGAGCGAGGCGATTTTCGCCACTTGTTCACGGGTAACGGACATGGCCCGTGCGTTAGACGCACCCGGGCGGCGCTTCAAGCCGGGAGATACGCTGTGGCGGGGCAATTTTCACCCCGCCACGCGATATGGCTTATTCGGCGGGCGCAGCCTCGGCCGTTTCGCCCCCTTCAGCCATCACCTGTTCCATGATGGCATTGATTTCCATGCCGCGCTGCATCAGCTCTTCACGGGTCATAAAATCATGCAGGGTGACCTCGAAGGTCAGGTCCGCATTGGGCGGAATGGGCGATCCGGCGGGCGGAGTCGCGCCGTAGGCGTCCTTGGCCGGGATGAACACTTCATAGGTGCCACCCTTCTGCATCTGCATCAGCGCTTCGCGGAAACCAGGCACAACACCACTCAGTTCCATGAAGCTGCCTTGCGGGATCAGGTGATCAATTTCTGCCGGAATATCCGTCGGGCGCGGCGGCGAGCGGTCGAATTCGGTGCCGTCGTCCAGCTTGCCGACATATTCCACGAACACGGCATCATCTTCCTGCGGCATCGCGCCTTCACCAGCCACGATCTCATCCACCAAAACAGTGGCCGGGCGGGTGGTGAACCAGGCAAGGCCAAAGCCAAGCAGGGCGCCAAGCGCCATGCCGAGCCAGAACTTCCACAAGGAGCCCTTGGCGATGGGCTGCAACGGTACGCGGGTAACTTCGGCCATGAAGATGATAATCCTGCAAAAGAGGCAAAGAAAAAGGGCGCGGAGTGTTTCCTCTCCGCGCCCCGTTTGGCTTAGCTTGGCAAAAGGTGCAAGCCGTGGCTGTTCACCTTCGCCATTTGGCAACCGGGATTAACGGATGCCGTCGCGTTCCATGCGCTTGCGCTCTAGCTTGCGGGCGCGACGCACGGCAGCAGCCTTTTCACGGGCACGCTTTTCGCTGGGCTTTTCGTAGTGGCGACGCAGCTTCATTTCGCGATACACCCCCTCACGCTGCAGCTTCTTCTTGAGCGCGCGGAGAGCCTGTTCCACATTGTTATCGCGAACCATGATCTGCATAAAACCAAGCCACCTTTTCTAATCTATACAATGGTCAGAGCCCGCGAGCGATCGGCGCGGGTTGGCACCATATTTAAATAACGAATAAAGCGCCGAATCCGTTCAGGATCGGCAATCTGGCGCGGCCACTAAGGGAAAATGTTGGAAAAGGCAAGCACCCAAGCGCGCTGCAATCCGCACTGTAATCGTCGCATTGCCACATGGCTCTACTGTCGAACAGCCTTTCGCTGGCGGCCCCTTGCGGCTAATGGACCCTCCCATGGGTAATATCTCTCCTTTTCTCGCCACCATCTATGTCGCCATTGGCGGTGCCGCAGGTTCTGCCATGCGCTACCAGATGGGCCGGTTGATGACCGCATGGCTCGGCCCGCAGCCGATGATGCTGTTTCCGTGGGCTACGCTGGCGGTAAACACCATCGGCAGCCTTGCCATGGGCCTGCTCGCCGGTTTCCTGCTGCGGCTGGGCGGCGATACCGATGGTTGGCGCCTGCTGGTGGGCGTGGGCGTGCTGGGCGGGTTCACCACCTTCAGCGCTTTCAGCCTTGAAGTCGCCATGCTGATCCAGCGCGGACAGGTGGGCCTTGCCGGCCTTTATGCGCTGCTTTCGCTTGGCCTTGGTGTGGCCGGACTTATCTTCGGCCTTACCGTTTCGCGGATCGGCGCGTGAGCGAGAAGCCCGCAAACGATGTGCGGCAGTTCACTGTCGCTGCCGATGATGACGGCATCCGCGTGGACCGCTGGTTCAAGCGCCACTTGCCGCAGGTCGGCTTCGGCACCGTATCGCGCTGGGCGCGCACCGGCCAGCTGCGCGTGGATGGCAAGCGGGTGAAGGTGGAAGACCGGCTGGAGCAAGGCCAGCAGCTACGCGTTCCTCCCGGCGGGGAAGACACAGGCAAGAAGCCGCGCCAGCGCCGCGAACTTACCGATGCGGAAGAGGCAGAGGCAGAAGCCATGCTGATCACCCGCACAAAGTCTGCACTGGTGCTCAACAAGCCGCCCGGCCTTGCAACGCAAGGCGGCACCAACACCACCAAGCATGTTGACGGCCTGCTAGATGCCTATGCTGATGACGATGAGCAGCGCCCGCGCCTTGTCCACCGGCTGGACAAGGATACCAGCGGCGTGCTGCTGGTGGCACGCACTCCGGGCAGCGCAGCAAGCTATTCCAAGCGTTTTTCAAGCCGGGCCGCCAAGAAGATCTACTGGGCGCTGGTTGTCGGCGTGCCGGATGTGAAGGAAGGTTCGATCGACGCGGCCATCGCCAAGCAGCCCGGATCAGGTGGCGAGAAGATGCATGTCGACCTGGAAGACGGCCAGCCCGCCAGGACGCTCTACCGCGTGGTGGACCGCGCTGGTGACCGCGCCGCATGGGTCGAACTCCAACCGCTGACAGGCCGCACCCACCAGCTGCGCGTGCACATGGCGGCCATTGGTCACCCCATCGTGGGCGATGGCAAGTATGGCGGTCCGGCAGCATTCCTCACCGGTTCGATCAGCCGCAAGATGCACTTGCACGCCCGCCGCCTGATCATTGACGAGCCCGGCGGCGGCAAGCTGGACGTGACCGCCAGCCTGCCCGAACACTTCGCGGCGAGCATGGAGCAATTGGGCTTTGACGAGCATGACAGCGCGGCAGAGCCTGATCACGGCCCGGCAGAGATGACGTCGGTCGAAAAGAAGAAGGTCGCCCGCCAGCACGCCAAGCAATATCGCAAGGCACGCCGGGGGGAGCGCAAGACCCGCACGCTCGGCCAATCACGCAATGCAGGCAAACCGCGCGACGAGAAGCCGAAGAAGAGCGGTCCGAAAAAGGGCAAGGGCAGCAGCACCGCTGCCAAGCGTCGCGTGGCCAAGCCCCAATCCCGGCCCGGCGCCGGTCGCCCGCCGCGCAAGTAATGCTTCGCTGATGACGATCAGGCTGGCCATCTTCGATTGCGACGGCACCTTGTCTGATGGGCAGGCGGCTGTGTGCCTGTCAATGGAACGCGCCTTTGCCGCTGCCAGCCTGCCTGCCCCTGATCAGGGGCAGGTGCGGCGCATCGTCGGCCTCAGCCTGCCGCAAGCCGTGCGGCAGCTGGTTCCAGAAGTGGATGAGGATCAGCAGGCGCAAATCGTGCAGGCCTACAAGGACGCCTTTCGCGAGATGCGTCAGGATGGCTCGCTGCGCGAGCCGCTCTACCCGGGAATGGAGGCGCTGGTGCGCTCGCTCCATGGCAAGGGCTGGCTCCTTGGCGTGGCCACCGGCAAGAGCGACCGCGGCCTTAAGTCGACGCTGGCCGCTAATGGCCTGCTCGATTGCTTTGCGACTTTGCAGACAGCGGACCGGCATCCGTCCAAGCCCAACCCATCGATGCTGCTCACCGCGATGGAGGACGTTTACGCCCAGCCTGCCGCCACGGTGATGATCGGCGACACGGCATATGACATGGAAGCCGCGCGCGCTGCGCGCACTGATGCCATTGGCGTTGCATGGGGCTATCACGAGGCAGCAGAATTGCTTGAAGCAGGTGCGCGCGCCGTGGCGCAGACCGCAGCCGAGCTGGAGGAACTGATCAATGGTTGAGGAAACCCGCGAGCAGAAGGAGGCGAAGGCACAGGGGCGCTTCGTGATGACCAGCCTGATGCGGCTTGGCGGCGCGCTAATGGTGGTCGCAGGCCTTGCCGTGCAGATGGGCGTGCTGCCGTTGCCGGGCTGGACTGCTTACCTACTGATTGTGTTAGGGCTTGGCGAACTCTTCATTGTGCCCCGCCTACTCGCCGGAATCTGGAGCAGCAAGGACAAGCTGCCGCCCCGCCAATGAAACGCTTCTACAAGCAAGTAACCACCGCTGCGGCGGGTAATGGCAGCTGGCAGGTGCAGCTCGACGGACGAGCGATCAACACGCAGACCGGTAGCCCGCAGGTAGTACCCAGCGAGGCGCTCGCCATGATGCTGGCCAGCGAATGGGAGCGCCAGGACGAAGAGATTGACCCCAAGAGCTTCATCTTCCGAGACATGGCAGACTACGCCATCGATATCGTCGCGAAGGACCGCGCGAGCGCCATCGGCAATGTGACGAAGTTCTCGCAGACCGATACGCTTTGCTACCGCGGCGATCCTGCGGATGCGCTCTACAAGCGGCAGCAGGAATTGTGGGAGCCGCTGGTTGCCGCATGCGAGGCGCGCCATGCCATCGCCTTCACGCGGGTCAGCGGGATCATGCATAATCCCCAGCCACCCGGAACGGTGGAGCGCCTCCACGAGGTGCTCGAAGGGCTCGACGATTTCACCCTGTCTGGCATGCAGACGCTAACCACGCTGGCCGCATCAGTGATCGTCGCGCTGGAGGCACTGGAAGACGACGCCGATGCCGATGCACTGTTCGCCATCGCCAATGCAGAAGAGGATTGGCAGGCCGACCTGTGGGGCTGGGACTATGAAGCAGAAGACAGGCGCAAGGTGCGGCTGGAAGCGTTCCGCCATGCGCTTGATTTTGTAAAGGCAGTGCGGGGCTAGTCCGCGCCTTACTGCCCCACCCATTCGGCAACCTGCGCTGCCACGTCATTGGCGGCACGGTTGAGGGCAGGTGCAACTCTCAGCGCATCAGGCCGCACGCCGGTCTGCTCGCTTTCGAAGCGCTGGGTACGCACAGCCCCGTCAGGCATACGCAGCACCGCGTCATAGCGCACCACCACGACAGAGCGCGCCGGGTCATATTCCATCGCCGTCAGTTCTCCGCCAAGCTGGGTCTGCGCAGCATATTCCAGATCGCCGCCGCTGACCACGAGGTGGTTACCGCTAGCGCGAATGGTTTCGGACAGCACGCGCTGGAACAGGCGCGCGGGCTTTTCCACCCACACCGCGTCCTGCAAATAGGCAATCGCGCTGCCGGACACGCGCACGGGCACACGCACCACGTTAAGATACTGCGGCACGGCAGGTTCGGAAACGGCAAGAGCGCTCGCCATATTGCCGCTGGCGGCAGCGCCGGCAGGCGCGCTTGAAGTCGCGCTGAGCGTCAGCAACTGGTCCGGCACCTCAGCCCCGCCGCCGATGCTGACACACCCAGCAAGCAGCGCGATAGCAGGCAGCAGGCCCAGCGATTTGAGCACATTGGGAAAAATCATGGAACTGCGTCCTTTCGTGCTCACGGTTCGTACTCTGGCAGCGGGCGGCTGCCCAACAGTGAACCGGCCCCCTCGTTCTCAATCTGCTCAGTCAATGTGCGCAGGGTCTCGCTGGTGCGGCGCAAGTCGCGCAAAGTGGCTTGCGCAATCGGCAGCGTTTCCTCGCTCAATTCCCGCGTCATCGGCTGCATGCCCTGCAAGGTCACCTCCAGCGCATCTGCCGCACCGCGTGCCGATTGCAGCGTGCCGCGCAAGTCAGCCGCCAGCGTGGTGCCTTCGTTTTCCAGCAGCGCATCTGCGCTTTCCAGCGTGTCCTCAAAGGTCGCCAGTGTCTGGGTGGACTGCTCCAGCGTGGCTTGCAGTTCCACCAGAGTCTTGCGGATTTCGGGCGAGGCCGAAGCAAGGTCAGCGCTCAGCCTTTCGGTGTTGCGCAGGATGCCGGCAATCGCGTTCTGGTTGTCATCATCCAACACACGGGTCAGCCTGTCGGTCAGCGTGGCGAGACGTTCAAGCAGCAGCGGCGCGCTGGAAAGGATTGCGTCGATTGCGCCGCCCGCAGGCGGAATAACCGGCACGCCTTCGGGGCACGCGGTCGTCTCGCAAGTGATGGGCAGCTGTCCCTGGCGCGCACCGTCGAGATTGAGGGTAGAAACACCGGTAAAGCTGAAGCTGATTGATGCAGTGGTGCCGATCAGCACGGGCACATCATTTTTCACCCGGATGCGCACGCGGACATATTCAGGGTCCGCATCCCACAGTTCGATTTCGGAAACCTGGCCTACGGGTACACCGGCAAAGGCGACGGACGAGCCATTGGCAAGCCCGCCTACCGACTGCTGGAAGAAGATATCATATTCCTTGCGGTCAGCATTGCCGAGCCGCGCCAGCCAGACGAAGAAAAGCGCCAGAGCTGCCAGCAGCAGCAGGGTGACGACACCGACCCAGACGTGGTTTGCGCGTGTTTCCATCTTACGAGGTTACTTTCCCGCTGCAGTAAATGTCCATGCCTTAAGAGCCCCCACCCGCTTTGTGCCTGTCTACCTTGGCCTTGGCAGACTGCGCCGCACGGGCGCGCGGGCCGTTGAAATATTCCTGGATCCACGGGTGGTCGCTTTCCAGCAATTCGGGGATCGTACCGGTGGCGATCACCTTCTTGTCTGCCAGCACGGCCACCCGGTCACAGATGGCATAAAGCGTATCGAGATCGTGGGTGATGAGGAAGACCGTCAGCCCCAACGTGTCGGTAAGTTCTCGCAGCAGCTCGTCAAACTTGGCAGCGCCGATGGGGTCGAGGCCCGCCGTCGGCTCGTCAAGGAACAGCAATTCGGGATCGAGCGACAGAGCTCGGGCCAAGCCGGCGCGCTTCTTCATCCCGCCGGAAAGCTCTGACGGATATTTGCTGGCCGCCTCTTCCGGCAGGCCTGTCATCACCACCTTGTAGCGCGAAATCTCATTGAGCAGTTCGGGCTCCAGTTCCGGATAGAACTGTTTGAGCGGCACCTGCACGTTCTCAGCCACAGTCAGGGTGGAGAACAGCGCCCCGCCCTGAAACAGCACGCCCCAGCGGTTGCGCACGCCGATCACCTCGTCCGGTTCGGCGGCGGTGATGTCCTTGCCGAACACCTCGATTTCGCCCTCAGCCGGTATCTGCAAACCGATGATCGAGCGCATAAGCACGCTCTTGCCCGTACCCGACCCGCCGACAACGCCAAGGATCTCGCCGCGCCGCACTTTCAGGGACAGGTCCTCATGCACCACGAAATCGCCAAAGGCATTGGTCAGCCCCTTGATGACGACAGGGAATTCCCCCTCATAATGCAGACCTTGCGCGCTCATCCCCAGCCGATCTCCGTGAAAAACACGGCGAAGAAGGCATCGAGCACGATGACCATGAAGATCGCCTGCACCACCGCCTTGGTGGTGCGCAGGCCAACGTCTTCTGCGTTGCCGGATACTTGCATGCCCTGGTAGCAGCCCGAAAGCGCCACGATCAGGCCGAACACCGGCGCCTTTACCAGTCCGACATAGAGATCCCAGACGGGCACCACTTCCTGGATCCGGTTGAGGAAGGTGAGGAAGGGGATGCCAAGCATCACATCGCCGATAACCGCACCGCCTATAATGGCGACACAGGACGAGAAGAAGCCGAGCAAAGGCATCATGATCACCGCAGCAAGGATGCGCGGCATCACCAGCGTCTCCACCGGGGCGACGCCGATGGTGCGCATCGCGTCGATTTCCTCGGTCAGCTTCATCGTGCCGATCTGCGCAGCGAATGCCGAGCCTGAACGACCGGCAACCATGATCGCTGTCATCAGTACGCCCAGTTCGCGCAAGGTTATGCGACCGACGAGGTTCACGGTGAGCGTTTCAGCACCGAACTGTGCCAGCTGCACCGCGCCTTGCTGGGCAATGACGATACCGATCAGGAAGCTCATCAAGCCGATGATCGGCAGGCTGGTTACGCCGACAAGTTCCATCTGCCGCACCAGCGCCCGCACGCGCAACCGGCTCGGGTGGCGCAGTGTTCCTAATGACTCCGCGATGATCGCGCCCGTAAAGCCAATGATCCGGCGTATACCGCGCCCGAATTCGAACACCGCCGCGCCCACTTCTTCGGGCACGCGCAGATAGAACCAGTCGCGATGGGGCATCACAGCGGCGCTGCTGGAGCTTTCCTGCACCGCACCCAGCAGCACCTCTGCCTGCTCGCTGGCACCGATAATTTCCGCCGAATGCCGCTCGGCAAAGCGATGGATCACCCATGCGCCGACCGTATCGATGGGATGAGCCTGGGAAATGTCGATGAACTGGACGGGATCGTCCATTCCGCGCAGGTCAGAATCGAGATGGCCGATTGTCGCAACAAGCAGCGGCCCCGTCACCACCAGCGTGGTGCGCCCGCACTCTTCCTGCAAGCTGTATTCCGCCCATTCCCGCATGATGGCTTGCGATATGCGGGCAAAACCCGCAGCCCGCAAGGCAATCCGGCCATTGCCCTTGGGGATTAGCGCTGGCAAAGGCGCTATCTATTGACGATTACGGCACTGGCCCTCTCCCCCGCCCTTCCTCCGGGACAGTTTGCATCAGGTGGAGGGGTGAGAGAGAGGGCCGATGCCAACCCAGAGCAAAAGACACACGATCAAATGACCCGCGAACTTGCCAAAACTTTCGATCCCGCCGCTATCGAGGCGAAGTGGTACGAGCACTGGGAAAAAGGCGGCCTGTTCCGGCCCGAACGCCCGAACGCGGAAGCCTTCACCATCGTCAACCCGCCGCCGAACGTGACGGGCAGCCTCCACATCGGCCACGCGCTGGACAACACGCTGCAGGACATCGTGATCCGCTATGAACGCATGCGCGGCAAGGACGCGCTGTGGGTGGTAGGCACGGACCACGCCGGCATCGCCACCCAGATGGTGGTCGAGCGGCAGATGGAGCAGCAGCAGGACAAGCGGACCAACTACAGCCGCGAAGATTTCATCGGCAAGGTGTGGGAGTGGAAAGAAGAAAGCGGCGGCACCATCACTCGCCAGCTGCGCCGCCTTGGCTGCTCGATGGACTGGAGCCGCGAGCAGTTCACGATGGATGAGCATTTCACCCGCGCCGTTCTCAAGGTGTTCGTTGATCTCTACAACGAAGGCCTGATCTACCGCGACAAGCGGTTGGTGAACTGGGACCCGAAGCTGCGCACCGCGATCTCTGACCTGGAGGTTGAGACCGAGAATGTGCAGGGCGGCTTCTGGCACTTCAAGTACCCGCTCGCCGATGGTGTGACCCTCGCTAACGGGCAGGACTACATCGAGGTGGCTACGACGCGCCCCGAAACCATGCTGGCGGATATGGCCGTGGCCGTTCACCCGACGGACGAGCGCTACAAGAGCGTGATCGGCAAGCATGTGGTGCTGCCCATCACCGGCCGCCGCGTGCCCATCGTAGCTGACGAACATGCCGATCCCGAACTCGGTTCCGGCGCGGTGAAGATCACGCCGGGACATGATTTCAACGACTTCGAAGTTGGCAAGCGCGCCGGGATCGCTCCTGGCGACATGCTCAATATGCTCGATGCCGATGCGAACGTCTGCCAGACGGCGGACGGGCTGGTGCCGGAAGAATATATCGGCCTGCACCGCTTCAAGCGTGCCAAAGACGATGGGGGCGAGGGCGGCGCGCGCGAACTGGTGGTTGCCCGCCTCAAGGAACAGGGCTTCCTGATCCCGCATGTCTCGAAGAACAAGAAGGGCGAGGAAGTCGAGAGCGACGCCGAACCGCGCACCATCGCAACGCCTTTCGGCGATCGCGGCGGCGTGGTGATCGAACCCTGGCTGACGGACCAGTGGTATGTGAACGCCGAAAAGCTCGCTGCCGCACCTATCGAAGCGGTGAAGAACGGCGATATCGAGATTGTCCCTAAGACGTGGGAAAAGACCTTCTTCAACTGGATGGAAAACATCCAGCCGTGGTGCGTCAGCCGCCAGCTGTGGTGGGGCCACCGGATTCCGGCGTGGTATGCCGAGGATGGCTCGGTCTACGTCGCCGAAACCGAGGAAGAGGCACAAGCGCAGGCTGGCGCAGGCGTTGCCCTTACCCGCGATCCTGATGTGCTCGACACGTGGTTCTCCTCCGCCCTGTGGCCCTTCGCAACGCTCGGGTGGCCGGACGAGACCGAGCTGCTCAAGAAGCACTACCCGAATAACCTGCTGGTTTCCGGCTTCGACATCCTGTTCTTCTGGGATGCGCGCATGATGATGCAGGGCATGAAGATGACCGGGCAGGTGCCGTGGCCGCGGCTTTACCTGCATGGCCTCGTGCGCGCAGCCGATGGCTCCAAGATGTCCAAGTCCAAGGGCAATGTGGTCGATCCGCTGATTCTGATCGATCAATATGGCGCTGATGCGCTGCGCTTCTTCATGGCGGCGATGGAAAGCCAGGGCCGCGACATCAAGATGGATGAGCGCCGGGTAGAAGGCTATCGCAACTTCGCCACCAAGCTGTGGAACGCCACCCGCTTCTGCGCGTCGAACGGCATCGGCGGGTCCGCCACCATTGCCGCGCCCAAAGCCCAGCTGGCGGTCAACCAGTGGATCATCGGCGAAGTGCAGCAGACCGTGCAAGCGCTCGACAAGGCGATGGCAGACCTGCGCTTCGATGCGGCGGCGAACACGATCTACCACTTCACGTGGGACCGCTTCTGCGACTGGTATCTCGAACTGATCAAGCCCGTCCTCCAAGGCGAGGAAGAGGGTGAGGCTGCTGCCGAAACCCGCGCAGTGGCAGGCTGGGCGCTCGACCAGATCCTTGTCATGCTCCACCCCTTCATGCCCTTCGTCACAGAAGAGCTGTGGAACGCCCAATCGTCGCCCACCCACCCGCGCGAATACGACCTGATCCTCGCCAAATGGCCGCAACCTGAAGCGAGCGTTTCCAAGCAGGCGACCGACGCCATCGACTGGGTGATTGCGCTCACTACCGCCACGCGCGGTGCGAAGAACGAGCTTGGCATTTCGCCCGGCGAGAAGCTGGCGGCTTACTGCCCCGCCCCGTCAGACCTTGCCAAGCGTGTGGTCGAGCGCAGCGCAGCGGCGATCGAACGCCTCGCGCGACTGACGCCGGTAACCTTCGGCGAACCGCCAGCCGGTGCAGCGATGCAGGTCACCGCCGGGTCCGACGTGTTCATCGTGCCGCTGGAAGGCGTGATTGACATCGAAGCCGAACGCGCCCGCCTC
This sequence comes from uncultured Sphingomonadaceae bacterium, assembly GCA_964645635.1. Classification (GTDB taxonomy): domain Bacteria; phylum Pseudomonadota; class Alphaproteobacteria; order Sphingomonadales; family Sphingomonadaceae; genus Alteraurantiacibacter. The sequence goes on along the minus strand of CAZYAL010000008.1, from coordinate 35,226 downwards.
GAAAAGGCTCTGACCGGTTCGCAGAAGGAAGCCGGATCGCTCGAAGGCCGCCTTGGCAATGCCAATTTCGTTGAACGCGCCAAGCCCGAAGCGGTGGACAAGGCCCGCGAGGACCTGGCCCACCACAAGGCAGAGATCGAACGGCTGACAGCGGCGCTGGAACGGCTCGGGTAGGATTTCCTACGCGTGCAGAAATGTGCAATGTCGGCAGTGATGATCGATCACGCTGCCTGCACAGCGCCGCTTGCCCCGGTGACACAACGCATCCGCAAGGGTGACGGCTTGCCTGTCGCAAGGTCACACCTGCGGGGCAAAAGTGACACATTGCGCCGTAAGGTTACACTTCGCGTGGCGCAGGGCGACACTATGCCGTTTCTTGCCTCAAGACCGTGTTCCATGTGTTCCATGCCACACCGGATAAGGGCACGATTCGCATGACCCTCACCGTCGCCACGCAGGCCGCGAACGAGCCGGAAATCTTCGCTTCGGTGCAAGGCGAAGGGTCCAGCATGGGGCGGCCCGTGGCTTTCCTGCGCCTGTCGCGCTGCAACCTGGCATGCACTTGGTGTGACACCCCCTACACCTGGCATTTCGAAGGCGACAATCGTCCGCATCGCGGCGGCGAGCTGTATGATCGCAAGGCCAACCAGATTTCGCTCGACGTTCACGACGTGGCGCAGCGCATCAAGGCGCTGGGCCAGTCGCGGCTCGTGATCACCGGCGGCGAACCCTTGCTTCAAGCGGCCAAGCTGGCTGACATGCTGGCGCATCTTCCGGATATCAGCGTGGAGATCGAAACCAACGGTACCGTGCGCCCTATCGCCCGGCTGGACGTGCTGGTGAACCAGTACAATGTCAGCCCCAAGCTTTCCCACTCCGGCAATCCGGCAGACCTCGCGCTGATTCCCGAAATGCTCGACCACTGGGCCAGCGAGCCGCGAGCATTCCTGAAGTTCGTGATCGCCAAGCCTGACGATGTTGCGGAAGTGGTCAACCTCCAGAGCACCCATCACATCCCGCCCTCGCGGATATTCCTGATGGCGGAAGGGACCCACAGCGATACAATTCGCGACCGGACCAAGTGGCTTTCCGCGCTATGCATTGAACATGGCTTTCGTCTAAGCGACCGTCTCCATATACACCTCTTCGGGGATACACGCGGAACATGAGCAGCACGCCTGCCAGCAATGACGAACAGCCAGCAGCCGCCACGGGCCCGATGCCCGGTGGCCCCATGAAAGGCGACCTGACGCAAGGCCCGATCATGCCCACGCTGCTGCTGTTCAGCGTGCCCACGCTGCTGTCTAGCGTGCTGCAATCGCTGAACGGCACGATCAATTCGATATGGGTAGGGCGGCTGATCGGCGAGGAGGCACTGGCCGCCACTGCCAATTCCAATATCATCATGTTCCTGATGTCCGCTGCCGCCTTCGGCCTGGGCATGGCGGGCACGGTGAAGATCGGCCAGCGCTTCGGCGCGCGCAATATCGATGGCGCGCGGCGCACCTTTGGCACCGCGGTGGGCTTTTCCTTCCTGGTGATGACGGTGATTGCAGCCGTCGGCTTCATGTTCACCGGCCCCTTGCTGGACCTGCTTGGAACGCCCGGCGCGGCATGGCAGCTAGCGCATGATTACCTGCGCATGCTGTTCGTTTCCATGCCTATCGTGATGGCTTCAATCATCCTGCAGATGGGCCTGCGCGGGTCTGGCGATGCACGCACGCCGCTGATCTTCATGGGCCTCACTGTGGTGCTGGATATAGCCTTGAACCCCATCCTCATCACTGGCTGGGGGCCCTTCCCGGAACTGGGCATCACCGGTTCTGCCCTGTCGATGGTGATTGCGGCGGTGGCCAGCTTCATCGCCATGGTGATCTACCTCTACGCCAAAGACCTGCCCTTGCGCCTGCGCGGGCCGGAACTCGCCTATCTCAAACCTGACAGCGAGGAGCTGAAATACATCATCTCCAAAGGCGTACCGATGGGTGCGCAGATGCTGGTGGTGAGCGCGGCGGGCATCATCATGGTCGGCCTGGTCAATCAAGAGGGCCTGCTCACCGCTGCCGCCTATGGCGCGGTGATGCAGCTGTTCACCTATATCCAGATGCCTGGCATGGCGATTGGGGGCGCGGTGAGCGCGATGGCCGCGCAATATATCGGCGCAAAGAAGTGGGACCGGCTCGGTTCGCTGGCCAATGCGGGCTTGCTGGTGCAGTTCGCGATGACCGGCACGATCACCGTGCTGCTGATCCTGTTTGACCGGCCCGTGCTGGTGCTGTTCCTGGGGCCGGACAGCCCGGCAGTGCCGCTGGCCCAGCACATGCAGCTGCTGGCCAGCTGGAACTTCGTGATCTTCGGCGTGACCATGGTGCTGACGGCAATCATGCGCGCTGGCGGCGTTGTATGGGTGCCGCTGGGCATCCTCGCGATCTCGCTCTACCCGGTAAGGCTCGGCTTCTATTACGCGGCCTATGACGCGCTGGGAGCGGACGCGATCTGGTGGTCCTATCCGGTCAGCGCCTTTGCCGCCCTGCTGCTGGCGTGGTGGGCCTATGCCCTGCCCGGCTGGCGCGAACGCGCCAAGGCAGAGAGTGTGGAAGAGGCGATGGAGCAAGCCCATGCTGACGGCCAGCCTGCAGGGCGGATGAATCCTGATTTGTGAGTTTTCTGTTTAGCCCCTCAAACGCCGGGCGCGAGCCATCCGGCGCTTGAGGCTAAACAATAATCAGGGGAATTTTCAATTCCCCTGAGTTCTCCAGCGCTGGACCACGCGTTCGACCTGTTCTTCCTCGCCGCCGGCCTCGCTCCACAGTTCCACGAAGCTCGGGTCTTCGGAAGCCGGGCGCTTGCTTTCTTCAAGGTTGTCGAAGTTCACGCGGATCGGGATCGATACGCCCTCACCGCAGATGATGCATTCGCGGTTGCGCAGGGCGGGAATGGAATCGAGGAAGCCGCGCGCGCCTTCGGGCATGGCGGATTTCACGAAAGCCTGGTCGCGATCGTTGTTCAATCGCATGGAGATGATCGTGCCGCACTGCGACAGCACGCCTTCGGCAAGGTCGGACGGGCGCTGGGTGATAAGGCCCAGCGATATGCCGTACTTACGGCCTTCCTTGGCGATACGCGACAGGATGCGGCCGACCGAAGAACCATCGGCGTTCTTTTCGTTCGGCACATAGCGGTGGGCTTCCTCGCACACCAGCAGCACCGGACGGGTCTTCTCGTGGCGCCCCCAGATGGCGAAGTCGAACACCATGCGCGAAAGCACGGCCACCACGGTGCTGGTGATGTCGGACGGAACGCCCGAAACATCGATGATCGAGATCGGTTTGCCATCACCCGGCATGCGGAAAACCTTGGAGATGAACTC
>CAZYAL010000008.1:28658-31756 GCA_964645635.1 uncultured Sphingomonadaceae bacterium | reverse complement strand
TGGCCGGTGTTGCGGAAAGCGGCAGAATATTCTCCGTGCGGGTCAATCATCACGATGTGGCCCTGCGGCGCAGCCTGGCAGATGCGGTGCAGGATCAGCGCGGCGCTTGTCGACTTACCGGTACCGGTGGAACCGAGCAGTGCGAAATGCTTGCCAAGCATGGCATCGATATAGACCCCCGCGCGGATATCCTTGGTGGGATAAACGGTGCCGATCTGGATAGAGCTGCGGCCGTCGCTGGCATAAATCTGGCGAAGGTCGTCGGTGGTAGCGGGGAAGATCAGCGCACCGGGAATGGGATAGCGGGTCACACCACGGCGGAAACCGTGGATCTTGCCAGTCAGTCTTTCTTCCATGCCCTCGCCCATGAAATCGATATTGGCGACCACCGTGTTCCTGTCGCCGCGGCGGTCCTGCCGCTGGTTGCGGACACTGGCGAGCAGCCAGCCGTCCTTTGTGCGGATCTTGACCTGGCTGCCGACCTGCCCAGCAAGCGCGACCGATGGGTCCTGGTCATCGCTGCACTGGTTAAGGCGGATCATGGCGAGCGCAATCTGCGAGCCTGAACCGGCAATTTCGAGGATCATGCCGATGGGTCGCGTCGCATTGTCATTCGGCATTTCACCGGAAGCAGGGGCTCCTTCCCGCGGGGCTTGGGAAAGGGGCGTGTGCGACATATCGGACATGAAATGCTCTCGCGTAGTTACGTTCGTACTCGCGACGGGGGTAAGGTTGGAGGGTTAACATCGCGTCAATCGAGAGCAAAAACCAAGCCCGCACAGAGCCTTGCAAATGCGGAAATTCCAGGTCCAAAAAACAACCCTAGGTCAGACCAGCGCGAACAGCCTGCCCGCCGCCCAACCCATGAACAGCGACATGGCAACCGCCAGCAAACCATAGGCAAAGGAATTGTCCTGCGCCTGTTCGGCAACGTCACGGTCGAACCCCTCCTTGCGCACCGTCACTTCGGAACTGGCCGCCGCGATCACGCGCCCGTCGCGCACGGCGAAGGTTTCCGCAACATAGCGGCCCACCACCACGTTGGAAGGCAAATAGATGCGCGCCTGATAGAGCACGCCTTCGCTGATTGCCACGCCGTCCTCATTCTGTTGGAAAAGCCCGCTTTCTCGGCGCAAGTCCACAAGCCCGCTGGTGAAACGGGCGTGCTGTTCGGGATCGATTGTGCCGGTTGGCGAAAGCTGCAGATAATCGAGCCCGAATTCATAGATCGCCGCCGTGCTCTCATCCACGATCTCGTCAATCGGTGAGGAACTGGCAAGGCCGAAGAAGGATGGGACCGAACGCAAGGACATCGCCTCGGCATTGATCCAGATGCCGGCGAAGCGCTGCTTCTCGCGGATCTGGATCGGCTCGGATGGCCCACGCAGGATCACCACAATATCGAAATCGTCGCCTGCGCGGCTGCCATCCGGATCAAGCAGCGCGCCATATAGGATCAGCGTCTGGCCGGTGAAGCCTTGCTGCACCAGCACCTCATGCTCGCTGACTTCGGGCACCAGGATCGGGTCCCTGCCCTGCGCGAAAGCGAGGCTGGGCAATGACGCCAGCGCCAGCAGCATGGGCACCATCAAGGCGAGCCAGCGCTTCACAGCGGGGTGACCGTGTAAAAGGCGTCCGGGATGACGAACAGGCCGAACAGCATGATCGCCGCCACCGTCAGCACGATTGCCGCCAGGATCAGGCGCAGGATCTCCGGCTTGGCAGACAAGGCGATGCGCGTGCCAATCTGCGCGCCGGTTACCGAACCGAGCAGCAGCAGTCCCGCCAGTACCACGTCCACCGCCTGGGTTGTCAGCGCGTGAACCATGGTGGTCATCATCGTCACGAAAAGGATGTTGAACAGCGACGTGCCAACCACGACATTCGCGCTCATTCCCAGAATGTAGAGCATGGCAGGCACCATGATGAAGCCGCCGCCCACACCCATCAGCATGGTGAGGATGCCGACAACGATACCCATGATGAATGGGCCGAACGGCGAGATGTACAGACCCGAGCGATAGAAACGCCAGCGCATCGGCAGCGCCGCGATCAGCGGGTGGTGGCGGCGCTTGGCCGCGCGGCGCTTGTCCTGCGGCTTGCGATTGAGCGCCTGAATCGATTCGCGCCCCATCATCGTGCCGATCGTGCCCAGCAGGATCACGTAGAGCATGTTGATGACGACATCGATCTGGCCGAAGGCGGTGAGCAAGTTGAAGATACCTGCGCCCAGCAGCGCGCCGATAAGGCCGCCTGCTACCACAACCGCGCCCATCTGGTAATCCACGCCATTGCGCTTGGACTGGGCGATCACGCCCGAAACGCTGGCGCCGGTCACCTGCGTGGCGGCAGATGCAGCAGCCACCGTTGGCGGGATGCCGGAGAAGATCAGCAGCGGCGTGGTCAGAAACCCGCCGCCCACGCCGAAAATGCCGGAAAGGATGCCCGTCAGCCCGCCAAGCACCACGATCCACAGGCCATTGATGGCGAGGTTCGCAATGGGGAGATAAACGTCCATGACTAGCGCCTAACGCATAGGCGGGCTGGATTGAAGATGAATGGTGCCCTTATGCCTAAAATCCGGCGGATAGTGTGAGCGCAGGGCCACTAGCAGGCTCTGCCTCGCCCGCCACGCGGAAGCGATAGTCCGCTGACACACGGCCACGCGTTTCGCCGATACGGAAGGTGACCGAAGCTGTCGGCCCGATGTCCAGCCGCTCGCTATCCTTCTGCGCCCCGCCCCATGTGGAAGCGCCGGCGCGAAGATCAAAGTTACCCACCGAAGCAAGGCTGCGGTCCACCCGGGCCTGACCATCAACGAAAGGCGTTGCGAAGTCTCCGCCGACATAGCCTGCCTGGAGATAGGCCTCTGCCCGCAAGCCGCCAGGCAGTTCCTGCGGCGGCAATTCCGTGACGGCATAGGCTGCGGGCCGAACCTCTTTCGATTGCGCATAGTCGCTCATCCGCAGTTCGGCAGCCACGCGGACGGGTAGCTTGGCGATAGGGCGTGCGGAGAGGCCTGCTGCCACTTCCTGCTCATTCGAACCCTGAAGCGCGGCTGATCCGCGCAAATACACTTGCGGGCGGTGCGCGCTGGA
>CAZYAL010000008.1:23654-28558 GCA_964645635.1 uncultured Sphingomonadaceae bacterium | reverse complement strand
CGGCAGAAGCCACCGGATGCCGCTCATGCCGGGTCTTCTCCCAACGCGGCGCGGCACCTCGCAGCGTGCGCACATAGGCCATCAATGCGCGGCGTCCCGCCATGATCGCAATGATGTTGGCAATCGGTATGCGCAACACCGCTAACAATCCTTCACCCACGCCATATTCGCGCGCGGTAAAGGCAAAGCGGACCAGTGCCCGCCACAGGAAGCTCACGAGGTTGGCTGTCACCAGCCAGGTGAGCAACGGATCAGGCTTCCACGGGCGATCAATGCCGAACGCGCCCAGCAGGTACGTCAAGCCCGCGAGCATATAGCAGCTTTAGCCGCAAGCCAGCACCAATGCGGCAAGTGGCCCATGCCGGTCACGCAAGCGCATCCAATTCTCGGCAATTCCGCCTTCCCAGCCAAGCCGGTCCCAGCCCTGCAAGCTGACGCCATGAACCCAGCGCGCCTTTTGGCGCACCGCCTCGTGCAGGCGGGAGTGGAAATAGGCGCGTGTTGCTACCAGCGAGCCATCCTCGCCGCGCACTCGCAGGAAGCGCGAACGGCCACCTACCGCTTCGATACGCATGCCCAGCTCGTAATCCTCGGCAAGCGACTCCACGGAAAAGGGCACATCGCCGCCATGCAGCCGGGCCATGTTGCGCAACATGTTACGGTTGAACGCACAGCCGACACCGGCAGCTGGGAGGCACGTTCCAAGCCAGTCACGCACGACCATGTTCTTGCCATGCGCCTCGGCAAATTCCTCGCAGTAATGGCTGCCAATCCAGCGCGATTCCTTCTGCGGTAACGGCAAGACGGGTCTCTGCACGAATTCCGCCCTTTCGAGGGCGCGGTCCATCAGCCCCAGCTCAGCCGGATCGACCAGGTCTTCAGCATCGTGCAGCACGACCATGCGGAATTCCTGATCGGTGCGCGCCTCATCCACCTGCATCGCGCGATAGAGCCGGTTAAGGCAGTCGGCCTTGGTCGAGGGGCCATTGCAGTCATGCACCACAAGCCGCACGCGACGGTCAGCGCCCGCAGCGCGCATGGCCGCTTCCATCGTCGCAAAATCGTTGCGATAGAGGCCGATGTAGATCCGGTAATCAGAATGCGGCCAGGACTTCAGCGCATGGGCGATTGTATGCTCAATCACCTTGTCCTCATGCCAGGCAGGAATGAATATCGCCGCCATACCTACCAGGCGGAGCGAGCGCACGTCAGCGCGTTTCAGGTCGAGGTGCGGCATCTTGCGCGTCAGGCGCATCCACCCCCAAAGCCCGTCCACCAGCAACTCGTCGATCGCACCGAGCAGGAAGAAGAACCCGGCGAACAGCAAAAGTTCGCGTTCAACAAGCCCTAAAACCGCAAGGATTGAAGTATCCTACATGTGCCCCCGAACACCGCATTTCACGCAAATATTTGTATGACCTATCGAAATCAAAAAAAAGGCAATCACCCGGGCGGCAACGCTTGCATGTTTGCCGCATTTGCGAAATGGAATTCGCATATGACCAGCCAACCGATCATCAAAGCCATGCGGCGCCAGTTCAACGCGCTGTTTGTTTCCGATGCCTTTGAAGGTGTGCTGCTGATCGCCGTTGCGGCGACAGCCATGTTCGTGGCCAATTCCGCCGTATCGGAAAGCTATCACCACCTGTTTCATGGCGAATTGTTCCCCAGCGATACCTTCAAGCTCAACACGCTGCATCTGTGGATCAACGATGCGCTGATGGTGATCTTCTTCTTCGTGGTCGGTCTGGAAGTGAAGCGAGAGCTGATTACCGGCAACCTGGCTGACCCCAAACAGCGCACGTTGCCAGTGCTGGCAGCTATCGCCGGCATGGCCGCACCTGCGCTGGTCTACATGCTGATTTCAGGCGGCAATCCAGACTTGTCGCGCGGCTGGGCCATCCCTGCCGCAACAGACATTGCCTTTGCAATGGGCGTGGTCGGCCTGCTCGGCTCGCGCGTTCCGGCGGCCCTGAGGCTGTTCCTGCTGACCGTCGCCATCGTGGATGACATTGGCGCGGTGGCGATCATCGCCATCTTCTACACTGCTAACCTCAAGCTGGCATGGCTGATCGGCTCGGCACTGGTGCTTGGCGTCATGGTGGCCATGAACCGCATGCGCGTTGGGCAGATGTGGCTTTACATCCTCGCCGCCGTGGTGCTGTGGTACTGCGTTCTCAATTCCGGCGTCCATGCCACCATCGCGGGCGTGCTCGCGGCGCTGACCATCCCGATGCACAAGAAGGACGGCAACTCCATGCTCGAACATCTCGAGCACGGGCTGGTCGGTTGGAACGCCTACCTCGTGGTGCCGCTGTTCGGCTTTGCCAATGCCGGCGTCGATATCTCCGAGATCGGGCTCGATGCTCTGCTTGAACCGCTGCCGTTGGCAGTTGCTGCCGGCCTTGTAGTGGGCAAACAGGCGGGCATTTTCAGCTGCGTTTTCCTGGCAGACAAGCTGGGCATCGCCAAGAAACCGCTGGGGTGCACCTGGCCAGAGGTCTGGGGCGTTACCGTGCTGTGCGGTATTGGCTTTACCATGTCGCTATTCATCGGCGAGCTGGCCTTCCCCGGTTACCGACTGCTGATTGACGAGGCGAAGATCGGCATCCTCACCGGCTCGCTGGTTTCGGCGATCCTTGGTTATGTGGTGCTGCGACTCACCACTGCGCACCCTGAAGAACAGGACGATCCGAGCGATCCGGTGGTGTAAACGGGCAAACACCTTTGCGGCATAGAAAAAGCGGCAGGCGCAAACCTGCCGCTTTTTTCATGTTCGATTGATCAGGAAGAAGGTGGTTACGCCTTGGCCACTGGCGGTTCTTCGCCCAGATCTTCATACCAGGCTTCCACCGGACCAGGCAGCTTGATGGTTAGCGGACGGCCCCTGCGGTCCATCGTCTTGCCGGCCTGCACGCGCACCCAGCCTTCGGAAATGCAATATTCCTCAATATCATTGCGCACCCGGTCCTTGAAGCGAATGCCGATGCCGCGCTGCAGCTTCTCGGCATCGAAAAATTCGCTGGTCGGGTCAATCGCGATGCGATCCGGGGGCGTGTCTTTTGCAGTTTCTTCGCTCATGACGGCGCGCTTAGCCACGGCTTGGCGGCAAAATCAATCTCGAAAGCAGCCCGGCTGTGCTGATTTTCCATTCGAACCACCATCACCTGCTTGCCCTTTTCGCCTTGGCCTTTTAAGGGCGGCTCCCTGTTTGTCAGGCACTTGCCTGAAAGAGTTCGTTGGGCCGCGGGCGTGGCGGAACTGGTAGACGCGCTGGTTTTAGGTACCAGTATCGAAAGATGTGGGGGTTCGAGTCCCTTCGCCCGCACCAGTTCCTATGCGTTCTGGGCCCCGCAAGATTGTTGAAAAGGCACGGTAAATGCAGATTGTCGAAAACACCAACGAAGGCCTGAAGCGCGCCTACACGCTGACCATTGCGGCAGCCGATATTGAAGCGCGTATCGATTCTGAGGTGAAGAAGATCGCCCCCCAAGTGCGCATGCCTGGCTTCCGCCCGGGCAAGGTGCCCGCCAACCTCATTCGCAAGATGCACGGCGAAGCGCTGCATTCCGATGCACTTAACGCCACGCTGCGCGAATCGGTTGAAGGCCTGATCAGCGAAAAGAAGCTGCGCCCCGCGCTGCAGCCGCGCGTGGACATGGCTGACGGATATGAGCAGGGCAAGGATGCCGAACTGTCGGTGGAAATCGAAGTGCTGCCCGAAATCGAGGCGCCTTCGATCGAAGGCCTGAAGCTGGAAAAGCTGAACGTCCCGGTTTCCGACGAAGCCCTGGACGAAGCGCTGCAGCGCCTCGCTTCCAGCCAGAAGAGCTACAAGGACGCTCCCAAAAGCAAGAAGGCCGCTGACAGCGACCAGATCATCATCGATTTCGTGGGCCGCGTGGATGGCGTCGAATTCGAAGGTGGCAAGGCCGAGAACACCCCGCTGGTGCTCGGTTCTGGCCAGTTCATCCCCGGCTTCGAAGACCAGCTGACGGGCGTCAAGACCGGCGACACCAAGACCATCACCGTCACCTTCCCGGCCGATTATCCGGCTGAGCACCTGAAGGGCAAGGATGCCGAATTCGACATCACCGTCCAGCAGGTGAAGGTCGAAGCCGAAACCAAGATCGACGAGGAATTCGCCAAGGGCCTCGGCCTCGAAGGCCTCGACCAGCTGAAGAACCTGATGAAAGGCCAGCTGGAGCAGGAAACTGCCGGCCTCACCCGCACCCAGATGAAGCGCCAGCTGCTCGACACGCTGGCCGCAGGCCACGATTTCGACGTACCGCCGACCATGGTGGAAGCCGAGTTCGAGCAGATCTGGAACCAGCTGCAGCAGGAAGCCGCACGCGAGGAAGATCCCGAAGCTGCGCGCGCAGAAATCGAAGCCGAGAAGGACGATTACAAGCGCATTGCCGAGCGCCGCGTGCGTCTGGGCCTGCTGCTTTCCGAAATCGGCCAGGCAAACGGCGTGGAAGTTTCCAGCCAGGAAATGTCCATGCTGATCCAGCAGGCTGCCCAGCAGTATAGCCCGGATGATCGCCAGCGCTTCATCGAATACGTCCGCAATGAGCCGATGGCCCAGGCCCAGCTCCGCGCACCGCTGTATGAAGACAAGGTTGTCGACTTCCTGTTCGACAAGGCCGAAGTGACCGAACGCGAAGTGACGCGCGAGGAACTGGAAGCTGCGATCGAGGCCGAAGATACCTCCGCTGCTGCGGACAAGAGGCCTGCTGCCAAGAAGAAGGCTGCTGCCAAGAAGCCCGCAGCGAAGAAGGCTGCTGAGAAGAAGCCGGCTGAAAAGAAGCCCGCCGAGAAGAAGCCTGCTGCCAAGAAAGCCGCGGCCAAGAAGCCCGCCGCAAAGAAGGCTGCTGCCAAGAAGTAAGCTTCAGACCGATCCG
>CAZYAL010000008.1:0-23554 GCA_964645635.1 uncultured Sphingomonadaceae bacterium | reverse complement strand
AAGAAGCCCGCCGCAAAGAAGGCTGCTGCCAAGAAGTAAGCTTCAGACCGATCCGTCGGGTCACATGAAAAAGGGCGGTCCTGCAACTGGCAGGGCCGCCCTTTTCAGTTCCGGCATCGGCTGTCCGGCCAGAGCCCCGGCTTAGAATGTCCCGGAGACATAGAGGTTGAACACCGTCCCGATCTTCAGGCGGCGGTTCTCGGTGAACAGCACCGGCGAAATGTCACGCGGACCGTCGTAGATCGTGCGTTCGAGGATGTTCGTGCCGTTGAACAGGTTTGCCGCACGGGCGCGCACCGTCAGGCCGAACACATCCTTGTTCTCGATATAGACAGCTCCGAAGGTGGAGATATTGGCGTCGAGCGTCTGTTCCGCGACGCGATAGCGCGGCGCGTGCTGCGTATCGCGGAATTCCAGCCCCCATGCCCAGTCCGTGCTCGGCACGTCATGCCGGAAATCGAGCCGCAGTTCGAAGGGTGAATTTCCGTCAAACCTGCGGTCAATAAACGTAACAGGATCGATCAGAGAGCTGTCCTCTGCCGTCAGCCGCACATCCAGCTGGGCGCCGTTGAAGCCCAGTGGTGCCAGTTCCAGCCGACCATTGATACGCACGCCCTGGCGCGTGGCGCTGGCAATATTGCCACGCGCCTCCCCGCCATTGCCGGTAGGCACGATGATCAGGAAATCTTCCACCCGGTGATCAAATACCGCCAGCGTTGCCGAACCCCAGCGGCCGAAGTTCTTGGATACTTCCAGTTCGCTTTCCCAGCTCTGTTGCGGGCGCAACTGGTTGTTGCCGGTGCTCTCGTTCTCTTCACTCAGGTTCACGCTGGCAAGGAAGTCACCAAAGTCGAGCTGGCCAACACGGTGCGCTACTTCCACGCTGACGTCGAAACCGCCACCGGGGCTCCACGCAAAGGAAACACTGCCCTTGGGGCGCCGGAAAGTGCGCGACAAGGCGTTCACCCCAGTTTGCGAGAGGGTGGAATATTCACCGCCCACGGTCAGCTGGATTGAAAGATTGTCGGTCAGTCCGGTGCCATAGCTGAGAATCGATTCAAAGCGTTCCTCGCGCACACCGCCCACGCCTTCCGGAAAGGGGATCTGGATAAAATCATCCTGCGCATCATTGAACAGGAACAGGCTGGCGACATTGTCCAACCGGTTGAAGGCTGCCTCGCCCGAAAGCTGCCAGTCACCGCCGAGCATGCCCCAGCTGTATTCGGCGCGGGCAATGCGTTCGCCGGTATCACGCAGCCGGCGGTAGCGGTTGCCCGTTTCAGGCAGGGAATCGAGATCGAGCCGCGACTGGCTGCGCAAATTGCCATGGTTAAAGCTTTCCAGCGCGATCAGCTTCATCCGGCCAGGACCGAACGGAAAATCGATATCAGCGCCGAGCTCATAGAAATGTTCGTTGTTCTTGGTGCGGAAGCGTTCATCAAACAGCGGCAACGGATTGGATGGCGTCCGAACCTCGCGCTCCCTGCTGCGAAAAATATGCAATCCGCCCGAAAGGTTGATGTTCATGCTCACATCGGGCGCAACATCGAATGCAAAATTGCCCGTAAGCGTGGGCCGGTTGAGATTGCCCGTCTGAACATTGAACCGTTCGTCCACGCCAAGCACATCTGTGAAGATCGCCGCCCCCTCGGAACCGCGAACGAAAGCGCCGAGTCCTAGCGCGATCGAGAAGTCGATGCCGCGGGTACTCCCGCGAAGGGAAACATTGCCTTCCGCCAGGCCCGGATTGGCTGGCCCGGTAGAAAATTGCGGGTTCCAGGAAAACTGGCCCGACATGCCCGAAGTCTCGACAATGACGTTGGCGACCTGGCCAGACAGCCCCGGTATCTCCAGCGTCGCGCCATCGACGATTTCCACGCGGATTACGTTGGAAACGGGGATGCGCGAAAGCTCGTCCCGCACGCTGGTGGACTTGCTGGAAATGCGATCGCCGTTGATGAGGAGATTGCCCGAAGCTTCGCCAAAGCCGCGCGCATCGTTTCCAAAGCCGCCACTGCCGCCTCCGCCGCCGCCATCATCGATGTTGAAGCCCGGCACCTGTTCCACCACTTCGAGCGCGGTGCGCGGAGCAATGTCAGCAAAATCGGACGGGTAATAGGTGCGCGGGGCGCTGGTGAGCTGGATATCGGTTTCAGGCGCCCTGTCCGGCTCGCCGCCCTGCCCGGCAATATCCTCAACCGGATTGACGGGGCCAGCATCCTGCGCAGAGGCGACACCAGGCAAGGCTGCGCCAAGCATGGCAACAGCCATGGCCAGCCGGCCCGATCCCACCAAGTAGTCTCGCAAGCAGAAATCTCCCAATTGGATTGATTTTGTCCGGCTCCGCTACCCCTGATCAAAAGGCGTAACAACAAAGCAAATGTATCAAACTGTCTGCTACCGGTTTTCAAACATGGCGCAAGAACAGAACGGGCGCGCGCCCGTAAGCTGCGCCCATCCACAATGTTGCGCAAGCTTGCAGGGCTTTGCTCTTGAACATCACGCAACCACGCGCGACATAGGCAGATGATTACCAATCCAAGAGGAATTTCAATGTTCGACGTTTTCGGCGATGCCAAGGACCGCTTCACCACCGATCCCATGACCGGCGCCCTGGTGCCGGTGGTGGTTGAATCCACCAGCCGCGGCGAACGTAGCTTCGACATCTTCAGCCGCCTGCTGCGCGAACGCATCGTGTTCGTCACCGGCCAGGTTGAAGACAACATGGCTTCTTTGATCGTGGCGCAGCTGCTGTTCCTCGAAAGCGAAAACTCCTCTGACATCTCGATGTATATCAACTCGCCCGGCGGCGTGGTGACTGCTGGCATGGCGATCCACGACACCATGCAGTACATCAAGCCCAAGGTGCGCACCGTATGCATCGGCCAGGCTGCATCGATGGGGAGCTTCCTGCTCGCAGCTGGCGAGCCCGGCATGCGCGTGGCGCTGCCCAATGCCCGCATCATGATCCACCAGCCTTCCGGCGGCGCGCGGGGCATGGCATCTGACATCGAGATCCAGGCGAAAGAAATCCTGCGCATCAAGGCGCGTATGAATGACCTTTACGTGAAGTACACTGGCCAGAGCCTGGAGCATATCGAGCGCGCGATGGACCGCGACACCTTCCTTGAGGCAGACGAAGCCAAGAAGTTCGGCCTTGTCGATCAGGTCTTTGCTCACCGGCCCAAGGGCTCTTCGGAAGACAGCGAGGAAGGTTCCGGCGGCGCGCCAGAATAATCGGGCAATTCTACAAATTTGACGGTGGCGGGTGCTGGTTGCAGTGCCCGCCATTGTTCTTTTGGACAGAGCGGAAGCGCAAAATCGTCTGAAATCAGAATGAAGGCGCGATAGCTAGCGGGATTTCGCATGGCGAATCCCGGTCATCATTCGGGCAAATTCTGTAGCATTTTGGCAACCTTGAACCTTCAGGCTGGATCAAGGCGGCAGAATTAGTGTCCATACGATTGATATTGCGCCCACCGGGTTTACATTGGGTGGGCTGAATCATGCGCCCGCGGAATGTCCCGCATCCATGGCGCGGCAGGCAAGGATTATGACCAAATTGAGCGGTTCCGATAGCAAGAGCACCCTTTACTGCAGCTTCTGTGGCAAGTCGCAGCATGAAGTGCGCAAGCTTATTGCAGGCCCCACCGTCTTCATCTGCGATGAATGCGTGGAGCTGTGCAACGACATCATCCGCGAGGAAGCCAAGGGCGGCATCGCGGGCAAGAAGGATGGCGAAATCGCCACTCCGCACGAGATTTGCGAAACGCTCAATGACTATGTGATCGGCCAAGACCGCGCCAAGCGCGTGCTCTCTGTTGCCGTGCACAACCACTACAAGCGCCTGAAGCACTCGGGCAAGCAGGGCGATGTCGAACTGGCGAAGTCCAATATCCTGCTCGTCGGCCCCACCGGTTCGGGCAAGACGCTTCTGGCGCAGACGCTGGCCCGAACCTTCGACGTGCCCTTCACCATGGCTGACGCCACCACGCTGACCGAAGCCGGTTACGTGGGGGAGGATGTGGAGAACATCATCCTCAAGCTGCTGCAGGCTTCCGACTACAACGTCGAGAAGGCGCAGCACGGCATCGTCTATATCGACGAGATCGACAAGATCACCCGCAAGGCGGAAAACCCCTCCATCACGCGCGACGTGTCGGGCGAAGGCGTACAGCAAGCGCTGCTCAAACTGATGGAAGGCACCACCGCATCCGTGCCGCCGCAGGGTGGTCGCAAGCATCCGCAGCAGGAATTCCTGCAGGTGGACACAACCAACATCCTGTTCATCTGCGGCGGTGCTTTCGCGGGCCTCGAAAAGGTGATCGGTGACCGCTTGCAGAAGCGCTCCATCGGTTTCGGAGCCAATGTTTCGGACCCGAGCAAGGCGCGCATCGGCCAGATGCTGGAAAAGTGCGAACCGGAAGACCTGCTGAAGTTCGGCCTGATCCCCGAATTCGTTGGCCGCCTGCCGGTGATCGCTACCCTGCACGACCTTGATGAGGAAGCGCTGGTTACGATCCTGAAGGAACCGAAAAACGCGCTGGTGAAACAGTATGCCAAGCTGTTCGAGCTGGAAGAGGTAGACCTCACCTTCACGGACGAGGCTTTGTCCGAAATCGCCAAGAAGGCCATCAAGCGTAAAACCGGCGCACGCGGCCTGCGCTCGATCGTGGAAGGTCTGCTGCTCGACACGATGTTCGACCTGCCTAGCATGGAAGGCATTTCCGAAGTGGTGGTGGATGCAGACGTTGTCTTGGGTCGCAAGGAACCCGTCCGCGTGATGGACGGCAAAAAGGGCAACAAGAAGGAAGAAGCGGCTTAGTCTTTAAGCCCTCAAACGCCGGGCGCGCGCATCCGCGCGCTTGACTTTCCTCGCAAAAGCTCGGGTGGCCGGTCGGCCTTGCGGGCCTTTGGTCCGTTTGCTTCTGCGCCTTGCCGCTTGTCCGGTCTGGCTAACCCTCGCCCGCCTTGCGCCTTGCCGCCAGAGCGCCCAGCCGCGCGCCGCTTTCAGCGCTCAGCACTTCCTTGAAGTCATAATACTGTTCGAAATGCGGAATGCCTTGGGGCAGCGGCACCCAGGGCATCTTGCTTTCGGTAAAGATCACCACGTCAGGCGTCACGCTGTCAGGATCATCCAGCGTGCCACCGCGTACGCCTGCTGCCAGCGTGCCGAGCCGTGCGTAGTGGCTCCAGATCGCGGTGCCGCATTTGCCGCAGCGCCGTGTGGTGTGGATCGCGCCGCTGCCGCCAGGCAGCTGATGATCGGTGAAGTCACCCTGCAGCACTTCCAGTCGCTCGCTTTCAATGAAGACATTGACCACGCTGGTGGAGCCGGTCTGCTGCTGGCATAGGCGGCAGTGGCAATTGTGGACCATGATCGGCTCACCCGTCATCCGGTAGCGCACGTGGCCGCAACCGCAGCCGCCCTCGCGGATAGTCTCACTCATGGCCCTTCTCCCCTTGCCGTGTCAGCAGCACTCCCCGCAGCCGCCGTTGCGTTCCTGCTCCACCTGCACGGTAGCATGGCCGATACCGTGGTGATGGTCCAGTTCGTGCGCGATCTCATGCAGGAAGGCATCGCCCGAATGGCCCGCAGGCATGACGAGATGCGCGGTCATCGCGGTTTCGGTGGTGCTCATCGGCCAGATATGCAGGTCGTGCACCTCCTTCACGCCATCAAGGCTACAGAGGTAATTGCGCACTTCGCCCTCATTCACGCTGTCCGGCACGGCGAGCAGGCCCATCTTCACGCTGTCCTTGAGCAAGCCCCAGGTACCCCAGGCAATGACGGCCACGATCACCAGGCTGACCAGCGGATCGATAAGCACCACGCCAGTCATGACGATAGCGGAACCCGCCAGCACCACGCCCACCGAAACCAGCGCATCTGCCGCCATGTGAAGGTAAGCACCGCGAATATTGATGTCGTGCTTGCGCCCGCCCATGAACAACAGCGCCGTGGCGGTGTTAATGAGGGTACCAATGCCCGCCACCCAGATCATCGTCCAGCCTTCGGTCTCCACCGGGTCGATCAGGCGATGCACCGTCTCGAACAGGATCGCGCCGATAACGATGAGCAGCAGCATGGCGTTGGCAAGGGCTGCAAGGATCGTCGAGCTTTTCAGGCCATAGGTAAAGCGGCGCGAGGGCGGGCGCCTGGCGGCAATGCTCGCACCCCAGGCAATCAGCAGCGCCAACACATCCGACAGATTATGCCCGGCATCGGCCACCAGCGCCATCGAGCCCGACAGGATTCCGAACACCGCTTCAACAATGACGAAACCTGTATTGAGCACCACGCCAATGGCGAAGGCCCGACCGAAATCCTTCGACGCATGGCTGTGCCCGTGCGCGTGCGAAGATCCGTGCGAATGTGAGTGACTCACCCCCATCAGCCTATTCGTAGACGCAGGAATCGAGCCCGTCACGCCTTACCACGCCAATCCGCGTTTCGATGGAATTGCCATAACGGCGCGTGAAACCCTTAGGGTTGACCACGGCGCGGGTCTTCGGGCTTGGTAGTGCGGCAGCCATGCGGCTTGCCTCGTCGCGTGTCAGCCGGGCGGCGGAATGGTCGAAATAACGCCATGAACCTGCTTCTACGCCATAAGTGCCGATGCCGGTTTCCGCGACATTGAGATAGACTTCCATGATCCGCCGCTTGTCCCAGATGGCCTCGATCACGAAGGTGAACCATGCTTCCAGCCCCTTGCGGAACCAGCCGCCGCCTTGCCACAGGAACACGTTCTTGGCAGTCTGCTGGCTGATGGTGGATGCCCCGCGCTGGCGCCCGCCTTCGGCAGCTTCTTCCAGCGCATCCTCAATGGCTTCGACGTCGAAACCGTTATGGCTGCAGAACTTGGAATCTTCTGCCGCGATCACGGCGGAAACCATGTTGCGATCGATGCTGGAAAGCGATTCCCAATCGCGCGTAACCGCATTCTCGTCCATCAGCATGGTGGCAGTATAGGTGACGGGCACGAAGCGGAACAGCACGACCAGCACCACACTGAGGCTGACGAAAATCAGGGCTGCTTTCGCGAACCAGAGAATAATGCGGCTGAACATTACCGCACTATTAGCCGAGCAATCGCGCGCCGCCTAGATCACTGATCAACAACTCTTCTTGCCCATGCCACCCTCCGTCAGGGGATCGCTTCAATAGCATCGATGCGCCACCTTACTTTTCGCTGATACGAAACGCGCTTGCCCTCATCGCGCGGCTCTGCTGTCTAGTTAGGCCAAGGTCACACAGGGGTTATGCAATGTTGTCTATCCGCCGCAGTCTCGTCTCCACCGCACTTGCGAGCATGCTCTTTTCCGGCCCGGCGCTGGCTGGGCCTGCCGAAGTGGAAGCCGCTGCGGCAACCGAATATGACGCCTACCTCGAAGAACTGTTCGTCCACTTCCACCGTAATCCCGAACTCTCCTTCCTCGAAACCCAGACAGCCGCCCGCATGGCCGAGGAGCTGCGTGCAGCAGGCGTGGAGGTGACAGAAGGGGTGGGCAGCACCGGTGTTGTCGGCATTCTGCGCAATGGGACAGGCCCGCTGATCCTACTGCGCGCGGACATGGACGGCTTGCCGGTCAAGGAAGCCAGTGGTCTCCCTTACGCCAGCGAAGTGGTGCAAACCGGCACCGATGGCGAGGATTATTACGTGATGCATGCCTGCGGGCATGACGTGCACATCACTTCGATGGTCGGCACCGCGCGCTTACTCAACAGCATGCGCGATGAGTGGAACGGCACGGTGATGTTCGTCGCCCAGCCTGCCGAGGAACGGCTCGGCGGTGCCAAAGCGATGCTGGAAGACGGCTTGTGGGATCGCTTCGGCAAGCCAGATTACGCCCTCGCCTTCCATGTTGCCTCTGGCATGCCCATCGGCACCGTCTCGGCATCGGAAGGAATTCAGGCCTCTAGCTCCGACAATGTCGACATCATGGTACCCGGCATCGGCACGCATGGTGCCAGCCCGCACCTGGGCCGCGACCCGGTGCTGATCGCAGCGCAGATCGTGGTCGCGCTTCAGGCCATCGACAGCCGCGAAATCATGCCGCTATCCCCCGTTGTGGTCACGGTGGGTGCCTTTCATGCGGGTACAAAGCACAACATCATTTCCGACCGCGCGGACCTGCAGCTTACCGTCCGCGCCAATGACGACGAAGTTCGCGAACAGACAATCGCTGCCATCGAGCGGATCGCGGTGAACACCGGCCGCGCTGGCGGATTACCGGAGGACAGGTTGCCCGTGGTCACCGTGGGACCGGGAACGCCCGTCACCCGCAACGATCCCGCCCTTGCCCGGCGCCTCAACGGCGTGATGGCACGCACTTTCGGCGCTGATGCAGTACTGCCCTTCTCGCAAACCAACATGGCAGGTGAGGACTTTGCCTATTTCGTGACACCGGACCAAGGTGTGCCAGGATATTATTTCGCGGTTGGCGGTGCCTCGCCCGAAGTGCTTACAGCCGCGGAGAATGGTGGACCGGCAGTGCCGGGGCACCATTCTCCACTGTTCAAGGTAGATCCGCGCGGATCAATCACCATGGGAACCGAAGCGATGGTCGCGGCCGTTCTCGACCTTGCCCCGGCGCAGTAAGCGCAAACGAAAAAGGGCGGCACCATGGCCGCCCTCTTCCTTCATGCTCCAAACGCTTACGCAGCGACAGGCATAAGCCTTTCGCCGGCGATACGGTGCATCGCCTTCTGCAGCTTTTCGAATGCCCGCACCTCGATCTGGCGGATGCGTTCACGGCTCACATCGTAAACCTGGCTAAGCTCTTCCAGCGTCTGCGGATTGTCCTTCAGGCGGCGTTCGGTGAGGATGTGCTTCTCGCGATCGTTAAGCGTCTCCATCGCCTCCACCAGCATTTCGCGGCGCACCTCTGCCTCTTCGGCATCGGCCACGACCACGTCCTGCAGCGGGCGATCATCGGTCAGCCAGTCCTGCCATTCGCCCGAACCTTCCTCGCCATTGCGCATCTGCACGTTCAGCGAGCCATCACCGCCCATCATCATGCGGCGGTTCATGTTGATCACTTCCTGCTCAGGCACGCCCAGATCGGTGGCGATCTTGGTCACATCTTCCGGGGTCAGGTCGGTATCGTCATAGGCTTCGAGCTGCTTCTTCATCCGGCGAAGGTTGAAAAACAGCTTCTTCTGCGCAGCGGTGGTGCCCATCTTCACGAGCGACCAGCTGCGCAGGATAAATTCCTGCATCGAGGCCTTGATCCACCACATGGCATAAGTGGCGAGGCGGAAACCCCGATCGGGCTCGAACTTCTTCACACCCTGCATCAGGCCGACATTGCCTTCGGAAATCAGGTCGCTCACCGGCAGGCCATAGCCGCGATAGCCCATGGCGATCTTGGCCACGAGGCGCAGGTGGGACGTCACCAGCTGGGCAGCAGCATCGGAATCCTCATGCTCGCGGTAGCGCACCGCCAGCATATATTCCTGCTCCGCCGTCAGCACGGGGAATTTCTTGATTTCGGCCAGATAGCGGTTGAGGCTCTGCTCACCACTCAGCGCTGGCACGCTCGGTCGATTGTTGCTCACTACTTCCCTTACCTTTCTATCGTCGACCGCATCTTGCAGGCCCCTGATGGGCACCCGACCTTTCGCGGCCACATATTGGTTCAGCCTATATAGCCTAACCCGCACCAGATAGGACGCATTTCATCGATTGGAATGACCAACTTCGTCGATTAGTTCCCGCATATCTGCAGGCAATTCGCTGGCAAAGCGCAGAAAGTTACCGTTAACGGGATGTTCAAAGCCGAGATTCGCGGCATGCAAGGCCTGCCGATCAAACTCCAAATCCTTGATAACAGGTCGAATCTGTGCATTTGGGCGTCCATATACTGGGTCCCCCAATAGCGCATGACCGATTGACGCAAGGTGAACCCGGACCTGGTGCGTTCTCCCTGTTTCAAGGCGACATTCCACCAGCGAACAGTGCCGTAAGCGTTCAACTTCGCGATAATGCGTGGTCGCGTGTTTCCCGCGCGATGATTCGTCCGGAAGCACCGCCATTTTCTTGCGATTCGCATCGGATCGGCCAATCCGGGCGTTGATCGTTCCGGATGGCGGGTTGGGATGGCCGTTGCACACGGCGAGGTAGCGCCGCTCGATCGAATGGTCCGCGAACTGCTTCGCCAGCCCCTCATGCGCCTTGTCGCTTTTCGCCACCACCAGCAGGCCGGACGTATCCTTGTCGATCCGGTGGACGATCCCCGGCCGTGCCACACCGCCTATACCGGACAACTGGCCCCGGCAATGATGAAGAAGTGCATTCACCAAAGTTCCGTCCGGATTGCCTGCGGCCGGGTGGACAACCATTCCCGCTGACTTATCGACCACGATAAGGTGCTCATCCTCATAGACCACCGCGATGGGGATATCCTGTGGAACAGCCTGTGGATTATCCGGGGGCGGAATGTGGATCAAAAAGCTCGACCCGAGTTCAACTTTGGCAGATGCACTGCTCGCCGGTCTCCCGTCAATTTCCACGTCACCCGCAGAAATCAGGGCCTTTATGCGTTCCCGCGATAGTTCGGTAGCATCAGCAAGGACCTTGTCCAGCCTACCAGCTTTATCCACAGTGCCTGAAAGGGTCTTTGCCTCACTCATGATAGGTGCATGGGCAATGTCGATCCGCGTGACAAGCACTGTTCTGGCCGAATTGGCCCAAGAAGCCCGCGCAGCCGGCCCGCGCGAATGCTGTGGCATACTGCTGGGCGAAGGCGCGCGCGTCACTGCTATCACCCCTGCGCGAAACATCCACAAAACGCCACAAACGCATTTCGAGATCGATCCGCAAGCGCTTATCGACGCGCATCGGGCATTGCGTGGCAGCCGGCCGCAGGTCCTGGGATACTATCATTCGCACCCACAATCGGCGCCCGAACCATCAGCCACGGATAGCGCCATGGCCGCGCGCGATGGCAGTGTGTGGGCGATCATCGGAGAAGCTGGCGACATTACGTTCTGTAAAGACGGCGAGGCCGGCTTTGAACCACTTCCCTACGTTGAAGAACAGGTCTAACCCGCCGCTCATGATGCCGCTTCGCCACCAGCCTGCTTGCTTGCGCACAATGGCCCGGATGGCGGCGAAGGGTTTTTCGCTTTAGAACCGTGTTCCATGTGTTCCATCCATCCGTAAATGCGGTTGCGCCGGAATGATCCAGGGCCGGAGATATTCAGAGGAATTGATGACCGCCACTACCCAGCTCGACCTTGCCGCCCTTTTGTGCTCGCGCCTGTGCCATGATTTGCTGAGCCCCGTCGGCGCGATCAACAACGGGTTGGAGCTGCTGGCTGATGAACGAGATCCCGAAATGCGCCAGCGCTGCATCGAACTGCTAGAGCAGAGTGCGAAGGCCAGCGCCAACAAGCTGAAGTTCTTCCGCCTCGCCTTTGGTGCCGCTGGCGGTTTTGGCGAAATGGTGCCAAGCGAGGAACCACAGCAGCTAATTCAGGCACTGGTAGAAGCCAACGGCAGGCTCTCGCTTGATTGGCATGTGGCAAAACCCAAGCTGGCCAAGCCGGCGGTAAAGATCCTGCTCAACCTTGCAGCCATCGGCATCGACGCACTTGTGCGCGGCGGCGAGTTGAAGGTCGGCGCGGAAACGCGCGAAAACCAGACAGAACTCGTAATTGCCGCCACCGGCAAGAAGGTCGTCTTCGATGCCACCATTGGCGAAGCGCTGGATGGCAAGCTCGACAGCGCCGAACTGAGCGGCCGCACCGCACCGGCACACATGGTTCACCTGCTGCTGCAAGACCAGGATGGCAAAATCCAGGTCGCCCATGCGGAAGACCGGCTTATCCTGGGCGTAACGATGAAAGCGCCGGAAGGCCTGATCGGATAATGCCCGACAGCTTCGGCTCCGATCCGCTCGTCCATCGCGAGGTATTCTCGCCCAACTGGAACGAGCGCAAGGCACCCATCAACATGGTGGTGCTGCATTATACGGAAATGAAGCCGGTCGAGACCGCGATCGAGCGGATGTGCGACCCTTCAACCGAAGTCAGCGCGCATTACTGCATTACCGAGGAAGGCGAGGTGATCCGCCTCGTGCCCGAAGACAAGCGCGCTTGGCATGCCGGCCGGTCTTACTGGCGCGGCCAGAAGGACGTGAACTCCGCCAGCATCGGGATTGAGCTCGACCATCCCGGCCACGCGCTCGGCTATCGAGAATTCGCCGAGGCCCAGATCGAGGCGCTGCTGCCGCTGCTCGACCGGGTTGTGAAGACCCACGACATCGCGCGGGCGAATGTGGTGGCCCATTCCGACATCGCCCCGGCCCGCAAGATCGACCCGGGCGAGCTGTTCCCTTGGGACAGGCTGGCGGGCTGCAAGCTGTGCCTGCCGCGTCCGCAAAAGCTGCAACTGGGCGATCCGTTTGACAATGACGGGGCTTTCTACCTCGCGCTCGAACGCTTCGGCTATGACATTACCGATGGCAGCAAAGCCGTTGAGGCTTTCCAGCGTCGCTGGCGGCCCGAACGCATCGATGGCGAGATCGACGGTGAAATTCGCGCGATCCTGTTCCAACTCCTCTTGGATCGCGACCGCGGGATCGCTAGATAGGATTGCGCCAGGGGGCCGGGCAGCCGCGTGGGAGGCAACTCTTGCGAGGAAAGTCCGGGCTCCACGAAACAAGGGTGGCGGGTAACGCCCGCCGGGGGTGACCCCAGGGAAAGTGCCACAGAGAGTATACCGCCGATGGCCCTCACGGGCACAGGCAAGGGTGAAAGGGTGCGGCAAGAGCGCACCGGGGTTCTGGCAACAGCGCCCGCATGGCAAACCCCACCCGGAGCAAGACCAAATAGGGGTCTCGCGCTGAAAGGCAGGAGTGTTTCGCTCCGAGAGACCCGGGTTGGTTGCTAGAGCGTCGGAGCAATCCGCCGCGCAGATGAATGGCTGCCCCTGCAGCGCTGGTCGAAAGATACCGGTTGCAGGACAGAACCCGGCTTACAGGCCCCCTGGCGCTTTCCTATAGGGCCGCAGATGCGCTCAGGCAGTGGAAGCAGCGGTGATGGTGCCCTCTTCGCGTTCCACCGCCTCGATAAACCGGCGGCACGATCCTTCCAGCACCAGTGCAGTCAATCGCCCGCTGGAATAGGCACCGGTATCGATACCGATCCGGTTGCCCCTGTCTTCCGGGAGGTTGGAAATCGTATGGCCGTGGACAACCACCTTCTCCAGCGGCTCGGCATAGGAAAGGAACGGCTCACGAATCCAGCGCAGGTCACTCTTTCGCTGCGCTTCCAGTGGCACTTCGGGATCGACACCGGCATGCACAAAGACGTAATCGCCGATCTCGATGATGTCCTCGAAGCCAGAGATGTAGACACGATCCGCGCCGGGCACGGCCCTGTTCATCAGCTTTTGCGCCTTCTCGATTGAGGCATCGGCAAGCGCATCGCGATCCACGCCATAGCTCAACAGGGTCTGCCTGCCACCATGGCGCAGGAAATGACGCATTATCTCCGCGTCCTTAAAGCTGCGGAGGAACATTTCCTCATGATTGCCGCACAATATGCGGACCTTGCGCTGACCCTGCCATTCGCGTGCTCGGCGGATCACGCCTGCCGAATCAGCGCCACGGTCAATCAAGTCACCCAGCAGGATCACTGTCGTCTCGGCGGCAGGAGCTTCAGCATCTTCCTGTTCGATCGCGTCGATCAGGGCATCAAGCAAGTCGAGACGGCCGTGAATATCACCTATTGCATAAACGCGCTCATCCGAAGGCACAGCAGGAAGCGCGGCTTCGGGATTATCGAAAAACAGGGAGCGGAGGAACTGCAACATAGAACTGGAGGGTCTTTCAACTTGCTTCATTGCATAACGCGCGATGGACGAAAGGACGAAAGTAGGCATCAATCCTAGGCAGTTGTTGCAGAATGCCCTGTCCATCTCCTGAATGTGATGCCAAAAATCAACACAAATGGCCGGATTGGGAAAATGCGCGCAATTATCCTTGTGCGGCGCAACATGTATCGGCACCTTCATTGCGTGAACGCGGATATCGGCCCGTTGATCAGAGGCCGGAACGCGTGAACGCAGGTGGGACGAGGCATTAGTTTCAACACCAAGCAATTGAGGAAATTGCCCATGCTTACGTCCGTCCGCAGCCTGATGGCTGCTACTATTATTGCCGGTTCCGCTTTCGTCGCAGCTCCCGCTGCAGCGCAGGAAATCGACATCTCCGCAAACGCCGCAATCGTCAGCGAATACCGCTTCCGCGGTGTTGACCTGTCTGGTGGCGACATTGCCGTCCAGGGCGGTATCGATGCTGCCATCGGCGGCTTCTACATCGGCACCTGGGGCTCTTCGATCGACGGTGGCGACTATGGTCACACCGAGCTCGACGTCTACGGCGGCTGGGGCACCGAGATCTCCGATACGGTCTCCTTCGATATCGGCGCGATCTACTACCTGTACCCGAGCGCAGTTCCGGGCGATTTCGACTATGTCGAATTCTACAGCTCGGTCGGCTCGGCAGTTGGTCCGGCAGAGGTGACCCTCGGCGTTGCCTATGCACCCGGCCAGGACGCGCTGAACTTCGGTGCAGGCCTGCCGGACGACAACTTCTATATCTACACCGACCTCGGCATCGGCATCCCCTCTTCGCCGTTGTCGCTGACCGGTCACCTGGGCTACACCGATGGCGCACTGACCTTCACCAACAACTCCAAGGCTCTCGACTGGTCGCTTGGCCTTGACGTTGCCGTGGGCGAGACGCTGTCGGTTGGCGTTGCTTACGTCGGTGTTGAGCAGGACCCCAAGAACGACGACGGCTTCGTCGTGACACTGGGCGCAAGCTTCTAAGCTATCGGCTAACACAACAGGATTTGGGCCTGCCCTGGCAACAGGGCGGGCCCTTTTCTTTTGCACTTTCCTTCAGCAACCGGTCAGTCCACCGTCGTGACAACGCAGATCTTTTTGTAAGGCACGTCCGCTCCGCCCCATCCGCGCCTGCCTGTCGCCCAGCGCCTGGCGCTGGAGGGCGCCTTTACAGAAAGGGGTGGCGGTATGGGCGGTGTCTTCGCTATCTGCTGTCTGGTGAGGTTCCCCGATGGGGTCAGGTTGATCGCACCAACCTGAATTGCCAGCGTTGAGCCGTTTTTGAATAGCTGTGATTGGAGCTCACAACCCGATGATCAAATATCTGCACACGATGATCCGCGTCACTGACCTCGATGCCACGCTGAATTTCTTCAAGCTGCTGGGACTGGAAGAAGTAATGCGCAAGGATGTGCCGCAAGGCCGCTTTACGCTCGTCTTCCTCGCAGCGCCCGGCCAGAAGGACGTTGCTGAGGTCGAACTTACCTACAACTGGCCGCCGGAAGACGGCAGCGCGCCGGAGAACTATGACGGCGGTCGTAATTTCGGCCACCTCGCCTACCGGGTAGATAACATCTACGAGACGTGCCAGCGCCTGATGGACGCGGGCGTCACCATCAATCGCCCGCCGCGCGACGGCCACATGGCCTTCGTCCGCACGCCTGATGGCATCTCCATCGAGCTGCTGCAGGACGGCCACCTTGAGCCGCAAGAGCCGTGGGCGAGCATGGAAAACACCGGCAGCTGGTGAGGAATTGCTTGCCAAACGGCAAGCCCCCCGCCACCTGACTTGCCCATGGCGCAGCGCAAATACCCCCAGGTGGTCATCATCGGCCGCCCCAACGTCGGCAAGTCGACCCTGTTCAACAGGCTGATCGGCAAAAAGCTGGCACTGGTCGACGACCAGCCCGGAGTCACGCGCGATCGCCGCATTGGCCTTGCCGGCTTGCTTGGGCTAGAATTCGAAGCGGTCGATACTGCAGGCTGGGAGGATGATGACCCTGAAAGCCTGCCCGGCCGCATGCGCGCGCAGACCGAAGTTTCGGTTAAGGGCGCAGACGCCGCGCTGTTCGTGTTCGATGCCCGGGCGGGGATAACTCCGCTGGACGAGGAAGTGGCACGCTGGCTACGAGAACAGAACGTGCCCGTGCTTGTTCTTGCCAACAAGGCAGAAGGCAGCGCGGGCGATACGGGCATCATCGAAGCCTATGCTCTTGGCTTCGGCGAACCGATCGGCATTTCGGCCGAACATGGCGAGGGCATGGCTGAAGTCTATTCAGCGCTGATGCCCTTGCTAGCTGACAAGGCGGAAAGCCTTGAACTCGATTACGAAGCCGAACAGGCAATTGCCGAGGACAAGGCCCGCGAACGTGCCCTGCGCAACGAAGCACGTGCCGAACGCGCCGCAGCTCGCGCCGAAGCGCTCGAAAATGGCGAAGAGTGGGATGACGAGGCCTGGCCCGAAATCGATGGCGATTACGAAGACGAGCCGGAGCACGATCCGGCAGCCCCCCTCTCGCTTGCCATTGTTGGCCGTCCGAACGCCGGCAAAAGCACGCTGATCAATCGTCTGCTGGGAGAAGATCGCCTGCTGACCGGCCCTGAGGCCGGCATTACACGTGATTCCATCGCGGTCGACTGGAAATGGACCGATCCGCAAAGCGGCGAAGTGCGCGATATCAAGCTGGTTGACACGGCAGGCATGCGCAAGCGCGCCAAGGTGCAGGACAAACTCGAACGCCTCTCGGTCGCTGACGCCAAGCGCGCAGTGGATTATGCCGAGGTGGTAGTGCTGCTGCTCGATGCCACGCGCGGGTTGGAGGTGCAGGATCTCAAGATCGCCAACCTCGTGCTGGAAGAAGGCCGCGCACTGATGGTGGCTATCAACAAGTGGGACATTGCCGAAAACCCCAGCCAGCTGTTCAACGGCATCCGCGAGGCGCTGAACGAAGGGCTGGCGCAGTTGAAGGGCGTGCCCGTGCTGGCAGTCTCTGCCGTTACCGGCAAGGGGCTGGATCCGATGCTGGGGGCCGCCTTCGAACTGCGCGATGCCTGGAGCAAACGGGTGCCCACGTCAGCGCTCAACCGCTGGTTTGACGATGCGCTGGGGGCCAACCCCCCGCCTGCGCCGGGTGGCCGCCGGATCAAACTACGCTATATCACGCAAGCCGGCACACGCCCGCCGCGCTTCGTGATCTTTGGCACCCGCCTGACGGACCTGCCGACAAGCTATGAGCGTTACCTCGTAAACGGCATACGCAAGAACCTTGGTTTCGGGGCAGTGCCCGTGCGGCTTACCTTCAAGAGCCCGAAGAACCCCTATGACGCGAACAAGGGCGGTGGCGGCAAATACAGCGGCGGTCAGGGACGCTAATCGCTCTCAGAAACTCTGGAGCTGAACTGCACCTAATCGTGCCCCCCAATCCGATCGATCATGTCGAACTACGCTTTTAGGAAGCCAGCTTACTCCTCTTCTCTATCGGCAAGCGATTGGGAAAGAGCGCTTGATATGAAAGGCAGCGCCAAAGCCACTCAAGCGGCCCCTGCCGGAAGCGAGCCAGCCACAGGCGCGAACCGGTAATCATCAACGCCCAGCCCAGCCCCACAGCAGCCAGCATTTCCACACGGTGCATCTGGGCAAAAAGTCCACCAGCCCAGCCCTGAAATACCAGCACCATCACCAGCGATGTGCCGATATAGTTGCTGAAGGCCATTCGCCCTGCAAGCGACAGCCGTTCAGCCAGCCAGCTCTCCCGCGCGGTCCATGCCCAATGCGCCAGCAGGACGGGCGCACCCAGCAGGAACGGCAGGTTTGTCACCCCGGTGAGGCCAAAGAAGACCAATTGTGTCTGGTAAGGCGGGAAGCCATCCTGCATGACATGGATGCCCATCGCGAGGTTGAGCAACAGTGAGATGGCCACACCCACCATGGCAAGCCTGTGCCATGTTGCCCCTTCTTCCGGCGCAGCGAAGACGCCTAGCCGGAACAATCCCATTCCCATCAGCACCAACGGGATCGTCTCGAAGAAGCAGTAAATCACATAGCTTGCCAGCAGGCCGGGGCTACTTTGCCAATGGTAGCTGAGGATGTTCCAGTAAGTGCCGTTTCCGATCAGGGCCTGCTGCAGCTCCGCTTCCAGTTGCTGCTCCGCCCAGTATTCGCGGTAATAGGAGATGGCAGCCTCTACCGCTGGCTCGCTGCCTGCCTCGATCAGTGCAGGCGTGAGATAATCGAGCGAAGACAAGATGCCGCCAATTGCTGCCCAGATCAGGCCAAGGGCGAGCAGCCTGTCGCCGCTCATGCGTACAAACAGCAGCGCAACCGCGCCCGCCACGGCATAGCTGAACAGGATATCGCCCCGAAACAGCAGAAAGAAATGTGCAAGGCCGAAGAGCAGCAGCCAGAACAATCGGCGAATCTGCATGATTGTGCCACGCGCTTCGCTTTCAAATTTGTCGAGGAACAGCAGCATGCTGGCCCCGAAAAGCACGGTGAACAACCCCCTGAACTTGCCGTCGACAATCACGAACTGTGCCAGCCATACCAGCCCATCGCTGTCACTTGCGCCACCCGGCAGGGCTGGCGGCCAGTAATAGGCAAGGTCCGGCTGACCAAAGCCGCTGACATTGGCAATAAGGATCATCAGCACGGAAAGCCCGCGGATGACATCGAGGCTCACCAGCCTGCTGTCCAGCCGCACCGGCGCAATCGAAACTGCGGCCGTCGCGTGATTGTCGCTATGCGCCGTCATGCCACTCACTCCAGTAAAGTGAGGGGGTTTAGCAGCTCAGTTGCGGGTCACAAGGCAACCCTGCCCGGATCGCTTCAACGCGTTGCAAGCTGCCTGCGCAGCGTCGCGCGTAGCAAAACCGCCTGCCTGCAATTTCATAACCCTTCCCGCTGGAACAAACAATCGCTCGCGCCTGGGAAATTTACGTCAGCCGCTATCCGGAACTGGCCAACCATGATCGCGTGATCACCCAAGCAGTGCTCAACGGCAAACGCTACTTCCGCGTCTCCGCTTCCGGTTTTGGCCAGAAGGACAGCAATTCAATGTGCGAGCTTGTCGATAATTCCGATGGCGATGGTTGCATTAGCTGGGCTGCGTCAAGCCCGCTGCCCGGCACCGTGAATTCGGGCATCCAGCTTGCCATCCGCTGAGACGAACAGCTCTCCTCCCGGCTAAAACCCACCTCTCCCGGCCGGGCAACAGAAAGCCCCTCCCTTCCCGGAGAGGGGCTTTCTAGCTTTCAGGTCAAGTTCAGAGCTTGATCGGCACACCGCCCTTCCACAAGGCGATAACGCGGCCTTGCGAGGGCTGGCCGTCAAACGGCGTGTTGCCCGCCTGCGCAGCCATCTTGCGCGAATCGACCACCCAGGGACGCGCCGGGTCGATCAGGGCAATGTCTGCCTCTGCACCTTCAGCAAGCACACCAGCCTGCACACCCAGAAGTGCGGCAGGGTTGCGCGCCACCAGGTCAAAGGCACGCCCCACGGTAATTACATCGTCACGCACCAGTGTCAGCACCATGGCAAGCAGCGTCTCCGCCCCTGCCATTCCCGGCGCCGCATCGGCAAACGGCAAGCGCTTGTCTTCCGGCCCACGCGGATCGTGGCCGCTGGAAACCACGTCAACCGTGCCATCACCGATAGCCGCGATCACTGCCTGCCGGTCCGCTTCGCAGCGCAAGGGTGGAGAGAGGCGAGCGAAGGTGCGGAACTCGGCCAGCGCGAGGTCTGACAACATGAAATGCGCAGGCGTCACGCCCGCGGTCACGACAACACCGCGCTTCTTGGCGGCGCGCACAAGGTCAAGCGCCGCCGCAGTTGTGACCTGTCGTAAGTGCAAACGCGCACCTGCAAGCTCTGCCAGCGCAATATCGCGAGCGACAGCCAGAGCTTCAGCTTCTGCAGGTGCACTAGGCAAGCCCAGCCGCGTTGCCATTTCTCCGGCAGTCGCAACGGCATTGCCCGACAGCCCACCATCCTCGCAGTGAGTGACCACGACCATGTCCAGCATCGCGGCATATTGCATCAGCCGCAGCATCACGCCGCTATCGGAAATCCAGTGACGCCCGGTGGCGACCGCCATTGCCCCGGCGTCGCGCATCATGGCGATTTCCGCCAGTTGCGCGCCTTCAAGGCCAACGGTCGCGCCTGCCAGCGGGTGGACCCAGAAATCAGGCTTGCCACTTTGCGCGGCGAAACGGACGCGCGCGGGGAAATCCAGGGGTGGGGACTGGTCCGGCATAAGCGCGGCCCGGGTGATGCCGCCAAAGTGGAATGCGGGCTTGTCGATAGCGAATACGCCCAGATCGATCAGGCCCGGGGTCACCAGCCTGCCGTCTGCATCGACGATCTCGTCGCCGTCCTGCGCCGTGCCGCCAACCGCACTGATACGCCCCTCAGCGAGCCTGAGCGTGCCTTCAGCGACACCAGAGGGCATAACCAGCCTGCCGCCGATGATGGAGATGGGGGCTTGGTGCTTCATACCCATTCTCCCTCACCCCAACCGGGAATCTTGCGCGCCTTGCGCGTCAGCACATCGAGGCAGGCCATGCGGATGGCCACGCCCATTTCCACCTGCTGGGTGATGATCGAGCGATCTGGCATGTCTGCCACGTCGCTTTCGATTTCCACCCCGCGGTTCATCGGCCCGGGATGCATCACGATGGCATCGGGCATGGCCAAAGCCAGCCGGTCCTGCGTCAGCCCGTAGAGGTGGCGATATTCGCGCGGACTAGGGATGAACTGCCCGTCCATCCGCTCGTTCTGCAAACGCAGCATCATCACCACATCGCTGCCATCAAGAGCTCCCTCGAAGCGATTATAGACTTCGACACCCATCGCCTCGACACCATTGGGCATCAGGGCAGGTGGCGCGCACAGGCGAACTGTTGCACCTAGCGCCTGCAGGCACAGGATGTTGGATCGGGCAACGCGGCTGTGCAGGATATCCCCGCAGATGGTCACGACCATACCGGTCATCATTCCGTCGCTGCTTGCCTGTCCACGCGCGCGCAGCTTGTGGCGCAAAGCCAGCGCATCGAGCAGTGCCTGCGTGGGATGTTCATGCTGCCCGTCGCCCGCATTGAGCACCGGGCAATCCACCTTGCCTGCGATCAGCCCCACAGCGCCCGAGGAGCCGTGGCGGATAACGATCGCATCGGCACGCATGGCGTTGAGGGTGACCGCGGTATCGATCAGCGTCTCACCCTTCTTCACGCTCGACTGCGCGGCGTGCATGTTCACCACGTCTGCCCCCAGGCGCTTGCCGGCAATTTCGAAGCTCAGCAGCGTACGCGTGGAGTTTTCGAAGAAGGCGTTGATGATCGTCAGCCCCGCCAGCGCATCTGTATGCTTCGACGATTGACGATTAAGATGCACCCACTGCTCCGCCTCATCGAGGAGGAAGAGTATTTCGTGCGTCTGCAGCGCGCCAATAGAAATGAGGTCGCGGTGCGGGAAGGCCCGCCCTCCAGCCGGGTAGCGGCCTTGCGAGGATGTGTTCTGTGGCGATTTCATTAAAGCCAAGCCCTTAGACGAGTGATCTTGGCCACTCAAGCTGTTTCGTCTAGCACAATCACCCGCGGCAAACTAAGTTGCAAGCAAACGCAATGATCAGGGCGACAATATGAGTTTTGCAGGCAAGGTCTGGCGGCTGCTGGTTGGCATCAAGGATGCCTTGGTACTCGCCTTCATGCTGCTGTTTTTCGCCGTGCTTTTCAGCATCCTCGGTACTCGCCCCAGCCCCGCCAGCGTGACAGAAGGCGCGCTACTGGTGGAACTCGATGGCGCGATCGTTGAAGAAGCCGCTCCCGTCGATCCATTCGAAACCGTCCTGTCCGGCTCGCTCCCCACGCAGCAATACCAGTCGCGAGACCTCGTTCGCGCGATTGACGAGGCAGCGAAGGACGAGCGCATAAATTCGATGGCGCTGGATCTCACCACCTTCACCGGCGGCGCGCCGGTCAGCATGAAAGAAGTGGCAGACGCGCTCGGTCGTTTCAGACGCGCGGGCAAGCCGATCTTTGCCTTTGCAGTCGCTTATACGGACGACATGGTGATGCTCGCTTCGCAGGCGGACGAAGTCTGGATCGATCCGATGGGCGGCATGGCCGTGCGCGGTCCAGGCGGCACCATCCTCTTCTATGGCGAAGCGTTCGAGCGTTATGACATCAACGCCCATGTCTATCAGGTCGGCACCTTCAAGGGCACGGGCGACCCCTATTCGAGTGCGCAGATGTCACCTGAACTGCGCGAGAATCTTGAGACCTATCTCGGCCAGATCTGGGACGAATACCGCGCTTATGTTATTCAGGCCCGCCCTGATGCCGATATTGACGCAATCACCAGTGGCCTGCCCGCCTTGCTCGAAGAATATCAGGGCGACCTCGCCCGGATCGCAGTGGCGACTGGCATGGCAGACACCATCGGCACGCGGGACGAATGGAGCGCACGCGTTGCTGAAACCGCAGGCGAGGATCGGTGGAACGAGATACCGGGTGCATTCGCACACACCACGCTCAACACCTGGGCAGCATCGCTTCCCGCACAAGGCGATGGCCTGCGCAGTTTTAGCGCCAGCGGCCACAAGCGCATCGGCATCGTAACCGTGGCTGGCGAAATCACGGACGGCGACGCTGGCCCCGGCAGTGCTGGCGCGGCACGCATCACCAGGCTGCTGGAAGATGCCCTTGACGATGACCTTGCCGGCCTTGTCGTTCGCGTAGATTCGCCCGGCGGCACCGTGACCGGATCCGAAGCTATTCGCCGAGCAGTAATACGTTTCCGCGACAAGGGTATCCCTGTCGCCGTTTCAATGGGCAACTATGCCGCCAGCGGCGGCTACTGGATCTCCACCGCCGGCCAGCGCATCTTTGCCGAGCCCGAAACCATCACCGGCTCTATCGGCGTCGTCGCTGTCATTCCAAGCTTCGAGAAGGTCCTCGACACCTACGGCGTGAATGCCGAGCGCATCACGACCACGCCTTTGTCCGGCCAGCCCGATATCCTCAGCGGTTTCTCGCCAGAGGTGGAAACACTGCTGCAGGCCGAAGTTGGCAGCATCTATGACCGTTTCCTCTCGCTGGTCGCGGAATCCCGAGGCATGAGCATGGAAAAGGCAGACGAACTAGCCCAGGGCCGCGTCTGGACCGGCGGATCGGCGCGCCAGATGGGACTGGTAGACCAGTTCGGTGACGTCAACACGGCGCTCGAATGGGTCGCCGGTGAAGCTGGACTGGAAGACGATGAATGGGAACCGCGCTACCTTACCAGCCCGGTTGATCCTTTCGATGCCATGCTGGCAGACGTTATTGGCGGCGCCTCCGAGGAAGCTCCCAAGTCGCTCATTTCCGTATCCGGCCAGTTTGCCCTTCAGGAAAGCCTGTTGGCCGCGCGACTTTCCAGTGACCTTTACCGGCTGGTTTCACAACCCGGCATCCACGCGCTGTGCACCGGATGCCTCGCGCAAGGCCCTTCCTCGCAGGCGAACGCTGCAAGCAATGGCAAGCCTTCCTGGTGGCGAGCGCTGGCACAGCGCATTTCATAAACTGAGTGCTTGTCATTACCCGCCGGGCATGGCAAAGGCCCGCGCCTGCCGAGAGAGCATTCCGGCGGGCGCGTAGCTCAGTGGTAGAGCACACCCTTCACACGGGTGGGGTCGCAAGTTCAATCCTTGCCGCGCCCACCA
>CAZYAL010000007.1:43074-61412 GCA_964645635.1 uncultured Sphingomonadaceae bacterium | reverse complement strand
TCTCGATCTTGATCAGGCCATCGCCCTGGCACGCCTCGCACCGGCCGCCCTTCACGTTGAAGCTGAAGCGCCCCGGCTTGTAACCGCGCGCCTGCGCTTCGGGCAGGCCTGCAAACCAGTCCCGAATATTGGTGAAGGCGCCGGTGTATGTGGCGGGGTTAGATCGCGGGGTGCGGCCGATGGGCGACTGGTCAATCTCGATCACCTTGTCGCAATGTTCGAGGCCGGTCACCTTCTCGTGCGGGCCGGCCACCACGCGGGCGTTGTTGAGCGTGCGCGCGGCGGCGGCATAGAGCGTGTCGATGGTGAAGCTGGACTTGCCTGATCCGGAAACGCCGGTGATGCAGGTGAAGGTGCCGAGCGGGATCGACGCGGTGACGTTATTGAGGTTGTTGGCCGTAGCGCCGTGAACGGTCAGCTGCTTGCCGTTGCCCTTGCGGCGCTGTGCCGGAACCTCAATAGCGCGCGCTCCGGTGAGGTAGGCCGCGGTGAGGCTCTTCTTCGATTTGAGCACCTGCGCCAGCGTGCCTTGCGCCACCACTTCGCCGCCATGCACCCCAGCGCCGGGGCCAAGGTCCACCACGTGGTCTGCGCTGCGGATCGCGTCCTCGTCATGCTCGACCACAATCACCGTGTTGCCAAGGTCGCGCAGGCGCTTCAGCGTTTCCAGCAGCCTGTCATTGTCGCGCTGGTGGAGGCCGATGGAGGGCTCGTCCAGCACGTAGAGCACGCCCGAAAGCCCGCTGCCGATCTGGCTGGCAAGGCGGATGCGCTGGCTCTCCCCGCCGCTTAATGTGCCCGATGTCCGGTCAAGGTTAAGGTAATCGAGGCCAACGTTGTTGAGGAAGCCCAGCCGCTCAACAATCTCCTTCAGGATGGCGCGGGCGATCTGCTGCTGCGTGTCGGTCAGTTTGCCGGGCAGGTCAGTGAAGAACTCCAGCGCATCGCTGACGGAAAGGCGCGTTGGCATGGCGATGTGTTCGCCCGCCACCTTAACGGCCAGCGCCTTGTCATTGAGGCGCGCGCCGTTGCAGGTTTCACACGGCTGCGCGGTCTGGAAGGCGGCGAGGATATCGCGCATCATCCCGCTGTCGGTCTGCGCAAGGCGGCGGGTGAGGTTGCCGATCACCCCTTCGAAGGGCTTTTGCACGGTGTATTCCTTGCGCCCGTCCTTGAAAGTGAGCTCCACCGGATAGCCCTTGGTGCCGTAAAGGATAATGTCGCGCTGGTCTGCCTCCAGCCTGTTCCACGGCGTTTCGAGGTCGAAGTCGTAAGCCTTTGCCAGGCTGCCGAGCACCTGCATGTAATATGGCGACGGAGGATTGCTCTTCGCCCAGGGCACCACGGCACCCTGCTTGAGGCTAAGATCCTCATTCGGAACCACGAGCTGCGGGTCGAACAGCTGCTTCTCGCCAATGCCGTCGCAAGTGGGGCAAGCGCCTTGCGGGGCGTTGAAGGAGAACAGGCGCGGCTCGACTTCCTCGATGGTGAAGCCGGAAACGGGACAAGCAAATTTCTCGGAGAACACGATGCGGTTGGCGGGGATGCCTGCCCCCTTGAGGTTGCCGCCACCAGCCGCCTCTTCCTCGCGGCCCGGCACCACGCCATCTGCCAGGTCGACATAAGCCAGCCCCTCGGCCAGCTTGAGCGCGGTTTCGAAACTGTCCGCAAGCCGCGTCTGGATGCCGTCCTTCACCGCGATACGGTCAACCACCACCTCGATATCGTGCTTGAACTTCTTGTCGAGCGCTGGCGCATCCTCGATGGCATACATCTCGCCATCTATGCGCACGCGAGTGAAGCCCGCCTTCTGCCATTCGGCCAGTTCCTTGCGATATTCCCCCTTGCGGCCGCGCACGACAGGCGCGAGCAGGTAGAGCCGCGTGCCTTCGGGCAGGTTCATCACCCTGTCGACCATGTTGGAGACCGTCTGCGCCTCGATCGGCAAGCCTGTGGCAGGCGAATAGGGAACGCCCACCCGCGCCCACAGCAGGCGCATATAATCGTAAATCTCGGTGACCGTCGCCACGGTCGAGCGCGGATTGCGGCTTGTCGTCTTCTGCTCGATGGAAATGGCGGGAGACAGCCCGTCGATATGCTCGACATCGGGCTTCTGCATCATCTCCAGGAACTGGCGCGCATAGGCGGACAGGCTCTCGACATAACGCCTCTGCCCCTCGGCATAGATGGTGTCAAACGCAAGGCTTGATTTGCCCGAGCCGGAAAGCCCGGTGATCACGATCAGCGCATCGCGCGGAAGATCGATATCAATGCCCTTGAGGTTATGCTCGCGCGCGCCGCGAACGGAGATTTGGGTAAGTGCCATGGCGGCGATGTGGTGCCTTTGCTGCGAAGAGTCCAGCAGGCCTTTAGGTCAGGCCTGACAACAGGCAATGTTCCGCAAATGTTCACAAGGGTCAAGGGCGAGTGCTGCCTCCTGCCCCAAAGCCACTGCTTTGACACGGGCTAACTGAGCGACAATGCCCGCGCGCCGGGCTGACCCAGCCAGCACCCAGCCAGGCCCCACACTTTGGCTATGATGTCAGGAGACAGGGCCGCTTCCGGCGACCCCTTCGCCTGTGTGCGGCCTTCGTGCAGCACCAGCACCTCGTCAGCATGGTTCATGGCGAGCGACAGGTCGTGCAGCACCAGCACCACGCCTGCGCCGCCTTTCGCTGCCTGTCGCAAATGCCGCAGCAGCGCCTGTTGGTGCCTCAGGTCGAGTGCGGCAAGCGGCTCATCTGCGAGGATCCACTGCGGCTCTGTCGCGAGGACACGGGCGAGCAAGGCACGCGCCTTTTCACCTCCGGACAAGGAGGAAAAGGCCCGCTTGGCCAATGGTGCGAGATCTAGGGCCTCAAGGGCGCGGTGCACGAGATCAGCGGCATGGTCGCCATGCGGCAAGCGGCCCAGCGCGGCGAGCGCCTCAACCGAGAGGTTCCATGCCACTTCGCCATGCTGCGGCAGGTAACCGATGGCGCGGGCGCGTTCGCTTGCAGGAATGCTGGCGAGAGGGCCGCCATTGAGCAGCACCTCCCCCGCATCGCCTTGCAGCAAGCCTGCACAGGCAGACAGCAGAGTCGACTTGCCAGCACCGTTGGGCCCGCAAATTGCAGTGATCCTGCCCGGCACGAAGTGGGTGGAAACGCCAGCCAGCCGGCCGGCGATGGCAAGGTCGCGGATCTCGATCATCACGCCACCTCCCGTCTCATCCTGAGCAGCAGCGAGAGGAAGAACGGCGCACCGATCAGGCTCAATGCAATGCCGAGCCGCAGTTCGGTAACAAGCGGCAATATGCGGCAGATACTGTCTGCCACCAGCACCAGCAACGCGCCCGCGAATGCGCTCGGCCCGATCAGTTGCGATGGCCTGCCGTCAGTCAGCGGGCGGACAAGGTGTGGCACGATCAGCCCCACGAAACCGATGATCCCCGCCACCGCCACCCCGCTCCCCACCGCGCAGCCCGTGCCGATGATCAGCAGCCAGCGCAGCCATGCCGGGTCCATGCCCAGCGAGCGCGCGGCATCTTCGCCCAATGTCAGCGCATCGAGGCTCTTTCCTGCAAACAGCAGCACCGTGATGCCAAGCAGGGTAAACGGCGCTGCGAGCTGCAAATCTGCCCAGCCCCGGTCAGTCAGCGCACCCATCAGCCATGTCACCAGTTCAGACATGGCAAAGGCATTGGGCGCGAGGCTGACGACGAGGCTTGTAAGCGCGCCAGCAAGGCTGGCAATCATCATCCCTGCCAGCGTGAACAGCGCGATCCCGGCGCTCCGCCCGGCGATCAGCGCCAGCAGCGCCATTGCCCCGCCCGCACCAATAAGCGCGAAGAGCGGCAACATCAGCCCGCCGCCAATGCCAAGGAACAGGCTGAACACTGCGCCCAATGCCGCGCCGGGAGCGATGCCGAAAAGCCCCGGATCAGCCAGCGGGTTGCGTAAGTACCCCTGCATCGCGGCACCGCTCGCACCAAGGCCCGCGCCAATGGTGATGGCGAGCAAGGCGCGCGGCAAGCGCAACTCCAGCAGGATCAGCAAGGCATTGGGCGTATCCGTCCCGATCCATACACGGCCAGCCAGCAGCGACAGTAGCAAGGCCAGTGCGAGCAGCACGGCGAAGATGAGGACAAGTCTCTTCACTGGCGCTCCTTCAGCCCTTGCAAACGCTCCAGCGCGGCGATGATCGTGGGGCCGCCGCAATAGAGCAAGGCAGGGTCGATCTCATCATAGGAAACGCCAGCAAGTTGCTGGATTACTGGGTGTTCCAGCATCCGCCCGTCGCTCGCAGCAAGCACCAGTTGCGGCGGGTCTGCAAGGACTTCCTCTAGCGGCAAATATGCCCCCTGCCCCAGCCCGCGCGCCGCGGAATGGAGCGCCAATCCGCGGCGTTCCATCAGCTGCGCAATCAGGCTGTCAGGCCCCGGAACAATCCCGCCTTGCTGCCACAGCAGTGTATCAACAGGTGTACCCTCGTAACCAGCCACATCCCATGCAGCAGTAATCCGCCTGGCGAGCGCTTCGCCCTCGGCTTCTCGGCCAGCGAGCGCGCCGATCTGCCGAACCTGCGCTGCGCTTTCCGCTACATTCAGCGGCGGGCCGAATGTTTCCACCCTAATGCCCAGCCGCTCAAGGGCATTGCGTGTTGCCGGTGCAAGGAAGCTGCCCGCAACCACCAAATCAGGATCAAGCGCAAGCACTTCCTCCACCGTACCGCCAGTCACCGGAAAGCCGAGCGCCACGTCCATTGGCAAGGATGTTGCAGCAGGATCATGGCTGTAGTGCGAGATCGCCAGCAATTGCCCCGGTGCTGCGACCTCCGCCAGTATTGCATCCGTGCAGGGGTTGAGGCTGATGATCGTCGGCCCATCGCCTGCATAAGGCTCGCCCACCTGCGAGCAACCCGCCAACAGCAGTCCAAGAGGCAACAGCCACCTCACAGTCGGACCCTGAAGCCGAGATAGGCTGCGCGCCCCATCGCGGCATAGCCGGCGGCGGTCTGATATTGCGCGCCCCGGAGATTCTCGACCCGCGCCGTCAGGTCGATGGTGCGCTGGTTCGGCCCCACTTCGACCAGTGGCCAGCTCATGCGCACATCCACAAGCGCATAGGCCCCCAAACGCCGGGTATTCGCGGGATCATCAAAGCTGGCAGAGGCAAAATGGAAATCCACGCCCAGCGAAGGATCGAACAGCCCCTGCCCCATGGCCCAGTCAGCAGAAATATTGACCGTATGGCGCGGGCGGCGCGGCAAACGGTTGCCGAAATTCGCGGCGCCCGCAGTGCGGTTGCTGGTGGCAAGGTAAGACCAGTTGGCTTGCACGAAGAGGTCGCGATTGTAGGCTTGCCCGAACAGGATTTCGCCTTCGACTTCGAACCCTTGCGCGCGCGCCCTTGCGAGGTTGTCATAAGTGCCGAAAGGGCGGTTGGCGCAAATGCCGCTGGTCGTACCGAAGCACGAGGTGAAGCCTATCAGGTCGCGCGCATCACGGCGGAACAGCGAAAGCGAGATGCTGGAACGCCGCTCCGGCTCCCACGTCAAGCCAAGGTCAAGCGCGCGCGCGCGTTCGGGCTGCAGCGAGGCGTTGCCATATTCGGACAGAAGCTGGAACAGGCTTGGCGCCTTGAACCCTTCACCATAGGAAGCGCGCAGGTCAAGATTGCCCGACAACCGCACCATGCCCGCCGCGCCGAGGCTCCATTCGCTGCCGAAGCCCGAATGGTCATCCCGCCGCAACCCGGCAGAAAACCGGACATCAGCCGCGTAACTGAGCAATGCGTGGGCGCTGCGCGTTTCGGCTTCGGCACGGTTCCGGGCAAAGGCATCATGCGAACGGTAGCTGTCCTGCATCCAGTCCACGCCAAGGTGAGCGCTCAACTTGTCGGTTATCGGGGTGCTGGCTTTTGCAGATGCCTGCCTGCTTTCGCCTGTTGAGCTGAAATAGGCCGCGTCCGACAAGGCTTCGTCCACAAGGTCACGCGACGTGCGGGATTGGCTGATCGTGGCACCGAAATTGGAGGAACCGGGCGTCCATTCCAGCCCCGCCGATCCCAGCCACCGCTGCGTGTCCTGCCTCTCGAACGTGTCTGCCAGGATGTAGTCAGGCGCAGGGAAACCGTCGATGCCGGCGCGCGTATCGCTGAAGCGCGCGCTTGCCAGCAGCTTCAGGGTGCCTGTCACCCGCAGATCGCCACGCGCGCCGATGTTCCATTGCGCAAGGCCATCCCGCTCATTGCCTTCCTCAGCTGCGGAAATGCCGCGTGCATCGGTAAAGCCGCCGCTGATGGCAAGCGTGCGGCCTTGGCCTGCCACTCCCCAAGCGGCATTGGCGCTGAACGATCGCGGGCCGCCGAATTCTGCCGCTGCATCGAGCCGGCCGGGCACGCGGCTGCTGATTGCCATGACGCCGGCTATCGCATCTGCTCCCCAAATAACAGAATGCGGGCCGCGCAGCAGTTCGACCTTGCCCAGTTCGCCGCTGGTGAGCGATCCGAAGTCGAGCCCGCCGCCGGGGCTGGCGGCATCTGCCACCCGCACGCCGTCCACCAGCACCAGCACGTCCTCGCTCGCCCCGCCGCGCACCGACAGGCCGGTAAAGCCCCCCGCCCCGCCATTGCGGGTGAGCGCCACACCGGGCAAGCGCCGCAGCACGCGGGTGATGTCCGGCCCCTGCAGCGCGCGGATATCGCTGTCGATCAGGATGGCGATGGGATGGAGGCCGCGGCCCTCTATGCTGTGCGAACCGGTCGCAACCACATTGATTACGCGCGGATGCAGCAGCCCAGGCGGATGCCAGTTGAGCGGCATCTCTTCCCCGTCCTGTTCTTCCTGCGCAAAGGCAGGCTGCGCTGCGAGGAGCGACAATGCAGCAAGAATCAGCCGTTTACGCAAAAGTCGAATTCCCCCGAACGCATATTATGCCGTTCAGGGCAGGAGGCGTTGCGCCCGCATCCTGCAACCGGACACGTGCGCGCTGCTTCCGCTGGCAACAGGTACACCCCGCCCCCTTGCCGAACGACCGCCGCCAGACAGGTCTCCTGACTCGCCGGATCGCCGCGCCCGCTCCGCCTTCCCACGGCCGCATGGGCCGCAGTGGCATTATGGAACAGGCGCTCCCCGGTCACAGTTGCGGGGGCAGTGCGGGCTTTTCCTGATCCGCAACAGTGCGGCAGGAGCACCCGCTTCCCTCGAACCTCCGCCCCTTTTCCGGGCGGAGCGGCCCGGCCTCCCGGGCATCTGGTGACGATGCCCGGCTGATAGGCTGCGTGCACTAGCTGCACAAGATTTACCGCCACACCATCACCCGTCCCCTAGTGGCACAGCGCCTTCACGGCATCGGCGCGCGGGCCACCGGTGCGCTACGCGTTGAAGCGCGATGACGCAGCACAGGACAGGCACGCTGGATTACGCGCCATTTCTTAACGAGGGTGCAAAAGCCCGCGCTCCGCGCTCGCTATGGGCCAGGCGCATGGCCGCGCGGCGCGTTATCTACCGCCGGTTCGGCGTGCTCGCCGCAGCGATGCACATTCGCGCGGTAGCTGAAATGGGCGCAACTTTGGGCATGGAGGTTGTCGCTGAAGGGCTTGAAACGCTGGAACAGGTGGAGGCGGTGCGCGAGGCGGGCTGCACGCTGGGAAAGGCTATCATTTCAGCCGCGCGGTACCCGAACACAGCGCACTGATGATGCTGCGTGAGGAGGTGAGCCCAGCAGAAATCCGGCTCAAAGCGAGTTAGACAGACATTGTGAACGAAACAAAGGGCAAAATTTCGTTGTTTCACGGACAAAATCAAGCAAGCACGCTTAATTAATGCTATTGCAAACTGATATCAAAGATAGTCGCAAAACTGGGCCTTTTCGCAGTTGCAATGGTATATTGCGAGGCCTAACGCAGGAAACTGAATTTGGAATTGTCCCCTTGCGGTGCGCGGGGTCTGTTCCAGCAGGATCACCTTACGTTTCACCGCGCCCGCGCAGTTTGAAGGACCTGATACCCTCATGGCACGCAAGAAGATCGCCCTTATCGGCGCCGGCATGATCGGCGGCACCCTCGCCCACCTCGCAGCGAAGAAGGAAATGGGCGACATCGTCCTGTTCGACATCGCCGAAGGCATGCCGCAGGGCAAGGCACTGGACCTGTCGCAGTGCGGCCCGGTGGAAGGCTTTGACGCTTCTGTTACCGGCACCAATGATTATGCCGATATCGCAGGCGCAGACGTGATCATCGTAACCGCTGGCGTGCCGCGCAAGCCGGGTATGAGCCGCGATGACCTGCTGGGCATCAACCTTTCGGTAATGAAGGCCGTGGGTGAAGGCATCAAGACCCACGCGCCCAACGCCTTCGTGATCTGCATCACCAACCCGCTTGACGCGATGGTGTGGGCGCTGCGCGAATTCTCCGGCCTTCCCGCCAACAAGGTGGTCGGCATGGCCGGCGTGCTCGACAGCGCGCGCTTCGCCACCTTCCTGGCATGGGAATTCGAATGCTCGGTGAAGGACGTGAACGCCTTCGTGCTCGGCGGCCATGGCGATACCATGGTGCCCGTGCTGTCCTACTCCACCATTTCCGGCATCCCGGTGCATGACCTTGCCAAGATCAAGGGAGTGGACGCTGGCCGGCTTGACGAGATCGTGGCCCGCACCCGCAGCGGCGGCGGCGAGATCGTCGGCCTTCTGAAGACCGGCTCCGCCTATTACGCGCCTGCCACCAGCGCCATCGCGATGGCCGAAGCCTATCTGGGTGACCAGAAGCGTATCCTGCCGTGTGCCGCCTATGTCGATGGCAAGTACGGCGTTAACGGCCTCTATGTCGGTGTGCCCGCCGTGATCGGCGCTGACGGCATCGAGGACGTGGTCGAAATCGAACTGACCGACGAAGAAGCTGCCAACCTCAAGGTCTCGGTCGACGCGGTCGAGGAACTGCTGGAAGCGTGCAAGGGGCTGGATTCGAGCCTGGCCTGATTTTTCTGTCGTCATCCCGGCACAGGCTGGGATGGCGACACTCTACTACAGATTACCCAGCCCTTCAGGCGGAATGAAATTCAAGGGAAAGGCGACCCATGTCCATCCTCGTAAACAAAGACACCAAGATCATCACCCAGGGGATGACCGGCAACACCGGCACTTTCCACACGCAGCAGGCGCTGGATTACGGCACGCAGATGGTTGCGGGCGTAACGCCTGGCAAGGGCGGCACCGAGCATATCGGCCTGCCGCAGTTCAACACCGTGCGCGAGGCGAAGGAAGCCACCGGCGCTACCGCAAGCTGCATCTACGTTCCGCCGCCCTTTGCTGGTGACGCTATTCTTGAAGCCATCGAGGCCGAAATCGAGCTTATCGTGGCGATTACCGAGGGCGTTCCCGTGCTCGACATGGTGAAGGTGAAGCGCGCGCTGTACGGTTCCAAGAGCCGCCTGATCGGCCCGAACTGCCCCGGCGTGCTCACCCCCGGCGAATGCAAGATCGGCATCATGCCCGGCTCCATCTTCTCCAAGGGTTCGGTCGGCGTCGTCAGCCGCTCAGGGACGCTCACTTATGAAGCGGTGCACCAGACCACGGCTGTCGGCCTTGGCCAGACGACCGCTGTCGGCATCGGCGGCGATCCGGTGAACGGCACCAACTTTATCGACGTGCTGGACCTGTTCCTGTCTGACGATGATACAAAGAGCATCATCATGATCGGCGAAATCGGCGGTTCTGCCGAGGAAGAAGCCGCCGAATTCATCAAGCAGGAAGCCGCCAAGGGCCGCTCCAAGCCGATGGTCGGCTTCATTGCAGGCCGCACGGCGCCTCCGGGCCGCCGCATGGGCCATGCCGGTGCCATCGTGTCCGGCGGGCAAGGCGGCGCGGAAGACAAGATCGCGGCGATGGAAGCAGCGGGCATCCGTG
Source organism: uncultured Sphingomonadaceae bacterium (assembly GCA_964645635.1). Classification (GTDB taxonomy): domain Bacteria; phylum Pseudomonadota; class Alphaproteobacteria; order Sphingomonadales; family Sphingomonadaceae; genus Alteraurantiacibacter. The sequence continues at coordinate 51,529 of CAZYAL010000007.1, read as the reverse complement.
TTTCGCCCTCGCCTTCAGAACTCGGCACCACCCTGGACGCTCTTCTTAAAGAGCTGGCGTAAAACCGCCTCCCCCATCCCTTTAACGAGTATCCACCATGGGTAACGAAGCGCAGCATTTCCTCCCAGAATTGTCCGATCAGGACGGGCCGCAGCCCGGCCCCAGCTGGGGCAACGCCAGGTGGCCGCTAGTCGAAGGCGAGCCAGACCTGGTGGAGGCAATGGACCCCACCCAGATGGCGCTGGCGGCGAAGGAAGCTGTCGCCAAGGCTGGCAAGGCAAGTGACCCGGCGGCCATGGAAAAGGCTGCCGATGCCTCCGTGCGGGCGATGATGCTGATCCGGCTTTATCGCGTGCGTGGCCACCTTGCTGCCAAACTTGACCCGCTTGGCCTGTCGCACCGCGAGGAGCCACAGGACCTGACGCTGGAGTGGCACGGCTTCGCGGGCCAAGAGGACATGGAAGTCTATGTCGGCGGCGCGTTCGGCTTCGAATGGGTTAAAGTGGGAGACCTCTACAACGAGCTGCGCAAGACATATTGCGGCCATGTCGGCATCGAATACATGCACATAACGGATACGGCAGAGCGCCGTTTCCTGCAGGAAAAGTTCGAACTGCCCGACACCGTGGTGGAGTTCACGCCGGAGGGCAAGCGCGCGATCCTTTCCGCAGTGATCCGCGGCGAACAGTACGAGAACTTCCTCGGCAAGAAATACGTCGGCACCAAGCGTTTCGGCCTTGATGGCGGCGAAAGCATGATCCCGGCGCTGGAAGCAGTTATCAAATATGGCGGCGCCACCGGCGTTCGCGAGATCGTCTACGGCATGGCTCACCGCGGCCGCCTCAACGTGCTCGCCAACGTGATGGCCAAGCCCTTCCGCGTGATCTTTCACGAATTCTCCGGCGGCAGCGCCAATCCGGACGATGTCGGCGGTTCAGGTGACGTGAAATACCACCTCGGCACCAGCACCGACCGCGAATTTGACGGCACCAAGGTGCATATGTCGCTGGTCCCCAACCCGAGCCATCTCGAAGCGGTGAACCCGGTGGTGCTGGGCAAGGTGCGCGCGCAGCAAGCCATGCACGATGACCTGTCCAAGCACGATAAGGTACTGCCCGTGCTGATCCACGGCGATGCGGCCTTTGCCGGGCAAGGCGTGGTGTGGGAATGTTTCGGCCTGTCTGGCGTGCGCGGATATGATACCGGCGGCTGTATCCACTTCGTGATCAATAACCAGATTGGTTTCACAACAAGCCCAAAATTTGCCAGAAAGTCCCCCTATCCATCTGACGTGGCAAAGGGCGTGCAAGCCCCCATCCTGCACGTGAATGGCGACGATCCCGAAGCAGTGACCTTCGCCTGCAAGCTGGCCGTGGAATACCGTCAGAAGTTCAAGCGCGATATTGTGATCGACATGTGGTGCTACCGCCGCTTCGGCCATAATGAGGGCGACGAACCGATGTTCACCCAGCCGCTGATGTATTCCGAGATCAGGAAGCACCCCAAGGTCAGCAAGGTCTATGCGGACCGGCTGGTTGCCGAAGGAGTGATCGACAAGAACTGGGCTGGCGAGGAAGCGGACAAGTTCACCGCCGTGCTCGACCAGGAGTTCGAAGCGGGCAAGAGCTACAAGCCCAACGAGGCAGACTGGTTCGCCGGCCGCTGGTCTGGCCTGCACAAGCCGGCAGACCCGGAAACCGCGCGCCGCAATGTGCACACGGCGATCGAACCCAAGCTGTTCGAAAGCCTTGGCCGCACGCTCACCACCGTTCCTGAGCAGAACACGATCCACAAGACACTGCAACGCGTGCTCGATGCCAAGAAGGAAATGTTCGAGACAGGCGACGGGTTTGACTGGGCTACAGCGGAGGCGCTCGCTTTCGGCAGCCTCGTCACCGAAGGCTTCGGCGTGCGCCTCTCCGGGCAGGATTCGGGCCGTGGCACCTTCAGCCAGCGGCACGCCATCTGGATCGACCAGAAGACCGAAGAGAAATACGTCCCTCTCTCTACCCTGCCCCACGGCAAGTTCGAGGTGTATGATTCAACGCTGTCCGAATTCGGCGTGCTCGGCTTCGAATATGGCTTTGCCATGGCAGACCCCAAGTCGCTGGTGATGTGGGAAGCGCAGTTTGGTGACTTTGCCAACGGCGCGCAGATCATGATCGACCAGTTCATCGCTGCTGGCGAAGCCAAGTGGCTGCGTGCCAACGGCCTGGTGCTGCTGCTGCCGCATGGCTTTGAAGGTCAGGGCCCGGAACACTCTTCCGCCCGCCTCGAACGCTTTTTGCAGCTGTGCGCGAACGACAATCTCCAAGTGTGCAACATCACCAGCCCGGCGAACTACTTCCACGTGCTTCGCCGCCAGATGCTGCGCTCATTCCGCAAGCCGCTGATCATCATGACGCCCAAGAGCCTGCTGCGCCATCCGATGGCCAAGAGCAATGCGCAATATTTCCTGGGCGACAGTCACTTCATGCGCATCATGTCTGACACGGCAGAGATCGCGGACAAGAAGGTAAAGCGCCTCGTGCTGTGCAGCGGCAAGGTGGCGTATGACCTGATGGAAAAGCGTGACGAGGAAGGCATAGAGGATGTCTCCATCGTGCGTCTTGAGCAGCTTTACCCCTTCCCCGGCGAACCACTGGCCGTGCGTCTAAAGCGCATGACCAACCTCGAAGAGGTGGTCTGGTGCCAGGAAGAGCCGAAGAACAACGGTGCCTGGTTCTTCGTCGAAAACCGCATCGAGGACGCGCTCACCGCTGCCGGACACAAGGGCATGCGACCCAGTTATGCCGGGCGCGAACCCGGCGCATCACCAGCCACCGGCTTTGCCGCTCGCCACCAGGAACAGCAGCAGGCCCTCGTTTCCGTCGCGCTGGGGCTCTCCTTGCGCGGCAACACCGCCAATTCCCGAACCAAGAAGGGCTGAGGACAGAACCCATGGCCATTGAAGTCAAAGTCCCCACACTGGGCGAATCCGTTACCGAAGCCACCGTTGGCGAATGGCTGAAGCAGCCCGGCGAAGCCGTGGCCGTTGACGAGCCGATCTGCAGCCTCGAAACTGACAAGGTCGCTGTCGAAGTGCCCTCGCCCGTCAACGGCATTTTGTCCGAACACATCGTCGCTGTGGGCGAAACGGTAGAAGTGGGCGCGCTGATCGCGCATATCGAGGAAGGCGATGCGCCTGCCGCCAAGGCGAAAGCCGGGGCGCCCGCAGCATCCCCAGCCCCCACATCCGCACCGGCACCTGCTGCGAGCGAAGAGGAAGCGGGTGATCTCACCCTGTCTCCAGCCGTGCGCCGCGCCGTGCTTGAAGCAGGGCTCGACCCCTCCACCATCAAGGGCACCGGCAAGGACGGCCGCCTGACCAAGGAAGACGTGCTGGCCGCCGCCAAGGCGAAGAAGGACGGCACAACTGTTCCTTCGGTTTCCGCCGAAGCGCCTGCCGCCGCATCTGCCACGAGCGAACGCCGCACCGAACGCGTGAAGATGACGCGTCTGCGGCAGACGATCGCCAAGCGCCTGAAGGGCGCGCAGGAAGAAGCGGCGCTACTCACAACTTTCAACGATGTCGACATGACCGCCGTCATCGAAGCGCGCGAGGCCTATAAGGACCTGTTCGCCAAAAAGCATGACATCAAGCTGGGCTTCATGAGCTTCTTCGCCAAGGCATCTGCCCTTGCGCTGAAGGACGTGCCTGCGGTCAATGCGCAGATCGACGGCGATGAAATCGTCTATCACGACTATGTCGATCTCTCGGTCGCCGTGTCCGCCCCCAACGGACTGGTTGTCCCGGTCGTCCGCAATATCGACAAGATGAGCTTCGCCGAGATTGAGCTGGCCATCGCCGGATATGGCAGAAAAGCCAAGGAAGGCACGCTGACCATGGCTGACATGAGCGGCGGCACCTTCACCATCTCCAATGGCGGCGTGTTCGGATCGCTGATGTCGACCCCGATCATCAACCCGCCGCAGAGCGCTGTGCTTGGCCTTCACCGCATCGAGGACCGCCCTGTCGCCGTAAACGGCCAGGTGGTGATCCGCCCGATGATGTATATCGCGCTGTCCTATGACCACCGCATTATCGACGGCCGCGAAGCGGTGACTGCGCTGAAGATCATCAAGGAAGCGATCGAAGATCCCATGCGGATGCTGATCGACCTCTGAGGAAGAGATTATGGCTGAATACGATTTCGACGTCCTTTTCATCGGTGCCGGTCCCGGCGGCTATGTCGGCGCGATCCGCGCAGCGCAGCTGGGGTTGAAGACGGCGTGCGTCGAAAGCCGCGCGACGCTGGGCGGCACCTGCCTCAATGTCGGCTGCATTCCGTCCAAGGCCATGCTGCATGCGTCCGAATATTTTGACGCTGCTGCAAATGGTGCGATGGCGAAAATGGGCGTGGAAGTCTCTCCCAAGCTAAACCTCGAAGCCATGCACGGCCAGCGCCGCGATACGGTGGAACAGCTGACCGGCGGGATCGAATATCTGTTCAAGAAGAACAAGGTCACTTGGCTGAAGGGCCTCGGCACCTTCAAGGATGCGCATACCGTCGAAGTGGACGGCACAGCGCATACCGCCAAGGAGATCGTGATCGCCACCGGTTCCAGCGTTACCCCGCTGCCGGGTGTCGAGATCGACAACGAAAAGGGCGTGGTAGTCGATTCCACCGGCGCACTTGAGCTTCCCAAGGTGCCCAAGAACATGATCGTCATCGGCGGCGGCGTGATTGGCATCGAACTGGGCAGCGTTTGGCGCCGCCTTGGCGCACAGGTCACCGTGGTCGAATATCTCGACCAACTGCTGCCCGGCATGGATGACGATATCCGCAAAGAAGCCGCCAAGATCTTCAAGAAGCAAGGCATGGAACTAAAGCTGGCCACCAAGGTCACTGGCGTATCCGTGCGCGGCAAGACGGCTACTGTCACCGTGGAGCCTGCTGCTGGCGGCGACGAAGAAGTGCTCAAGGCGGATTGCGTGCTGGTGTCCATCGGCCGCAAGCCCAACACCGAAGGCCTGGGACTGAATAATATCGGCCTCGGAACCAACCAGCGCGGTCAGATCGAAATCGACGGCCAGTTCCGCACATCGGTCGCAGGCGTGCGCGCCATCGGTGACTGCGTGCCCGGCCCTATGCTCGCACACAAGGCCGAGGATGAAGGAATCGCCGTGGCAAAATGGATCGCTGGCCAAATCGGCATCGTGAACCACGATGTGATCCCCGGCGTTGTCTACACCTGGCCTGAAATTGCCGGCGTTGGCCTGACCGAAGAGCAGGCAAAAGCAAAAGGCGCGATCAAGGTGGGAAAGTTCCCCATGCTCGCCAACAGCCGAGCAAAGACCAACCATGAGCCGGACGGCTTCGTGAAGGTCATCGCTGATGCACAGAGCGACCGCGTATTGGGCGTATGGTGCATCGCCTCCGTGGCAGGAACCATGATCGCCCAAGCCGCACAAGCGATGGAATTCGGCGCCCTTAGCGAGGATATCGCCTATACCTGTCACGCCCACCCGACGCATTCCGAAGCGATCAAGGAAGCGGCGATGGCGGTGCGCGGCAAGCCAATCCACATGTAATCATTCGTAATGACACAGCTTTCCCCCTTTCACCTCGCCTTCCCGGTGCATGATATCGCCATTGCACGCGCATTCTGGGGCGGCGTGATGGGTTGCCCTGAAGGGCGCAGCGCGGAAAGCTGGGTGGATTTCGATTTCTACGGCCACCAGATCGTGGCTCACTGCGTGCCCGGTTGTGATAGCCGTGACGAAGCGAGCAACCCGGTGGATGGCCACGGCGTGCCCATGCCGCATTTCGGCATCGTGCTGTCGATGGGAGAATGGCAGGAACTGGCGGACCGCCTCACCGCTGCTGGCACGAAGTTCGTGATCGAACCCTATATCCGCTTCAAGGGCCAGCCGGGCGAACAAGCGACGATGTTCTTCCGCGATCCCAGCGGCAACGCCATCGAGATGAAGGCCTTCGCTGACAGGTCCAAGCTTTTCGCAACCCAATAACGCGTGTAGGCCCGGACAATGGCCCGACAACGCATCATGCAACGCTTCGCCAAATGGCATATATGGCTCGGCTGGCTGGTCGGCGTGCCGGTCCTGATGTGGACGGTAACCGGCCTTGTCATGGTCGCCCGCCCGATAGAGGAAGTGCGCGGCGATTCCCTACGCGCAGAACCTGCGCTGATCGAGCCGCAAGGGCTTGTCTTCCCCGCCGAAAAAATCGGCACCGCCAGCAGCATTGCTCTGGTCCAGCAAGTGGATGGCGCTGCGTGGATCGTGACCGAGCCTGACGGTGGCCGCTACCGCTATTCCGCGCGCGATGGATCGCTGATCCCGCCGATGATCGACAGCGAGGCCCGGCGCATTGCCGCTTCTGTCTATGCCGGAAACGGCACGCTCGAAAGCGTCACCTATTTCCCCGAAGACATCTCCCCAACGGACCTTCGCGCACCCTTCGCCGCGTGGCAGGCGCATTATTCAGACGGCACCAACGTCTATATGCGTGCGTCCACCGGGGAAGTGGTGGCAATCCGCACCAGCTGGTGGCGGGTGTTCGATTTCATGTGGGGCCTGCACATCATGGACCTGCAGGAACGGGAAGATACCTCGCACCCTATCCTGATCATATTTGCCGCACTGGGCGTGATCGGATCGCTGCTCGGCTGCATACTGATGTTTCGTCACCGCAAGGCTCGGGTGCAAGGGTGATCGAATCCGTCCTGCCCCTGCTCAACCTCGGCGGGATTGCAGTGTTGGCCTTGTCCGGCGCGCTGATGGCGACGCGACTGAAGCAAACCTTCGTCACCGCTTGTTTCTTCGCCCTGCTGACTGGCGTTGGCGGCGGGACCATCCGTGACCTGTTGCTGGATGCGCCGGTCTTTTGGCTGGCTGACAAGAGTACTGCTCCTCTCATCCTGCTGGTGGCGCTCGTGGCGTGGTTCACTCCGGGCAAATGGTGGGAAGGAAAGCTACTGGAATGGGCAGATGCGGCCGGGCTCGCTGCCTTTTCGGCGCTCGGCACAGCAAAGGCGTTGGCGTTCGGAGTGGATCCGGTGCCTGCCATGATCCTCGGGATCGTGACTGGCTGCGCAGGCGGCATTATTCGCGATATCGTGGCAAGCGAGCCGTCGATCATGATGCGGCCGGACTTGTATGTAACCGCCGCGGCCCTCTCGGCCCTGGCGACGACCGTACTTCTCTATGCGGGATTGCCGGACGAACTGGCCCTGACGATTGCCGCGGGGGCAGGGTTTGCCCTGCGCGGCGCGGCGATGGTCTGGAACATCAACTTGCCCGGCTATTCGCGCGGGCAGCAGGAATAGCGATCCGTTGATGCCTCAGCCGCCGAAGCTTTCCTCGTAGCCCTTCTCGCCCGGCAGCGGGCCACCCGGATAGGCTGGCCGCGGGCCATCAAGGTCAGCATCAATCGCACCGCCCGTTTCGGCGGAAAAGCCCTGCGCACGCACATTTGCCCGCGCGGCTGCATAGCGATCATCGCTCCATTGCGGTCTGGAATCTGCTGCGGCGCCATAAGCGCTGTAATTATCGCCAAGGTCAATCGCGCGAATGCGGCCTTCATTATCGATGCGACAGCTGAAATAGTCGCCATTGGTCAGCGAACCGGAAACGTTCCAGCCACTGCCATCGCGTGAGGCATTGTCCACGCTATCGACACGGTCACGCCCGCGTTCGATCTGGTTCACGCACATATCCACGGCGCGGCCGATGCCACCCGAACCCCAGCTGTTCGCAGAGCGCGGAGCTGGCTGGCGATAGCGCACGTCCTCGCGGCGATAGTCACGGTCACGGTCACGGTTGTTCGAAGCCGAGCTGGCAATCGCGGTAATCGCACCCAACACCACCACGCCGGCAATCACGTCGCCCGCATCAGGCCCGCGATGGCGGCGATAACGGCGGTAGCCATCAACATTCTCGACAGAGCCATAATAGGCCGTGGCATGCGCCAGGGTGGAAGCGGGGATCTGCGGAAGATCAGCAGCAGCGGTGGGCATGGCAAGCAAGGAGGTAACAACCAGTGCGGCAGCGCCAGCAGCCAGCTTGGCAGGGATGAAGGCCATCTTGTTAGTCCTTTCATGGCCCCAAGATGTTAGGGCATATGTTGTTGTTACCACAAGCAATGGGCGGCCCAGGATTTCTTGTGCCTGAACCGCCTATCAAGGGAGCGTGTCATCTTACTGCTAGAGACCGCGGATACCGCGATAGTCGATGTCGACCACCCGGCCATGGCGGACATCACAGGTAAAATGGCCTTCGTCCCAGTCACGGTTGCGATGATGGCGACGGTCATTGTGGCGATAGTCCTGGACCGCAATCCGTCCGCGTACCTCCCAGCCGCGACGATCACGGTCGACATCGCGGATTTGCGTCACTTCGGCGCGGCCGCCGCTAAAGCGTTCTGCCTGACGTTCAACGGCGCGGATGCAC
>CAZYAL010000007.1:34730-42974 GCA_964645635.1 uncultured Sphingomonadaceae bacterium | reverse complement strand
TCATAACGATCATAACGATCGTTCGAGCGATAGTCCCGGTCGCGATAGCGATGGTTGTCACGGTCATTATCGGCAATCGCGGCAACGGCTGCGATACCACCGATGATCAGCGCACCGGTGAGGATATCGCTGCCATCGATGCCGCGATCGTGGTCGTTGGCCATGGCGGGAGTTGCAGAAGCCACCGCCAACACACCAGCGGCAGCAGTCCCGACGAGGGTTTTGGTAATGGACTTCATGGGGCATCTCCTTCTTGTCCGCGATGGCCATGATGCCACCGTTGATTGAAGTTCTACCCGCATCGCCGTGAGGTGACGCTGAACCCTGCCGTTAGGCGACGTTCAGAAAATAACACACATATATGAACATTATTCTGGTGTTTTGAGGCCCGTCCACAAGCCAAGGAAAGCCATGATATCAGCCGCTTCGGCAATCGCTTTGTCCGTCGGCTTGCCCGAGCCGTGCCCAGCGCGTGTTTCGATGCGGATCAGCTGTGGCCGTTCACCCAGCCCCGCTTCCTGCAAGGCAGCGACATATTTGAAGCTGTGCCCCGGCACCACCCGGTCATCGGTATCCGCCGTGGTCACCAGCATCGCGGGATAGTCCACACCGGCGCGAATATTGTGCAGCGGGGAATAGGCGCGCAGGACGCGGAAGTCCTCTTCCTTGTCCGGGTGACCATAATCATCGACCCAGTATCGCCCGGCAGTCCAGCGGTGAAAGCGGAGCATGTCCATCACACCCACTGCTGCATTCCCGGCTGCAAACAGATCCGGCCGCTGGTTGGCAACTGCACCAACAAGCAAACCACCATTAGAACCGCCCTGGATCGCAAGGCCACCTTGCGGCGTAAGGCCCTCGGCAATCAGGAACTCGCCCGCAGCGATGAAATCATCAAAAACGTTCTGCTTATTGGCGAGCCTACCGCCATCGTGCCACGCCTTGCCATATTCGCCGCCACCACGAATGTTGGCGACCACGTAAGCCCCGCCCGCTTCCACCCATGCCAGCCTGCTGGCGGAAAAGCCGGGCGTGAGCGAGATATCAAACCCGCCATAGCCATAGAGCAGCGTGGGCACGGCCTCGCCGCTGGCGGCGATATCCGCGCGCCGCATGATGAACATGGGCACCCGCGTGCCGTCCTTGCTCTGGTAGAAGCGCTGTTCAACAACGAAGTTGTCCGGGGCGAAGGTCAAATCAGGCTCGGCAAACACAGTGCGCGCGCCGCTCGCCATGTCGAGGCGATAGATGGTGGGCGGGCGGTTGTAGCTGGTGAAGCTGTAGAAGGTTTCCGGATTACCCGGCTCACCTGAGAAACCGCCGACACTGCCGATATCACCCAGTTCGACTTCGCCTGCGTCCGCGCCATCCAGCGCGAACAGGCGCACAGCAGAGCTGGCATCGCGCAGGTAGGACAGCACCAGCTTATCACCAATGATAGAAGCCTGATCGATGGGCTGCTCCATCTCCGGCACCACCTCACGCCATTCGGGCGATGCGGCATCAAGATCGATCGAGAGCACGCGATAGAGCGGCGCGTCCTTGTTGGTGACGAACCACAGCCTGCCACCAAGGCTGTCTACCGCGCTCCAGCTGTTGTCGAAGCCTGGTACCAGTGCGCGCGCTTGCCAGCCCAGCCTGTCGCGTGCGGCAAGGTCGATGGCATGCACTTCGTAACGCGCATCAGTTCCCTTGTGGCTGGTGACAATCGCCCAGCGCCCGTCGCTGGTCACGCCAGCGGAATGGCCAACCTCGGCATCATCCGGAGTGGCATAGACCAGTTCGTCATCTACCTGCTGCGTGCCGAGGCGGTGGAAATAGATGGCCTGGTTGTAATTGAGCGCCTGGAAGTCCTCCCCCTTTTCCGGCTCGGGGAAGCGCGAATAGAGGAAGCCTTCCTCACCCACCCATGCAAGCGAGGTAAACTTCGCCCAGCGGATCTCATCCCCCAGCAGCTCAAACGTATCGACATCGAGCACGCGCAGGATTCGCCAATCCGTGCCACCGTCCTGCACGCTGTAGAGAAGTTTCGTGCCATCTGGCGAAGGCACCCAGCCAGACAGTGCAGTGGCGCCATCGTCTGCCCAATCGTTGGGATCGATCAGCAGGCGCTGCTCGCCATCAAGGCTGTCGCGCACGTAAAGCGGGCTCTGGTTCTGCAAGCCAGTGTTGAAGGTGTAGAAATAGCGCCCGCCATAACGCGCCGGGGTGGAGAAGCGGGCAAAGTCGAAGATCTCGCCAGCACGCATCTTGAACCAGTCCCGCGCGGGCAATTGCGTAAGATAGGCATCAGTCACCGCGTTCTGCCGCTCGACCCAGTCGGCCACCTCTTGCGAATTGCGGACATCCTCTTCCAGCCAACGATAGGGATCGGCGATCTCCTCACCGAAGAGGGTCTCCGCCACGTCATCGCGGCGCGTTTCAGGGTATTCAGGTGCGTTCATGCCCTTCGAGATAGCAACGCTGGCGGTGTCAGCAAGGGCATAGCGCGCAAAAGAAAAGGGCCGGCAGGCATATCGCCCCCGGCCCTTCTTCAATTCCTGCGATGACGCTTGTGTTTATGCGTCTTCGTATTCGTCGCTCATCACCGGGCCGCTGTCCTGGCCCTTGGCATCGACATCACGATCGACCAGTTCGATCACGGCGATGGGCGCAGCGTCGCTTGCGCGGTAGCCGGCCTTGATGATGCGCGTGTAGCCGCCGTCACGATCCTTGTAACGCTCAGCCAGAACGTCAAACAGCTTCTTCAGCTGCGTATCGTCGAGCATACGGGCGTGAGCCAAACGACGGTTGGAAAGGCCGCCACGCTTTGCCAGCGTGATCAGCTTTTCGACATAGGGGCGCAGTTCCTTGGCCTTGGCCGTGGTGGTGGTGATCTGCTCGTGCTTGATCAGCGCGGCAGCCATGTTGCGGAACAGTGCCTTGCGGTGGCCGCTCTTGCGAGAGAGCTTACGGCCGGAAATACCATGACGCATTTTTGTCTTCCTTCAGTTCGAAATGGGCCCGTGTGAGGTAGCCCAGTGCAGGCCGGAAAAAGGGGTCCGGCCCAAGCCCCGTAGGTTTGCCAATTAGCCGAGCAGTTCCTGCTCAAGCTTCTTGGCCATTTCCTCGATGTTTTCAGGCGGCCATCCGGGGATGTCCATGCCCAGGCGCAGGCCCATGGAAGACAGCACTTCCTTGATCTCGTTGAGCGACTTGCGGCCGAAATTCGGCGTGCGCAGCATCTCGGCTTCGGTCTTCTGGACCAGGTCGCCGATGTAGATGATGTTGTCGTTCTTGAGGCAGTTGGCCGAACGCACCGACAGTTCCAGCTCGTCCACCTTCTTGAGGAGGTACCGGTTGAGCTGGTTGGTGTCGCTTTCCTGCGGCTCTGCAGCAACGCCGATCATGGCGCTCTGCGGCTGCGGGATACCATCTTCGAAGTGGACGAACAGGGTCAGCTGGTCCTGAAGGATGCGCGCGGCATAGGCCACGGCGTCTTCAGGAGTGACAGTGCCGTCAGTTTCGATGGTTAGCGACAGCTTGTCGAAGTCCAGTTCCTGGCCAACGCGGGCGTTCTCGACCTTATAGCTGACCTGCTTGATCGGCGAGTAGAGCGAGTCCACCGGGATCAGGCCGATCGGCGCATCAGCCGGGCGGTTGGCAACAGCTGGGGCATAGCCCTTGCCGGTGTCAGCCGTGAGTTCCATGTTCAGCGTAGCGCCCTCGTCCAGGTGGCACAGCACCAGGTCGGGGTTCATCACTTCGATGTCACCGGTCACGGCGATATCGCCGGCGGTCACTTCAGCCGGGCCGGTTGCGGAAAGCTGCAAGCGCTTGGCGCCCTCACCTTCCATCTTCAGCGCGATCTGCTTCACGTTGAGGACGATGTCGGTAACGTCCTCACGCACACCGGCGAGGGACGAGAATTCATGCAACACGTTCTCGATCTTGATCGAGGTGATGGCAGCACCCTGAAGGCTGGACAGGAGCACGCGACGCAGCGCATTGCCGAGCGTCAGGCCATAGCCACGCTCCAGCGGTTCGGCGACGAAAGTGGCCTTGCGCTTCTTGTCGCCACCTTCCTTGATTTCGAGGCTGTTGGGCTTCTTGAGTTCCTGCCAGTTCTTCATGTTGACGGACATGGACTTCCCCTAAAGGTTTGTTTGGGCGGCAAAGGCCGCAGCGCTGAATGAGCGCCGCGGCCGATGCGAATGACTGTTTTTGCGAAGGCCCCGAGCTCTGGGGCCACCGCGGCAGGTTCGATCAGACGCGACGACGCTTGGAGGGTCGCACGCCGTTGTGCGGGATCGGGGTCACGTCGCGGATGCTGGTGATGGTAAAACCCACCGCCTGCAGCGCGCGCAGGGCGCTTTCACGACCCGAGCCCGGGCCCTTGATCTCAACTTCCAGGGTACGCACACCGTGTTCGGCGGCCTTCTTGCCAGCGTCGTCCGCAGCCACCTGAGCAGCATAGGGGGTCGACTTGCGGCTACCCTTGAAGCCCATCATGCCCGCAGAGGACCAGCTGATTGCATTGCCCTGCGCATCGGTGATGGTGATCATGGTATTGTTAAAGCTGGCGTTGACGTGGGCAACACCGCTCGAAATGTTCTTCTTGTCGCGACGCCTGATGCGGCCGGGTTCGCGTGCCATAACTCGTATTCCTCTTTATCTCGGAAGAAGGGAAAAGCGCAGTTGCGCTTACTTCTTCTTGCCGGCGATCGGCTTGGCCTTACCCTTGCGGGTGCGGGCGTTGGTGTGCGTGCGCTGGCCGCGAACAGGCAGGCCCTTACGGTGACGCAGGCCGCGATAGCAGGCCAGGTCCATAAGGCGCTTGATGTTCATTGCGGTGTCACGACGGAGGTCACCTTCAACGGTGAAGTCCGCATCGATGGTTTCACGGATCTGCAGGACTTCCGCGTCGCTCAGGTCCTGAACACGGCGCGCGTGATCGATGCCCAGCTTGTCTGCAATCTTCTTGGCCGAGGTCGGGCCAATACCGTGAATGTAGGTCAGCGCCACAATAACGCGCTTGTTTGTGGGGATATTCACCCCGGCAATACGAGCCACTTAAATCTCCATGCTCCACAGGGGGCACACCCCCTATCTCAACGCTACAGTTCGAACCCGCTTACTCAAAAACCATGCCAGAACGACAATAAGCCCGGATGGCAAGCAAGATTGGCTGCCGCCTGCCGGACCGGTTTCCGATTAAACGAATGGTAGGCGCAAGTAGGGCGATTCTCCCCTCACGTCAAGCGCACAAAGAAGCGTCAGGAAATTTCCTGAGCCCTTGCGTGCGACCACTTGTGACTTGCGTTTATAGCCCGCCTTCAGGCTCAGGTCAAAACCGGTGTGGACAAGCGCGAGAGCTGACCCGCCACGTAGGGCTGCAGCCGATCAGCTATTTCACAAAATCACACTCCCCTTGCACCGGCGCTCCGGTGCAAAAGGGACGAGGGGCAAACCTAACTGTCGAGCACCTTGGCGACAGCCGCAGTCACATCGTCAATGGCAGCCATGCCATCCAAGCGGGTGACGATGCCGCTCTTTTGATAATGCGGCAGGATCGGCGCGGTCTTGGCGCGATATTCGGCCATGCGGGTGCGCACGGTTTCCGCATTATCGTCCTTACGGCGCTTGAACTCGGTAGAACCACACTTGTCGCACACGCCTGCAACCTTGGGCTGCTTGAACGTGTCGTGATAGCCTTCACCGCAATTGGCGCAGGTGAAACGACCTTCGACGCGTTCGATCAGAGCTTCTTCATCCACGGCAAGCTCGATCACATGGTCAAGCTTGCGGCCATGCTTGGCAAGCAGCTCGTCCAGCGAAACGGCCTGCGCCTCAGTCCGCGGATAGCCATCGAAGATCGCGCCCGTGTCAGCCGACATGGCAGCCAGTTCGTCATCGATCAGGGCGGAGACAATGGCGTCAGACACCAGCTCGCCACGTTCCATCACGGCCTTGGCCTCAAGACCAACCGCTGTTTCCGCCTTAACGGCGGCGCGCAGCATGTCTCCAGTGGAAAGCTGGCGCATACCGCGCCGTTCCACCAGCAGACTGGACTGCGTTCCCTTGCCCGCGCCCGGAGGCCCCAGAAGGATAATGTTCATGTACCCGAAGCTCCCCGGTTCGGAATAATTGTCAGAAAAGCTCAGCGCCGGATCAGCGCATGCGGCCCTTCAGTTTCGCCTTCTTGATAAGGTCACCATACTGGTGCGCCAAGAGGTGCGACTGGATCTGGCTGATTGTGTCCACCGTCACGTTCACCACGATCAACAGGCTGGTACCGCCGAGGAACAGCGGGATGCCAAGCTGGGCGATGCCCCATTCGGGGATCACGCAAACGATGGTAAGGTAGATCGCGCCCACCACGGTAATGCGGGTAAGGACGTAATCGAGATAATCGGCAGTGCGCTTGCCCGGGCGGATGCCAGGAATGAAGCCGTTATTCTTCTTCAGATTTTCAGCGGTGTCTTCCGGGTTGAAGACAACAGCGGTGTAGAAGAAGCAGAAGAAGATGATGCCCGCAGCATAGAGCGCCATGTACAGCGGCTGGCCGTGCGCAAGATACTGGTTGAGCGACTGGATCACGGTGTAGAACGTGCTGCCGGTTTCCACAGAACTACCAGCAAACTGGCTGATCGTCAGCGGCAGCAGCAGCAGCGAGCTGGCGAAGATCGGCGGAATCACGCCTGCGGTATTGAGCTTCAGCGGAAGGTGCGAACGGTCTGCCTGCATGCCGCCATGCTGGGTGGCGCGCTTGGGATATTGCACCAGCAATCGGCGCTGGGCGCGCTCCATGAAGCAGATGCCAAGGATCAGCGCCACAACCATCACGATGAAGATGATCACGGTTGCAGTGGTGATCGTGCCTTCAGCATAACCTGAGAACAGATTGGTGGTGAAAGTCGGGAACTGGGCCACAATACCGGCCATGATGATCAGCGAAACGCCGTTGCCGATGCCACGCGAGGTGATCTGTTCACCCAGCCACAGCAGGAACATGGTGCCGCCGATCAGGCTGATCACCGCGCCGATGCGGAACATCACACCAGGCTGCACCACGGCCTGCAGGCCGCTCTGCGCCGCATAGGCTTCAAGGCCCGCCGCCAGGAACCAGCCCTGGATTGCGCAGAGGAGCACCGTGCCGAAGCGGGTGTATTGGTTCAACCTCTTGCGACCGGCCTCGCCTTCCTTCTTCAGCGCCATCAGCGAAGGATGGAGCGAGGAAGCAAGCTGCACCACGATGCTGGCGGTAATATAGGGCATCACCCCAAGCGCGATCAGGCTCATGCGTTCCAGCGAGCCACCCGAGAACATGTTGAACATGTCGAGGATGCCGCCACGCGTCTGATCATAGAGCGTTTCCAGGATCATCGGATTCACGCCCGGCAGGGGCACGAAGCTGAGGAAACGGAAAACAATCAGCGCGCCGATGGTGAACATGATGCGCTGGCGAAGCTCAGTCGCCTTGCCGAAATTGGAAAAGCTGAGCGAGCTTGCGATGTTATCGGCGCGTGATGCCATTGGAAAAATATGCCTTGCTGTGCGACCTTACCGGCCCGTTCGCACGCCAATATAGGCACGATCGGGCGATGTCGAACCCCCCGGGAAAAATCATCCCCGCAGCATCACCTTGCGGCAGGTGCTACGGGGATACTTATCCGGTTATTTCGCGGCCTTGTTTGCTTCGCGACGAGCGGTCTTCTTCTCGTGCTCGCTGGGCTGTTCGGCAGGAAGTTCCACCGAGCCGCCGGCCTTCTCGACAGCTTCGATCGCACCCTTGGATGCGCCAGCCACCTTGAAGGAAACCTTGGCCGAAATCTCGCCCTTTCCGAGCAGGCGGACGCCGTCCTTGCCGCCACGGGCAACGCCGGCTGCCTTCAGGGCTTCGTGATCGATCACGGCCTTGGCATCGAGCTTCTTCTCGTCGATCAGCTTCTGCACCATGCCGATGTTGACCTCAGCATAGTCCTTGCCGAACGGATTGTTGAAGCCGCGCTTCGGCAGGCGCATATGCAGCGGCATCTGGCCGCCTTCAAAACCCTTGATGGCAACGCCCGAACGGCTCTTCTGGCCCTTCTGGCCACGGCCCGAAGTCTTGCCCTTGCCGGAGCCGATACCACGGCCGACGCGGATGCGGCCCTTACGGGCACCACTGTTGTCACGGATGTCGTTGAGTTTCATGTGCACTCGCTTTCGCTTTCTGACGGCCCCACCACGGGGCTACGCGCTGTTGGAAGCGGGGCCTCTAGC
>CAZYAL010000007.1:17774-34630 GCA_964645635.1 uncultured Sphingomonadaceae bacterium | reverse complement strand
TCGAGCACTTCAACCATGTGCGACACCTTTGCGATGGCGCCACGTACTTCAGGCGTGTCTTCGAGCTCCACGACCTTCTGCATCTTGTTGAGGCCCAGGCCGATCAGAACCTGGCGCTGTACCTTCGGGCGACGGATCGGCGAACCGACCTGCTTGATCTTGATTTTAGCCATCGGTGATTACTCCACAATCGCTGCAGCTTCGGCTTCCGCCTCGGCTTCGCTGGCACCGCCGCGACCCAGCAGGTCTGCAACCTTCTTGCCACGACGCTGGGCAACCGACTTCGGAGAAGACTGGTTGACGAGCGCGTCGAAGGTGGCGCGGATCATATTGTAGGGGTTCGAAGTGCCAATGGACTTGGTCACCACGTCGGCAACGCCCAGGCTTTCGAACACGGCACGCATCGGACCACCGGCGATGATACCGGTACCGGCAGGAGCCGAACGGACATTCACCTTGCCGGCGCCGAAGTGGCCACGACCGTCGTGATGGAGGGTACGACCTTCCTTCAGCGGAACGCGGATCATCTTCTTCTTGGCAGCAGCGGTAGCCTTGTTGATGGCTTCCGGCACTTCGCGAGCCTTGCCGTGGCCGAAGCCCACGCGGCCCTTGCCGTCACCCACCACGACCAGCGCGGCGAAACCGAAGCGCTTACCGCCCTTCACCACCTTGGCAACGCGGTTGATGTGGACGAGCTTTTCGATCAGCTCTTCGCCATCATCCTCGCCTTCGCGGCCACGACGGTCATCACGACCGCGACCGCGACCACGGCCGCCTTCACGACCACCACGTTCGCCATCACGACCACCACGGCCGCGACCACGACCGCGCGGCTGGCCTTCGTCGCCCTGGGCAGCAGACTGGTTGTCCGCAGCTTCAGCCGTCTCGGCAACAGCGGGGGTTTCCACTGCGGCCTGCGCCTCGGTGTTTTCGGTGTTGTTTTCGTCAGCCATCATCAGAACTCCAGCCCGCCTTCACGAGCGGCATCGGCCAGCGCCTTGACGCGGCCATGGAACAGGAACCCGCCGCGATCGAACACGACAGTGGTCACGCCGGCCTTCTTGGCAGCGGCGGCGATGTCCTTGCCCACCTGGGCAGCAGCATCGACGTTGGCGCCCGAAGTCTTGCCACCAAGGGTGGAAGCTGCGGCCACGGTGCGGCCGGCGACGTCATCGATGATCTGCGCATAGATGTGCTTGCCGGTGCGGTGCACAGACAGGCGCGGCTTGGTGCCGGAACGCTTGCGCAGCGCGGTGCGCACACGGCGGCGGCGACGTTCAAAGAGAGAGAGCTTTGCCATCTTACTTCTTCTTCCCTTCCTTGCGGAAGATATACTCGCCGCGATACTTCACGCCCTTGCCCTTGTACGGCTCGGGCTTGCGCCATTCGCGGATCTCGGCAGCGAACTGCCCAACCTTCTGCTTGTCGATACCCGAAATCTCGACCGTGGTCTGGTCGGGCGTCTTCACTTCGAGGCCTTCCGGCACGTCGAGGTCGACATCGTGGCTGTAGCCGAGCTGCAGCTTCAGGGTTTTGCCCTGGGCCTGCGCACGATAGCCAACGCCATTGATCTCAAGGACCTTGGAGAAACCGTCGGTCACGCCATCAACCAGGTTCTGCACCAGCGTTCGCTGCATGCCCCAGAACTGGCGGGCTGCCTTGGTCTTGTTGGCGGGCTGTACGGAGATCGCACCTTCCTCGATCGTGTAGTCGATCAGGTCCGAAGTGCTCATGGACAGTTCGCCCTTGGCACCCTTCACGTTCAGCTTGCCGTCTTCGATCTTGGCAGTGACGCCAGCAGGCACCACGACCGGCTTTTTACCGATGCGGCTCATCAGAACACCTCCGCCAGCACTTCGCCGCCCACGTTCTGGGTGCGCGCTTCCGCGTCGGAAAGCACACCCTTGGGGGTGGAGACGATGGTGATACCAAGGCCATTGCGCACAGACGGCAACTCACGGTTGCCCGAGTAGACGCGACGGCCCGGCTTGGAGACACGGGCGAGATGCTTGATAGCGGGCTCACCTTCGAAATACTTCAGTTCGATCCGCAGCGCCTTGTGAGCGCCCGAGGTGTCTTCGCTATAGCCACGGATGTAGCCTTCGCGCTGGAGCACTTCGAGAACGTTCGCACGCAGCTTGGATGCCGGCGAAAGGACGGAATCCTTCTTCGCCTGCTGGCCGTTGCGGATGCGGGTGAGCATATCACCCAAAGGATCGGTCATAGCCATGTTCTAATTCCTCACCAGCTCGACTTGGTTACGCCCGGGATCATGCCCTTGTTGGCCAGATCACGGAGTTCGATGCGGCAAAGCCCGAACTTGCGGTAGTAGCCGCGCGGGCGGCCGGTGGTGGTGCAACGGTTACGCACACGGGTCGGATTCGCATTGCGCGGAATCTCGGCCATCTTCAGGCGGGCCATAAGGCGCTCGGTATCGTCGAGCGCTTCATCATCGGCAATCGCCTTCAGCTTCGCGTACTGGTTTGCGTACTTCTTGACGAGCTTCTTACGACGCTCGTTCTTGTTGATGGAACTCAGTTTCGCCATTGGACTTAAGCTCTCCTGCGCCGCTTACGCGGCAGCCTTTTCTTCATCGGCGTTTTCAGCCGGGAACGGGAAACCGAAGAGACGCAGCAGTTCGCGCGCTTCTTCATCGGTCTTTGCGGTGGTGGTGACGATGATG
The DNA here is from genome assembly GCA_964645635.1 of uncultured Sphingomonadaceae bacterium. Lineage (GTDB taxonomy): Bacteria > Pseudomonadota > Alphaproteobacteria > Sphingomonadales > Sphingomonadaceae > Alteraurantiacibacter. The sequence goes on along the minus strand of CAZYAL010000007.1, from coordinate 31,947 downwards.
TCCATGCCACGCACCTTCTCGATCTGGTCGTAGCTGATTTCCGGGAAGATGATCTGCTCCTTCAGGCCCATGGCATAGTTGCCATTGCCGTCGAAGCTCTTCGGATTCAGGCCACGGAAGTCACGGATACGCGGCATCGCGATCGTGACCAGGCGGTCGAGGAATTCGTACATGCGGTCACGACGCAGGTTGACCTTGCAGCCGATCGGCATGCCATCACGCAGCTTGAACTGCGCGATCGACTTCTTCGCCTTGGTGATCACCGGCTTCTGGCCAGCGATCTTTTCCATTTCTTCAGCAGCCGTCTGGACCTTCTTCTTGTCCTGGCTTGCTTCGCCAACACCCATGTTGATCGTGATCTTTTCCAGCTTCGGAACCTGCATGGGGTTCACGTAACCGAACTTCTCGGTCATCGCCTTGACGATCACGTCATTGTAACGGGTCTTCATGCGGGGCGTGTAATCAGCCATCGATAGTCTCCCCGGACTTGACGGCGACACGGACCTTCTTGCCGTCACGCTCTTCAAAGCGGACGCGGGTCGGCTTGCCGTCCTTGGGATCAGCAACTGCCACCTTGGCAATCGCCATCGGAGCGGGCGCACGATCGATGCCGCCCTGCGGGTTCACCTGGCTAGGCTTGCGGTGGCTGGTGGCGACGTTCACCCCTTCAACTACGACCTTGCCTTCCTTAGGCAGAACCTGCTGGACAGTGCCGGTACGGCCCTTGTCCTTGCCGGACAGCACCACAACGGTGTCACCCTTCTTGATCTTTGCAGCAGCCATCACAGCACCTCCGGAGCAAGCGAGATGATCTTCATGAAGCCCTTGGAGCGCAGTTCACGCACCACCGGGCCAAAGATACGGGTGCCGACCGGCTCCTCGTTCTTGTTAACGAGGACAGCGGCATTGCTGTCGAAGCGAATCACGCTGCCATCAGGACGACGAACGTCCTTCTTGGTGCGCACGATCACGGCACGGTGAACGTCGCCCTTCTTAACGCGGGCACGCGGCTGGGCTTCCTTGACGGAAACCACGATCACGTCACCGACACTCGCGGTGCGACGCTTCGAGCCACCCAGTACCTTGATGCACTGGACGCGCTTGGCGCCGCTGTTGTCCGCGACGTCGAGATTGGATTGCATCTGGATCATTGATCCGGTTCCTTCTCACTGGCTTGCCGGAACCAGTCCGACAGTTCCTAAACGCCTGACCCCGCCGAAACGGGGATCGGTTGATTACTCTGCGCCCGGGGTTGCTTCTGCAACGTCCAGGTCGGCTTCTACAGCCGTGCCCTTGCTAGCAGACACGCGGTCAATGACCTTCCACGTCTTGGTCTTGGAGAACGGCTTCGTCTCCTCGATGCGGACGGTATCGCCAACATTGTATTCGTTCACTTCGTCGTGAGCGTGATACTTCTTCGAACGCTTTACGATCTTCCCGTAGAGCGGGTGCTTCACGCGACGTTCGACCAGCACGGTCACAGTCTTGTCGGTCTTGTCGGAGGTGACGGTCCCCGTCAGGATACGCTTCGGCATCGTTAGCTCCTTAAGCCTTTGCAGCTTCGCGGGCGCGTTCACCCTGAAGCGTCTTGATCTGCGCGATTTCGCGGCGGACTTCCTTCACGCGAGCGGGACGCTCGAGCTGGTTGGTCGCGGCCTGGAAGCGCAGGTTGTACTGCTCGCGCTTGAGCTCAGTCAGAGCTTCAACGAGCTGGTCATCGCTCTTGGTGCGAAGATCTTCGGTCTTGGCCATCATTCGCCTCCCAGGTGCGAGGTGTCACCCAGACGGGCAACGACCTTGGTCTTGATCGGCAGCTTCATCGCTGCGCGGCTGAAGGCTTCAGCGGCCAGCGGGCCGGGAACGCCGTCGAGTTCGAACAGGATGCGGCCCGGCTTCACGCGAGCTGCCCAGTATTCGATCGAGCCCTTGCCCTTACCCTGGCGAACTTCGGCCGGCTTCTTGGAGACCGGCACGTCGGGGAAGACGCGGATCCACAGACGGCCCTGACGGCGAATGTGGCGGGTGATGGCACGACGTGCAGCTTCGATCTGGCGTGCGGTAACACGCTCGGGTTCCAGGGCCTTGAGGCCATAGGAGCCAAAGTTCAGATCGGTGCCGCCCTTGGCGTTGCCATGGATCTTGCCCTTGAACGCCTTGCGGAACTTGGTTTTCTTCGGTTGCAGCATGGTTCTTTCCTAATCCTGCAATCAGCGAGCCGGGCGGACGCCGGAAGTCTGCGCTTCCATCATCAGCCGGTCCTGAGCCATCGGATCATGTCCGAGGATCTCGCCCTTGAAGACCCACACCTTGATGCCAATGATGCCGTAGGCGGTAAGCGCCTCTGCTTCGGCATAATCGACATTGGCGCGCAGCGTGTGCAGCGGCACACGGCCTTCACGATACTGTTCGACACGTGCGATTTCGGCACCGCCCAAGCGGCCACCACACATGATCTTGATACCTTCGGCACCCAGACGCATGGCGGACTGCATGGCGCGCTTCATAGCACGACGGAAAGCCACACGGCGGATCAGCTGATCGGCAATGCCCTGGGCGACGAGCTTGGCATCGATTTCCGGCTTGCGGATTTCAACGATGTTCAGCTTCACTTCGCTCGAAGTCATAGTCGCCAGCTTGGAGCGCAGCTTTTCGATGTCCGCGCCCTTCTTGCCGATGATCACACCGGGACGCGCAGCATAGATCGAAACGCGGCACAGCTTGGCCGGACGTTCGATCACCACCTTCGAGATCGCTGCCTGCGGCAGGTTCTTGGTGATGTACTTGCGGATCTCAATGTCTTCCTTGAGCAGCTGACGATAGTCAGCGCCCTCGGCGTACCAGCGGCTGTCCCACGTGCGGTTGATCTGCAGGCGCAGGCCGATCGGATTGCTCTTATGACCCATGGATCAGGCCTCCTCTTGCTCGCGCACGACGATCCGCAGCCGGCTGAACGGCTTGAGGATGCGGGTGGACTTGCCACGACCGCGCGTCGCAAAACGCTTCATGGTGACGGACTTGCCGACGCTGGCTTCGGCCACGACGAGCGCGTCCACATCCAGGTCGTGGTTGTTTTCAGCATTGGCGATGGCCGATGCGAGCACCTTCTTGGCGTCGCGAGCCATGGCACGCTTGGAGAAGGAGAGGATGTTCATCGCATCTTCTGCCTTCTTGCCGCGGATCAACGCAGCCACCAGGTTCAGCTTCTGGGCCGAACCACGGATGGTGGTGCCAACGGCGAGCGCTTCGTTATCGCCAACGCGGCGCGGAGCTTTTGCCTTACCCATTATCGCTTACCCTTCTTGTCGGCGGCGTGGCCGGGGAAGCTGCGCGTGGGCGCAAATTCACCAAGCTTGTGACCGACCATCTCTTCACTCACCGAGACGGGGATGAACTTCTGGCCATTGTAGACGTTGAACGTCAGACCAACGAAATCGGGAAGCACAGTGGAGCGGCGCGACCAGGTCTTGATCGGCTTGTTGCTGTTGGCTTCCTGCGCGTCCTGCGCCTTCTTCAGCAGGTGAAGATCGACGAACGGACCTTTCCAGACGGAACGTGCCATTATCGCTTACCTCTTCTTCTTCGCGTGACGCGACCGGATGATCATCTTGTCCGTCTGCTTGTTCTTGCGGGTGCGGGCACCCTTCGTCGGCTTGCCCCACGGGGTCACCGGGTGGCGACCACCGGAGGTGCGGCCTTCACCACCACCATGCGGGTGGTCAACCGGGTTCTTGGCCACACCACGCGTCAGCGGCTTGATGCCCATGTGACGGCGGCGACCAGCCTTGCCGAGGTTCTGGTTCTGGTTGTCGGGGTTCGACACTGCACCAACCGTGCCCATGCAATCAGCACGCAGGTAACGCTGCTCACCGCTGTTAAGGCGCACGATCACCATGCCGCGGTCACGACCGACCAGCTGCACATAGGTGCCTGCCGAACGGGCGATCTGGCCGCCCTTGCCCGGCTTCATCTCGACATTGTGGCAGATGGTGCCGACGGGCATCTGGCCCAGCAGCATCGCATTGCCGACCTTGGTATCAACCTTCTCGCCAGCGATGATCTTGTCACCAGGCGCAAGACGGTTCGGCGCGATGATGTAGGCCAGCTCGCCATCGTCATACTTAATGAGCGCAATGAAAGCGGTGCGGTTGGGATCGTATTCGATCCGTTCCACGGTGCCTTCAACGTCCCACTTGCGACGCTTGAAGTCGATGAAGCGGTACTTGCGCTTGTTGCCGCCGCCGATGCCACGCGAAGTGACATGGCCCTTGTTGTTGCGGCCACCGGTCTTGCCCTGACCCTGCGTCAGCGACTTGACGGGCTTGCCCTTGTGCAGGCCAGTCTTGTCGACGAGGACCAGTGCGCGGCGGGCCGGGCTGGTCGGGTTATAGTTCTTCAGTGCCATCGGATCAGCTCACACCTTCAGTGATGTCGATCATCTGGCCTTCGGCCAGCGTCACCACTGCTTTCTTGATGTCCGTGCGCTTGTAGGGACGGCCCTTCCAGCGCTTGGTCTTGCCCTTCTGGACAATCGTGTTCACGCCGGCGACCTTGACGTCGTACAGCGCTTCTACCGCTTCCTTGATCTGCGGCTTGGTCGCGTCCTTTGCCACCTTGAAGACAACAGCGTTGTTCTCAGAGAGAAGCGTTGCCTTTTCAGTGATATGCGGGGCGACGATCACGTCGTAATGACGCGCGTCAACTGCGGATTTCTTAGCCATTGAAACGCGCCTCCAGCTTTTCGACAGCGGCCTTGGTGAGGACCAGCGTGTCGTGGTTGAGGATGTCGTAAACATTGGCACCCATGGCCGGCAGCACGTTCACGCCAGGCAGGTTGTTGGCTGCCTTCGCGAAACCGCCGTCGACGGCTTCACCGTCGATCACCAGCACCTTGCCGCTCCAGCCATTCTTGCCGAATGCTGCAGCCAACGCCTTGGTCTTGGCATCCTTCAACTCAAGGTTATCAACGATCACGAGACCGTCCTTCGCCTTGCTCGAAAGAGCCATCTTCAGACCGAGAGCACGAAGCTTCTTGTTCAGCGACTGGTTGAAATCGCGCTTGCGGGCACCATGAGCCTTACCACCGCCGATGAAGATCGGGGCTGCACGGTCACCGTGACGGGCACGGCCGCCACCCTTCTGGCGACCCCACTTGGCACCGGTGCGGGCAACGTCCGAACGCTCACGCGTCGGGCGGGCCGTGCCACGGCGGTTTTCCAGCTGCCAGGTGACGACGCGGTGAAGAATGTCCGCGCGCGGCTCAAGACCGAAGACGTCATCGTTCAGTTCGATGTCGCCGGAAGCCTTGCCGTCGATTTTCTGGACCTTGACCTTCACGATCAGGACTCCTTGCTCTCGTCCGAGCCGGTATCGGCTGCGGGCGCGTTGTTCTGTTCAACCGGAGGGTCCGCCGCTTCGATGGCTGCGGCGGTTTCCACCTCAACCTCGACTGGCGCAGCTTCAGGCTTCGGCGCACTCAGGTTGAGCACAGCACCCGGGAACGGCAGTCCCTCGGGAGCGGCGACCTTTACGGAGTCGCGAACCAGCAGCCAGCCATTCTTCGAGCCGGGGACAGACCCCTTCACGAAGAGCAGGCCGCGTTCAGCATCGGTACGGACGATTTCGAGGTTCTGCTGGGTGCGCTGACGGTCGCCCATGTGGCCGGCCATCTTCTTGCCCTTGAAGACCTTGCCCGGATCCTGGCGGTTACCAGTCGAACCGTGCGAACGGTGCGAGATCGAAACACCGTGGGTAGCGCGCAGACCACCGAAGCCCCAACGCTTCATAGCGCCGGCGAAGCCCTTGCCCTGCGTGTGACCGGTGATATCAACCTTCTGGCCAGCAATGAAATGCTCGGCAGAAATAGTGGCACCTACGGGCAGCAGCCCATCTTCATTTTCGACGCGGAACTCGGCGACCTTCTGCTTCAGACCGACTTCAGCCTTGGCGAAAGCTTCGCGCTGAGGCTTGTTGACGTTCTTGTGCTTGGCTTCGCCAGCACCAACCTGCACCGAATAATAGCCGTCACGATCGGCAGTGCGGTTGGCGGTAACCTGGCAACCTTCCAGCGCCAGAACGGTGACAGGCACGTGCCGGCCATCTTCCTGGAACAGGCGGGTCATCCCGACTTTTTTCGCGATCACGCCAGTGCGCATGATCCAAACTCCTTAACAGAGGCACACAGGGCCCATCCCTGCGTGCGTGCCAGCCCAAATTGTAATGCATCGCCCCGTCCGGGCTGAGATGCCCTCCCCCCTTGCGGGAAGAGAGCGAGACGGGGGACGCAGTCCCGAGCAAGCTCGGCGGTATCCCTATGTCTTGCCGCATCTTGCGATGTGGCGGGGCCTAGGAGCCCCGTAACTTCCGGTCAATTTATGGTCCGTACCGAAGACCCGCCAAGCGCAGCTTAAGCCAGCTTGATCTCAACATTCACGCCAGCGGCCAGATCCAGCTTCATCAGCGCGTCGACCGTCTGGGCGTTAGGCTGCACGATGTCCAGCAGCCGCTTGTAGGTGCGCACCTCGAACTGCTCGCGCGACTTCTTGTCGATGTGCGGGCCGCGGTTCACGGTGAACTTCTCAATGCGCGTCGGAAGAGGAATGGGGCCACGAATAAGAGCGCCAGTACGACGGGCGGTCTCCGCAATTTCACCAGTTGCCTGGTCCAGAACGCGATGATCGAACGCCTTGAGGCGAATACGGATATTCTGAGCTTCCATGTCCTACTACCGATGCGAAAGAGCCAAGGAGACCTTGCGATCCCCAAAAAATAAAGGCCCGCCCGCTGTAATCCGGTCTTTCCGGAACGGGCGGCCTTCCTGAATCTCGTTACAAAAGGGACGATTCCCTCTTGCTGTGGCGCGCCTATACGTGTGAGCAGCGAGTCTTGCAACCCCGAAATCCGCCAAAATCCACCTTGCAGCAAAGCTTGGCTGCCGCACGCCAAAAATCGGCCCGCACAAAAGGAAAGGGCCCGCCTCTCAATGAGAGACGGGCCCCAAATCCTGCTTGCCGCCAGTGGCGACAAGTTGGTTAGGCGGTGATGCTCGACACAACGCCCGAGCCGACGGTGCGGCCACCTTCGCGGATTGCGAAGCGCAGACCTTCGTCCATAGCGATCGGTGCGATCAGCTTGACCGAGATGGTTACGTTGTCGCCCGGCATCACCATTTCGGTGCCTTCGGGAAGGATCACTTCGCCGGTCACGTCAGTCGTACGGAAGTAGAACTGCGGACGGTAGTTGGCGAAGAACGGCGTGTGACGGCCACCTTCGTCCTTGGACAGGACGTAGACTTCGGCGCTGAATTCGGTGTGCGGCTTCACGGAACCCGGCTTACACAGAACCTGGCCACGTTCCACTTCGTCACGACCAACACCGCGGATCAGGGCACCGATGTTGTCACCAGCTTCACCACGATCGAGCAGCTTGCGGAACATTTCCACGCCGGTCACGGTGGTCTTCTGGGTGTCCTTGATGCCGACGATTTCGACTTCGTCGCCAACGTTTACAACGCCGGTTTCCACGCGGCCGGTCACAACCGTACCACGACCCGAGATCGAGAACACGTCTTCGATGGGCATCAGGAACGGCAGGTCAACCGGACGATCGGGCTGCGGGATGTAGCTGTCAACAGCGTCCATCAGAGCCTTGATCGAGTTTTCGCCGATTTCCGGATCGCGGCCTTCCAGAGCAGCCAGAGCCGAACCCTTCACGATCGGAATATCGTCGCCGTCGAAGCCGTATTCGCTCAGCAGTTCGCGAACTTCCAGTTCAACCAGCTCAAGGATTTCCTCGTCGTCAACCTGGTCAACCTTGTTCAGGTAAACCACCAGCTGCGGAACGCCGACCTGGCGAGCCAGCAGGATGTGCTCGCGGGTCTGCGGCATCGGGCCGTCAGCAGCGTTCACAACCAGGATAGCACCGTCCATCTGCGCAGCACCGGTGATCATGTTCTTCACATAGTCAGCGTGGCCCGGGCAGTCGACGTGCGCATAGTGACGGGCATCGGTTTCATATTCCACGTGTGCGGTGGAAATGGTGATGCCGCGCTCGCGCTCTTCAGGAGCCTTGTCGATGTTTGCGAAGTCCACGGCAGCGCCCTGGACCTTGGTGATTGCAGCAGTCAGCGTGGTCTTGCCGTGGTCGACGTGACCGATGGTGCCGATGTTGCAGTGCGGCTTGTTCCGCTCAAATTTTTCCTTCGCCATTTCTCAATAACCTTCTTTGTTCGAATCTGATTTCTGAAAGATCAGGCGGGCACCCGCTGAATCAGGCGCCCGCCCCTAAACGCTGATCTCGCCTTAGGCAAGCTTCTCCTTGACCTCAGCCGCGACATTCGCCGGAACTTCGTCATAGTGAGAGAACTGCATGCTGTACTGTGCACGGCCCTGGGTGAACGAACGCAGCTCGTTCACGTAACCGAACATGTTTGCCAGCGGCACATTGGCCTCGACAGCCTGTGCGTTGCCGCGAGTGTCGGTGCCCTGGATCTGGCCACGGCGGGAGTTGAGATCGCCGATCACGTCGCCCAGATAATCTTCCGGGGTAATGACCTCGACCTTCATGATCGGCTCAAGCAGCTTGATGCCGGCCCGCTCAGCCACTTCACGCATGCCGCCACGCCCAGCGATTTCGAACGCAATCGCGCTCGAGTCGACGTCATGGTAGGCGCCGTCGATCAGACGGACGGTGAAGTCGATGATCGGGAAGCCCACGAGATGGCCGCTTTCGGCCTGCTCGCGGAAGCCCTTTTCGATGGCCGGGATATATTCGCGCGGAATGTTGCCGCCCTTGATCTCGTCCTCGAAAACGAAGCCCTGGCCGCGCTCACCGGGAGTGACCACAACCTTGACGCGGCCGAACTGGCCCGAGCCACCCGACTGCTTCTTGTGGGTGTAGTCAACCTCAACTTCACGACCCAGATATTCACGGTAGGCCACCTGCGGCGCGCCGACGTTGGCTTCCACCTTGAATTCGCGCTTCATGCGGTCAACCAGAATGTCGAGGTGCAGTTCGCCCATGCCCTTGATGATCGTCTGGCCACTTTCATGGTCAGTCGAAACACGGAAAGACGGATCTTCTGCAGCCAGACGGTTGAGAGCAACGCCCATCTTTTCCTGGTCAGCCTTGGTCTTGGGTTCCACCGACAGTTCGATAACCGGCTCGGGGAATTCCATGCGCTCGAGGATGATCGGCTTGGAAGGGTCACACAGCGTATCGCCAGTGGTCGTTTCCTTCAGGCCAGCCAGTGCCACGATGTCGCCAGCAAATGCTTCTTCGATGTCCTCGCGGTTGTTGGAGTGCATGAGGAGCATACGGCCGATCTTCTCGCGCTTGTCCTTTACCGAGTTCAGGTAGGAACCCTTGCTCAGCTTGCCCGAATAGATGCGGGTGAAGGTCAGCGAGCCCACGAACGGATCGTTCATGATCTTGAAGGCCAGTGCAGCGAAGGGCGCATCGTCAGAAGACGGACGCGTTGCTTCCTGGTCGCTATCGGGCAGCACGCCCTTGATCGCGGGAACGTCAAGCGGTGACGGCATGTAGTCGACAACCGCGTCCAGAAGCGGCTGCACGCCCTTGTTCTTGAACGCCGAACCACAGGTCACGGGCACGAAATCGCGCGCCATGGTGCCCTTGCGGATCAGCTTCTTGATCGTTGCGACGTCGGGTTCGTTTCCTTCGAGATAGGCTTCCATGACGTCGTCATCCTGCTCGACAACGGTCTCGATCAGCTTTTCGCGATACTCGGCAGCCTTGTCGGCCATATCCGCCGGGATATCGACGAACTCGTACTTCGCGCCTAGGTCTTCAGCCTGCCACACGATGCCGCGGTTGTTCACCAGATCGACAACGCCCTGGAGGTCGCTTTCCGCACCGATCGGCAGATAGAGCACCAGCGGGGTCGCACCGAGACGGTCGACGATCGACTTCACACAATAATAGAAATCGGCACCCGTCCGGTCGAGCTTGTTGATGAAGCACATGCGCGGAACGCCGTACTTGTCGGCCTGGCGCCACACGGTTTCGGACTGCGGTTCAACACCGGCAACGCCGTCAAACACCGCAACCGCACCGTCGAGCACGCGCAGCGAGCGTTCGACTTCGATGGTGAAGTCGACGTGGCCAGGGGTATCGATAATGTTGATGCGGTACTTCGGCTGGTTGGCACGCAGATCTTCCGGGGCCGAGCGGGGATCCATCGCAGGATCCTCGGGCGTCCAGAACGTGGTCGTGGCAGCAGACGTGATAGTGATGCCGCGCTCCTGCTCCTGCTCCATCCAGTCCATCGTCGCAGCACCATCGTGCACTTCGCCGATCTTGTAGGACTTGCCGGTGTAGTAAAGGATACGCTCGGTAGTCGTGGTTTTGCCGGCATCGATGTGGGCCATGATGCCGATATTGCGATAACGCTCCAGCGGATACTCGCGGGCCATATTGCTTTCCTTAACGGTTCGGGACGGGAACTGGATCGCGCCCCATTTAGTGATTTTTGTGACCGCTTGAAGACCGGAACGGGGCCAACCCCCGAATTCCGGCCCTTCAAGCGACGCGCATTACCAGCGGTAGTGCGAGAAGGCGCGGTTCGCGTCCGCCATGCGGTGCGTATCTTCGCGCTTCTTAACGGCGTTGCCGCGGTTGTTGGCAGCATCCATCAGCTCACCTGAAAGGCGGGCAGCCATGGTCGTTTCCGCACGGCCGCGAGCAGCACCGATCAGCCAGCGGATGGCCAGCGCCTGGGCACGCTCGGGACGAACCTCGACCGGCACCTGGTAGGTCGCACCACCAACACGGCGGCTGCGCACTTCGACCTGCGGCTTGATGTTGTTCAGCGCCTCGTGGAACACTTCCACGGGGTTGGCCTTGGCCTTAGCCTCCACCGTATCCAGAGCGCCATAGACGATCTTTTCGGCAACAGCCTTCTTACCGTCAAGCATGAGGTTGTTCATGAACTTCGACAGAACCTCATCACCAAACTTGGGATCAGGCAGGATTTCCCGCTTCTCGGGACGACGACGACGTGACATTTTCTGTAACTCCTTCGGAGTGGTCGCTCATATTGATGAGCGCCCTGCGGCTCCGGCCCACTTCTTCTCCCGGCCACCCAGAGATCACCTTGAAAGCAACCTGGAGGGGGGAGCGGTCCTGCGCCGCAGCGTTAAAACCTTACTTCGGACGCTTGGCGCCGTACTTCGAGCGGGACTGCCTGCGATCCTTCACGCCCTGCGTGTCGAGAACGCCGCGCAGCACGTGGTAGCGCACGCCAGGAAGGTCGCGCACACGGCCGCCGCGGATCAGCACCACGGAGTGCTCCTGCAGGTTGTGGCCTTCGCCCGGAATATAGGCGATGATTTCACGGCTGTTGGTCAGGCGAATCTTGGCAACCTTGCGAAGTGCCGAGTTCGGCTTCTTCGGGGTCGTCGTGTAAACGCGGGTGCAAACGCCGCGCTTCTGCGGGTTGGCCTGCATGGCCGCGGACTTGCTCTTCTTGACGATCGGCTGGCGCGGCTTGCGGACAAGCTGGTTGATAGTAGGCATTAAACGAAATCACCTTGGTTGAAGGCGCCGTCGGAACCAGATGGAATGTATCGGGATCGTGCGAAAGCCGGGCCGCACCGCTTTGGGTGAGCCTGGCGAAAATTCGCGCGAGCCTGAAACGCTCCACCTGGCACCTTCCGGCACCGGTTACTTTGACGGCTGCCCCGCAAGCGGGACGACACCGGCAATGTTCAGCTCTATATATCGGAAAAAAGGGCAAGCCCCGTTCCGAGACCGCCCGCCTTTAGCGGGGAGGATGATGTGGGTCAAGCATCGCCTGCAATTCAGCCGCAAACTCAATCATACATTCTTCAGGACCGCCGCAATCCTAACACAAAATATTACAGACTGAATCAATCTCACCTCTGGCATGACGGAGTAAACTACCTTAACGATATGGGCAAAGTCACATTGGGAAGGGAGCCCGATCATCATGGCCCGAAACGGTCTGTTCAAGAAATTCACCGTCGCCGCCGGAGTCGCCTCAATGGCGCTAACCGCTGGCGTCGTCACCGCGCAGGAACGCCCTGCCGATCTCACGCACCTGCCGCCAGTGCCCACGGATTACGAGCCCGAGAAACTGCCCTGGGGTGATTATGACTTCACCGGCACCTTCCCGATCGAGCCGATCAACAATGGCCACATTCTGTTCCAGCGCCCTGCCCATTATGGTGACCGCTTCTGGGTGAATGACGAGGAATTCGAGCGCCGCCTCGCCGCTGCGCGCGGGAATGACGGCAATTTCACCCAAGCTAACGAATCCGGCATCGGTGCCGGCGGCACCACGGGTCTGGAACAATGGTTCCTCGATACCGATTGGGCCAAGTCCACCGCCATGCTCATCTCCCCTGCAAACGGTCAGCTTCCCGCGCTGACGTCTGAAGCTATGGAGCTGTTCAAGGAAGGTCGGTCCGGCTGGGTGCCGGGTCAGGCCTATGACTGGGTGGACGATTTCGATAGCTGGGACCGCTGCGTTTCGCGCGGTTTCCCCGCCTCAATGTATCCATTCCGCTACAACAACGGCATCCGCGTGTTCCAGAGCCCGGGCTACATGACCATCGTTCTGGAAATGCTCGGCACCCGCGTGGTCAAGATCTATGACAGCAAGGAAGAAGCGCAGGCAGCCAAATGGGACGAGAGCGTGGAAGCCTGGATGGGCAATTCGCGCGGCTGGTGGGAAGGCAAGACGCTGGTGATCGAGACGACCAATATCGTCTCCGGCGATGCCGCAACCGAGGATGTCTACTCCCGCTCGGCCAGCCCGCTCAATATGGCAACCCAGTTTACCGGCACGCTGGACGTGCCCGCGTTCAACACCGTGCCGATGAGCACCGAGGCGATGACAGTGGAACGCCTGACCATGACCGGGCCTGACACCATCATTCATGAGCTGACCTATTCCGATCCCAGGGTCTATACCCAGCCCTGGACCACGCGTGTCGCCTGGACGCGGGACGAAGAATACCAGTTCTTCGAATATGCCTGCCACGAGGGCAATTACATGCCGCGTGATTATATCAGCGCATCGCGTGCCCAGCAGGCGCGCATCGCTGCTGGCGCGGAAGAGGCAGTGACAGCCGAGAACGATGACCGTTCGCGCTTCGCGCAGCCCTTCGACCATGACCCCGGCACCGGCCCGCGCCCCGGCTTCGGCCCGCCCCCGCCCGCCGATGACGAAGAAGAGGCTGAAGATTAAGCGCCTCCTGACCCGATAGAGAAAGGGCCGCACCACACACCGGGTTGCGGCCCTTTTTTACGACTGCGGGAAAGGCTCTTGGGACAGAACTTGCCGTGCCCACTCCGCCCCTGCATTCCCAGTGTTAGCGAGGGTTTTGGACGGGCACCTGGCTTGGGCCGGTTCTGCTCAACGGCGGGTGACACAAAAAGGGCGGCGAGGACTGAACCGTGCCGCCCTCTTGCATTGTGTGGCTCACCGGATCGCCCGGTCAGCGCGCACCTTCGCTCAGCTCGATCTCGAAAGCGCCGCCATCGCTGATGGAGCTGGCGGTGATGCGCAGCCGTTCGAGCCAGTCGCCGTCAGCGGCAAGCCCACCGAGGTCCACAACCAGGCGCGAATTCAGCCCTTCCCCGCCGTCATCATCACTCAGGACAGTGGCATCGCCGAGCGGAGTTTCGAAACCGACTTCGATAAAGGGGTCGACCGTACTGGGAAAAAAGGCGTCATTGTTTTCCGGCGTGGTCATGCTGATCGTTACTTCACCACGAGCGGAGCGAATGGCGGCAATAGCTTCCTCCGTCAGCTGGTAAGTGATCTTCGAGGGATCGATGCCGCCGTTCTCATAACCTTCACCAAGGTATCCCGAGATGCGGTCTCCCAGCCCTATCACCTGCTGCGGGGACTGGATTTCGTGCTCACGCGGCAGGGCCACGCGCAATGTGTATTCGCCAGAAGTGCCGGAATACCCCTCCGCCGCGATGGTATAGGTGCCATCAGCGGGCAGAACGAAGCGCAGCAGGGCATTCAACCCTTCGCCGCTATCGTCGTTGCTGGTCAGTTCTTCACCGAACGTGCCCTCGCCGCTGTAGAGCGTGAGTATGGGATCAAGCTCTTCTCCGGATGCAACCAGAGCGACCTCCAGCCGTTCCCCTTGCTTGCCGGCGATCCTGAACAGCTGCATGT
>CAZYAL010000007.1:7103-17674 GCA_964645635.1 uncultured Sphingomonadaceae bacterium | reverse complement strand
AGGTCAAAGATTAATCGTCGCTAAAGCGGCCATTCATCTTGAAGAAGACCCCACAGGAACGTGTCGCACCAGCCGATATGGGTTTTCATCGCATCGCGCATATGTGCCTCGCGGGTGAAGCCCAGCGTTTGCAGCAGGCGGTTGGACGCGGTGTTGCGCGGGTCAACGTCAGCAAAGATGCGATGGACGCCCTCTTCGCGAAACAGCTGGGTGATGAGCGCGGAAACGCATTCGCGGGCAATACCTTGGCGCTCGTTTCCCGGAACGGTGATGTAACCGATCTCGGTCACTTCCTTGCCCTTAGCAGAAGCGACAATGCGGCACAGCGGCTCGCCGCCGCCTTGCAGCACGGCGACCCATGTGCGCCCATCCCAGTCACGATCGAACAGGTAGTGACGAAAATCGTCTATGTCGGTGAACGGTGCGCGGCTCCAGTAGCGCATCAGCCCGGGGTCGCTCATTGCGGCAAACAGCGTGTGTTCATCCCCGCCCTGCAGGGGGCGAAGCGTGAAGCGCTGGGTTGTGAGGGTCGGCGTCTCGAACATCACTCACCCACAAGGTGAGAAACCAGCGCTTTGACCTTCTTCTGCCGCCATTGCGGACGCGGGGCGAGCAGCCAGTATGCGCGGCGACAACCCTCTTCCTCCGCCAATTTAACGAGGCGACCGGCGCCAATTGCCTCTGCCACAAGCGGCCAGGGCATGGTCGCGCGGCCAAGGCCCGCAAGCGCAGATGACAGCGCTTGCCCGGCATTGCCAACCTGCAACAGCACTTCCTCGTCATCAGGAGCAGGGAATGTCGGCCAGCTGATCCAGCCTTCGGCTGCATCTGGTGCGGCAACCGTGACCCGGCAGCCGGGGGCAAGCTGTTCACCCTCAAGTTCTCCCGGTCCTTCTACAAGGCGGATTGCCACGTCGAGGTTCGCCTCGGTAAAGTCAGCGTCTTCATCGGCGATCAGCTGGTAACGCACCTCGGGGTTGGCAGCGCGGAAGGCGGCAAGCCGCGGGGCGAGCCACTGGGCATAGAATTCGCGCGGAACGGCGATGGTATAGATCGAGCTCGACTGGCCCGCCTGCATTGCCTGCACGCTTTCCTCAAAACGCAGGAAGCCTTCACGCAAGGGATCGAGGCCCGACACTGCCTCGTCCGTCAGTTCCAGCCCTTTCGAGGTGCGGCGGAACAGCACCACGCCGAGCACATCCTCCAGCGCGCGGATTTGCTGACCCACGGCGGCAGGCGTCACCGCCAGTTCATCCGCAGCACGGGTGAAGGACAGGTGCCGCGCGGCGGCATCGAATACGCGCAAGGCGTTGAGAGGCAGGTGCGTACGCTTCATGTCTGGCTCGCGCTGTAATGCGCCGCAGCGGCATGGGCAAGCGCGGCGCGAGCAGCTTCACCGCCAGCAGGCAGGGCTTGCGACGACGGGGCTTGACCCATTGCACATGAAACTACATCACCACTCTTGCGCCAGTCTATCCATCCCGGGATTCCTTATATGATCCGTATTTTCCTCACCGCCTGTCTCGTCATGATGGGCCTTGCCACCTCGGCGCATGCGCAAAGCATGATCGACGGCACTTTCACTGAGGACATACCGACATTGCAGCAGGTGGTCGGCCATGCCAGCGGCCAACGGATCACCTCGCCTTCCGAGGCGATCACCTATTTCGAAGCACTGGCCGAGGCTGCACCGGATAGGTTCCGGATGGTAGAATACGCCCGCAGCTGGGAAGGCCGCCCACTGGTTTATGCGGTGATCACCAGCGCCCAAAACATGGCGCGGATCGATGCCGTGCAGGCAGACCTGCAGCGACTTGGCAACGGCACCCCGCCTTCGCAGCTGGCCAATGTGCTGCCGGTAACGTGGCTTGCCTATGGCGTTCACGGAGATGAGATTTCCTCCACCGATGCGGCGCTTTCGCTTGCATACCACCTGCTCGCCAGCGAGGGCGACGAAATTGTGGGCGGCATCATGGATCGCAGCGTCGTGGTGATCGACCCCAGCCAGAACCCCGATGGTCGCGCGCGCTTCGTCAATTCCTATCGCCAGATACTTGGCGTTATACCATTCGGTGATCGCAACACCGCAGGACCGGACCAGTCGTGGCCGGGCGGGCGCGTGAACCACTATCTGTTCGACCTCAATCGCGACTGGTTCGCCCTCACTCAGCCCGAAACGCGCGGCAAGGTGGCAGCGGTGCAGGCGTGGCAGCCGGTGGTGCTGGTCGACGCGCATGAAATGGGCGGTGACGAGAGCTATTTCTTCCCGCCCTCAGCTGATCCGTTCAACCCGCATATCACGCAAGGCCAGCGCCAGAAGCAGTACCTGCTGGGCCGCAATATCGCCGCTTGGCTGGACCGTGCAGGCCAGCCCTATTTCACGCGGGAGGTCTTTGACGCCTTCTATCCTGGCTATGGCGACACCTGGCCCACACTCAACGGCGCGATCGCGATGACCTTCGAACAGGCTAGCGCGCGCGGGCTCGTGTGGGAACGCAATGACGGCAGCGTGCTCACCTATGCTGATGGCGTGCGCAACCACTTCCTGACCACGCTCGCAACGGCGCAGACCGTGGCGGACAATGTCGACCTGTTCCTCACCGACTATGCCGAACACCGTCGCAGTGCCGCAGCGGGAAGCGCGGGAACCGGCACTTATGTGATCGACCTCGCCCAGCGCGGCTGGAACGCGGAACAGCTGGCCCGCCGCCTCGCCTTTCAGGGTATTGCCGTGCAACGCGTGGGCGGACCCGCGAGTGCATGTGGCCGCAACTATCCGGCTGGATATCTCACCGTATCTCGCAGCCAGCCTGCAGCGCGGCTGATCCGCAGCCTGCTTGATAAAAATACCGTCCTGCCCGCAGATTTCATTGCCGCACAAGAGGCGCGCCGCGATGCGGACCTGCCGCATGAACTTTACGACACCACCGCATGGTCCGTAGGGTTGATGTCCGGCCTCGATGTAAGCCTGTGTAGTACTGCCGCGCGCGGCACCGTGATTACCCCAGAAGCGCCGATGCCGGACCGGGCGGATGATCCCGGCGCCTTCGGCCTCGCCGTTCGCTGGACGGACAGCGGGCAGGTCCGCCTTGTTGCCGACGCACTGCGTCTCGGCATGATCGGCCGCACCACCCAAAAGGCCTTCACAATCAGTTCGCAGGAATTTCCGCGTGGCACCGTGGTCTTTTCTCGCGGCGACAATCCCGAAGGGTTGGACGAACTTGCCGCCCATGCTCGTGCGCTTGGCGCGGAAACCGTCGCCCTGCAGAGCGGCTGGGTCGACAGCGGCCCCAACCTCGGCAGCGACAATTTCGTGCGCCTCGCCATGCCGCGCGTGGCGATGCTGTGGGACGATGGCATCAACCCGCTGTCTGCCGGATCGCTGCGCTATACACTGGAACAGCGCCTCGGCATTCCCGTTGCTCCAATCCGCACCGGCAGCGTGGCCCAGGCAGACCTGTCGCGCTATAGCGTATTGCTGGTTCCGGATGCCTATAGCGGCTCTGCGCTTGGCGCGGGCGGCCAGGCAGCAATTGCGGCCTATGCCCGCGGCGGCGGCGTGGTTGTAGTAATGGGCGATGCCCTGCCCGCCTTCAGTGAGGGTGACGAGGCACTCTTCGCGCTCGCCACTGAAACCGCGCTCGGCAGCAAGCCTTCGGGCGAAGAAGAACCCAAGCGCGAGGTCGAAGGCGCCGCAATCGCAGATGCAGCAGCCTATCGCGATGCCATCAATTCGGGTGCCCGCCAGCCGGACGTGCTGCCAGGCGCGCTGCTCAACACCGCGATTGACGAAACCTTTTTCCTGTCAGCGGGATATGATGATGCAGCGCCCGTGGTATTCGCGGCGGGCAACACGATCTTTGCACCGCTCACCCGCGAGCAAGGCGTCAACGTGGTCCGCTATGCCGGGCCGGATGATATACTCGCCAGCGGCTACCTTTGGGACGAGAACCGCCGCCAGATGGCCTTCAAGCCCTATATGGTGGCACAAAGTGCCGGTAGCGGCCTCGCCATCGGCTTTGCGCAAGACCCGAGCGTGCGTGGCTTCATGGACGGGCTCGACCTGTTGCTGGCAAATGCGGTGATCGTGGCGCCCGCTAAAGTTCGTTAAACCCCTCAGACGCCGGGTGCGGGGCATCCGCCCCGCTTGGCTATCGCCCTAACGGGCAGCGCATGGTCATGCGCTGGCTTCGCCTGCGGCTCAGCGACCATTCCAAGCCTAGCGGTAAATACCGGAAACGGGCCGCAGGCTCGCGAGAGCGACCGCCCGCCCGCAGATGCCCCGCAGTAAAACGGAGGGATCAGCCCCGAGGACGCAGCGCGGATGCGCGGGCGAAATTCAACTAGAAGGCGCAGCAAGCGGGAAGTAGGGGATCACCACTTCAAACAGCTGACCATCCTGCGTGGAGAAGGTGTAATGCCCCTCCATCGCCCCATTAGAGGTGGAAAGCTCGCAGCCTGAGACGTAGTCATGCGTCTGCCCCGGCTTCAAGACCGGGGTTTCGCCCACAACACCCTCGCCATCGACGTTGTTCACCATCCCGCAGGAATCGGTGATACGCCAGTGGCGGGTGCGCAGCTGCACGGTGTCGTCACGACCGTTTTCGAGACGGATGTGATAGACCCAGAACCAACGGCCCGCTTCAACGCGCGATTGCTCGGGCATGAAGTTCACCGATACGCGCACCGTTACACCCGCCGTAATGGCAACATGCTGGAACAGCGCGTTAATGGCATCGCGGATCATGATCGATTCGGGAGCGTAACGCCTTTCCGTCCCGCCACAAGGGTTAAGCGGTCAAATACCCGCCCGATCAAACGCCTGACCGAGGTCCTCAGTCAAGTCAGCCGGGTCTTCCAGGCCAATGTTGATACGGATCATGCCTTCTTCCACGCCCATTTCCGCGCGGCCTTCAGGCCCCATGTTGTTGTGTGTGGTGCTGGCCGGGTGGCAGGCGAGCGACTTGGAATCGCCGATGTTGTTCGAAATATCGACCAGTTCCAGCGCATCGAGCACGGCAAAGGCCTTTTCGCGCCCGCCGGGGACCACGAAACTGAAGATCGACCCGCAGGCATCCATCTGCTTCATCGCCAGTTCGTGCTGGTCAAAGCTCGGCAAGCCGGGATGGAGCACTTTGTCCACGCGGCTCGCCACGAACTTGCCCACTTCAAGAGCGTTCTCGCTTTGCTTGAACGCACGCAAATTGAGCGTTTCCAAGCCCTTCATCACCACCCATGCGTTGAACGGCGAGCACACCGGCCCGGTGTTGCGCTGGAACGGGCTGAGATATTCTTCCACCCACTGTTCGGTGCCGCACAGCGCGCCGCACAGCACGCGGCCCTGCCCGTCCATCAGCTTGGTGGCGGAATAGGCGACCACGTCCGCGCCATATTCCAGCGGGCGCTGCAGTGCCGAAGTGGCAAAGGCATTGTCGACAATAGTGGTGATGCCCTTCGAGCGAGCGAGGCCGCAGACGAATTCGAGATCGACCACGTCCAGCGTCGGGTTCGCAGGCGTTTCGAAGAAAAACACCTTGGTGTTATCCTGCACAGCGGCTTCCCAGGCGGCATTGTCGCGCCCGTCCACCACCGTGTGAGTAATGCCGAAGCGTGCCAGCACATTGGCCAGGATCCAGCGGCACGAACCGAAGGCAGCACGGCCTGCGACCACGTGATCGCCAGCCGAGAGCATGCACAGCAAGGCGCTGGTCATCGCAGCCATGCCCGATGCCTGCACCTTGCACGCCTCTGCGCCTTCCATCGCCGCGATTCGCTCTTCCAGCATGGCCACGGTGGGGTTCTGGAAGCGCGAATACTGCATACCCTTGGCTTCGCCAGCAAAGCGGGCTGCCACTTCCTGCGCGCTGTCATAGGTATAGCCGCTGGTTAGGAACAGTGCCTCGCTCGTCTCGCCAAACTGGCTGCGGTCAGTACCTGCGCGTACGGCCTGCGTTGCAGGGCGCCATTTGCGGGTGATGGAACGGTCTTGTCCGGTGCTCTTTTTCATGAGGCAGCGCATAGGCGCGAGCAAGGCTGCGGGCAAGCGCACTTGGCAGCTTGCCAGCACGGATTGGCCTGCTTAAGCCGGTACAGGCATGCACGAAGCCCCGTACCAACCGACAGACCCGATCCGCTGGCATTTTGCCATTGCTTCCATCTTCGCGGTACTTTGCGCCATCCGGCTGGCGATCCCTTCCGCCCTGTTCTTTGACGAGGTGCATTACCTGCCCGCCGTGCGCAGCCTGATAGAGCTTTCAAGCGCGCAGAACATGGAACACCCTCCGCTCGGTAAGCAGCTGATCGCGGCGGGCGTGCTGGTGTTCGGTGACAATCCCATCGGCTGGCGCGTGCCATCGATGCTGTTCGGCATCCTCACGGTGTTTGCGGGGATGCGGGCGCTCTGGTTCGTCTCGCGCAGCAGGGGGGCAAGCATTCTGGCGGGCTTCTTGTTGATGACCGGCTTCCCGCTGCTGGTGCAGGCGCGGATCGCCATGCTCGATATCTTTATGACCGGTTTCATGATGCTGGCCTTGTGGATGTGGGCGCTGGCAGTGCGCAGGCCGGAACGCCCGCGCATGCCGCTAATCGTTGCCGGGATCGCTTTGGGGGCGAGCATGGCAGCCAAGTGGAACGCCATCCCCCTTGCCGTCTTGCCCGGCCTAGCCTTCCTGATCGCGCGTTGCTGGCAAGCAAAATGGCACTTCCTCACCACCAATCGCGGATGGCCGATTGGCGGGATGACCTTGTGGGAGGCCGGGCTATGGCTGGGCGTATTGCCGCTGGCGACCTATGCGCTCGCCTACTGGCCCTTCCTTTACTTTCCTAATGTGCCCCCCAATGTGACCGGGCTAGCCAGCCTCCACAGCTACATGCTCGATTTGCAGCAACAGACGTTGAAGACGCACCCTTATCAGAGCATCTGGTGGGAATGGCTAACGAACCTGCGCGGCATCTGGTATCTGTACGAGCAGGCCGACGGAGCACAGCGCGGGGTACTGCTGATCGGCAACCCGCTGTCGTCTCTCGCTGCCCTGCCAGCCCTCGGCTGGTGCGCGTGGAAAGGCTGGGCCGCGAAGCGCCGCGATTGCCTGGCGGTTTTCACCCTCTTCGCGGTGAGCCTTGGCCTGTGGGTCGTCGCACCCAAGCCGGTGCAGTTCTACTACCACTATTTGCTGCCACACTGCTTTGCTATGGCAGCGCTGGCTTTGGCTTGCGGAGACATGTGGCGGTCTGGCGAGGGCCTCCTGTGGCAAAGCAAAAGGCGGGTGCTCACGCTCTTCATCATCAGCGGAACGGCCGCCTTGTTCGCGTGGTTCTATCCAATTCTCACTGCCGCGCAACTGGCGGGCGAAATGTCCTTTCTCGACTATGCCTGGATTAAAGGCTGGCAATAGGGCGCTGCGTGATCGGGCGAGCGCGCGGCCGATCTCCGGGCGGGACAATTATGCCCCAGCAGACACAGCGCCTTTCCTTCGCGCCTAACGGAAACGGCCCCAGACGAACTTGCTCGACAGGGCATAATTCCACACCGATGCCAGCACCACGCCAGCCAGCGCGGCGACCCACCAGCGCAAACCGTTGGCTTCGAGCAACGATGAGACCGCGACATTGGCGAAGGCACCCACCGCGCAAGCCGCGCAAAACTTGATCCAGCCAAAGAACAAGGCGCTCGCTCCGGAAAGTTTGTTGTCGCGGTAAGTGAGCAGGTTGTTGAGCCAGAAGTTGAAGGTCATTGCCGAAACCGTGGCAATCGCCGTGCCCACCGGGAAGCTGGTCAACCCGGTACGGAACATCAGCGCAAGCACTGCCATATGCACGAACACGCCCATCCCGCCGACAGTACCGAACAGGGCAAAACGCGTGGGGACAACGCGGCCAAGGTAACGCTCGTAAAGCCCGGCGAGGAAATCGAGCACCACGCCGTGATCAAGCTTGCTCTGTCCCTCCAGCCGTTCTGCAAATTTCAAGGGAAACTCCTTTACGCGTAGCGGCGGTTTCGCGGTGGCGAGAATATCGAGCATGATCTTGAAGCCGATGCCGGAAAGGTCCGCGGCCTGCTTGCGAAGCTGCTTTGTGCGCAGCAGGAAGTAGCCGCTCATCGCGTCGGACAATTCGGTACCGGTCAGCTTGCGAGCGAGCATGTTGGCGATGCGGGAACCCTTCTCGCGCCCCCTGCTGGAAAGCCCGTCAGCATTGCCGCCCTCGGCAAAGCGGCTGGCATAGGCGAGGTCAGCCTCACCCGATTTCACCGCCTGCAACATGTCTTTCAGCAGCGCGGGATCATGCTGGTGGTCTGCATCCATCACCGCCACGAAGGGTGCAGAGGTGGCGCACATGCCCTCAATGGCAGCACTGGCCAGCCCGCGCCGGCCAATACGCTGGATCACGCGGATACGGGCATCGGCACGGGCAAAACGGCGCGCTTCTTCAGCGGTGCCATCCTGCGAATTGTCATCGACAAACACCGCTTCCCACCCGGTGGGGCCAAGCGCCTCTTCCAGCCGCGCCACCATGGGGGCAATATTGCCCCTCTCGTTCAAGGTGGGCAGCACCACGGCCAGTTCCAGCTCTGCCGGGGCAGCGGTAGGAGCGGTCTGGGCTGCAGGGCTGCAATCGGCAGGCGTCATATCCATTGCCTAGCTCAGTAAAGCGCAATGTTAACCATAAGGTTTATGCGAGCGATCGCCCTTCATCGGGAAGGAAAGGGCGACTACAACCGCGCCAGCACCGCATCACCCACTTCGCTGGTGCCTGCACTGCCGCCAAGGTCTGCGCCCTTTATGCCGTCTTCCAGCGCCTTGGCCACTGCCGCTTCAATGCGCGAGGCTTCAGCTTCGAGGCCGAGCGAGTGGCGCAGCAGCATGGCGAGCGACAGGATCATCGCCATCGGGTTGGCTTTGCCTTGCCCGGCGATATCGGGAGCAGATCCGTGGATCGGCTCATAAAGGCCCCTGGTGCCATATGCGGTCTGGTCTTCACCCAGCGAAGCGCTGGCGAGTAGGCCAATCGAGCCGACGCACATGCTCGCCTGATCGGACAATATGTCGCCAAACAAATTTCCGGTCACCACAACGTCAAACTGGCCGGGATTGCGCACCAGCTGCATGGCCGCGTTGTCGACATACATGTGGCTGAGTTCAACATCGGGATATTCGGCAGCGGTTTCCACCACCACGTCACGCCACAGCTGGCTGGTTTCGAGGACATTGGCCTTGTCCACGCTACACAGCCTCTTGCCACGGCCCTGCGCTGCTCGGAAGGCAACATGGGCGATACGACGCACTTCGTCCTCGTCATAGGACATCAGGTCGAAGCCCTGACGGCGGCCATCGTCGAGCTGACGGATCGCCTTCTCGCCGAAATAAACATCCCCATTAAGTTCGCGCACGATCAGCAGGTCAATCTCGCGCGCCACTTCGGGGCGCAGCGCAGAAAGGTCCTCCAGGCCGGTAAACATGGTGGCCGGGCGCAGGTTAGCAAACAGCGTCAGCGCCTGCCGCAGCCCAAGGATCGCCTGTTCGGGACGCAGGTGGCGTTCGAGGTTGTCGCAGGAGGGATCACCCACCGCGCCAAACAGCACGGCATCCGATGCCGTGCACAGTTCCAAGGTTTCGGGCGGCAGCGGGTGGCCGTGCTTCTTGTAGGCAGCGCCGCCCACATCGGCATGCGCCACTTCGATATCGAGCTCCAGCGCATCAAGCACCTTGAGCGCCTCCGCCATGATTTCGGGGCCAATGCCGTCACCGGCGAGACATGCGATCTTCATTTGTCGATACGTCCTAGCAATTCGCGTAATCTAATGCGCGCCGCCATAACGTCTCCACGCCGGTCGGCAAGCAGGTAGTGATCTAGCGGAGCTGCCAGGCCATCCATCTGGCGCAACAATTCGGGCAGTTCACCCTGTGGCCGCACACCTGCGCCGCCATAGCCAAGCTCACGCAGCAGCAGCGTTTCGTAAGCGAGCATCGCTCCCACCCAGCCGCGCGCAGAAGGCGCATGGCATACTGCATCGAGCAGTGCGCCAAGCGCAACATGGAGCGAGGGATAAGGCTGGCGCTCGGGCAAGGCCGTGGCGGTCAGCGCAACCGACCAGCCGATGGCTGCTGCGGGCAATGGTTCGGTGAGGAAGGACCCACGGCTCTCGCCCAGCTCCACCCTGGCAAATGGCAACTGGCTTTCCGAGCGAGCGGATATCTGCACGTCAACCACGTTGCCGGGGATCATCACCGGGCGCAGCTGCCGCCCGCGTCCGCCAGCGACATAGGCGGCGACAACGCCATATTCGGCAGTCAGGAAACGCCCGATCACGGCGGTCTCCCCGTGCTGGCGGGCGGCGATCAGGATTGCGGGTGCGCGGATCTGCATGGTCTTTGCCGCTCTGGCCTGCCTCTGCGAGCGGCGCAAGGGCACTATGACAACCGCCGCAACGCTGCGGTGAACGATCGCTACGCAAGTTCGCTCCAGCGCTGTACGCGTATGAGCAACCATTCTCTGGCCGTGGAATTCTTCACGAGGCTGTAAGCATGCCTCGCCGCGCTTGCGAGCCTACTTGCCCAGCTTGGCTTCCACTT
>CAZYAL010000007.1:0-7003 GCA_964645635.1 uncultured Sphingomonadaceae bacterium | reverse complement strand
TGTAAGCATGCCTCGCCGCGCTTGCGAGCCTACTTGCCCAGCTTGGCTTCCACTTCGGCGAGGCGAACTTCTAGAGCCTCCACCTTTTCGCGGGCATTGGCGGCCATGGTCTTTACCGCGTCGAATTCCTCGCGGCTGACGAAGTCGAGGCCTCCCATGGCCTCCCTCATCTTCTCACGCGCATTGTCGCGCGCTTCACGCGTCATGCCAGCAATCGTGCCAGCAGCAGAATTGGCGACCTTAACGAAGTCGGCGATGATGGGGTTTTCGCTTTGCATGGCGCTTATCTGGTCCTTCGCGCAGAAATTTACAACTCAATCCGCTGCACGGCGTTGTTCGCATTGATCTCGCCAGCGTTGGGGTTAAGTTCGAGAAACTGCCAGTTGAGCTCGGTCGCGAACAGGATCCACGCGAGGTAGGGCAGCATCAGCCAAGCGGCAGCGCGGCGCACCTTCCAGAACAGCCAGATCGTTACCAACACCGCCACATCCAGCGCAGCGACAATGGCAAGGGCCAGCGCGATATCGTGCTTGGCGAAAAACACCGGCGACCATGCAAGGTTGACGATGAACTGGATAATGAAGGCGACCACCGCGAAGGGCCGCCAGCGTGCACCCCATGCCGAGCAGACCATCGCCATCGCCGCGCCCATCATGATGTAGAGAACGGTCCAAACGATGCCGAAGGCGGCTGGCGGAGGATAGATGCCCGGTTTTTCTAGTGCGGCAAACCAGGGGTTGCTTGCCCCGCTGCCTGCCATCTGGCCCGACGCGAAGCCTAGCAGCACCACGATGGGCACAATAAACAAGGACCAGCGCAGCAGGCTGGCGCGCAATTGTGCGGGACTGGCAAGACGGTTCATCCGGGCTCCTGCATCACTGGCGGCAGGACCTGTACATCCCGGACCGCTTAGAGAATCACTTTACCGGACAGGATAGTGGCGAGCGCCTTTGCAAGGCGCAAGACTAGCACAAGGCTTATGTCCTTCAATTGCTCGCTTCATGCCTCAGCCCCTTTGCGCTGAGACGAGGAATTCCACATTGCCTTCTGTGCCCTTGATCGGGCTGGGGGTGATGCCCTGAATCATCCAGCCATCACCTTCAAGCCATATGCGCACTTCATCGCAAACGCGACTGTGCAACGCCTCATCGCGCACGATGCCGCCCTTGCCAACCTCGTGCCGTTCAACTTCGAATTGCGGCTTGATCAACGCCACCAGCCGGCATTGCGGTGCAGCCAGTTCAAGCGGCCTTTCCAGTACCTTGCGCAGCGAAATGAAGGATGCGTCGCAAACAACCCAGTTGCAAAGGCGATCGATCTGGGTTGTGGTCAATTCGCGGGCATTGGTCTGTTCCAGCAGGGTAATGCGCGGATCGTTGCGGAGCTTCCAGTCAAGCTGGTTGGTGCCCACGTCCACGGCAAACACATGCTCTGCCCCATGGTGCAGCAGCACTTGGGTGAAGCCGCCGGTGGACGAGCCGATATCCATGGCCACAGCGCCAGTGGGATCGAGCCCGAAGTGCTTTAAGGCGCCGTCGAGCTTCACTCCGCCGCGCCCGACCCAGGGGTGGTCCTTGCCCTTCAGTTCAATTTCGGCATCAACGGGAACCTTCTGGCCAGCCTTGTCGACCCGCTGGCCTTTCACAAACACGAGGCCCGCCATTATCAGCGCCTGCGCTCGTGCACGGCTCTCCGCCTCGCCCCGTTCGACGAGCAGCTGGTCTATCCGCTGCTTGGCCACCTTGCTCTCACTCATGGGTCTCACTCATACGTGGGCGATAGGAAATCGAGAAGCTTCGGGCCAGAGCCAAGTTGTCACATTTGTGCTGCAAATGGGCGAACCTTGATTCGCTGTCCAAACGAAAGGATTAATCCGCCATGTCATTTCGCTCGCTCCTCTCGCTTTCCTGCGCCGCCGCGATGCTGGCCGCATGCAGCAACGTTGAACCGACTGGCGAGGAAAAGGTGGCGGAAGTGCCCACTGCGCAATTGACGTCCACCCCCACTCCCGTGGTGGCAGACGATGGCTCACCGCTTACCCCGGGTAACTGGCGCGTCAACGAAAGCGCCAATGGCGCCAGCGCCAGTTTCGGCATGCAGGGGCAGGACGCCCAGTTGGTGATCACCTGCGCACGTGACACTAGGGTGATGGCGCTGACGCTCGCAGGCGATGTCCAGGGTCCGCTGGCCTATGTCCTCGAAGCTGGCGGCACTGCCGCGCGGCTCGACATGGTGCCCGATGGTGACCTCAACCTGCCTTCGATGACAGCGGAGATCGCTCCTGATGCACCGGTATTCGGCGGTTTTGTGCAACCCGGTGGCGTGATCGAAATCAGCAGCACGCAGAGTGGAACGTTGCGCCTGCCCACCTCCAGCGCCATCCGCCGCGTGTTCGAAGCCTGCGCATGATGGACCAGGTGCCAGCATATCCTTAGATTTGCGGGTGGGAGCAGACTGCTACGAAGCCATCTCAACCCGAAGCTCTCATTCTGACTGTGAAAAACATTATTTCAAGTCTTGTGTTGCGCCGCACACCGATTCACAAATGCACTCAAGGCCAGCGGTACTCGCGGTCTTCGCCAGCCAATAAAACGGTACTGGTGTTGGCTTTAAAAGCGCGAAAGGAGGTGATCCGATGTCTCATGGTTCAGCAAGGGGGTCGGTAAGTTTCCGCGCGAGGTACTATCGGGTTTAAACACTTGGTAGAGACTTCGTGGGCGGCACTTCCAGCCGCTGACCATGCGAAAGGCGATCCTGCTGAACTGCGGGGTCGCCTTTCTCATTTCTGGCGCAAATCGCGCGGCCGTTTGCCGCCTCCGGTATCCCGCCCTGAACGCCGGCTTTGACTCTGCCTGCAACCTCGCTAGCAGGTGGTTTCGAGATTTATCGATTTTCCAATAATTTCAAACTTACAATTCCGTTTGAAATTATATATCGCGAACTGCAACTGAACGCTTAAGGATTACCGCCAATGGCGACACTCGCCGATTCTCCTTCGCTTGAAATCACCCGCAAGGCTCATCCCGCCCTCACCCCTGCAGAGGTGCGTGACGCGGTGATTGCCGATCCGGGTTTCGGCAAGGTCTTTACCGATCATATGGTCGTGATCGAATGGAGCGAGGGCAAAGGCTGGCACAATGCAGTGCTTGGCCCGCGCGAACCGATCGCGCTCGATCCGGCAGCGTCGGTACTGCATTACGCGCAGGAAATCTTCGAAGGCATGAAAGCCTATCGCATGGCAGACGGGTCGATGAGCCTGTTCCGCGCAGACCAGAACGCCGCGCGCTTCAACGCCTCTGCCCGCCGCCTCGCAATGCCGGAAATTCCCGAAGCTCTGTTCATCGATGCCGTGCGTCAGCTGGTGGAAATGGATGCCGACTGGTTTCCG
Organism: uncultured Sphingomonadaceae bacterium; assembly: GCA_964645635.1. Classification (GTDB taxonomy): domain Bacteria; phylum Pseudomonadota; class Alphaproteobacteria; order Sphingomonadales; family Sphingomonadaceae; genus Alteraurantiacibacter. The sequence continues at coordinate 3,615 of CAZYAL010000007.1, read as the reverse complement.
CCGGTTGCCGGCGGATCGCTCTACATTCGCCCCTTCATGTTCGCCACAGAGCCGTTCCTGGGCGTACGCCCGGCAAAGCAGTATAAGTTCGTGGTGATCATTTCGCCGGCAGGAAACTATTTCAAATCGGGCGCGCCGGCGGTTTCCGTTTGGGTCAGCGAGTTTACCCGCGCGGCGCGCGGCGGCACGGGTGCGGCCAAGTGCGGCGGCAATTATGCCGCCAGCCTCGTTCCCACCGGCGTCGCCTTTGACAACGGGCATGATCAGGTGGTGTTCCTCGATGCCGAGGAGCACAAGTGGATCGAGGAACTGGGCGGCATGAACCTGTTCTTCGTGTTCGATGACGGCACGCTGCTCACCCCCCCGCTTTCCGGCACGATCCTGCCCGGCATTACGCGCAACAGCCTGCTAACGCTGGCACGCGCAGAAGGGCTGGAGTTGCGCGAGGAGCGCTACAGCATTGACCAGTGGGAAGCTGACGCGAAGTCTGGCCGCCTTGTCGAATGCTTCGCGTGCGGCACGGCTGCGGTGGTCACCCCCGTCGGCCGCGTGGCTGGCAAGGATGTGGATTTCACCATCGGCAGTGGCGGCCCCGGCCAACTCACCAGCTCCCTGCGTGACAAGCTCGTCGCCATCCAGCGCGGCACGGCGGAAGACACCCACGGCTGGGTCACCAAGATCGCCTAATGCTCAGGCTTTTGCGCGCCATAGCCCTTGTCGAAGGGCTGACGACGATTGCGCTGTTCTGCGTCGCGATGCCGCTCAAATACTGGGCAGGCAATCCCGTGCTGGTGCCGCTGGTTGGCCTCACCCACGGCTTTGCCTGGCTGGCCTATGTCGCGGCGATGGTAGTGTGCCTGCCCGGCAAGGGTTTCACCATGTGGGAAGTGGCGCGCACCTTCATCGCAGCGCTGTTCCCCTTCGGAACCTTCCTTAACGATGGGATGATCCGCCGCAAGAAAGCCGCCCGCGAGGTTTTGGCAACGGCCTGATCAGGCTTCATGGTCGTTCCAGCGCCACGCGATCTCGGTGGTGCTAGGGCCGTTTTCGAGCATCTGTTCGGCCCTCTCCAGCGCCTCGGCAAAAGCTTCTTCGCCAGTTTCAGCCTCAACCGCCGCACCGGTCACTTCGGTGCGGGCACGGCGCGAGAGGAGGAAGATGTTGCGGGTTGTTTCACCCTCGACAGCGACTTCCACTCCCACGCGCTGGCCATTGGCAGTAACCATCTGCTGGCCTGCTGCAACCTGTGCGAAGCGATAGGTGCCGTCAGCGCCGGTGAGCGCTTCGTGCCCGCCCAAGCTTACCGCAACGCCTGCAACAGGCAGGCCGCGTTGGTCATAGACCGTACCCGCGACTTCACCGGCGGCGGCCGGGAGAGACAGACCCAGCGAGAGGATGGCGGCGATGGTTGCTGCTTTGCGCAAGACTGGGCACTCTTTGTTCGTGGGCACGAATCAATTTCCGCGCCAGAACTGACCCAAAAGCGTAGCTATGTGACGGCTGTATTACGGTTGCGGTCACAAGCCTGTCATGTTGCGCCTATCGCAGCGCCTCCAGCACCAGCGCGCTCGCCCTTTCGCCGATCATGATTGAGGTGGCGTTGGTATTACCTTGCGGGATTGTCGGCATCACCGAGGCATCCGCCACCCACAGCCCGTCCACGCCCTTCACCCGGCAATCGGGCGTAAGCACGGCCATGTCATCATCCGCGGCACCCATCTTCGCGGTGCCGACGGGGTGATACATCGGGATCGTCGCCAGCCCGATATAGCCGCGCAGCGCTTCCGGCGAAGAAACATCAGCCCCCGGACGCACTTCACTCGTCACCGTTTGAACCAGCGAGGGCTGGCCCATGATCTTGCGGGCGATTTCCATCCCCTCGACCAATTGCGCGGCATCATCTTCCACACCAATCAGCTGGTGGTCGATAACCGGCGCAGCATCAGGGTCATTCGCTGCGAGGGTGATCTGTCCGCGGCTCGCGGGGCGCATCAGGCCAACCAGCGTCGTCACCGCGCTGCCGGGGCGCAGGGCAAGGTTGCCTTGCGGGGTGATGTCAAAGGCAAAGGCGCTGAAGGCGAGCTGGATATTAGGCACTTCCAGCGCTTCCCTGCTCTTCACGAAAGCCTGCGCATGGCCGATGCCGGTGGTGAGCGCGCCGGACCGCCCGAAAAGGAGGCTGAGCACCGCTTTCACGCCAGCCAGTCCGCGCGCATCATTATTGAGCGTATGGGCGTTTACCTCGTTCACCAGATGCACCGCCGGATGTTCCTGCAGGTTCTGCCCGACACCGGGCGAATCCGCGACCACTGCGATGCCATGTTCTTGCAAATGCGCTGCCGGGCCGATGCCAGACAGCATGAGCAAACGGGGCGTGTTGAGCGCGCCCGCAGACAGCACCACACCGTCCTTCGCGGTGAGCGAGATCACCTCGTCCCCACGCCGCACGGTTGCGCCGGTTGCCCGCCCGTCAGCGATGTCGATCCTCAATACTTGCGCCTCGGTCATCACTTCGAGGTTCAGCGGCTTGTTCTTGAGGTATCCCGCAGCCGTGGAAGAGCGCAGGCCGTTGCGCTGCGACAGCTGAATATAATCCACGCCTTCATTTTGCTCGCCATTAAGATCAGGCGAACGCGGAAATCCCGCCTCGGTTGCGGCGGTAATCCAATCCCCCGTCACACCGTAACGCGAGCGGACTTCGGACACCGCGATTGGGCCTCCCGTTCCGCGCCATTCGTCTTGCCCGCGTTCATTGTCTTCCATCCGACGGAAGTAAGGCAGCACGCTGGCATAGTCCCAGCCTGTCGCGCCAAGGCGGGCCCATTGGTCATAATCCCATTGGTGGCCGCGAATGAACATCATGCCGTTGATCGAAGAGCCACCGCCCAATCGCTTGGCAGCAGGCCACACATCCGGCCTGCCTCCTACGCTGGCATCGGGCTGGGCGGCATACATCCAATCAAAATCGGGCGTATGAACGATACCGCTCATCAGTGCGGGGACATAGGAGCGGATGTCCTTGTGGCTCTTGCCTGCTTCGACCAGCAACACGCGCTTGCCGCCTTCCGCCAGCCGGGCGGCCATGGCCATGCCGGCAGAGCCGCCGCCGAGTACGATAATGTCCGGATTACTTGCCAAATACCCTCTCCCGTTCGAGCACACCCTTTCGCCAATCAGGCGAGTGGCCGCAAGAGGGGAAACGGGCTATAATCACCAAGCTATGGATAACAAACAGGCCATGCAGGATAGCGCAGGCGAGCGGATCGCCCTGATTGAGAGCAGCTTTGAACGGCTGACCGGACGCACGCTGGTGGTGAGCGGGCGCGAGTTGTGGAGTGCGCCAAACGCGGTCGTCGCTCACGGCATGGAGGATCCGCCGCTGTTCTTCTATGGCAACGCAATCGCGCTCAACCTTTTCCGCATGGATGCCAGCCAGTTCATCGGCCTGCCTAGCTACAAAAGCGCTGAAGCGGGCAACGAACGCGAAGAGCGCGCGCGCATGTTCACCAAGCTGGAGGAGGATAATGTCCTTACCGGCTATAGCGGCATCCGCATCGCCGCCGACGGCACGCGATTCCGCATCGAGGATGCGATTATCTGGAACCTTGTCGACGA
>CAZYAL010000006.1:67179-74960 GCA_964645635.1 uncultured Sphingomonadaceae bacterium | reverse complement strand
GCGCCCTGCCAATCCACATCGAACAGGAAATCCTGCCCAGCTTCCAGCCCTTGCACCACTTCGGCGCGCGGGGTGCCATAGAGATTGCCGAACACCTCCGCCCATTCGAGAAAGGCATCCTGCTCCACCCGCTGACGAAACTCCGCTTCCTGTGTGAAATGATAATCGCGCCCGTCCACCTCGCCCGGGCGCATCGGGCGGGTGGTGACAGAGACTGACATCGCCACAGCGCCAGCTTCCGCCGCCAGCAGTTTCTTCGCGATTGTTGTCTTGCCTGCGCCTGACGGCGAGGAGAGGATGAACATCAGCCCGCGACGGGGCAGGCTCTGCGATGGAGAAGCGGAATCGGCCATGCCCGCTCTTGGCCCAAGCGGAGCAGAGTTTTCAAGTCTGTTGGCGGATCAATCCTCCACCTGCTCCAGCAGCGCGGCATCGCCTTGCTGGCGCGCCGTTCGGCGGGCCTTGCCGCGTGCATAGAGGGCGCGAGCGAGCAGGCCCGTGCCTACCAGCGCTGCACCGGGCAGTGATCGGGATGCCAGCTTGGCAATCGCGAAGGACGCCAGCTTCTGGCTGGTGGGCTGGTTCTTCACGATATCGCGGGCGGTCTTGCTGTCATAGCTGCACTTCAAAAAGCTGCGCTCGACAAAGCTGCGCAAGACGTAAGAGCCTGTGCGCATCACGATATCGGCCATCAGCAAATTGGCTGCGGGGTTCACTGCCGGGCCGGGCACATCCTCGCTGCGATCGATCCGGGTTTGGTCATCAGGGCCGGCCTCTGGTGATCGCTGCGTCATGCTTGTGCCTCTTCGATAGAGTTTACTTCTTCTTACCGAAATCCACGGTGACGACATTCGATCCGTCTTCACTGGTCGCCACCGGCGTACCGCTGTCGGAATCCTCGTCATCTGCGACCGGTGAAAGCGAGGGTGTCACGTCTACCTCGGCAGCCTGGAACTGCAGCCCGAAGTCCACTGCCGGATCAACGAAAGCCGTGATCGCAGAGAAGGGGATTATCAGTTCTGCCGGGCGCTGGTTAAATGACAGGCCTACCGAAAACTGGTCCTCCTCAACCTTCAGGTCCCAGAACTTGTTCTGCAGAACGATGGTCATCTCGTCAGGAAAACGCTCGCGCAAGTCCTTGCGGATATGCACGCCGGGGGCGCCTGTTTTGAAGGTGATGTAGAAGTGGTGCTCGCCCGGCAATGCGCCGCCTGCGGCCACTACTTCGCCCAATACGCGGCCGACAACGGCGCGCAGGGCCTCTTGCACGATCTCGTCATAAGGGATCAGGCTATCGGGCGTTTGGTCGCTCATATCGCAGGCTAGGTGGCTACTTGGATGGTTTTGGTCAAGCGGTAAGCAAGCCCTCCTCCACATGCGAATCCTTGCGTGGTCACAATTCCCGCCTATAGGCAGTGCCCATGAGAACAGGCCGCACAGAGCGAAAGACCGCCGAAACGGACATCCTCGTCGAGGTGAATCTCGACGGGACGGGCGCTTATGACATTTCTACTGGTATCGGTTTCCTCGATCACATGGTGGAACAGTTCTCGCGCCATTCGCTGATCGACGTGACGCTTAAGGTGAGGGGGGACCTTCACGTGGACCAGCACCACACGACGGAAGACAGCGCGATTGCGCTGGGTCAGGCGCTGTCTGATGCGCTGGGCGACAAGGCAGGCATCGGCCGTTACGGCGAAGCGCATTCGCCGATGGATGAGACGCTGGCCCGCGTGACGCTGGATATCTCCGGCCGCCCCTATCTGGTGTGGAAGGCGCGCTTCACGCAGGAAAAGCTGGGCGAATGGGATACCGAGCTGATCGAGCACTGGTTCCACTCGGTGTCTCAGTCCGCTGGTCTGACGCTGCATTGCCAAGTGCTTTATGGCACCAACAACCACCACATCTGCGAAGCGCTCTACAAGGGTTTCGCCCGCGCGATGCGTCAGGCTGTTGAGCTTGATCCGCGCAAGGGCGGCGCTGTGCCGAGCACGAAAGGGCAGTTGGGTGGCTGAGGCAATCGCGCTGATCGACTACGGCGCGGGCAACCTCCACTCGGTTCACAACGCGCTTGGTGCCGCCGGGGCAGAGCATGTAGCCGTTACCGCCGATCCTGACCTCGTACTCGGTGCCCGGCGCATCGTGCTGCCCGGTGTCGGCGCATTCGGTGCGTGTCGCGCGGGCCTGTGGGGGATCCCCGGCATGGTCGAGGCGCTCGAACAGCGCGTGCTGAAGGATGGCGTGCCATTCCTCGGCATTTGTGTAGGCATGCAATTGCTCGCTACGCGCGGGCTGGAGCATGGCGAAACGCCCGGCCTTGGCTGGATTCCCGGCGATGTGAAGCTGATCGAGCGGACGGACCCCGCGATCAAGGTGCCGCACATGGGCTGGAACGATGTGGTCCATGCCCACCATGGCGTCGGATCGGAACTGATCGAGGAAGGCGAGGCCTATTTCCTCCATTCCTATCACTTCCAGCCGGAGAATGGTCATCATGTGGCAGCCACGACGGACCATGGCGGCGGGTTGGTGGCGGCCGTCGCGCGTGACAGTATCCTTGGCGTGCAATTCCACCCGGAAAAGAGCCAGCGCTATGGGCTGGACCTGCTCGCCCGTTTTCTCAATTGGGATCCGAAATGATTGTTTTTCCTGCTATCGACTTGAAGCGCGGCGAAGTGGTGCGCCTTGCTGAAGGAGATATGGATCGCGCCACCGTTTATGGTGACAACCCTGCAGCCCAAGCGCTGATTTTTGCCGAAGCAGGCGCGCAGCACCTGCATGTGGTGGACCTTGATGGCAGCTTTGCCGGTCGCACCGAAAACCGCGAGGCGGTAGAAGCCATTGTCGAGGCCTTCCCCGGCTATGTGCAGCTGGGCGGCGGCATTCGCGATGCGGCCACGGTCGAGGGCTGGTTCAACCTTGGCGTGGCGCGCGTGGTGATGGGCTCTGCCGCGCTGAAGGACCCGGAATTCGTCAAGCAGATGGCGAGGGAATGGGAAGGCGGCATCGTCGTTGCCGTGGATGCGCGCGATGGCATGGTGGCAACAGAGGGCTGGGCCGAAGTGTCGGATGTGCCGGTAGTCGACCTTGCTCGCCGTTTCGAGGATGCTGGCGTTGCCAGCTTGCTGTTCACCGATATCGGCCGCGATGGCTTGCTGAAAGGCTGCAACGTGCAGGCGACCGTGGACCTGGCGCGCGCGGTTGACATTCCGGTGATTGCCAGCGGCGGGGTGAAGGGGCTGGATGACATCCACATGCTCGCGCTGCAAGCAGACCAGGGCATTGAAGGCGTGATTACCGGCCGCGCGCTCTATGAAGGTCGCCTCGACCTCGCGACTGCGATTGCGATGGCGAACCGGGCATGACAGTCCGTATTCGCGTAATTCCCTGCCTCGATGTGGCTGATGGGCGCGTGGTCAAGGGCGTCAATTTCGTTGACCTGAAGGACGCTGGTGATCCGGTGGAGCAAGCGCAGGCCTATGATGCCGCTGGCGCGGACGAGCTGTGCTTCCTCGATATTTCCGCCAGCCACGAAGGCCGCGGCACGCTGCTCGATATCGTGCGCCGCACGGCGGAAGTGTGCTTCATGCCCGTTACCGTGGGCGGCGGCGTGCGCAGCGTCGACGATGCACGCGCGCTGCTGCTGGCAGGAGCGGACAAGGTGGCGGTGAATTCTGCTGCTGTCTCCCGCCCCGAAGTCGTCACCGAAATCGCCGAGAAGATGGGCAGCCAGTGCATCGTAGCATCCGTCGATGCGCGCTGGGTGCATGACCATTGGGAAATTTTCACTCATGGCGGCAGGCGGGCGACCGGCATCGATGCCATTGAACACGCTGTAAAGCTCGCTGAAATGGGCGCGGGCGAACTGCTTGTTACCAGCATGGATGGCGACGGGACGAAGAAGGGCTATGACCTGAAACTCACCCGCACCATCGCAGATGCTGTGTCCGTACCGGTGATCGCCAGCGGCGGAGTGGGCACGCTCGATCACCTTGTGGAAGGGGTGACACAAGGCCATGCCAGCGCCGTTCTGGCGGCCAGCATTTTCCATTTCGGCACCTATTCCATCGCCGAGGCCCACGCCGCATTGCGCGCTGCCGGGCTGCCCGCAAGATCGTGAACCGCAAGTAAAACCGCACTTAAGGGTTGCTGCGAAACGGTCCCAAATAGGGACGTTAACCTCTGCCCAATTGCGAGAACCGATGGAGAGGCGTCATGCACGGGCATGACCGCTCGAATCCCCTGTTGCCTGTCACTCGTGCTGGACGCTGATCCTGCCAGCGCAGCAGGTGGTAGCATGCAGGTTCCCGAAGGATCCAGCTTCACTCTTTTTGCATCGGGACTGGCTGGCGTGATGATCGGCCGCCGCTTTTACAGCCGCAAGCGTGATGACAGCAGCGCCGAAGACTGATGCTCAAGCTTGACTGGCAGGCACAGCCTGCGCATGTCGCTGGTCATGGATATCCTTGACCACCTCGAACAGACAATTGCCCAGCGGGCCGGTGCTTCTCCTGATGAAAGCTATGTCGCCAAGCTCAACGCGCGCGGCATGCCCGTGATCGCCCGCAAGCTCGGTGAAGAGGGCGTGGAAGCGGCCATCGCGGCGATTTCGGGTGATGACGAAGAACTGGTGGGTGAGGCGGCGGACATCATCTTCCATCTGCTGGTGGCGCTGCAGGCCCGCGGCCTGTCGCTGGCAGACGTGAAGGCCGAGCTGGAAAAGCGTGAAGGCGTGTCGGGACTGGTAGAGAAGGCATCGAGGCCACAATCATAGAGAGAAATGCAGTGACCATCAATCCGCGCGCAGCTTACGATCCGGACAATATCTTCGCCAAGATCCTGCGCGGAGAGATCCCGAACAATACCGTTTACGAGGACGATTACGTGCTCGCCTTCCATGATATAGCCCCGCAGGCGCCGGTGCATGTGCTGGTGATTCCCAAGGGCGCATATGTCAGCTGGGACGATTTTACCGCGAAGGCATCGGCAGAAGAAATCGCCGGTTTCGTGCGCGCTGTGGGGCATGTCGCGCGCGAGCTGGGGTTGGTGGAGCCGGGCTATCGCATGATGGCCAATGTCGGGCATGATGGCGGGCAGGAAGTGCCGCACCTGCATGTCCACCTGTTCGGCGGAAAGCCCTTGGGGCGCATGATTTCCGGCTGAGGCGAGTCGCGCTGGCGGTGACCTGAACAAATCTCGCTTGCCGGGCGAGTCGCCCGCCCGCTATTGCTGTATCGGGATGGGCAAACAGCTAGACAGCAGCGATGGCATTTTGGAAGGGCGCAAGCACTTCTTCCCGGTGCGCATCTATTACGAGGATACGGACCTCTCCGGCCTTGTGTATCACGCCAACTACCTGAAATATTGCGAGCGTGCCCGGTCCAGCCTGTTGCGCATGCTCGGGATAGACCAGCGCGCCGCGCATGAGGCAGGTGTGGGCAACTATGCCGTGGCGGATGCGAACATGCGTTTTTTGCTGCCTGCCAGGCTCGATGATTCACTCACCGTTCAAACAGAATGTGTGGAACTGAAGGCCGCCAGCGTTCGATTGGCACAAAGAGTTTTCAGGGGAGATGACTTGCTTGTAGAATTGACCTTGCGCGTGGGTTTCATTGCGCCCAATGGCCGCCCGCGTCGCCAGCCGGATGCTTGGCGCGCGGCATTTTCCGATCTTGTTGTGAAAGAGAGCGAATGACCTTGCTTGAACTGACTGCAGCCGCAGGTGCCGCCACTGGCTTTTCGGCCCCCACCCGGTTCGATCCGCTGCAGCTTTTCCGTGATGCGGACATCGTCGTGCAGGCCGTTATTATCGGCTTGCTGCTGGCATCGGTATGGGTGTGGACGATCATCGTATCCTTCTCGATGAAGATGGGTTCTGTGCGCAAACGCTGCGCCGCTTTCGAGCAGCAGTTCTGGCAACATGACGACCCCGAGACGCTGATCTCGCGTGGCGATTCCGATAATCCCAGCGGGCGCGTTGCTGCCGCGGGCCTGTCCGAATTTCGCCGTTCGACCAAGGGCGGCGTGAAGGATCGTTTCGCCACCTCCGGCCGGATCGCGCAGGCGATGGAAGGGCAGGTGGCAATCGAGGCTGACAAGCTGGCAGAGCGGCTGAATTTCCTTGCCACCACCGGCTCTGTTGCGCCCTTCGTGGGCCTGTTCGGCACCGTTTGGGGCATCATGAACAGCTTCTTCCAGATCGGCTTGCAGGCGAACAGCTCGCTAGCAGTGGTGGCGCCAGGCATATCCGAAGCGCTGTTCGCCACTGCCATTGGCCTGTTCGCAGCTATCCCGGCGGTGATCGCCTACAACCGCTTCTCTCACAGCGTGGATCGCTTCGATGCGCGCCTGCAACGCTTTGCTGACCGGTTGCACGCGCAAGTTAGCCGCGAGCTGGAGGCCGCCTGATGGCGATGGGTCTTCACGCTTCCTCTCGTGGGCGCGGACGGTCTCGCCGCCGTGCGCCTATGGCGGAAATCAACGTCACGCCATTCGTAGACGTGATGCTGGTGCTGCTGATCATCTTCATGGTCACCGCACCGCTGCTTGCCAGCGGGGTGCAGGTGGAACTGCCCGAAAGCCGCGCCAACCCGCTGGATCAGGATCCGGACCAGATCACCATTTCGATCGACAAGGCGGGCTTCATCTATCTGAACGACGTTAGCGTGGAGACGGAAGGGCTGCCCGCGGCGCTCGATTCCGTGGCGGCGAGTGGCGGGGGGATGCCGCCAGACGTGGTTCTGCGCGCCGATACCGGGCTTGATTATGGCCGCGTGATGGCGGTGATGGGGGAATTGAACCGCGCTGGTTTCAACACCATTTCGCTGGTCACCAGCGGTTCATCCGAGGCCCCATAGCCAATGGCCATGATGGCTCCCTATGCCAACCTTTCACGCGAGGAGAAGATCGGCCTTCTGGTGGCTGGGGCGGCTCATGTCGCGCTGGCCGTGGCGATGCTGGTGCAGGCCGATCTTGAGCGCGAATACACGCCACCCAAACGCATCACCGTGAGCCTGGCGAGCGACGTCAGCCTGCAATCCACCGCGCCTGACCCGTCTGACGAACCTGCCGCTTCCATGGCGCCGACCTTGTCTGACCAGCCCAAGCCAGAGACGGTGGAACCGGCAGAACGCACAGTGCCCGACACCGCGCCGCCTGTGTCCGCTCCCCAGCCGCGCGCCGCCCCCCAGCCACGCCCGCAGCGGACCGCCGCGCCCACGCCAACGCCCACCCCGCGCGCCACGCAGACGCAGGCCCCGCGCCCGCAGGCCACGCAGTCGCAGGCGGCCACCGGATCGCGCATGAATGACAGCTTCCTGGAAGGCATGAGCGATTCTACCGGCAGTCAGGGGCAGGCGGCAGATGTGATTTCGCCGCAAGTCGCATCCTCACTCGCATCAGCGGTCAATCGCCAGTTGAAGCCGCACTGGAACCCGCCATCGGGTGTCGAGGTGGAACGGCTGGAGACCGTTGTGCGTTTTCGCCTCAATCGTGATGGCAGCCTCAATGGCAATCCCGAGGTGCTGCGACAGACCGGCGTGAGTGACGCCAATCGCCCGCAGGCAGGCCGCCATGCGGAACAGGCGGTGCGCGCTGTGCGGCTCGCGGCACCATTCACCTTGCCGGAACGCTATTATTCCGGCTGGAGAGTGGTAACATCGAATTTCGACAACAGGTTGGCCCAATGACGATCAGAACACTCCTCGCCACTTTCACCTTCGCGCTTGCCGCCGGTTTCAGCGCGCCTTTGGCCGCGCAGGACCTGACCTTGCCGGGAGAAG
>CAZYAL010000006.1:7734-67079 GCA_964645635.1 uncultured Sphingomonadaceae bacterium | reverse complement strand
ACCGTCACGGCGGAAAGCTGGCAGGACCTCGGCATCGCCATCGCCGGTTTTGCCACCAATGAGAATGCGCCGACACCCGCGAACGCGCAAGGCACGCAGGCACTGGGGCTGGAACTGTCGCGTGTTGTGTATAATGACCTGCGCAACAACGGCTTGTTCCGCCCCGTAGGCCCCGATGCGCTGCCGCGCCCGACCTATGACCAGATAACCTCGCCTGCGTGGGGCACCTGGCGCGGCCGTAGTGCGGAAATGCTGGTGCATGGCTATGTCCGCTCCAACACGGATGGGCGGCTGACCGTCGGCTGTTATCTCTATGACGTGATACTTGAGGAAGAGCTGGTTCGCGCCGGATGGGTGGTTGCGCCTGCCGAATGGCGCCGCTCGGCGCACAAATGTGCAGACCTCGTCTATTCGCGCCTCTCCGGCGAGGATCCGTTTTTCGACAGCCGCATCGCCTATATCGCTGAAACCGGACCCAAGGATAACCGCACCAAGCGCCTTGCCATTATGGACAGTGACGGGGCCAACCATCGCTTTATTACCAATGGCCAGTCGACCGCGCTTACCCCGCGCTATTCGCCTGACTATTCGAAGGTCGCCTACCTTTCATATACGGACGGCAACCCGCGCATCTATGTCTATGACATCGGCACCGGGCGCCAGACGCTGGTGACAGAAAGCAGCAACCCCACCTTCGCCCCGCGCTGGAGCCCGGACGGGCGCTACCTACTCTATTCGATGGCGATTGCGGGCAATACCGATATCTACCGCGTGCCTTCTGGCGGCGGTGTGCCGGTTCGGCTGACATTCAGTCCGGCGATCGAGGTTGGCGGCTCCTATTCGCCCGATGGTAGCCAGATCGTGTTCGAAAGTGACCAGTCGGGTGCACAGCAGTGCTACATTATGAATGCCGACGGTTCGAACCAGCGCCGCATCAGCTTCTTCGGCGGGCGCTGCGCCACGCCGGAATGGAGCCCGCGCGGGGATCAGATTGCTTTTACCCATATCGTGGGCGATTTTCATATTGCGGTGATGAACACCAATGGTCGCGGCATGCGCACGCTGACCGATGGCTGGCAGGATGAGGCCCCGACATGGGCCCCGAACGGCCGCATCATCCAGTTCTTCCGGTCCGAGAGGAATACCGGCAACTCGTCAATCTGGCAGGTGGACCTGACTGGTGAGAACGAGCGCCGACTCAATACTCCGGTCGGAGCGTCAGATCCGGCCTGGGGACCGGTTCTGCCATAAATGCGTTGTCTCCCCCGCGGACAGCGGTATCCTGTCCTTATGTTTTGAGGAGTCTGAATATGCGTATTGCCGTCATTCTCGCTGCTTCCAGCGCCATGGCGCTGGCGGCTTGTTCCAAGGCACCGCCGCCGGAACTGCCGCCCGTGCAGGAAACCCAGGCGCCGGTTGTTCGCCCCACACCCACACCCACACCGCCCGCCGGCCCGGCCGAAGGTTCGCAGGAGCATTTCCGCATTGCCATGGCTGGCCGCGACGTGATCTTCTTCGATACCGACAAGTCGAACATCGATAGCGAAGATGCCATCGCCCTGCGCGCGCAAGCCGAATACATGCTGCAGTATCGCAGCACCACCGCTTCGGTTGAAGGCCATGCCGACGAACGCGGCACGCGCGAATACAACCTTGCGCTGGGTGAACGCCGCGCCAATTCGGCGAAGAACTATCTCGTCAGCCTGGGTGTGGAGGAAAGCCGCCTGCGCACGGTGAGCCATGGCGAGGAAAGGCCTGCCGCAACCGGCTCCAATGAGGAAGCTTGGGCGCGCAACCGCCGTGCAGTCACGATCTTGATCGACTGATCAGTTCGGCAGGAACGGCAGGTCTGCAGAGGCCTGCATTATGGTGGGCGTGGAAGCTTCGGCTTTCGCGCCCGCTGCATTTCCACCGGGCACGCCCAGCAGCACGAAGGCTACCATCGCGAAGATGGAGAATGCGCTCGATAAGGCCAGTTGCTTGCTCACGGATGGAACTCTTGCTTGCATGTCGCTTGTGCCGGGGAAATAGGGTGGCCGCGCCATATTGCAACGCAGCATCGGTAAGGGTTTGTATCAATTTGCTGACGTGGTGCCTTTCAACACAGCGAGTTAGCCCCTATAGTCATGACATGCTCACAGGCTGGTTATTCGCATGGTAGGGGCTCGCCGCTCGAACAATTGGGGCTTCCCGCGCTGGGGCGGCTATGACAGCTCGCGCGAGGCGGTGAACCTGCGCATCTGCGACCGGCACAATTGCAGTGAGCCGGGCAATTGCCCCGCACCGAAGAGCCCGAATAGCCGCGACCGGTGGTATTTCTGCGAGACCCACGCCGCCGAATACAACAAGGGCTGGGATTATTTCGAAGGCCTCGACAAGGAAGAGGCGGCAGCGCGCGCCAAGTCCGAGCGGCAGGAAAGCGCCGGCTATGCCGAAGCACAGCACTATGGCTGGGGCGGCAGTGGCGATGGAACGCGCAGTGCGGACGAGATGCGCGCGCTCGAAGTGCTCGAACTGGAAAGCGATGCCACATTCGAGGATGTGAAGAAGGCCTGGCGCGCCAAGGCCAAGGAAGTGCACCCCGACTTGCGCCCGGGTGACGAGGACGCGGCCAAGGCATTTCAGGCATTCCAGCTCGCTTACGAAGTGTTGCGTCAGGCAGAGGAACGCCGCGAGTGGAAGGGCTGAAGCAGCGCAACTCCTTGCAAGATAGTTGTTTATCCGGTTTTGCCGCAGGCGCCAGCACTTGCGCACGCGGCGGCAGCGCCCTTGCTCTCGCCATCGCGCGCCAGCTGGTGGGCGGGAGGATCGCCACGTAGCGATCCAGCGCCGCGCTTCAGCGCTGTGCCATCAGGTCAGCCTGTTGCCTGACGATCAGGTTGCGACGGGCTGCCTGCCGATGAAGCTGCCAACGAACTTGCGGCCATCGGTGTGCGAGACAGAGAAGATGAACACGATCTCGTCACGGTTGGCGCCAGCCAGCGTTCCGGTCATGGCGCCGGTAAAGTCATCCGCAGCATCGCTGATCGCCGCAGAGAAGGCGCCCGCGGCGTTGATCTGCGCCTCTACGACCAGTTCGGTAACCAGTGTAGGCGTTCCGTCTACGTCAACGAAGATCTTGATCGTTCCGGTGATGCCCGGTGCGGTTGTGGTGGTGGTGCCGCTGGTTGCGGTAACATCGGCGATGGTCAGCGTGGTCACCTCCGCCGTGACCGCGTCCGGCGAGGTGCTGCTGGGCGTGCCGCCAATGATCTCGGGCGTGCCGGTGTAGGTCGGCCCATTTGCCAACGTATCGGTGGTGGTGACGCCGTCAAACAGGATCAGCACCCGGTTGCTGGCAAGAACGCCAGGATCGACGCCAACGATATCTGTATCGGTGCGCGAATAGGTGGCGCGCAGGACATTGCCATATGGCAGTTCCAGCTTCAGCTCTTCGTTGCCATTCGCGTAAGTGCGCAGCGTGTCGCTTCCGCTTACCAGCGTGCTGGCATCGAACACCACGTTGTCGTCTAGGTCGCCGAAGGCAAATGTTACGTTTTCAGGCGAGACTTCGTAGCTTAGCCCGGCCGAAAGATTCGCCAGGCGGTTGGCGTCGTTGAGCACCTCCATGCCGCCCGTGGGGGTGAAATAGGCATAGATATAAAGCTGACTGCTGCCGAGAGCGAAGTCATTGCCGAAATTGATGTCTGCCGCCGGGTCGGTGCTGGTCGGGGTGGGGGTGGGCGTTGCCGTCACGGTAGGTGTGGGCGTCGGCGTGTTGTTGTTGCCGCCACCGCAGGATGCCAGCAGCACCGTGCAGGCGGCGATGCCCAGCATGAGCGAAGGTTCGCGGGCGGCGCGGTGGGCTGTCATCTTCAAGAATCTGATCCTGTCTGCGGATGTTTGGCAGCTGTCCTAGCCGCGCGGCCAGCGTGGGGGCAAGTATTTTGCCCGCCCGTTCCGGTGCCGATCTGATCCGGCGCGGCTGGATCGAAACCTAAAGCAGGCCAGCCACCGTCCAGCATACGCCCACAATCAGGAAGATCCCTGCCACATCGAGGATTACGCCCGCACCCACCATGCGCGGCAGCTCGATGCGGCCTGTCGCCCAAGCGATTGCATTGGGGCCGGTGCCTGCGGGCAACATGAAGCCCCAGCTGGAGGCGAGCGCGGCAGGTATTGCCAGCAGCAAAGGATCTCCGCCGAGCGCCGCGGTAAGCGCGCCCACCACCGGGATGATGCCGCTCGCGGTGGCGACATTGCTGGCAAATTCGGTCACCAGCACCACCATCGCCACCAGCGCCAGCGCCACCACGATCAGCGGCACATTGGCCAGTGGCACCAGCGCTTGCCCCAGCCAGTCTGCCAGCCCGGTGCGGCCCATCGCGCCGGCCAGCGCCAACCCGCCGCCGAACATCATGATCACCGCCCACGGCGCGCGGTTCGCCTCGTTCCACAACAGCATGCGGCGGCCCGTGCCGTCAGGCATGATGAACAGCACGAAGCTGGCGATGATGGCGATGGTCCCGTCTGTCAGCGATCCGGCGGGCAGGTGTGGCACAAGCAGCGGGCGTATCATCCACAGCACGAAGGTGATGGCGATCACGGGCACGAGCCGCCTTTCCGCCAAACTCCACGGCCCTTGCGGGTCAATCGCTTCGCGCGCAGCGGCGGCATCGAAGGGGTGGCTGCCGACCTGCTGCACCTTGCCGATGATCCATGCGGCCAGCGGGATGGCCAGCACCACCACCGGCACACCGAACAGCGCCCACAGCGGAAAGCTGATCTCCAGCCCGATCGTCTGCTTCAGCAGCGCCACGGCAATGGCATTGGTGGGTGATCCGATGATGGTGCCGAGCCCGCCGATACTGGCGGCAAAGGCAAGGCCCATGGGCAGTGCTCCTGCCAAACCGTGTTTCGCGCCCGCTCCCGAAGTGACCTCACCCCCGGCGATAACCGCCAGCACCATCGGCATCATGATCAGCGTGGTGGAGGTGTTGGAGATGATGTTGGAAAGGATAGCCGCCGCGATCATGAAGGCCAGCAAAATGCCCGCTGTGCCGCCCCGGTCACCGATCAGCTGCAGGATGAACAACGCCAGCCGCTTGTGCATGCCCGTGCGCTCGATCGCCAGAGCGATAAAGGCACCGCCCAGCAGCAGGAACAGGATCGGCGAATAATAGTCGCCTGCCACCTCGTTTGCCGTGCCGCCACCGGCGAAGGGCAGCACCACAAAGGGCAGTAAGGCGGTGGCCGTGAGTGGGATTGCCTCGGTCATCCACCACGCAGCCATCCATGCGACGAGGCCCGCCACGTGCCATGCTTCCAGCGGCATATCCGTGGGCGCGGGAAAGGCCAGCGTCGCGGCAAAAGCTGCAAGGCCGATCCAGAAGCCGATGCGGCTCGCCTTCGATGCTGGGGCTCCCGTCAGCACTTGCTCTCCCATCCCTTTGCCACGCGATCCTAATGCGTGGGGAATTGAGGGCAAGAAGAGGTTTGGAAGTGTGGCCAGCAAACCGCCAGAGCGTCTGCGCCAGGCCAAAGAAAACCCGGGAAGCCACGATGGCATTCCCGGGTTTTCTAGAGTTCCTTTGGGGAAGAACAGGCCTTACTTTGGCGCGAGCACCATCAGCATTTGGCGGCCTTCAAGGCGAGGGAAGGCTTCGATCTTTGCCGTTTCCTGCATATCGTCCTGCACCCGCTTGAGCAGATCCATGCCCAGGTGCTGGTGCGCCATTTCGCGTCCGCGGAACCGCAGAGTGACCTTCACCTTGTCGCCATTGTCGATGAACTTGTTCATCGCCTTCATCTTCACGTCATAGTCGTGATCATCGATGTTGGGGCGCATCTTGATTTCCTTGATGTCCTGCGTCTTCTGGCTCTTGCGAGCGAGATTTGCTTTCTTCTGCGCTTCGTAGCGGTGCTTGCCGACATCAAGGAACTTGCAGACGGGCGGGTCTGCATTGGGCGACACCTCGACCAGGTTCAGGCCGACATCGGCTGCCTGTTCGATGGCTTCTTCGGTGTACATCACGCCGATGTTCTCGCCATTTTCGTCAATGACGCGAACCTTGTCGGACTGGATGAGATGGTCGTAACGGGGGCCGGATTTTACCGGCGGCGCCATCATGCGGCGGGGTGGACGAGGTATGGGTTATGCTCCTGTAACGGTTCTTGTTGTGGCGCCTATGTAGTGAGGAATAGGCGCTAACGCTAGTGGGGGAATATTTGGCTTGTTGAGCCCCTCAAGCGCCGGGTGAACTTTTGTTTTACGCACGCCCATCCGGGCGTGCGGTCCTCGGGGCTGCTACCTCCGCTCCGCTTTGGGGCCCCTGCGGGTCGGCGGTTGCCCTTGCCCTCGCTTCGATCGCGTTTTTTCGCAGCAACCGGTGTAGCCCGGAATGGTCGCTGAGCCGGAGGCGAAGCCAACGCGTGACTACGCACCGCCCGTTAGGGCGAAAGTCAAGCAGGCCGGATGGCCTGCGCCCGGCGTTTGAGGGACTCAAACAAACAATTTTTCATGCAACAAACAAAGGAAACCTAGCCAGCTTTCGCTCGGTCGCCACCATTGCGTGAATCGCGGTGGCGGGCTGTAATGCTTCCAGAATCGCAGGATCGGCCGCGTTCATCCCGCCGGTGAGCGATCCGAAGGCGGGCAGGATCATGCGGCCGGAACGCTCGCCATTATCGCTCACCACCGCGCAGGGGCGGCGGATGTGCCTGTCGCGCACCTTCACTTGCAGGCGAGGGTGGAAATGGCCGGATAGCTCGGGCCGGGTCTCGCCCTTCTTCGCTTCGTGCCGCAGCACCATTCCGGCAAGTTCGATCTCTTCAACGAAAGTGCCGCCGCAGAAATCGCGGCCTGCCTGGTCCTGCCCTTCATCGTGGTTGCCCGTGACCCACACGAAATCGAGCGCGCGGGTAAGCGCATCGAGCATGCCTGCAGCATGTCCGACCAGCCGCAGCGCGCCCTCGGCATCGTGGAAATTGTCGCCCAGCGTATAGACACGCCGCGCGCCGGTTTCGCGCACTGCCGCGGTCAGCCTCTCAAGCGTGGCGCGACTGTCATAAGGCGGCAGCATCTGGCCATGCGTGGCAAAAAAGCTCGCCTTTTCGAGGTGCAGGTCCGCCACTAGCAGCGCATTTTCGCGCGGCCAGTAGAGCGCGGTGAAATTGCGATCACAGCGCGTCAGGCGGAACTCCTCTCCGCAAAAGGGGAAGGCGAACGAAACAGGAACCATTGCTTGGTCTTGCCGGAAGCGCATTGGGATGGCAAGGCCCACTCGCAATGTCCCGCACAGGGAGAGAGAAATGACTGACTGGACACCCCAAACTGCCCAAGCACGCGAATGGTTCGAAAGCCTTCGTGATCGTATTTGCGCCGAATTCGAGAGCATCGAACGCGAAGCGGGGTCGGATGCGAGCTTTGAATATATCCCCTGGGATCGCGACACAGACGACGGCTCCGAAGGCGGCGGGGGCGTGCAGGGCAAGATGAAGGGCAAGGTGTTCGAGAAGGTGGGCGTTAATGTCTCCACCGTCTCCGGTGAGTTCGCGCCGCAGTTCGCCAAGACCATCAACGGCGCAGACGAGGATAACCCCGGCTTTACTGCCACCGGCATTTCGCTCGTCGCGCATATGGCCAATCCGCATGTGCCCGCCGTGCATATGAACACCCGCTTCCTGACCACGCAGGCCGCGTGGTTCGGCGGCGGGGCGGACCTCAACCCGCCCATCGAATATGCCGAGGATACAGACGCCTTCCATGCCCGCCTGCGCGCGGCCTGTGCTGCACACAACCCGACCTATTACGAACGTTTCAAGCAGTGGGCGGACGATTATTTCTTCATCCCCCACCGCAATGTGGCGCGCGGCGTGGGCGGCATTTTCTATGACCACCTCGAATGTGATGACGAGGACCAGTTCACCCGCAACTTCGCCTTCACCCGCGACGTGGGCGATGCATTCCTAGACGCTTTCCCTGCCATCGTGCGCAAGCGCATGGGGATGGACTTCACCGAGGAAGACAAGAAACGCCAGCTCGAATGGCGCGGGCGCTATGTCGAATTCAACCTTGTCTATGATCGTGGTACGCTGTTCGGCCTCAAGACCGGTGGCAATATCGACGCGATCCTGATGAGCCTGCCGCCCGAGGTGACTTGGGGGTGAGGTAGGGGCTGGCTACCCGCTTTTCACAAACCCTGCCAACCGCTTCGCCGCTTCTTCCAGCGTTCCCTGCTGTTTGGCAAAGCAGAACCGCAGATACCTGCGCATTGGGCCAGAGCTAGCATTGTCGCGGCAGAAGGCGCTGACGGGGATGGTGGCGACGCCGGCCTCGCGGATGAGGCGCTCGGCCACGGCTTCGTCATCAGCAGACAGGCCGGAGGCGGCGAGGTCTATCGAAAGGAACCATGTGCCCGCGCTGGGCAGGACTGTGTAGCCTGCTTGCTCCAAGCCATCAGCGAGGAACTGGCGGCCTGCATCGTATCGCGCGCGGTGGGCAGCGAACCATTCACTCGGCAGCGCCAGTCCTTCGGCCACGGCGCGTTGCAAGGGTGTGGCGGTGGTGAAGGTCAGGAACTGGTGCTGCGCGGCTATGCGATCAGCCAGCGGCGGTGCGGCGACGACCCAGCCGATCTTCCATCCGGTGAGCGAGAAGATCTTGCCTGCCGATCCGATCTTGATCGCGCGCTTCCGCAAGCTTTCCAGATGCAGCGGCGAGACATGCGGGGTTCCGTCGAAGATCATCGCTTCCCACACCTCGTCACACAGCAGGGTGATGTCGTGCCGCTCGCAGAGCGTGGCCAGCCGCTCCAGCTCCGCGCGCGGCACCAGCGTGCCGGTGGGATTGTTGGGCGTGTTGAGCACGATCAGGCGGGTCTTTGGCGTGATCGCCTCTTCCAGCGCATCGAAGGGGATGTGCCAGCTGGGCGGTACAAGGTTTACCGTCTTCGCCACGCCGCCTGCGCGCTCTACCAGCGGCAGGTATGCATCGTAAAACGGCTGGAACAGCACCGCCTCGTCACCGGGTGAAATGAACGCAAAGATGCTGGCCGCCAGCGCCTCGGTCGCGCCGGAGGTGACGACTACCTCCTCGGGCGAGACCAACAGATCCTGCTCACGGCCATACCACTCGGCAATCTCGCTGCGCAGCGCCGGAAGCCCGCGCATCGGTGGGTATTGGTTGGGATGATCGACCAACGCGCGCCGGGCTGCTTCGAGCAGCTCTGGCGGTTCGGGCAAATCCGGGAAGCCTTGGCCAAGGTTGATCGCGCCAAGCTCGTCGGCCAATGCGGACATGCGGGTGAAGATGGTGGTTTTTTGCGGAGCGGTTTGCTGCATGGCGCACAGTGTGGAACGCGCGGCTATGCGGAGCAAGCAAAGTTCTGCGCGCTACCTTCCCGTTTTGGCGATCAGGTGTCGTCTGGCCCGTCATAAAGGCTGTGTGAACAGCTCATGGTGAAGGTGCCCTTGCCCCGCGATGGCGCGTGCAGATCCCGCCACGCCTGCACCTGTGGCACTGTGCGCGAATTGCAGACTGGCAGAAAAGCTAGGGTTTGGTGCGCTTTTCCAGTTGCAATTGCATGGCACTCGCCCCCATTTTAGCACCCTATGCTGCGCCAGTACGAACTTGTTGAACGGGTCAAGGGTTATGACCCTGACGCCGATGAGGCGCTGCTCAACCGTGCCTATGTCTATACCGTGCAAAAGCATGGCAGCCAGAAGCGCGCCAGCGGGGACCCCTATTTCAGCCATCCGGTGGAAGTCGCCGGCCTGATGACGGACCTGAAGCTGGACCAGGAAACCATCATAACCGCGCTGCTGCACGATACGGTGGAGGATACGCTAGCCACCATCGATGACATCAAGCTGCACTTCGGGGCCGAAGTGGCGCAGCTGGTGGATGGCGTGACCAAGCTCTCCAAGATCGAGCAGATGCCCGAGAACGAGCGCGCGGCAGAGAACCTGCGCAAGTTCCTGCTCGCCATGAGCGAGGATTTGCGCGTGCTGCTGGTGAAGCTGGCAGACCGGCTGCACAACATGCGCACGCTTCACTTCATCAAAAACCCGGATAAGCGCCGGCGCATCGCGCGCGAAACAATGGATATCTATGCTCCGCTGGCAGAGCGGGTGGGCATGTATGAGTACATGCGCGAGATGCAGCTGCTGGCTTTCGAACAGCTGGAGCCGGAAGCCTATGCCACCATCACCGGCCGGTTGGAGCAGATCCGGTCGAGCGAAGGCGGTCAGGTCGATGCCATCGCGCTCAACATCAAACAGGCGCTGGCTGAAGCGGGGCTGGAAGTGGAAGTATGGGGGCGCGAGAAGCACCCCTATTCGATTTGGCACAAGATGGCAGAGCGGCATGTCTCCTTCGATCAGGTGACGGACATCATGGCATTCCGCGTGCTGACCGACAGTGTAGAGGATTGCTATCGTGCGCTGGGCGTGCTGCACCAGACGTGGAAAATGGTTCCGGGCCGCTTCAAGGACTATATTTCGACGCCCAAGACCAATGGCTACAAGTCGCTCCACACAACGCTGATCCATGCCGGTTCGATGCGCGTGGAGGTGCAGATCCGCACACGCGAAATGCACCGCACCAACGAATTCGGCCTCGCCGCGCACTGGGCCTACAAGCAGGCAGCCCGGCCCGATGGCGAAGTGGGCTGGCTGCGTGACCTGATCGAGATCGTCGATGCCAGCCATGATGCCGAGGAACTGCTCGAACACACAAGGCTGGCGGTCTATCAGAACCGCATCTTCGCCTTCACCCCCAAGGGCGCGCTGTTCCAGCTGCCCAAAGGGGCAACCGCGGTGGACTTCGCCTTTGCCGTGCATACCGACCTTGGCGCGCAGACGGTGGGTGCCAAGATCAATGGCCGCCACATGCCGCTGCGCACGCCGCTGGCGAATGGCGATGTGGTAGAGATTATCAAGGGGTCGGAAGCCAGCCCGCAAATGTCGTGGCTGGGTTTTGTCGTCACGGGCAAGGCGCGCGCCTCCATCCGCCGCTCCGTGCGGCTGAAGGAGCGGGTGGAGATTGCCGAGATCGGCTCCAAGCTGTTTGACGCGATCGTGGAACGCTTGCCTGCCAAGGTGGGCAAGAAAGCCATCGCCGCCGCGCTCGAACGGCTCCATATGGAAGATGGCGAGGACCTGATGTTCGCCATCGGCTCCGCCAAGCTGACCGATCGCGAAGTGATGGAAGCGCTGGTGCCTGGATCGACTTCGGACCTGCCGGCATTGCCGCAGCAAGGCCGCGCGATCAACATCAAGGGACTTACGCCGGGCATGGGCTTCAGCCTTGCTGAATGCTGCCATCCTGTTCCAGGGGACCGGATCGTTGGCCTGCGCCGCATGGGGCAGGGCGTGGAAGTGCACGCCATCGACTGCCTCGAACTCGCCAGTGGCGAGGATGCCGATTGGGTCGATCTGTCGTGGGGCAAGGATTCACACGGCGCGGTGGGCCGCCTGGCGATCACGCTTTACAACCGCCCGGGGACGCTGGCAGAAATGGCCGGCATCTTCGCGCATAACAGCGCCAATGTGATGAACCTCGAACTTGTCCAGCGCGATGATCCGTTCCACACTTACGAGGTGGATCTGGAAGTGCAGGACCTGGCACATCTGACGCGGATTGTAAGTTCGCTGCGGGCCAGCGATAGCGTGGCCGAGGCGGAGAGAATATAGGGGTGGTGAGAGCGCCTCAAGCGCCGGGCGCATATAAGTATCCAGTCCTCCGCCCGCGCATCTTCGATGCTGTTCCCTTCGCTGCGCTGCGGGGCGCCTGCGGGCGGTCGGTCGCCCATGCGGGCTTGCAGCCCGTTTCTATCGCGAATAGCTTGGCCGGGAATGGTCGTGGCGCGGAACGCGTCACCAGCGCGCGACCGCGCGCCGGCCGTCGGGCCGGAAGCCAAGCGAACCGGATGGCTCGCGCCCGGCGCCTGAGGGGTCTAAAAAGAAATAGCAACACCCGCGCACCCGGATGGGTGAACGGAATGCGAAGGGTTCCTCCAAACACAACCGGCGCGCCGCCAGGAGTTGGGGCGGGGCTGGCAGCACGGCAGAGGAGGGTGCGCTGCTGCTGGCACCCATGCCCGGCTCCGTCCTGATCTGACCGGATGGCAAGGCGGGCAGGGGGGACTCGCCCTTATGGCCCCTGCGGCGCCTTCGCAGGTGGTGCCCTGCGCCAGCGGCGTTGCGGTTTCCCGCCCGAAGTGACCGCCTTTTGCGAGAGGCGGTGTGCGGGCGGATGAAGCGCAGCGCATCATCCATCCGGCGCTTCTGGCTTGCCCTGTGGGTCTTACAGGGAACTGCCCCGCCAGCCACAGCGCGCCGGTTGCGCCCTTCGTGCGAGCTGGCCGTGTCGACGCAGCATGGCCCGGTTGAAGAGTGGAAATATTAACCGTATTGGTTCAAAAGTCAATACAAATAACCATTTTTTACAGCAGTTCCAGCGCCACCTCGGCCATGTCGCCCTTTGTCATGTCCTCCGCGCGGCGCACCGCAAGCTTTACCGGCAGTAAATAACCGCCCATCTCCTTGCTGGGGAATACCGAGGTGTTCCATGAAGTCTCACCAATCCTGGCGCGTACTTTTACCGAACCAAAACCGCGACCTTTGCCAAATTCCAGCCGCCGCATTGCCTCATGCGCGGCAATTGCTTCGCCTGCGTCGCCGGTGATGGTCATGAAGTGCCAGCTGCCTGCATTGCTGCCGCTGGTCCAGACCCACAAGGGGCTGGCATGTGTTAACGCATCGCTCACAGCAGGGTGATCTGCGCGGTTACTTCGCCGCCTTCCTTCAGCCCCTCGGCCCGGCGCACGGCTGCTTTCACCGGCAGGAACCAGCCATCATCCTGCGGGAACATGCTGGTTGACCATTCGCTGCCGCCGATCACCGCCTCTACCTTCACCGATCCGAACCCGCGCCTTTTGCCGCTGGTGATGCGGGCGTGCAGTTCATGCGTGGAAACTGCGTTTGCCTGCTCGCCCTCCACCATCAGGTAAGTTGCCAGCATCCCGGCGTCATTGCGCCAGCCGAGAAGCGTTGCGGTTATAGTTATGGTGTTGCCATGCATTGTCAGTGCTCGCTTTCCGTCTCAATGCAGCGGATCGTCACCAGAACACTGTGCCACGCGCAATGGCAGGAACAAGCTATTCCTGCCTGTCCGCGTTTGACAAGCGCAGATTGTTAGGCAATCTTTGGAGGTATGAGCGAAAATCCAACCCCGCCGCGCCCCACCTGCCCTTTCTGCGAAAAGCCATGGAGCGATGCCATGATAGTGGATTTCGACCTTTTATGGAACGATGGCGGCGCCTGTGGCTGCTGCGGCGATCCGCTGCACCAGCAAAGCCATGAGGAACGCCCGCTGCCAACGGAAGACTTTTGTTGCACGGCATGCGGCAAGCCACTGTACCTGGCGCCAGTCCTCTCCGTCTGCTGAGCGATCCTGCCATTTCTTCCAGTGTGGGCATGTCCTTATCGGACAGGCCGAAGGTGCGGGGCGTGGAAATGCGATAGGAGGCAATGCCGCGCTTGTCATCCGCCCAAAGGGCGGCTAGGAGCGCGCCTTCTGTGAAAACAGGCATGCGGAGCGGTGGCCGAGTGGTCGAAGGCGCACGCCTGGAAAGTGTGTATACGGTAACCCCGTATCGAGGGTTCGAATCCCTCCCGCTCCGCCATTATACAATCCCAATCAGTTCGATTTTGTCCAGAAGAACCGTACAATAGCTAGGGTTTCTGCTATTTTCTCTGGATCAATCGTCCAAGGTTGTCCAATATCATCTAGCACAATCCCACCACATTATGGTGGGACAGGTGGTGGGATGATTGGATATGGCGCTCACAGCACTTGAGATAAAGAATGCAAAGCAAGGCATGCATGCTGATGGAGCAGGTCTGTATCTGCATGTCGGTAAGGCCGGAAACGCGAGCTGGATCTTCCGATTCCAATTGAACAAGCGCCGTAGAGAAATGGGCCTTGGGGCCTTGAGTTCTCTTTCTGCGGTAGAGGCTAGAGCCAAAGCGGCTGAGTTGAAGGCTATGGTTGGCCGCGGAATTGACCCTCTCGAAGCCAAACGAGCGGATCGCGAGGAAGAAGCTCAAGCTCAAGCTGCCCAAAAGGAAGAGCAGACCCTCAATGCTGCTACCTTCAGGGCTGCAACAGAACGGCATTTGGCTTTGAAGGAGAGCGGCTGGAGTAATGTGAAGCATCGGCAGCAGTGGCAGAACACCCTCGCCACTTATGCCTACCCTCACATCGGCGACTTACCTGTCCGAGACATCACTCCTCAGCATGTGCTGCAGGTCCTTGAGCCGATCTGGTCGACAAAGCCTGAAACCGCGAGCCGGGTCCGCATGCGCATCGAAGCGGTATTAGACGGCGCAAAGGTTCTAGGCTGGAGGTCAGGCGAGAACCCTGCCTTCTGGCGAGGCAACCTTGATGCAGTCCTTCCTCCCAGGAGCAAGGTTCGGGCAGTAAAGCATCATCCTGCACTTCCTTGGAAAGAGATTGCTGCGTTTATGACCCAGCTGAGGGAGCGTGATGGGTTTGCGGCACGGGCATTAGAGTTTGCCGTTCTGACGGCAGCTCGCTCTGGTGAAGTCCGCAATGCTGCATGGAGCGAGATAGACCTTGATCAGCGGCTCTGGATCATTCCAGCCGAACGTATGAAGGCCAAGCGCGAACACCGAGTACCGCTCTCACGCGCAGCGATCACTCTTCTATCTCAGGTGCCACATCTAGAAGGATGTGATCTGCTGTTCCCAGGCACCCGCATGCAGCCCTTATCGGGCATGTCGATAAGCGCAGTCCTTAAGCGCATGGGCAAGACTGACATCACCGTGCACGGGTTCAGGTCTACGTTCCGAGACTGGGCTGCTGAAGATACCGGTCATGGCAGTGACATCGTGGAGATGGCTCTTGCCCACACTGTCGCAAACAAAACCGAAGCCGCTTACAGGCGTGGTGATCTGCTAGCTAAAAGAAGACGCCTGATGGAAGATTGGGCAGGATGGTGTGCACATGGCAAATGACGAAGGTTGGGTGCATCCCTGTGACCGGCTGGATGAAGGTGAGAATCCTACCGAGCTCCTCTCCGAAACTGCCCTTAAAGCTCTAACCTATTTTGGAGCTTTGCATGGATCAGGAATTTCCGTCGCCAACGTGAATGACGACAGAGGGGCAGTTGTCTCTCTGTGGGAGGCCATCGCTAATCGAACAGCAAGCCGGGATGAGGTTCTGGTTTGGGCTGAAGCGGTCGCTAAAGCGATCTGCAATAACTTGTTAGCTGCTAGAGACATCAAAAATACGGGCGAGGAAGCCCGGGATGCCCCAACCAACCCCCAGTTGCCCTTTTGGCAAAGTCGCGGAACGGCCCATAGGCCTATGCTCAACCACCAGTTTGCGAAGACCCCCTTCCCCCTGGGGGTGACGCCAATCTGCTGCGTCAGCATTTATACGAACAGGCACACCGTTACCCCCCCGGGGAGGTAAAAGGACGATATGGTGGTGGGATAGATGGTGTCGCCTCAATAGGTCACACCAATGGTCCTAAAATTCTTGATGCCACGAATTTCGGCCATAATGTTGCTACTCTCGGACACTTGCTGTTTTTCAGGTCCAAGTTTGCTAAACAGCGGTTCACGCTTCCTTTAGGTATTAGAGATAAATCTGTGCGCTATTCGATATTATATCCGGTTCTCATATTAACGATGATGCTGACAGGTTGTGGAGGAGGCGATCCCGATCAGAAGCCTGCGGCCAGTTCGCAGGTAACTTCCGATAGCGCCTTATTTGAAGATCCCTACGTTTGGCAGGAGGTGGCTCCCGAGGAGGTTGGCTTCGATGCAGTAAGGCTAGAGGAGGCCGCAGACATAGCCCTAGCTGACGGCACATTTGGACAAGCCTTTATCGTCGTAAAAGATGGTAAAATCATTTTTGAAAAATACCGTGGCATAACAGAGCTCGAGGCCCAATTTGCCGCAACGAACCTTCCAAATGCACTTTGGTCAGTCACTGATTTCAAAGATCGATATGGCGAACGAGGAGCGGAGGATATTGCAACCTCTTGGTCTGTAGGAAAATCGATAACTTCAATGCTTACAGGTATCGCTATTGGCCAGAATTTGATCGGCAGTCGCGACGAAACCGTCGGCCTCTATCTGCAAGAATGGGCATCCGATGGGAGATCTTCGATCACTTTTGACAACTTGTTGGACATGCGTTCCGGTCTATTTCCGCTCTGCTACGATAGAGAAACAGGGGAGATCGTCGAATGCGGCCCCGAAGCCCCTGTTGCAGGAGGAAATCTTGAGTTTTCAGGGGACCAACTTTCCGGCTGTATTAGCAGGTCGATGCCGATAGAGGGGGCATTCTATCAATGGTACACAAATGGATCGTACCCCTACAGTGAAAAAGCATTCGTTTACTCAAACTGCGATCCAATGGTCCTAGGAGAAGTTATTGCACGCCGTCAACCGAAGCATCTTAATGATTGGGCAACGGACAATCTTTTCTCAAAAATTGGAATGAATGCACAATGGTGGACTGATAATACCGAGAGCCGCCATGTCTTGAGTTATTGCTGCGTTGATGCGACGCCTCGAGACTTCGCCAGAATTGGACAATTAATTATTCAAAAGGGTAAATACCTTGATCAGAATGTAGTCCCTGAGAGTTACATAAACGAAATTATCGAGGCATCCTTATCAGACGATAGATTTTACGACTCGTTATTCTGGTTTCTCAGGGTTCCTAATTCTAATTCGAAATTTATTTCAGCCTTGGGTTACGATGGTCAGCTTATTTCTGTTAACGTAGAGGAACGGCTAGTCGTTGTCCGATCAAGCCTATATTATCCCATCATCAACAATGGTTCTGATCGGGTGATGTACCTATTGAGGGATGCACCATCAGAGAGCAATTGGATAGGGACACTGCCTGCTGCGTTGGGCATCCCGACCCTTACAGCATTTAACCCTGTTCAAGTCTTGGAACAAGTTATGAGAGCTAAAAGCTCTGATTGAGCGCATGATGCGATACGCTCCCAAGGACGCTCAAACCAAACTGCTGCGTCAGCGTTTATACGAACCAGCCCCACCGTTAACCCGCCCCTTGGGGGGGTAAAAGGACGATAGAGTGGTGGGATAGATGGTGGTCAGGGGCGGGTTGCTGTGGAGGCCCGTTGCCAGGCCGTCGAAGCCGATTATGCCCGAAACAAGCGCGGGGCAGTGCGTGATTTCCTGTTCGTCACTTCCGAAGGCATCGATTTCCTGTGCACCGGAGCGCTTGCGCAAGGTGAAGGTAGCCTGGCGTCCGCGATCGGCAACGATCTGCCGTCGGTCGGCTCGTTCCGCCGCTGGTCACGCGGTCAAGCGTGTTCGAGCGCTTCCAGCTGTTCACCCAGCGCAAGCCATTCCGCTTCGGCTTGTTCAAGCTGCTCGTTTATCTTCCCGCGCTGTGCGAGCAGGTCGCCCAACGCCTTGCTGGCAAGATGTGGCGAGGCGCTGGCGGGATCGCACATGGCCTGGTCGATCTCGGCAAGGCTGGCTTCAAGCTTGAGCATGGCCCTCTCGGCCGAGGCCAGTTCGGACTGGAGGAAACGTGCCTTGGCGCGTGCCTTGCCAGGATCGCCTGCGGGTGCCTTTGGCGGCTTGGCCTTGGCCTCCTTCTTCGGCGGGTTCCGGCCAAGCACGAAGTCAATGTAATCGTCCATGCTGCCGGAATATTCCCGGGCAGTGCCTTCATCGACGAGCACCAGCCGGTCCGCAGTCAATTCCACCATGTGTCGATCGTGGCTGATCAGGATCACGGCCCCGGAATAGTCATTGAGCGCCTGCACCAGTGCTTCGCGCGCGTCGACGTCAAGGTGGTTGGTCGGTTCGTCAAGGATGAGCAGGTGCGGCGCGTCGCGAGTGATAAGGGCGAGCGCCAGCCGGGCGCGCTCGCCGCCGGACAATTTTTCTACTTTGGTCGTGGCGCGCGGACCGGAAAAGCCGAAGCGGCCGAGCTGCGCCCTGACGGCGCCCGGTGTCTTCCCTTCCATCGCCCGCGTCATCAGTTCCACGGGCGTGGCATCGCTGGCAAGTTCTTCCACCTGGTACTGCGTAAAATAGCCTGCCTTCAGCTTGCCGGGAGCGGCCATCCCGCCTTCGACCGGCTTAAGCTGCGCCGCCAGCAAGCGGGCGAGAGTGGTCTTGCCGTTGCCGTTGCGGCCGAGCAGGGCGATCCTGTCATCAGCATCGATCCGCAAGTTGAGGCGCTGGAGGATCGGCGGCGTGTTCTCGTAAGCCACCGCTGCACCATCGAGAGAGATCATCGGCGAGCGCAATTGCTCGGGCGATGGGAACTCGAAGCTAAGCGACGGGTCCTCCATGAGAGCGACGATCGGCTGCATCTTGGCCAGCATCTTGGCACGGGCCTGCGCCTGCTTGGCGGTCGAAGCTCGGGCACTGTTGCGCGCCACGTAATCTTGCAGCCGCGCGCGCTGGGCATCCTGAGCGGCCTTTGCCGAGGCGAGCTGCGCGGTACGCTCTGCGCGTTGCTTTTCGAATGCATCATAGCCGCCGGAGTAGAGCGTTAGCTTGCCGCCTTGCAGGTGCAGGATGTGATCGACGACATTGTTGAGCAGGTCACGCTCATGGCTGATCACCAGTAGCGTAGCGGGATAGGATTTGAGGAAGCTTTCGAGCCACAGCGTTGCTTCGAGGTCGAGGTGGTTCGATGGCTCGTCCAGCAGAAGCACGTCAGGCTCTGAAAACAGCAATGCGCCAAGTGCCACGCGCATTTTCCAGCCACCAGAGAAGCTGCTGAGCGGGCGGCGCTGCATTTCCTCTTCGAAGCCGAGGCCGTTGAGGATCTTTGCCGCGCGCGCCGGTGCGCTGTAGGCATCAATGGCGAGCAGGCGCTCGTGCACCTCGCCAAGGCGCTCCATATCGGTGCAGGTTTCTGCTTCATCGAGCAGGCTGGCACGTTCCACGTCAGCAGCAAGCACGGCCTCTTCCGGCGTAATCGCGCCATCGGGTGCTTCCTGCGCAATATAGCCGATGCGCGCCCGCGAAGGCTTGCCGATCTGCCCCTCGTCAGGTTCGATCTCGCCGATCAGCGCCTTCATCAGGGTGGACTTGCCGGCACCATTGCGGCCAATCAGCCCGACGCGTGCGCCTTGCGGTATCGTGGCGCTGGCGCGCTCGATGATGGGCCGGCCGCCAAGCCGGACAGTGATGCCGTCGATTGTAAGCATGCGCGCCCCATAGCAGCAGACTTCGGGCATCCCAAGCGAGACTGGAGGACCGCTGCAACTTGCATTGTCGCTGTATCAGTCTAGCCACGAGGCATGGACATGAACGACCTGCTGCACCGCTATTTCGGCACCTTTGACCTGGCTGACGTCGATCCCCGGTCGATTGCCTCGGGGATTGACCGGATGCTGGTGGATTTCGGGCTGGAACAGGACAGCAACAGGCGCTTCGCGCTGTGGTCGATGCTCTTCATGCTCGATGCAGCACCTGACCTTGATGTTGCCTTTGAGGATGAGGCGGATCGCGAGGCAGCGCGCAACCTTATGGGCATGATGGCGGCGGCGGGGCTGGATTCGCAGGGATCGTAAGGTCGGCGTGCCTGCCCGGCCAAGGGCGCGCAATCACTTGCCCAATTGCGGCCCCAGCAGTTGTCCCGGCAACGGCATCACCGGGCCGCGATCAGTGGTCATTGGCTCGATCTCGGCCTGCATCCGGTGCGCCAGTTCCAGCAAGTGGTCGCGCACCTCGGGATGGCGGTTGCCGACATCGTAGCTCTCGCTCGGGTCAGCCTCGAGGTCGAACAGCTTGATCCCACCGAAGCGCTCGAACGGGATCAGTCCGTCGCGGTAATACTGGCGGATCACCAGCTTGAACCGGCTATTCCGCACCGCGGCGACATCGTTGGAGTTGATGAAGTAGAGCACATCATGCGGGCTTGATGCACCGCGTGTCCACATCTCGGTGATGTCGAGCCCGTCGATCACGCGGTCAGTGGGCACTGTGCCGCCAGTCATGTTCGCCAGCGTGGGCAGGATGTCGATCGCCATCGCCATGTTGTGATTGACGAGGCCTGCAGGGATGCGCGCTGGCCAGCGAGCCATGAACGGTACGCGGTAGCCGCCATCATAGGTCTCGCCCTTGCGCGCGCGCAGCAGGCCGGGGCTACCCTGGAACCACGGGCCGTTGTCGCTGGTAAACAGCACCAGCGTGTTGTCGGCAATGCCATGTTCGTCGAGCACGGCGAGGATACGGCCGACCGCCTGGTCAATGGTCACCACCGTATCGCCATAGTCGCCGGCATTGCTCGCACCGATGTTCCGCGCAGCAGGGATCGCCGGGTAATGCGGGTGGCTCTCTGCGTAATAGAGGAAGAAGGGCCGCTCGGCGTTCTCGCGGATGAAACGTTCGGCTTCAGTCGCATATTTGTCGGTCAAATCTGCCTGGTCGATGCCTTCCTCGATCATTTCTGACCCGCGATATAGGTCGAACGGGTGCATGTCGTTCGAATAGGCCACGCCCATGAAGCTCTCGAAGCCCTGGTTTGTGGGCCAGAACGCGGGGCGATGGCCAAGGTGCCACTTGCCGATCATGCCCGTGACATAGCCGGTATCGCGCAGCACTTCGGCGACGGTGATCTCGTCCGGCGACATCCCCCAGTCGGATTGCGGACGGGTGACCTCCTGCATCCCCGAGCGCGGGGCATAGCGCCCGGTCAGCAATCCCGCGCGGCTTGGCGTGCAGACATTCTGCGCGGCATACCAGCTGGTCATGGTCACGCCTTCTTCGCCCAGCCGGTCGATGTTCGGCGTCTGGATCGCGGTTGCGCCAAAGGCCGATACGTCGCCATAGCCAAGGTCATCGACGAAGATCACGATGATGTTGGGGCGGCTACCGGCAGCAGTCTCCTGTGCGGGTGCGGCCAGCGGCAGGCACAGGCCAATTGCGGCCAGCAATGCCAGGCTGCGGCGAAACAGGTTGCGCATGGGGATCATCCTCATCCTTCGAATGTCACGAACACTAAATCAAGCAAAGCCGCTGCCATCACTTCAGGCAGGCATTGGCAGGAAGGAGAAGAAATCCGGCAGCTCTGCTTCTCCCGCGCCATCCATGGTAAAGCC
Organism: uncultured Sphingomonadaceae bacterium; assembly: GCA_964645635.1. Lineage (GTDB taxonomy): Bacteria > Pseudomonadota > Alphaproteobacteria > Sphingomonadales > Sphingomonadaceae > Alteraurantiacibacter. Next base: position 45,954 of record CAZYAL010000006.1, on the reverse strand, counting down.
GGGATAGCCATCCGCTGCCACTGCTTCGCAAACCGCACGATAGGAGCCCACGCCGCCAACATAGGGCATGAACACCCGCGGCTTGCCGGGGACATTCGCGCCCAGATACCAGCTGTTGGCCTGCATGAAGGTGGTCGGCTCGGCTATCGTCGTGACATGGCTGGTCCAGACCTCTTCTGCCTCGACTTCAGGTTCTATTACCGTCTTGGCATTTTCGCGCATGGCCATCAGCAGGTCGCCGATCCAATCGACATGCTGCTCGATGGAGATGACCATGTTCGATAGCACGGAGGGGCTGCCTGGTCCGGTTACGGTGAACATGTTGGGGAAGCCAGCAGACATCAGCCCGAGGTAGCTGCGCGGCCCGGCAGACCATTTCTCTGCCAGTGCAACGCCATCACGCCCGCGGATATCGATCTTGCCGAGCGCGCCGGTCATGGCGTCGAAGCCCGTCGCCAGCACGATGATATCGACATCATGCTGCTCGCCCTCGGCGAGCACGCCAGTCGCTGTGATCCGCTCGATTGGATTGGCATTGAGGTCCACCAGCCGGACGTTGTCGCGGTTGAAGGTCTCGAAATAGCAGGTGTCGACACACAGGCGCTTGGAGTTGACCGGGTAGGTCTTGGGGCACAACAGTTCAGCGGTGTCCGGGTCCTTGACGATGTCGCGCACCCTGTCGCGCAGGTAATCGCCGATGCGCTCCGCTGCATTTGTGTCGACGAAGACATCCGGATGCGAATTGAGGAAGCCGCCGAGCCCGCCGAATTCCCAACGCTCGTCCAGTTCGCGGCGAAGTTCATCGGGTGGGGTTTCCATCGCCGGGCGTGGGGAGGGCGCGGCACCGCGCGCCACGCCGCCGACCGTTTGCCGAGCAGCCTTGCGCAGATTGCGATAGCTGCGCTTGATTTCCGCCTGTTCGCTGTCTCCCAGCGGGCGGTTCTGTGCAGGTACCACGAAATTGGGCGTGCGCTGGAACACGGTGAGGTGATCCGCTTGTTGTGCGATAATGGGAATCGACTGGACACCGCTGGACCCGGTGCCGATCACCGCCACGCGCTTGCCAGAAAAGTCCACGCCTTCGTGTGGCCAGAGGCCGGTGACGTAGATTTCTCCTGCAAAATCGTCCAGACCGGCGATCTGAGGCTTGTTGGGTGAGGACAGGCAGCCCGTACCGAAAACGCAGAAGCGCGCGGTCAACTCATCCCCGCTATCGGTGGTGACGTGCCAGCACTGCTGGCCATCATCCCACTTTGCGCCGGCAACGGCAGTGTTGAAACGGATATCGCGGCGCAGGTCGAAACGGTCTGCCACATGCTGCAGGTAACGCAGGATTTCCGGCTGCGCGGCGTAGCGTTCGCTCCATTGCCATTCCTGTTCCAGTTCTGGCGAGAAGGAATAGGAATATTCCATGCTTTCGATATCGCAGCGCGCGCCGGGATAGCGGTTCCAGTACCACGTGCCGCCAACATCATCCGCCTTTTCCAGAGCGCAGGCGGACAGTCCCAGTTTGCGCAGCTTGTAGAGCATGTAGAGCCCGGTGAATCCCGCGCCCACTACAGCGATATCAAAATCACTCTTACCCATCGGCATCCCTCTCCCGTTTCCTTTTGCCATGGCCTATGCCGCGACAATCCCTCCGTCCACAAGGTGCGCCGATCCAGTGATCGACTTTGCCTCGTCGCTGAGCAGGAAGGCCGTCATCGCTGCTACGTCTTCGGGTGTGGTGCACTGGCCGGTCGCATGCCGTCCGTTCAGCGGTTCCCAGTCCTTTTCTGTCGGCAAGGCATCATGCGTCAGCGGGGTGCGGGCATAGGTGGGGCACACGGCGTTGCAGCGCACACGCTCGCGTCCGTATTCCCATGCGATGTTCTTGGTCATGCCGATCACCGCGTGCTTGGTGGCGACATAGGCGGTGGTGCCCGGCTGGGCGATGAAACCGCAGATCGATGCCATGTTGACGATTGCCCCGCCGCCGTTGGCGATGAGGTGCGGAATTTCCGCGCGCATCGAATAGAATACGCCATTGAGGTTGACTGCAATGGTCTTGTCCCACCAGTCCAGCGGGTATTCCACGCTGGGAGTGAAAGGCCCGCCGACCCCGGCGTTATTGACTGCCCCGTCAAGCTTGCCGAACTGACTGACAATGGCGGCAAAGGTGGTGGCAATGGCTTCATGGTCTGAAACGTCGCAGACATAGGCGTGCGCGCCCCGTAACGCACCAGCCAGCTTTTCAGCCTTCGCGCCATCCAGATCGATGATCGCGACTCGCGCACCTTCGCTCTCTAGCCGCTTGCAGATCGCCTCACCAAAGCCGGATGCGCCGCCTGTCACCGCGATCACGCAGTTTTCGAACCTTCCCATTTCGTCTCCCCTGCAGGTTTTGTGCTGCTGGCATCTTCTCCCCCAGGGTGCGGCCCCGTGTCAAAGCACGATTGCGGTTGCAAGTGTAACGTATTGGTCATAGCGTGAACTGATGTTTTTTCGACACTTGCGCCTCACGCTGGGCATCCTGATTGCGGCATTTCTCGGGCTGGCGCTGGCCTCTTGCGGGGACGGAGTTCCCGAAACCGAGAAAGCCGCGCGAGAGGGCATCCTCCTGATCGGCAATGGCACGGAGCCCAAGACACTGGACCCGCATCTGGCGACCGGCGTTCCCGAAAGCTCAATCATGCGCTCGCTGCTTGAAGGCCTGATTTCGCAGCACCCCACCAACGATCTCGAACCAGAGCCCGGCATGGCCGAAAGCTGGGAGCATAATGAGGACTTTTCGGTCTGGACCTTCCACTTGCGCGACGCCCTGTGGAGCAATGGTGATCCGGTGCTGGCATCTGATTTCGTTTACAGCTGGGAACGTATCCTCAGCCCTGCGCTGGGTGCCGAATATGCGCCGATGCTTTATGTCATCGAGAATGCCGAAGCCTTTAATCTCGGCGAAATCGATGATTTCGGGCAGGTTGGTGTGAAGGCGCTGGATGACAAGACGCTGCAAGTCACCCTGCAAGGTTCCACGCCCCACTTCCTCTCCATGATCAAGCACTCCAGCTATTCCCCGGTAAACCCGCGGGCGGTTGAAGAGCATGGCGGCATGACTGACCGGCAAAGTGGCTGGTCTACGCTGGAAAATTTTGTCGGGAATGGGCCGTTCCGTTTAAAGAGCTGGGTCACCAATCAGGTGATCGAGGTGGAGCGCAATCCCAATTACTGGGATGCCGAAACGGTGCGCCTTAACGGGATCCGCTTTTATCCGATCGACAATGCGAACACTGAAGAAACGATGTTCCGCAATGACCGGCTACACATGACCAACACGGTCAACCCGGACAAGATCGCCTATTTTCAGGAGATCATGCCGGAGGAAATGACCATCTCACCCTATCTCGGGTCCTATTTCTACCGTCTCAATGTGACCCGCGAGCCTTTCACTGATGTGCGGGTTCGGCGCGCATTGGCGCTGGCGCTGGACAAGCAGCTGCTTGTCGAGCGGGTGACAAAGGGAGGGCAGACAGCCGCGACTGGGTTGGTTCCCGAAGGCATACCGGGATACACAGCGTCCACCACCGTCCAATATGATCCGGACGAGGCGCGTCGCTTGCTGGCACAAGCCGGTTATCCGGGCGGGCGTGGCTTCCCGCAGACCGAGATCATGATCAACACCAGCGAAGCCCACCGCAAGATTGCCGAAGCGATCCAGGCCTTGTGGAAGGAAGAACTCGGCATCACTGTCGGCATCTACAATCAGGAATGGAAGGTCTATCTCGATAGCCAGTCCAACCTTGATTACGATATTTCGCGCGCCGCATGGATTGGCGATTTCGTCTATCCCTCGACCTTCACCGAAATGTTCACGACCGGCAACGGCAACAATGACACGGGCTGGAGCAATGCCCGCTATGACGCGCTCGTTGCTCGTGCTCGCGTGGCCGAGAGCGAGGAAGAGCGCATGGCAATCTTCCACGAGACCGAGGAACTCCTGCTGGAGGAAATGCCGATCATCCCGATCTACTCGTACACCCGTGTCTACCTGAAGGATCCGCGCGTGCAGGGCTGGTATCCCAAGTTGCTGGATGCTCACCCCTATAAATATGTCTGGCTGGAAACAGAAGGCACCAGCGGTCGAGAGTAAGCGGAGAATGACGATCAACACGGGCAAAAAGAGCAAACCATGCTGAAATTCATCGCCATGCGCCTGGTGCAAGGCGTGCTCGTGCTGCTGGGTATCTACGCGGTTACCTTCCTGCTGGTCGCGGCTACCCCTGGCAGCCCTTTCAGTTCGGAACGCGCCATCGCACCGGAAATCCTCGCCCAGATCGAGGCCTTCTATGGCTATGACAAGCCGCTGGGTGAACGCTTCATCACCTCGCTGGGCAATTTCGTGCAAGGCGAGTTCGGCCCATCGGCGGTCTATGCCAATCGCACGGTGACGCAGATCATCGGGGAGAGCTTTCCCGTCTCGCTCACCCTTGGTTCGATCTCGCTGTTGCTGGCCCTGCTGCTCGGTATTCCTGCAGGCATCCTCGCCGCTGTAAAGCGGAACACCTGGCTTGATTACGTGCCCATGTCGGTATCGATGGCAGGCATTTGCTTGCCGACGTTCGTCATGGGCCCGCTGCTGGCACTGGTCTTCGGCCTGATCCTGCAATGGCTGCCCGTGGCGGGCTGGTACGGCCCCGAATTCATGATCCTGCCTGCGACTACGCTGGGCCTCTATTACGCAGCCTATTTCGCGCGCCTGACGCGCGGCGGCATGCTGGAGATGCTCAACCAGGACTGGGTGCGCACCGCCCGTGCCAAGGGCGTGGCGGAAATCACGATCATCTGGAAGCATTGCCTCAAGGGCGGGCTGATCCCTGCGATTACCTTCCTTGGCCCAGCGCTGGCCGGCATCATTTCGGGCTCCTTCGTGGTCGAAACGATCTTCCAGATCCCCGGCCTCGGGCAATGGTTCGTCCGTGCTGCCCTCAACCGCGATGATTTTCTCGTGCTGGGCCTCACTGTCCTGTTTGCCGCGATGATCGTCCTCATGAACCTGCTGGTCGACATCGTGCAGGTCGCCCTCAACCCACGGCTCAAATATGACTGACGCGCCACTCGTCGCCAACACGGCCATCACCGAGGAGGAGCTGGTCGAAGGCTCCTCGCTGTGGAAGGATGCCTGGGCCCGGCTCAGGAAGAACAAGGTCGCCGTGGGCAGCCTGTTCGCCTTCGCCTTCATCTTCCTGTTCTGCTTTGTTGGCCCGTTCCTGTCGCCATATGATGCCAATGCGCAGGACCTGTTTGCAGGGGCAGAAGGGCCTTCTGTGGAACATTGGTTCGGCACGGACACGCTGGGGCGGGACCTGATGGTCCGCGTGATGGAAGGCGGGCGCATTTCGCTGCTTATCGGTCTCGTCGCCACTGTGGTGGCCCTTGCCATCGGCGTGATCTACGGCGCCACTGCAGGCTATGTTGGCGGCAAGGTCGATGCCTCGATGATGCGTTTTGTTGACCTTCTGTACGCGCTGCCTTTCACGATTTTCGTGATCCTGCTGATGGTTGCGTTCGGGCGCTCGCTATGGCTGATGTTCGTCGCCATCGGCTGCGTTGAATGGCTCTCCATGGCGCGCATCGTGCGCTCCGGTGTTCTCAGCCTGAAGAAGCAGGAATTCGTCGAGGCGGCCGTGTCGCTCGGCTATTCGCACCGCCGGATCATCGTGCGCCACCTCATCCCCAACGTGCTTGGCCCGGTGATCGTGATTGCCACGCTGACGGTGCCTGCGGTCATGCTGCTGGAGGCCTTCCTCAGCTTCCTTGGCCTCGGTGTGCAGCCACCCAACGCATCGTGGGGCGTGCTGATCAATGAAGGGCAGACGAACATGGAAATCTACCCGTGGTTGCTGTTGTTCCCGGCCGCATTCTTTGCAGCAACGCTGTTCTGCCTCAACTTCATTGGCGACGGGCTGCGCGACGCGCTCGATCCCAAGAGCGCCAAGGATTGACCTGATGCCCTTGCTCGAAGTCGATGACCTGACGACATATTTCCACACACGCGATGGCGTGGTGCGCGCTGTCGATGGCGTGAGCTTCTCGCTCGAAAAGGGAGAGACGCTCGGCATCGTGGGTGAATCCGGCTCAGGCAAGTCGGTCACCTGTTATTCGCTCATGCGGCTGATCCCTGAGCCCCCAGGTCGGATTGAGCGCGGCACAGCCATGTTCGACGGGCGAGACCTTCTGCAAATGTCGCCCAGGCAACTGCGCAAGGTACGCGGGGACAGGATCAGCATGATCTTCCAGGACCCGATGACCTCGCTCAATCCTTACTTGCGGATTTCGACCCAGCTGATCGAAGCGCTGCAAACGCATCTTGACATCGACAAGAAGGCCGCGCTCAACAAGGCGATAGAGGCGCTGGAGGAAGTGGACATTCCCGGCGCCAGCAAGCGCGTCTTCAGCTATCCGCACGAGCTTTCCGGCGGCATGCGCCAGCGCGTGATGATCGCCATGGCGCTGATTACCGAGCCGGACCTGCTGATCGCGGATGAACCGACCACTGCGCTGGACGTGACGGTGCAGGCGCAGATCATGTATATCATCAAGCAGCGCCAGAAGGATCTTGGCACTGCGGTAATCCTAGTGACCCATGACTTGGGCGTTGTGGCCGGATCGTGCGACAAGGTGCTGGTTATGTACGGCGGGCGCGAGATGGAAAGCGGCTCAGTCGAGCAGATATTCCACCAGCCGCGCCACCCTTATACCCGCGCCTTGCAGAAGACGATTCCTTCCTTGCAGGAAAAGGGGCAGGAGCTGTTTACCATTCCTGGGCTTCCGCCGGATGTTTCCAAGCCGATCCATGGCTGTGCATTCCATCCGCGCTGCCCTTATCCGAAGATCGGCAAGCCCGAAGGCGAACGGCCGCCGCTTGAGGAAGTGGAGCCGGGGCACTGCTGGTCAGCCTGCGGTTATTGTGACAGCAGCGCGCCGATCGAAACCGTGTTGGCCAAGGCCGATGTCGATGCCCCCGAGATTGTGGAAGGTGACGCATGAACGCGATGGTCGGCAATCCGCAGGAGGATTTCCTCGTCCTCGATGATGTGAAGTCCCATTTCGACATGGGCACAACGCTGTTCACGCGCGAGAGCAAGGGCGTGGTCAAGGCGGTCGACGGCGTGTCGTTGACGATCAACAAGGGCGAAATCCTTGGGCTGGTCGGCGAATCTGGTTGCGGCAAGTCCACCCTCAGCCGCACAATCATGCAGTTGTTGCGCCCTACCTCCGGACACATCTGGCTGAAGGGCCGCGAACTGAGCGCGATTTCCGACAAGGATATCCGGGCCGAGCGGATCAACTTCCAGATGATCTTCCAGGACCCTTACGCCTCGCTCAATCCGCGTATGACCGTGCTCGATACGTTGGGCGAGGCTGTGAGGACGCGCCATCCCGAACTGAAGGGAGACGAGCTTCGCGCAAGGGTCGCGGAACTGATGCGCACGGTAGGGATGAACCCCTTCCAGATGAAGCGCTATCCGCATGAGTTTTCCGGCGGCCAGCGCCAGCGCGTGGCCATCGCCCGTGCGCTTGCTCCTGAACCCGAACTGATCATCGCGGACGAGCCTGTTTCGGCGCTCGACGTGTCGATCCAGTCGCAGATCCTCAACCTGCTCAAGCGGCTGACTAGCGAGCTTGGGCTGACCATGATCTTTATTTCGCATGATCTTTCAGTCGTGCGCTACATCGCGGACAGGATCGCGGTGATGTATCTCGGCAAGATCATCGAGCTTGGTGATGCGGAGGCCATCGTCGATCATCCGCTACACATCTACACCAAGGCATTGATGAGCGCGATTCCCGAGCCCGATCCGCGCTCCGAACGTCACCGCAAGCGCATCGCGCTGGAAGGCGAGCCGCCTTCGCCCATGAACCCGCCCGATGGCTGTAAGTTCTGGCCGCGCAGCCCGGTGGAACATGACGAGCGCCTGCGCAGCGAAGAGCCGCCGTTCGAGGAACTGGTTCCCGGTCACTGGGTTTCGCATTGTCCCTACTGCGTCGGCAAAACCAGCGCTTCCTGACCCGCGTCGTTGACTGGGAGTAGTCACCTGAACCGGCCCACTACCCACGACCCGGAACGCGTGTTAGGCCAATGATATGACTACTACGCAGGGAAGCCCGCCGGGCGCCGGTAAATCTCGCATTGCCGAATTGCTGGCAAGTGATCCCGCTGCCGCCGCAGCCGAACTGCGGGCTGCGACTTTGCGCAATCCCTATAATGCCGGGGCACAGCGCCTTCTTGGCCGGGCCTTGCGTGCGCTGGGGCGTGAAGAGGAAGCCGAACAGGCCGAGATGGCCGCGATCCGCGCAACGACGCGTGATCCGGAAATGGTCGCGATTGGTCAGGCGATGGTGGCGAACAACCTGCCTGAAGTTGAAGCGCGCTTGCGCCAGCGGCTTGCTGCCCAGCCCACCGATGTCGCGGCAATCAGGCTTATGGCCGAACTTGCCGCCCGTATTGGTCGCCTGAAGGCTTCCGAAGCGCTGCTGCGTCGCGCGCTTGAACTGGCACCTGGCTTTCTTGCCGCCCGCGCCAACCTCGCTACGGTGCTCTACAAACAAAGCCGCTATGGCGAGGCAGCCGAGGTTCTGGACGATGTGCTTGCCCGCGACCCCGCCAATGCTGGCAACCGCAACCTGATGGCGGCAACTCTGGGTCGGATCGGCGATTATCATGAGGCGCTGCGGCTCTATGGTGAGCTGATCGAATCCTTCCCCAATCACGCCAAGCTGCTGATGAGCTATGGCCACATGCTGAAGACTGTGGGCCAGCTGCAGGAAAGCATCGTTGCCTATCGCCGCGCACTTGCGGCCGAGCCGCACCTTGGCGAGGTGTGGTGGAGCCTTGCCAACCTGAAGACTGTGAAGTTCGACGATGCCGATATCACCGCGATGGAGGCTGCGCTGGCTGCGGGCGTTTCGGATGATGACGCGCTGCACCTGCATTTCGCACTGGGCAAGGCTTATGCTGATCGCAAGGATGCAGAGCCGAGCTTCCGTCACTACGCCAGCGGCAACGCTATTCGTCGCGAGCAGGTGCAATACAACCCGGATGCCATCTCCGCGCAGGTGGACCTGGTCGAACATGTGCTGACGCCGGAGTTCCTCGCTGAACGCGAAGGGCGGGGCGATCCATCGCCGGACCCGGTCTTTATCCTTGGACTGCCGCGTGCCGGATCGACGCTGCTCGAACAGATCCTCTCCAGCCATTCGATGGTCGAAGGGACGATGGAACTGCCGGATATCCCGGCCATGGCCATGCGCGAGGCGCGCAAGGCCAGGGGCGATATGCGTGACTGGCCCACCGCTGTTGCCGCGATGGAGCCCGCCCGCCTGGCTGAGCTGGGGGCGGAGTTTCTCGATCGCACGAGGGTGCAGCGCAAGAGCGATAAGCCATTCTATATCGATAAGCTTCCCAACAATTGGAGCTATGCTGGGTTCATCCACCTGATCTTGCCCAATGCGAAGATCATCGACGCCCGGCGCCACCCTATGGATTGCTGCTTTTCCAATTTCCGCCAGCATTTCGCCAAGGGGCAGGGCTTTTCCTACGGGCTTGAGGATATCGGGCGCTATTACGCAGATTATGTGCGGGCGATGGATCATTATGACCGGGTGCTGCCTGGCAGGATCCACCGCGTTATCCATGAAGACCTGCTTGAAGAACCTGAACAGGAAGTTCGGCGCTTGCTGGAAGCACTCGATTTGCCGTTCGAGGAAGGGTGCCTAGAATTCCACCGTAACACCCGTGCCGTGCGCACCGCGTCGAGCGAACAGGTGCGCCAGCCGATCAACCGCTCAGGCGTGGGCCAGTGGCGCGCTTACGAGGAATGGCTCGGCCCGCTCAAGGCCGCACTGGGTGACCTGACGGAGAGCTACGCCCGGCGTTGACCGGTGGACACGGCTATCAGGGAGCGTGGCAGAATTACCATAATCGCGGGGATTGCGGATCTGGTTTCGCTTAACGCCATTGTCAGCTACCGAAAAATATGGCCGTTATCTTTTCGAGCTGACCTTTATGGGAGGGAAATGATGTCGCGTTCCACGATCCAGGCAAGGGGGCGTGTTGGCGCCCTTCTGCTAGCCACCACCGCCCTGTCTGTCGCTGTTCCTGCTGTCGCGCAGGAATCCGCTGATGACGACACGATCATAGTTACCGCGCAAAAGCGCGCGCAGGACATGCAGGATGTGCCGGTGGCAATCACCGCGATTGGCACCGAGAAGCTCGATCAGCTGCAGGTCAATGAATTGCAGGATGCAGTTAAGTTCCTGCCGTCTGTGACCATTCAGACGCTCGCGCCAGGTTTCGCGCAGGTCTATTTCCGTGGCGTTGCTTCGGGTGAAAATGCCAACCATTCGGCATCGCTGCCCACGGTCGGCACTTATCTTGATGAAATGCCGATCACCACGATTCAGGGTGCGCTTGACATTCATGCCTATGACCTGGCGCGCGTCGAAGCGCTGGCCGGGCCGCAGGGCACACTGTTCGGCGCCAGCTCGATGGCTGGCACGATCCGCCTAATCACCAACCAGCCAGACTATGGCTCAACCTATGGCGCGGTCGATGTGGAGCTGAACTCGGTCGCCCACGGCGACATGGGCGGCACCATTGAAGGCTTCGTGAACGCGCCGCTGGCTGAGAACGCCGCAGTGCGCATCGTCGGCTGGTATCGCCGCGATGCCGGATATATCGACAATATCGCCGGCAGCCGGACCTATCCCACCTCGGGGATCGTGCAGAACAATGCCGCCTTGGTTGAAGATGATTACAATGATGTTGATACCTATGGCGCCCGCATCGCGCTGGGTATCGAGCTGGACGAAAACTGGACCATTCGCCCCACGCTGATGGGCCAGGTACAGAAGGCCAACGGCAGCTTCGCGCAGGAACGTTCGAGCGCCGTCACGGGTGACCTGCAGACCGTGCAGTACAATCCCGAATTCAGCGAAGACAAGTGGCTGCAGGCCGCGATGACCATCGAAGGCCGCATTGGTAACTGGGATCTTGTTGCCACCGGCGGCGGTCTTTGGCGCGAGGACGAGGTGTTCTCCGATTATTCGGACTATGCCTATTTCTATGACGCGCTCTATGGCTATGGCGCGTATTTCTATGACAACAATTATGACCTGATCAGCCCGAACCAGTACATCGAGGGGGGTGACCGCTATCGCCGTGCTTTCGGTGAAGTGCGCATCAGCAGCCCGGTGGAAAACCCGCTGCGGGTGATCGCCGGTGTGTTCGGGCAGCGGCAGTATCACGAGATTGAACAGCACTACATCGTAGACAACGTGATCGACATGTTCGTTGTTACGGGCACAGACAGCAATGTGTGGCTCACTCGCCAGAACCGCGTTGATCGTGACTTCGCGGCCTTTGGCGAAGTCAGCTATGACGTTACCGACAGCCTGACGCTGACGGGCGGTGCGCGGCTCTATCGCTACAAGAACTCGCTCGAAGGATTCTTCGGCTACAGTTCCAGCTTCTCCAGCCGTACCGGCGAAGCGGCGTGTTTCGGTCCGGCGACGGTTGATGGTACGCCTTGTACCAACCTCGACAAGGTCACGTCGGCGACCGATGCAATCTTCAAGCTCAACGCGACTTACGAGATCAATCCCGACGTGCTCGTTTATGCCACGTGGTCACAGGGCTTCCGGCCGGGCGGCATCAACCGCCGCGGCACTCTGCCTCCCTATGGCTCGGACAAGCTCGACAACTACGAAATCGGCTGGAAAACGCAGTTCGGCCCGATCCGCTTCAACGGCGCGATCTACCAGGAAGACTGGACTGATATCCAGCTGTCGTTCCTGGGAGAGAACGGACTCACCGAAATCCGCAATGCCGGTATCGCTCGCATTCGCGGCATCGAGGGTGACTTCACCTATCGTGAAGGCGGGCTGACCCTTTCGCTTTCGGGCAGCTACAATGATGCGACCATCCGGCGCGACTTCTGTCGCATCGCCAATCCGGGTTTTGACTGTACCTTCGACCCGGGTGATGGCCGCACCAACGCGCTGCTCGCGCCTTCGGGCTCTCAGCTTCCTGTCACTGCGAAGTTCAAGGGCAACGCCATTGCCCGCTATGAATTCCCGCTGGGTGAATGGGACGCCCACGTGCAGGGCGCGTTGGCCCATGTCGGCAAGCGCCGCAGTGACGTGCGTACGCTGGAAAAAGCGATCAAGGGCACTTTCGATGCCTACACCACGGCTGACGTCAGCATTGGCGTGCGCAAGGACAATCTCCGGTTCGAGCTGTATGCGACGAACCTGTTTGACGAGCGCGGCGTGGTCAATTCGGGCGTGCAGTGCCTTGAAACCACTTGCGGCGATCCGGATGGCCTGAGCACCACGGGTGGCGTGTTCTACGATTACGTCACACGTCCTCGGGTGATCGGGATTAAGGCCGGGTTTGACTTCTGACCCCGTGCCTGACGTGATTGAAAAAGTGAAAGGGCCGGGCCGCAAGCTCGGCCTTTTTGCTGCCATTGCGCTGGTCATGGGCAACATGATCGGCTCCGGTGTATTCCTGCTGCCAGCCAGCCTTGCGCCATACGGCTGGAATGCGGTGATCGGCTGGTTCATTACCACAGCGGGCACTCTGGTGTTGGCGTGGGTTTTGGCTGCGCTGACCACGGCCAAGCCTGCGGCGGGGGACCCTGCCGGCTTCGTGGCTGAGGCATTCGGAGCATTGCCGGCCTTTTTTGTTTCGTGGATATATTGGGTGTCAGTGTGGACCGCCGTCGCTTCGATCGCGGTTGCCGGCGTCAGCTACCTTTCGATATTCCTCCCTGCCATCGGGGAAACGGCCATGGCCCCCGCGCTCAGCGCTATCGCGCTCGTCTGGGCGATGACCCTCATAAATTTGCGCGGCGTGCATGCGGCGGGCAATTTCCAGGTCGCAACAGTGCTGCTGAAGGTCATCCCGCTCATAGCCATCGTTGTGATCGCGGTGCTGGTGCTGGGTACCGGCAGCGGCGAGATCCGTTCTTTCGAGATGCGCGAAATCAACGGTGTTGACCTGCGCGGGGCGGCTGCGCTTACGCTATTTGCATTGCTCGGCTTTGAATGCGCCAGCCTTGCTGCGGCCAAGGTTGAAAACCCGGAAGTGAACGTGCCGCGTGCCACCATGTGGGGCACGGCACTGACAGGTCTTATTTACCTGCTCGTCTGCAGTTTTGTTGCCCTAATGCTGCCAGAGGAACTGGTCGCCAATTCTCCCGCTCCGCTGGCGACATTCGTGGAGATTTTCTGGAGCCCGACTGCTGCGGCTCTGGTCTCGCTCTTCGCCATTATCAGCTGCATCGGCGCGATCAACGGTTGGGTGCTGATGCAAGGCGAACTGCCGCGCAGCATGGCAACTCGCGGCATGTTGCCGGGCTGGTGGGGCAGTACCGACTATGCAGGCACTCCGCGCAACGCGCTGCTGGCATCGAGCGTGGTGGCCACCGTCTGCCTGCTGCTCAATTCCAGCCGCTCGATGCAGGGCATCTACGAATTCATGCTGCTGCTTTCGACATCGGCGGCCCTGTGGCTCTACCTCGCCTGCGCGCTCGCCGCGTGGCGGCTCAAGGTGGTGCAGGTGTTCGCGGCAGTGGGTGCAGCCTATGCGCTTTGGACCTTGTGGGGGGCTGGCGTTGAAGCCAGCGGCTGGAGCCTTGCACTGATGGTCGCAGGATTGCCCTTGTGGTGGCTCGCCAAGAGGGGTGAGAACTCAGGCAAGCAGGGCGTCTAGCCAGCTTTCCGTCAGGTTTTCGGCCTCCTCAGGAGTGAAGGGGGCATTGCCGAGAGACAGTTCCAGCCACAAGCCGTCAATCAGGGCAGTGAGCGCGACAGCGGGCAAGCGAACGTCTGACAGGTCTGGTCTCAGCGCGCGGATGCAATCCTCCAGCCCTTTGCGGAAGTCGCCATATACCTCGGCCCGCACTTGGGCGACGGCAGCATCGCTGCGCGTCAGGCTCCAAAAGGCGACATAGCTGGCAAGAAGTTCGGGTGAAGCTATTGGCGGGCGAAAGCTGGCTGAGAGGTAAGCGAGCAGGCGCGCCCGCGGATCATCGCCCGCTTCCTTTACGGCTGCGTTCAGGGCGACACCAATGGTCTCGCCAATCCAGCGATAAGTCTCCGCAATCGCCTCTGAAACACCTGCAAAATAGTGCCGCAGAAGACCGGGTGATACCCCCGCTTCGGTGCAGATCGCGCGCACCGAGACGCCTGCAGCCCCGCGCTCGGCAAGGGCGCGTGCGGTCGCCTCGATCAGGCTCTGTCGCCGCTCGTCCGGGTCTGCCCGTGTGAAGGTGGATTGCCTTGCGCTCATCGTACTGTTATACATTCGTATAGCAAGGAGTGTGCAATGGCAACCAGCCCTCGAATTGATATCACCCAGGATAACGACCCGCTGGCCGGCTGGAGCCTGCCCGCATGGACATATCGCGACCCTGAATTCTTCGAGATGGAGAAGCGGCGCGTCTTTGCCTCAAGCTGGCAGGTCGTCTGCCATGTGAGCGACATTCCCGCCGCTGGGGACTGGCATACGCTCGATTACCTGGGCGAGAGTGTGATCGTGGTGCGCGGGCGCGACGCGGAATTGCGTGCTTTCACCAATGTCTGCCGGCACCGTGGTTCGCGTATCGTGGATGGAGCAAGCGGCTGCGCCATGAAGCTGGTCTGCCCTTATCATGCGTGGACCTATGAACTCGATGGCAGGCTGACCGGCGTTCCCGATAGCGCCAGCTATCCCACGCTGGACAAGACTGCCGCTGGCCTTGCCCCGGTGGCGATGGAGGTCTGGCGCGGCTTCATCTTTGTGCGGCTGGTCGATGAAGGCCCGTCGGTCGCCCAGATGATCGCGCCTTATGAAGCGATGGTGGCGCCTTATCGTTTCGAGGAATTGGAGGCGCTGGGCCGCGTAACGATGCGCCCGCGCGAGGTTAACTGGAAGAATGTCGGTGACAATTATTCCGATGGCCTGCACATCCCCGTCGCGCATCCCGGCCTGACCCGGCTGTTCGGCAAGGGATATGGCGTGGAAGCCGAAGCTCACGTCGATCGTATGTGGGGTGCGCTAGTGGACCGTCCGTCAGACAGCTGGTCGGAACGGCTGTACCAGCAGCTTTTGCCGCCAGTCCCGCACCTGCCGGAGGACAAGCAGCGCTTCTGGCTCTATTTCAAGCTGTGGCCCAATGTCGCTTTCGACATCTATCCCGATCAGGTTGATTTCATGCAGTGGCTGCCCGTCAGCCCGACAGAATGCCTGATCCGCGAAATCAGCTATGTGCTGCCTGATGACAGGCGCGAAATGCGCGCGGCGCGTTATCTCAACTGGCGCATCAACCGGCAGGTCAATGCCGAGGATACCGCGCTGATCACCCGCGTGCAGCAGGGCATGGAAAGTCGCAGCTTTTCCATCGGCCCGCTGTCCGACAAGGAGGTGTGTCTAAAGAATTTTTGCAAGCGCATCCGCGAGGTGATCCCCGAAGCATGCCTTGAACAGCAACCAGCAGCCGGATGGAGCCGCACATGAGCCAGCAATATGATGCCGTGATTATCGGGGCAGGGCACAACGGCCTTGTCTGCGCCTTCTACCTTGCTCGCGCGGGGCTGAAGGTCCGCATTGTCGAACGGCGTGACGTTGTCGGCGGTGCGGCAGTGACCGAGGAGTTCCACCCCGGCTTCCGCAACTCGGTTGCCAGTTACACGGTCAGCCTGCTGCAGCCCAAGGTGATCGCGGACATGCGGCTGCACGATCACGGATACCGCGTGATCGAGCGCCCGATCTCCAACTTCCTGCCACAAGAGGATGGCGGCTATCTGAAGCTGGGCGGTGGCCTGGAGCGGACCCAGGCAGAATTCCGTAAGTTCTCGAACGCCGATGCGGAGGCATTGCCTGCCTATTACGATGCGCTGGAAGGCGTGGCCGAAGTGCTGCGCGACCTCGCCCTGAAGAGCCCGCCCAACGTCGGCGAAGGGCTGCGCACGCTGATCGCAGGTGCTTCGCAAGGCTGGGGAATGGCGAAGCTGGGGCTTGAAGCCAAGCGCGACATTCTCGACCTCTTCACCAAGTCCGCCACCAGCTTCCTTGGCAGCTGGTTTGAAAGTGAGGCGGTGAAGGCTGCTTTCGGCTTCGATGCCGTAGTCGGCAATTATGCTTCACCCGATACGCCGGGCAGCGCCTATGTGTTGCTGCACCACGTCTTTGGCGAAGTGAATGGCAAGAAGGGCGCATGGGGCCACAGTGTGGGCGGCATGGGTACGATCACCCAGATCATGGCCAAGGTGTGCCAGCAGGCTGGCGTGGAGATCAGCCTTGAAAGCCCGGTCGATCAAGTGCTGGTCGATGGTGACAAGGCTGCCGGCGTGAAGCTTGCAAGCGGAGAGGAGATTGTCGCCAAGCGCGTGATTGCCAATGTCGGGCCGAAGCTGCTTTACGGCAAGATGCTCGACGAGAGCCATCAGCCCGAGGATTTCCGCCGCCGCATGCGCGGTTTCAAGGCGGGTGGGGGCACCTTCCGCATGAACCTCGCCCTCTCCGAGTTGCCGCGCTTCACCGCGCTGCCGGAACCGGGCGAACATCACCAGAGCGGCATCATCATCGCGCCCACGCTGAATTACATGGACAAGGCCTTCCTGGATGCGAAGGCGTATGGCTGGTCAAAGGCACCGATCGTCGAAATGCTGATCCCCAGCACGGTGGATGACAGTCTTGCGCCCGAAGGCCAGCACGTCGCCAGCCTGTTCTGCCAGCAATTCGCCCCCGAACTTCCCGCTGGCCGCAACTGGGATGACGAAGAGGACGCGGCGGCTGACACGATCATCGATACGGTGGAAAAGCATGCACCGGGCTTCCGCGCCTCGATCCTCGGGCGGCAGGTGCTCAGCCCCAAGGGGTTGTTCGACAAGTTCGGCCTAGTCGGCGGGGACATTATGCATGGCCACATGAGCCTGGACCAGCTGTGGTCAGCACGCCCCGTTCTCGGCAATGGTGCCTATCGCGGCCCAGTGAAGGGCCTCTACATGTGCGGTGCAGGTAACCACCCCGGCGGCGGCGTGACCGGCGCACCGGGACACAATTGCGCGCGTGAAGTGATTGCTGATGGCGGCAAGTTCGGGCGGTTCAGCGCGATCTAGCGGACCCTCGCACCGCCCTTGATCACGCCTGCAACGCTTTCGAGAACCGTTACGTCTGCCAGCGGGTCACCGGCAACGGCGATCATGTCCGCGAAGTAACCCGGCGCAATCTGGCCGAGTTCTCCTGCGTGGCCGATCACCTCGGCGGCATTCACGGTGGCGGCGAGGATCGCCTGCAGCGGCGTCATGCCGTTTGCCGCCATGTAGCCGAACTGGCGGGCGTTGATCCCGTGAGGGAACACGCCCGCATCACTGCCAAAAGCCAGGGGCACGCCAAGTTCCACCGCGCGGCGGAAGCGGTCGCGCTGGACTTGCGTGGTCTCGCGGTTTTTGCGCAAATATTCCTCGGGCCAGCCCTCTGCCGTGCCGACCTCGTCGATATAGTCGCCGTTGAAGACGTCCATTACCAGCCACACGCCATGCTCGCGCGCTATCAGGAGGCCCTCCTCGTCGATCAGGCTGGCGTGTTCGATGCTGCGCACGCCCGCGCGGATGGAGTTCTTGATACCTTCTGCTCCATGTGCATGGGCAGTGGCGTAAGAGCCATGCGCTTCGGCCACTTCCACTGCGGCGCGCATCTCCGCTTCGGTCAGTTCCGGCTCGCCCGGCTCGGTACCGATGGCGAGGACCGCGCCGGTGCCGATCAGCTTGAGGAAATCGACACCATGATCGAACAGGAATTCTGCCTTTTCGGTTGCCTCCTCCGGGCTGGTCAGCACGCCGTAGCGCATGTCAACCGGAAGCTCGTCATTGGGCACGACACCGTTCAGTTCGCCTCCGCCGCCGGGATGGGTCAGGTAGCCGCCTGCCACGAACATGCGCGGCCCCGGCACCAGCCCCTTATTGATCGCGTTGCGTAGGGAAACGTCAGTAAGCCCGCGATAGGTGCCGACATCGCGCACCGTGGTGAAGCCCGCCTCCAGCGTTACCCGCGCGTTGCGCGCACCGATCAGCACCGTATCGACGGGAGAGGTGTTCAGCGGGTCCGACAGGTCCGCGCTGCTGCCGGTGTCAGACAGGTGCGTGTGCAGGTCTATCAGCCCGGGCAGCACGGTGTAGGCGGACCAATCCAGGTGCTGCGCCCCTTCCGGAACCTCTCCGCAAGGCGCAACTGACGCGATGCGCCCGTTTTCCGTCAGGACGCACTGGCCTTCAAGCATTTTGCCGCTGGCTACGTCCAGAAGCTTTCCCGCCTCGACATAGAGCGACTGGCTGTGTGCGGGCACAGAGAGTACCAGCAAGGCAGCGGCTGGAACGAGCGCCTTCACCGCGATGCCACGTCAGTCAAGAGGAGGCGATAATATTCGAGGCTGCGGGCGATATTCGCCAGCGGAACGCGCTCGTTGAGGCCGTGGGCGAACTCGTCGCTTTCGCGGATGAATGTGCCGCTTGCGCCATAACTTGGCACACCGATGGCCCGGTACCACATGGAATCCGATGCGCCGGAGGATTGCGAGGCGATTACCGGCACTTCGCCGAATGCGGCGTGGAGAGCCCGCGTGACCGAGGCGACGAAGTCCTCGTCATAAGGCGAGGCGGGAGCGGTGATGACATATTCGGGGTTGATCTCGCGAATGGTCATGGCTGGCTCGTCCGCCACTTCGGCCAGCTCGGCGATGATCTCGTCCTTCGAATGGCCGGGGAAGATGCGGCAATTGACATAGGCGGTGGCGCGCTGCGGCAGGGCGTTCAGCGCGTGGCCCGCCTCGACCTGCGTTGGCACACAGGTGGTGCCGATGCGGCCGATATAGGCGGGGTTGGAACGCAAAACTGCCACGGCCGCCATGTCAGTGGGGTCTTCAGCGAAGGCGCGCATCGCGGCGGCCAGCAGCGGATCAGCTTCGAACTGCGCGGCATTGGTGAAGTAATCGCGCGTGATATCATTGAGTTCAGGCGTGAAGTGATATGCTCCGATCCGCGCCAGTGCGGCGGAAAGCTGGACGATGGCGTTGTCAGCCCGCGGGGCAGAACTGTGGCCGCCGGGGTTGGTCACCTCCAGCTCGAAGTCGCCATAGGTCTTTTCTGCGCCTTGCCAGGTCCAGTAGACCGGCTCGGCGGTTTCCTCCGTCAGCGTGCCCGACGCCCCATCGACGTTGAGCACGAGCCTGGCATCGCGCAGGCGCTCAGCGATGGCTTTGGAGGTGATCATCGTGGTCTCTTCATCGCCTGAGAAGGCGATCACGATGCTGCGCTTGGGGGTGAAACCCTGTTCGCGCAACTGCATCACGGCGACCAGCGCCTGCACCGCGTCGAACTTGGTATCGCTGGCCCCACGCCCGAACAGGAAACCATCTTCGATCACGGGGGTGAAGGGATCGCGCTCCCAGTCTTCGCGGCGGGCTTCCACAACGTCCATATGCGCGGAGATCACGATGGGCCCGAGCGAGGGGTCCGTGCCTTGCCATGTGGCGATGAAATAGGCGGTGTCATCGATTGGCACGATCTCGATCTCGTCAGCGCTCCAGCCTGCATCGATCAGCGTGTCGCGGAAAAGCTCCGCCACCTTGCTGGTCTCGTTGCCTTCACCGCGCATTGAACGCAGCGCAATCGACGCGCTGGTCAGGTCTACAACCCGCGCTTCTTCGGCAGTAAATCTTTCAGTCTGGGCTAAAGCGGAAGGATTGGCTGCCGCGGTCAGCAGGGCTCCCAGGATGATTGTCGAACGCAAGTGCAGGCCCCTTACATTGATGTGAATGACGGTAGCCTAAGCTGATCGTGTGCGTGAGACAATCGCCATCATCGCCCTTCCCGGCGAGCGTTCGCAGCGTGTCCATTTGTCCGCGCGCGGTCGCGGTAACCAGCGCAAAATGGGCGAGATTGGTCACAGGTGAAGGGTTTTGCACCGGATATGCCAAATCGGGTGTTGCTTCTCTTCCTGTAGTCGCCAATTCTGCTTACAGGTGAAACTTTATAATTCTTGTGAGAAGAGAGAGTGCATATGTCTGACGGCCACGGTCCTTCGCTGTCTTCCTTTGACTGGGCGGATGCGTTTCTGCTTGAAGACCAGCTAACAGAGGACGAACGCATGCTGCGTGACGCCGCGCATGCCTTTGCCCAGAGCGAACTGCAGCCCGGTGTAACCGATGCCTATCGCGAGGAGCGCACCGACCCGGATATCTTCCGCAAAATGGGCGATGCCGGCCTTCTTGGCGTGACCATCCCCGAAGAACTGGGCGGGCTTGCCGCAGGCTACGTCACCTATGGCCTTGTTGCGCGCGAAATCGAGCGGGTGGACAGCGGCTATCGCTCGATGATGAGCGTGCAGTCCAGCCTCGTGATGTATCCGATCAATGCCTATGGTTCGGACGAGCAGAAGCAGAAGTACCTGCCCGGCCTTGCCAGCGGCGAACTGATCGGCTGCTTCGGCCTCACTGAGCCTGATGCAGGTTCCGATCCCGCAGGCATGCGCACGACTGCCCAAAAGGTCGATGGCGGCTATCTCCTTAATGGCAGCAAGATGTGGATCTCCAACTCGCCGATTGCGGACGTTTTCGTTGTCTGGGCCAAGTCCGATGCGCATGATGGCAAGATCCGCGGCTTCGTGCTCGAAAAGGGAATGAAGGGCCTTTCTGCACCCAAGATCGGCGGCAAGTTGTCTCTGCGCGCGTCGATCACCGGTGAAATCGTGATGGACAATGTGGAGGTTGGCGAGGATGCGCTGCTGCCGGGCGTCGAAGGCCTAAAGGGCCCGTTTGGCTGTCTCAACCGTGCGCGCTATGGCATTGCATGGGGCGTGATGGGTGCTGCCGAATATTGCTGGCACGCTGCGCGCCAGTACGGCCTTGATCGCAAGCAGTTCAACAAGCCGATTGCCGGTACCCAGCTGTTCCAGCTGAAGCTCGCCAATATGCAGACGGAAATCACGCTGGGCTTGCAAGCCGCGCTGCGCGTGGGCCGCCTGATGGATGATGGCAACGCCGCGCCCGAGATGATCAGCCTGATCAAGCGCAACAATTGCGGCAAGGCGCTCGATATCGCGCGGATGGCGCGCGACATGCACGGCGGCAACGGCATATCCGAGGAATTCGGCGTGATCCGCCACATGGTGAACCTCGAAACGGTGAACACTTACGAGGGCACGCATGATGTGCACGCGCTGATCCTTGGCCGGGCGCAGACGGGCTTGCAGGCCTTCTTCTGATGAGCGGGCCGATGGACCGCGTCACGATTGTTCACGAGAACTTTCGGCGGCGCGTGGCAGAGGGCGATTTTCCGCAAGGCAAGCCGCCTGCCGGCCCGCTGGATGAGGTGACGGCTGCCTTGATCTTCCGCACTGCCTGCGTCACCCGGGCGATGGACCGTGTGAGCCGCAAGATGCAGGCGGCGGGGCAGGGCTATTACACCATCGGGCCATCGGGCCACGAGGGGCTGGCGGCGGTTGCGGCTGCCCTGCGCCCGACAGATCCCGCCTTCCTGCATTATCGCGATGCCGCCTTCCAGCTGCAGCGCGCCGAACAGGTGCCGGGACAGACCGCGGCGCGGGACATGATGCTGTCCTATGCCTGTTCCAGCGAAGACCCGATCTCCGGCGGCCGGCACAAGGTTCTGGGATCGAAGGTGCTCAACATTCCGCCGCAGACCTCGACCATCGCCAGCCATCTGCCCAAGGCAGTGGGCGCTGCCTATTCGATCGGCCTCGCGCGCAAGCAACCACCAGAGCACAAGGAATTTCCGGACGATGCCATCGTCTGTTGTTCCTTCGGCGATGCCTCGGTCAATCACTCCACCGCGCAGGGTGCGTTCAACACGGCAGGCTGGACCAGCTTCCAGTCGGTGCCGCTGCCGCTGCTGTTCGTGTGCGAAGACAATGGCATCGGCATTTCCACCAAGACACCGCGCGGCTGGGTGAAGGCGAGCTTCGAAAACCGCCCCGGCCTCAACTATTTCGAATGTGACGGGCTCGATATCTACGAGACGTTCCGTGTGGCGCAGGAAGCCGCCGACTACGTCCGCACCCGTCGCAAGCCTGCCTTCCTGCATGTCCGTACGATCCGGCTTTACGGCCATGCCGGGGCAGACGTGGCGCTCGCTTACCTGCCCAGGCACGAGGTCGAGGCCGAGGAAGCGCAGGACCCGCTGCTGCACATGGCGCGCCAGCTGGTCGAGGCCGAAGTGCTCGATCCTGCCGCTGCACTGACGATCTACGACGATGCCGCCGCGCGGATCGAGCGGATTTCGGTCGAAGCCGTCACCCGGCCTCGCCTCGCAAACGCGAGCCAGGTGATGGAAAGCCTGATCCCGTCTGCACGGGAGTGCGCGCCCAGCAACGGCCCTGATGCTGAGGTGCGGGCAGAGCTTTTCGGCAACGACATGGCGCTGATGGATAGGCCCCAGCCGATGGGCAAGGTCATCAACATGGCGTTGACCGACCTCATGCTCGAACACGGTGAAATCGTGATGATGGGCGAGGATATAGGCAGGAAGGGCGGCAATTACGGCGTTACTCAGCGTCTGTCCGCGCGTTTTGGCCGTGCCCGCGTGATCGATACCTTGCTGGATGAACAATCGATCCTCGGGCTTGCTATCGGTATGGCGCAGAATGGCTTCATCCCGCTGCCGGAGATCCAGTTTCTTGCCTACCTCCACAATGCCGAGGACCAGCTGCGCGGCGAGGCGGCGACATTGCCGTTCTTCTCGGGTGGTCAGTTCACCAACCCCATGGTCGTGCGGATTTCCGGTCTTGGTTACCAGAAGGGCTTTGGCGGGCACTTCCACAATGACAATTCGGTAGCGGTGCTGCGCGATATTCCCGGCCTGATCCTTGCTTGCCCCGGCAACGGGCGCGATGCGGCGATGATGCTGCGCGAATGCGTGCGCCTTGCGCGCGAGGAGCAGCGGCTGGTGGTGTTGCTCGAACCCATCGCGCTTTACCCCATGCGTGACCTGCACGAGGCGGGCGATGGTGGCTGGATGACGACGTACCCCGCGCCGGGCGAAAGCATCGCGCTGGGCGAAGTAGGCGTGACGGGCGAGGGCGAGGATCTTGCGATCATCACCTACGCCAATGGTGCCTATCTTTCGAACCAGGCGCTGAAGGTCCTTGCTGAAAAGGGCGTGAAGGCGCGCATCATCGATATCCGCTGGCTTTCGCCGCTTCCCGTTGAAGGGATCGTCCAGGTCCTCAGAGGCTGCAAGGCAGCGCTGGTGGTTGACGAAACGCGCCGCTCCGGTGGCGTGGCCGAAGCGCTGATGGCCTTGCTGGCGGAGAACTCCGAACTGCCCCACGCACGACTGACGGCAGAGGACAGCTTCATTCCCACTGGCCCTTCATACGCCGCGACCATGCCTTCGAGAGACCAGATCGTGGATGCTGCGCTGGCGCTGGTGGGAGGCGGGAAATGACCGCGGCAGTCGTCGTTTGTCCCGGTCGCGGAACCTACAATTCGGCCGAGCTGGGTTACCTCGGGCGGCATTTTCCTGATGCGGGCCTGCTCGCATCCTTCGATGCCCAGCGTGCGGCGATGGGGCAAGAAACCCTGTCTGCCCTGGACGGTGCGGATCGCTTTTCGATGGCCAAGCACACAAGCGGCGACAATGCTTCGGGCCTGATCTACGCTGCATCCTTTGGCGATTTCCTGTCGATTTCGCCGGACATCGAGATTGTTGGCGTCACCGGCAATTCGATGGGCTGGTACACCACGCTCGCTTGCGCCGGGGCGCTGTCAGCCGAAGACGGCTTCCGCGTCGCCAACACCATGGGCACGCTGATGCAGCAGGCGATGATCGGCGGACAGGCGTTGCATCCGTGGATGGGCGATGACTGGATTGCTGACATGGGCCGCAAGCAGGACCTGCTGGCGCTGGTGGCTGAAATCGGTGCGCGAAAGGTTTGCGAATTGCACCTCTCGATCGATCTGGGCGGAATGTTGGTCGTCGCGGGTGATGAGGCTGGTCTGAAGGCGTTTGAGGCATCGGTAGAGCCGGTTCAAGGCCGCTTTCCCATGCGACTTGGCAACCATGCTGCCTTCCACACGCCAATGCAGGAGCCGGTCGCTGCCAAGGGGCGCGCTGCGTTGCCTCCTGCCTTGTTCGGCCAGCCCGCGCTGCCGATGATTGACGGGAATGGCCGCATCTGGTGGCCCGGCGCGAGCGATGTCGAAGCGCTATACGACTACACGCTGGGTGCGCAGGTGACCCAGCCATACAGCCTCACCCGCGCGATCACCGTTGCTGCCCGCGAATTCGCGCCGGACCTGTTCGTGATTCTCGGCCCCGGCACCACGCTTGGCGGGGCGGTGGCGCAATCCCTGATCGTGGCGAACTGGCGCGGGATGGCCAGCAAGGAGGATTTCCGAAGCCTGCAGGATAAGGCACCGGTGATCGCTTCGATGGGCATGCCGGATCAGCGGACGCAAATCGCGGCTTGATTAGCGGGCTGTCTTGTCTCTGATCGAGATGTTGGCTGTTCGCTCTCGTTCAAGACGCGGCATCGCCTGCTGCCTAGCATCTGCCGCCTATGGTCACGAAGATTCCAAACGGTGATGGTGCGGTTGCTGGCGATTTCTCGTGTAATCGGCGGACCTTGCTCACCTCCATGTGTTGCGGCCTTGTGCTGCTGGGCACGCCGGTAGCTGCTGCCCGCTCCAACATGCCGCCATCGCGCGCTGCTGCGCGCCTTTCGTTCTTTGATGACCGGCCGATGGTTGATCATTCAGGGAAATTGCCAGCCTATCGTCCGCCGCGGGGCTTCCGCGGCGCAGCGCCCTTGTCCGCGATGGACGAGGAACGGCTCAGGCGATTGTCGCCATTCATGTAAGCGCTTCAAGCAACCCAGGCCGCAAAGACGGATAAGGGAGAGGGAAAATAGTACAGGCATTCAGCGATCCGGGAGCGCAAGGCTTATTCGCACCACAAAGGTTCGACGCGCAATTGCTCGATTGCGAGGTCGTAGGCACGGTTCCGGGCGACATGGACGGCATGTTCGTGCGCGTGGGCGGCGAATGGTACTATCCGCCGAAGTTCCCGGATGACGCACCGCTCCATTCCGATGGCTATATCAGCAGCTTCCGTATCAAGGACGGCAAGGTCTCCTTCCGCGGTCGCTACGTGGAGACCCCACGCTTCAAGGCGAACCTTGCCGAGGGGCGGCAGCAGTTCGGCAACTATCGCAACCCCTTCACCAATGACGAGAAGGTGCAGGGCCTCGATGCCACGGTAGCCAACACCGCGCCGCTCGCCCACGCGGGCATGCTCTTCGCGCTGAAGGAAGACGCGCTGCCCTATCGCATCGATCCGGCGACGCTCGCCACGATGGGGCCGCATGATTTTGGCGGTGACTACAAGAGCAAGACCTTCACCGCGCATCCGAAGATCGACCCGGTCTCGGGCGAAATGCTCACCTTTGGCTATGAGGCGACGGGCCTGCTGAGCGATGACCTGTTCTATTACGTCATTGATTGCACCGGAAAGGTGACGCGAGAAGTGCGCCTGAAGGTGCCCTATGTGTCTGTCGTGCACGACTGGGCGATCACGCAGGACCACGTGCTCTTCACCTTCGGCGGCTATACCACCAGTATGGAGCGCCTGCGCGAAGGCAAGGTGCATTGGGGCTGGGACCAGACGCTGCCGAGCATGATCGGTATCATGCCGCGCGATGGCGACGCCAAGGACCTGCGCTGGTTCCGCGGGCCTGAGCGCTGCATGATGCACACGCTGAACGCCGTGAGCGAGGGCGACAAGGTCACGCTCTACGCGCCGTTCTATGATTCCAACTTCTTCCCCTTCTTCGGGAATGTTGATGGCAGCCCGTGGGATCCCTCGAAGGCGCGTTGCTTCTTCCGCAAGCTGACCTTCGACCTCTCATCCTCCAGCGACACGTGGGAGGAGGAAATCCTCTTCCCGCAGCAGGTGGGCGACCTGGCCAAGATGGACAATCGTTTCCTGACGCAGCCAGCGCGCTATGCCTTCACCTTCTTCGCTGACCAGACCAAGCCTTTTGACGAGGAGCGGGCAGGCAATTTGCGCGGCCGCGTGTCCAACAGCTATGGCCGGTTCGACATGCAGACCGGTGAGGTCGAGAGCTATTTCGTGGGAGACACGCACACGTTGCAGGAATGCAGCTTCGTGCCGCGTCGAGGCAGCACTGAGGAGGGTGATGGCTATCTGATCGGCACCACCTCGAACCTTGCCGAGTTGCGCACCGAGCTGGTGATTGTCGATGCACAGCGCCTTTCGGAAGGCGAACTTGCGCGGATCATCCTGCCATTCCGCGGCGGGCCGCAGGTCCATGGTGCGTGGTTCGAGGCAGAGGAACTGCCCGGTCTTGCGCCAATGCCGGTGGGCGAAGGCGTTTCGCGCGCCGATCACGCCGCAGCCGCGAATTACGATGCAAGCCTGTTCAACGGAAGTGGGGAGGGTCAACCATGATTGATCGCAGGGATGTGCTGCGCGGCGGTGCTGCTGCAGGTGCAGCGGCACTGGCTGCAAGCGCAGGAACGGCAACAGCGCAAGACACGCCAACCAGCGCGCCAGTGAAGGATATCAACGGCTTGCGCCATCGCTGGGCCTTCTCGGTCAGCGTCTTCTTCAAGGAGCGGATTACCATCGATTCCCCCTATCGTCGCGCCTTCGTGCCGGCCATTGGCGGGGATATCTGGGGGCCGCGCCTGTCGGGGCGGGTGGTCCCCTATGGCGGGGCGGACTTCGGCGGCGGCGGTGGCCCGCTGGATGCGCATTACATGTTCCAGGCTGATGACGGGCACTACATCTACATCAACAACCGCGGCTACATGCGGCGCATCGGTTCGGACCCGGCGGACAGCGTCCGGCGCGATGTTGGCCCGGTCAATCCGGACGGCAGTTTCAGCCAGGAATTCCGTTCCGGATCAAACGACGAAACTCCGCTGCGCATGCGTACATCGCCGTTCTTCGATGCCCCGGTGAACAGCCCGCACGCGTGGATGAACAGCACGCTGTTCATCGGCCACGGCCTGCGCATGGTCGATCCCGACCGCACGATCTTCACCTATTACGAGGTGCTGTGATGGAACGCCTGCAAGTGCTCGCCGACAAGGGCGAGGAATATATCGCGGAGCTCGGCTTTGAGCCGGCCTTCACCGTCACCATCGACTATGCGCCGACCGAGATGTTCCATTCTCCGCGCGGGGACCGGATATTCCGCAAGATCGATGGCGGCAGCATCAGCGGCCGGATCAACGGCACGGTCTACCCGGACGGCGGCGGCGAATATTCGCAGCGGCGCGAGGACGCCGTGATCGATATCGACGGGCATGTGCTGCTGCGCGACGACAGCGGGCAGGCCGAGTGGGTCTACCTGCGCAATGTCGGGTATCGCCGGCCTGACGGATATTACCGCGTCACAAGCTGGGTGGATGCCGACGTGCGTGGCCAGCATGACTGGGTGCTCGGCCTGTTCTTCATCGGTGTGGGCGTACCGTCAGAAGACGGACGCAGCGTGACCATAACCTATTACGAAGTAGCCTGAGCGGGATTTTGGGGAGGATTGGATCATGAGCAATTTCGAGGCGAAGCGGCTGGCAATGCGCGTGCTCGCGCCTGCCGGGCTGGTGCTGGTGGCAGCAGGGCTTGCAGCATGCAGTTCAGGCAGCGACGATGAGGAAACGGCCGCCGCCAGCGAGGCGCAGGACTGCGACAAGGCCTGCCTTGAAGGCATCGCGGACCAGTTTCGCGCGGCATATCTGGCGCATGATCCCTCGCTTGCTCCCTTCGCCGGGGCGGTGCGCTTTACCGAGAACAATGTCGCCATGCCTTTTCCCGATGGCACGTGGGACACGGTGACCGAGGAAGTTGGCCCCGCGCTCACTCTGTCGGACCCGGAGCTTGGTACCGTGGGGATCTTCACTGCCATCCGCCAGCGGGAAATTCCCGGTTTCCTGGCGGTGCGGCTGAAGGTGGAAGGCGGCGCGATTACCGAGGTGGAACAGATCATCTCGACTGCGCGCAACCTCTCCAGCCCTCCGACACCGATCGGCGAGGTGGACGAATATGTGCATGAGCCGATCATCGACCAGGTCGTGCCGGTCGAAGCGCGGGCAACGCGCGAGGAACTCGCCGCGCATGCCAATGGCTATTTCGACACGCTGCAGCACAATGACGGCGAAATCCGCGGCACCTGCTTCCTCGACGAGGCGACGCGCCGCGAGAACGGGCTGCTGTTCACCGATATCAAGGGAGGGTTCGAGTCAGGCCGTTACCTGTTCAACAACCGAGTGCGCCGCGAAGTGGTGCTGGTGGACGAGGAGCGGCAGGTCGCGCTGGCCCGCGGTTTCATCGATCACAAGGGCGTGCTCGACGAATACACCCTGACTGACGGGACACCCGCCAAATCCATTTTCCAGGAGCCCCAGAGCTGGGCGTTCCTTGAAATGTTCAAGGTCAACAACGGCTGCATTTCGGCAGTCGTCGCCAACTTCTACCAGGCGCCATACTACACCTCGTCCCCTTGGGGCGAGCAGGTGGCGGACTGGTCTGCCTTGGAAGACGAATAGAGCAGAATTGACTCCTCAACATTCGCTGCATTAGCATCGCTTCCTTCACTACTGCGTTGGGAGAGAGTTGGGATGGGAAGGGCGTACTCCGCCTCTACAAGTGCAATTCATCCGTCCGAGCGGATCGAATTCTGGAACGCCGGATCTGACCGGATTGGCGGCGTTCGTGCAGAGACGATGAGCGACGTTTTTGACGCCGAAGTATCTTTTCGCAAGCTGGACGAGTTGTCGCTCTATCGGCTTGCATCCACCCCGCATCGCGTGACGATGAATGTGCTGGAACCGGCTGGCGGCAAGCGCTTGCGCCTGCGTTACCAGCAGTCTGGCCGCAGCCTGGTGTTCCAGGGCCAGCGCGGGATCGAGATCAATTCCGGTCAATGGATGGTCGTCGATCCGTACCTCTCACATGCGGCGGTCAACCATGGGGACGTTTCGCATCTGTGGCTGGAGGTTCCATTTTCCAGCCTGTCCGAAGCTGAATTGGTGACGGCCTTGTCGGGAGATGCCATCCTGCCGATGGACCGTAGCCTCGCCGGTGACCTGCTGGAATGCATGCACCACACGGTCGATGCGCCGGGCGAATTTGCGCCAGAGGTCGCGAAACAGCTGGCAGGCGAGATGACCGGCATGTTCCGCAAGGCCTTGCGCCAACTGCCCGGTTTACCCGCACCGCTATCGGCACGAGAGGAAACCGCCCGTCGCGCGCGCGAGTTCGTTGACCGGAACCTGTGCGATCCGGATCTGTCAGTGATGCAGATCGCGCGGGAACTGGGTTGCACGCCGCGCTACATCCACAAGGCCTTCGAAGGTTCGGAAACGGTCTCGCGCTATATCTGGAACCGGCGGCTGGACATGTGCCGCAACCAGCTGGAGAAGCATCCGCTCAAGTCCCAGACGCTGACTGACGTGGCTTTCGATTACGGCTTCAACAGCTCTTCGCATTTCAGCCGTTCGTTCCGTGAACGCTTCGGCACCACGCCCAGCCTGTTCCTCGCGACAGTCCAGCGCGGGCAGGGCTGACGGGCGCAACCGGCTTTACAGCACCACGAAATAGTGGATGCAGTTGGCGCCGGGCAGCTTTTCCGCAACGCCCACGAACACGTGCTTGCTCATCCATTCGTGCGGGCCGGCAGGAGCATCGAACTTCGGTGTCACGCGCATGTAGTAGTCGTTAAAGGAGACGGCTTCATTGTTGCGCATCTTCTCTGCGATCTGTGCATCGCGTGCCCAGCGATAGCCACGGTTTTCGAGGTAGATGATCGCCCCGTCATCAGCCTCGATCAGGTAACGGGCATCGAAATCGATTACCCCGTCCTCGCGCGCCAGCGGAAAGTCGCCGCCGGACATGGGGACGATAATGCCGTTCAACCGTGGCCCTTCGACCGTGCCCGATTTGGCGTAAACCGCCGCTCGTGTTTCGCCGCGTACCGTGGGCTTGACCCAGTACGCCGCTGACAGCTCGATCGAAATGGTGAATGCGTGCTCCATCCGCGGAGCAAAGCGGTGTCCTTCTCCCATCTGGCCATGATGGGCGGGTGGTATTGATGCGTCAACTATTTTGGGATTGCATTCGTGCCCGGGACTTGGCACCGATTTCAATATGACCGTTCCCAAAGTCTGGCATCTGTTCGGAAGAGACCACCTGCCTTACCGGCTGCTGCTGCTCGCGCGCATGATCGAGCGCGAGAGCCAGCGCAGCATCCAGGAGAAATTCGGCCTGGCGCTGGCGGACTGGCGGCTGCTCGCCATCGCCACCAGTATCGGGCCATGCACCGCGAGCGAGATCAGCGAGGCGGGCGAGATTGACCGGGCCGAGATCAGCCGGGCGATGCAGCGCCTCGAGCCCATGGGCCTGCTTACGCGCAAGCCCGATCCCAATCATGGCAAGCGCCTGATAATCGAGGCGACCGAAGCTGGTGAGAAATTGGCGGATGAGATCAAGGTCGACAGGCGCGCCTTCTTTGATTCCATCATGGACGGCTTGTCTGGTGAGGAGCGCAGCGCGCTCGACAACCAGTTGAAGGCGATGGCTGAAAACCTGCCGCGGGCGGGAGACAACGCAGATTGATTGCATGATCGACTGAGGGAGGGGCGGGGTCACCCGCAAAGGCAATATGGCACTATCCTATGCGGATCATCCGGCATTGCAGGGTGATTTCGAACCAGCGCGCTTTGATTCAAGCGTCTATGATTGCGAAGTCGTGGGCGAGCTTCCGGCAGACCTCGACGGCACCTTCTATCGTGCCTGTGCGGAATGGCTTTACCCGCCCAAGTTCATTGACGATTCCCCTTTCGCCGCAGACGGGATCATCACCTCTTTCCGCATTGCGAATGGCAGCTGCGATTTCCTGTCGCGCTATATCGAAACGCCGCGCTATCTGGCCAACAAGGCCGCGCGCAGGCAGCTCTTCGGCTATTATCGCAACCCTTTCACGCACGAGCCCGAGATAGGGGGCAAGTACAACGCGGCGGACACGGTATCGAACACCAATGTCATCTGGTTTGCGGGTAAGTTGCTGGCGCTGAAGGAAGACGCGCCGCCGATGGAGATGGACCCCGATACGCTGGAGACGAAGGGCTTTTTCGATTTTGGCGGGGATTACAAGGCACCCACTTTCACCGCCCATCCCAAGGTGGACGGCAAGACCGGCGAAATGGTCACCTATGGCTATGAGGCAGAAGGCCTCGCGAGCAATGCCATCTGGCTCTACACCATCGATCCCGATGGCAAGGTCACCAGCGAGCGCAGGATCACCGCGCCCTACCTGTCGATGGTGCACGATATCGCCATCTCGCAGAACTACATCATGATCCCGGTCTATGGCATGGTTTCGAGCATGGATCGCTTGCGCGAAGGGAAGGTCCATTGGGGCTGGGATACCAAGGTGCCGAGCCATATCGGCGTCCTGCCGCGCCATGGCGATGCCTCGGACATCCGCTGGTTTGATGGCCCGCAGCTGGCGATGGTCCACACCTTCGCCGCTACCGACAAGGACGGGGTGATCACGCTGGATGCCGCAGTTTCGGACGGCAATCCTTTCCCCTTCTTTCCGGACCTTGACGGCAAGCCCTTCAATCCGGCCGCCGCGCGCACCACAGTGCGCCGCTACACGATCGACATGAACAGCAGCGATTCCGGCTGGCGAGAGGATTTGCGCTTCCAGGACAAGCCGGGCGCGCTGAGCCGGATCGATGACCGCTTCATGGGCCATGACTATCGCTATGGCCTGCTCAGCTATTCCGACGATTTCCAGGCCTTCACCGGCACGGGGCGCCGGCCCACCAACAGCTTCGGCAAGTTCGATTTTGCTACCGGCGAAGTCGAGACGATGTTTGCAGGGCCCGAATTCGGCTTGCAGGAAATCGCCTTTGCCCCGCGCAGTGCCGAAGCGCCCGAAGGCGATGGCTGGGTGATGGCGCTCGCCACCAATTACGACACGATGAAGAGCGAGCTGGTGATCGGCGATACCGCTGATCTCGCATCTGGTCCCGTCGCCCGCGTGCGCCTGCCCTTCCGCGCGCCGCAACAGATCCACGGCAATTGGGTGCCGGCATGGAGCCGCAGCGCATGATCATCCTCAATGCAAACCGGCTGGAACAGGCCATGCAGCGTTTCGCCAGCATCGTTGGCGAAGAGCATGTCTGGCGCGAGGAAGAGGCGCAGCACGGCTACAAGGATGCCTTCGCCCCGCGCGATGCGCTGTCCTATGCCCCGCGCGGAGCGGTGGCTCCTGCCAGTGTCGAGGAGGTGCAGGCCGTGGTCCGCGTGGCGGGCGAGCTGGGCATCCCGCTTTGGCCCACCAGCCGCGGCAAGAACTTCGGCTATGGCGGCGGCGCCCCGCGCATGCGCGAAGTGGTGATGCTCGACCTGATCCGCATGAACCGCATCCTCGAGGTGAATTTCGAGATGGGCTATGTCGTCGTCGAACCCGGCGTGGGCTTCGATGATCTTTACCACCACCTCGTCGACAACGACATTCCGCTGTGGATGTCCGCCCCCGCGCATACATGGGGCAGCGTGCTCGGCAATGCGCTGGAACGCGGCGTGGGCTACACGCCTTATGGTGAGCATGCCTCCAAGGTCTGCGGGCTGGAGATTGTGACCGGCACCGGCGAATTGCTGCGCACCGGCATGGGCGCGCTGGAAGGGGCGAAGAGCTGGCAGTTGTTCCCCTATGGCTTTGGCCCGTCATGGGATGCGGCATTCATGCAGTCAAACTTCGGTATCGCCACCAAGATGGGGCTGTGGCTGATGCCCGAGCCCGAGCATACGCTCAATCTCGGCATGCAGTTTGACCGGGTGGAGGACTTGCCGCTGGGTGTGGATGCGCTGCGCCCATTGAAGCTCGACGGCACGGTGCAGGCCAATCCCAGCTTCGGCAACATCATCCGCAACCTCGCCGTGCGCGCGCCGCGCAGCGCCTATTACCAGGGCAGCGGGCCGATCCCGGCTGACGTGCTGGACCAGGCGCGGGTAGATAGCGGCGTGGGCCACTGGAATTTCTCGATCCGCCTGTTTGGTGACAAGGCGATCAACCAGATCAATGCCGAGAAGGTGAAGCGCGCCTTCGCCCACCTGCCTTACGAGTTCGAAGTGAGTGAGTGGCACCGTGGAGAGCCGCTGCGTGGTTCCGGATCGCCAACGCCAACGCTGGCAGCGCTGGGCGTGGTGGACTGGCTGGGTGGCCCCGGCGGGCACCTCACCTTCTCACCTGTCTCGCCGTTCTCCGGCGCAGAGGCGTGGGAACAATACACCACCATCCGTGCTATGTATGAGGATGCGGGCTTCGATTATTACGGCGGCTTCACTGCTGGCCAGCGATACCTCAACCACATCAGCATGATCGTTTTCAACCGCAATGATGCGGATATGACAGAGCGCGCCAACCGCCTGTTCAGTAACCTGATCGCCACCGCCGCATCGAAGGGCTGGGGCGAATATCGCACGCATACGCTCTATTATGACGAGGTCGCCCGCACTTATGACTACAACAATGGCGCGCTGCGCCGCTGGAACGAGACGGTGAAAGACGCGGTCGACCCACATGGCATTATCGCCCCGGGCAAGATGGGCATCTGGCCCCGTGCATATCGGGAGGGGCAGTGATGAAGGCGCTGGTGATGGCATCGCTGCCACTGGTGGCGCTCGCAGGTGCCTTGTCGCTGGCGCGGGCGGCTGAAGGTGGTCCTTCGGGGCAGGACTTGTTTCGTGAACGTTGCGGTGCTTGCCATCTGGAAGGTGGTTTCGGAACCCGCGTGCTTTCTCGCCGCGTGCCGGAAGGGCAGGCCGAGTTGGAGAAACGCGAAATACTGCCAGCTGCGCTGACAATGGCGGTTGTGCGTCAAGGCATTGGCTCCATGCCGCAGATCCGCGAGGCAGAACTCAGCGACGCTGATCTACAAGCGATTGCCGATTATCTGGAGAATGGCCAATGATCCGCAGTGACCGTCGCACCTTGATGAAGGGCAGCATGGCTCTGGCTGCGCTGGGTGCCTTTCCGGCTGCTTTGCGTGCCGAGAGCATCGGGCCGGCGATCTTCATCTATGACGCGCGCTTTACCGCCTCACGCAAGATGGCGGAAGGCTGGGAGAAACAAGGTGTCACCATCCTTGATCCGCGCGAGCAGGACCTTGGCGTGGCTTGGCGCGAAACCATTCCAGCATTGCTTGCAAAGGGAGGGGGGATTGCCGGGGCCACCATGTGGTCCGACCGCTTCATTTGCGAAACTTTCGCGAGGGATCACGGCCTCTCGCTGCTGCCGCATGATGCGCCGCTGCCTGGAACCGGCGATGCATCGCTGCGCGCGTGGGTGATCGCATGATCCTGAGCCGTCGCCTGTTTGTGGCTGGTTGCGCCAGCCTGCCCGCTCTTTCGGCGCTGAAAGCCGCGCCGCTATTGGCGCAGTCCGCAGCTGCACCGGCTTGTGTCGGAGAAGTCTGGGGCCTGCCGTTTTGGGCCAGCGGTGCGGAGCCTGCCGCGATGACCTCCCGCCGCAAGCCCGCAATGCCGCCTGCATGGCACCCCGAATTCAGCTGATGGCACGCAAGGAGGATCAGGCATGAGCGTGCTGCCCCCCGGATTGACGCAGGAGGCGTTTGACGAGGCGCTCGACGAATTTCGCGCGGCCATTGGGGCGGAATGGGTCTTCACCTCTGATAGTGACCGGGCGAGCTATCTCGATCCCTTCGATATCGGCGATCAGGATGATCACGCCAGCGCCGCCGCGCTCGCCCCGTCAGGCGTGGAGGATTGCCGCAAGCTCCTCGAAATCGCCAACCGTTACAAGGTGCCGCTTTGGCCCATCTCGATGGGCAAGAACCTTGCTTATGGCACCGCTGCGCCGGAGATGCGCGGCTCCGTGATCCTCGACTTGAAACGCATGAACCGCGTGATCGAGGTGAATGAGGAGATGGGCACCGCTATAGTCGAGCCGGGCGTAAGCTTCTTCGATTTCAAGGCTGAACTCGACCGGCGGCAATCGGGCTTGTGGATGTCCGGCCCGGCGCACAGCTGGGGCAGCGTGATCGGCAACGCGCTGGAACACGGCGTGGGCTACACGCCTTATGGCCAGCATGTGGAGAATATCTGCGGGCTGGAGGTGATGCTGGCGGATGGCACGCTGGTGCGCACGGGTCTTGGCGCACTCGAAGGCACGCAGGAATGGCAGGCGTATAACTGGCCTTTCGGCCCGGGCCTGGATGGCCTGTTCACCCAGTCCAACTTCGCCATTGTCACCAAGATGGGCCTATGGCTGATGCCCGAGCCTGAAGGCATGGCGGGCGTATCCATCCGGATTCCCCGGCGCGAGGACTTGCACGCACTCGTAGAAACACTGCGTCCCTTGCGCATGAAAGACGTGATCAACGCGCCATACACCATCGCCAACGGCTGGCGGCAGATCACAGGCGGGCGGGTCCGCGCAGACGTGTGGGATGGGCCGGGTGCCATCTCGCAGGAACGCATGGAAGAACTTCTCGCCGAGCGTGACCAGGGCTGGTGGAGTGTCATCTTCAACCTGTTTGACAGTCCGGCAGGGCTTGATCTGCGGCTGGAAAAGATCCGCAAGGCCTTTGCCGAGAACATCCCGGGCGCCACCATTCACGTGCGCCGCTGGGAGCAGGGGCAGCCTCAACAGCCCTGGATGCGGCAGGAAGTCAGCCTTGCCCCGCTGGGGGCGGTCGACTGGGGCGGTTTCCCTGGCGGGCATAGCGATTTCGGCCCGATTGTCGCTCCCTTGGGAGACCGTGCCGAGCAGGTCTATGCGATCATCGAGCGGCGCTTCATCGAATATGGAAAGGACCCGTGGGTCGGCATTTTTGGCATCAATTCTCGTGCGCTGATCTTCGTGGCTGACATGTATTTTACACGGACTGACGCTGAGGAGACTGAGCGTTGCCGCCGCCTGTTCCGCCAGCTGTGCAAGGACATGACCGAAATTGGCGTGGGCCTCTATCGCACCCATCTGCGCTTCATGGATGATGCGGTGGCGATGCACACTTGGGGCGACCATGCGCTGCCAAGGCTCAACAATCGCATCAAGGCGGCACTTGATCCCAACGGTATCCTCGCTCCGGGCAAGCAAGGCATCGGCAGTTGGGAGGAGGGAACATGAAGCGCAATCGGCTTCTCGCTGCTTCCATCGCGATCGCAGCGTTCGCGCCGGTTGCCGCACAATCGGCAGGGGAGGCCTCGCGCTCCCCGCAAGAGGTGTTCTCGACCCGCTGCGCCTATTGCCATGAAGCAGGGGGGTGGGGCACGCGTTTGCTCGCTCGCCGCGTAGCCGCAGGCCAGGCAGAGCTACGCAAGCGTTCGAACCTGCCTGCTGTTTACACCACGGCGGTTGTCCGCCGCGGGATCGGAGCGATGCCGCAGTTCACACCAACCGAACTGAGCGATGAGGAACTTGCGGTGCTCGCCGAGTGGCTTGCCACGCCTGCAGAGTAGCCATAGCGTGACAAGCGCGGCTTACGCCGCGAACGCCCCCGGCACCTTGACAGCAGCCGCGGCTGTGCTGACTTCTGTCGCGAGCTGAAAGGGAAGTTTCATGATCCGAACGCATCAAACCACGCCGTTTGACGACCAGAAGCCAGGCACTTCTGGCTTGCGCAAGAAGGTCCGTCATTTCGCGCAAGCCAATTATGCGGAGAACTTCATACAGTCAGTATTTGACGTAGTGGAACAGCCTGATTGTGCCATATTGGTTATTGGTGGTGATGGAAGGTACCATAATCGCGCCGTTATCCAACAAGCGATCCGTTTGGCAGCGGCCAATGGTTATGCCTGCGTGCTGGTGGGGCAGGGAGGTATCCTTTCAACCCCGGCAGCCAGCCATGTGATCCGCAAATACGGCGCCAGCGGTGGGCTGATCCTCTCGGCCAGCCACAATCCCGGCGGGCCGAACGAGGATTTCGGCATCAAGTACAATATCGCCAATGGCGGCCCTGCTCCTGAAGGCGTTACCAGTGCAATCCATGCGCGTACGCTGGAGATTGACCGCTGGCTCGATATCGACGCGCCCGACATTGACCTTGATACCATCGGCAGTGTCACGGTGGGGGAGATGACGGTAGAGGTGATCGACCCTGTGGCCGATTACGCTGACCTGATGGAGGAGCTGTTTTCCTTTCCCGCGATCCGCAAGGCCGTGGAAGAGGGGATGACGATGGCCTTCGATGCCATGCATGCAGTGACCGGCCCCTATGCCAGGGAGATACTTGAAAGCCGCCTTGGTTTTACAGCTGGCACGGTGCGCAACGCAACTCCACTGGAGGATTTTGGCGGCAATCACCCTGATCCCAACCTCGTCCACGCCAAGGAACTCTACGACCTGATGATGTCAGCGGATGCGCCAGATTTCGGGGCGGCATCGGATGGTGATGGCGACCGAAATCTGGTCATCGGTAAGGGGCGCTTCATCACCCCGTCGGATTCGCTGGCAATGCTTGCTGCCAATGCCCATCTCGCGCCCGGCTTTGCGAACGGGTTGAAGGGTATTGCGCGCTCCATGCCAACCAGCGCAGCGGCAGACCGGGTGGCGGAAGCGCTCGGCATTCCCGCATTCGAAACTCCTACCGGCTGGAAGTACTTCAGCAATTTGCTTGATGCAGGCATGGCGACAATCTGCGGCGAGGAAAGCGCGGGCACCGGCAGCGACCATGTGCGCGAGAAAGATGGGCTATGGGCGGTGCTTATGTGGCTCAATATCCTCGCGGTAACCGGCAAGAGCGTGGACGCTATCGCTCGCGAGCACTGGGCGCGCTTTGGCCGCAACTATTATGCTCGCCATGACTATGAGGGTGTTGAAAGCGAGAAGGCGGATGCGCTGATAGCAGAGCTGACCGGCAAGCTTGGAGCTCTGCCGGGCACCAGTTTCGGACCGCTCACCGTGGCCGAGGCCGACAGCTTTGCCTATTGTGATCCTGTCGATGGATCAGTGAGTGCGAACCAGGGCCTGCGCGTGCTGTTTGAAGGCGGCAGCCGCGTCGTGTTTCGCCTCGCCGGTACGGGCACGCAAGGTGCGACCATCCGCGTATACCTTGAACGTTACGAGCATGTTGGCGGCAATCTCGGCGCCGAAACGTCAGACATGCTTGCTGACATCATCGCCGC
>CAZYAL010000006.1:4062-7634 GCA_964645635.1 uncultured Sphingomonadaceae bacterium | reverse complement strand
TTGGCGGCAATCTCGGCGCCGAAACGTCAGACATGCTTGCTGACATCATCGCCGCCGCCGAGGAGATCGCGGGCATGAACCGACATACCGGACGCAGCGCGCCAGACGTGGTGACGTGAGCGGCTAGGGCGCGCAATCTGCCGAAATCCGCGTTCGCGCGCCTGAGGTAAACCGGGGCTCGCGCTGGCCGCGCAATCACAAATTGTAACATCAACACTCCAAGGTCTTGGCAAGCCGATCATTAGCTTGCAGAATTATACGCCTGAATAAAAGATGTGGGACAGAACGTCCTCGGGGAGAGGAATCGATGCGTGCTCAATCACGGTTTTTGGCGTCCTGCCTGGCCATGCCGGCAGCCTTCTTGCTTTCTGCGGGCGGCAGCGCCCTCGCGCAGGACCATCATGGCCATGCAGCGATGGAAGCAATTGAGGAAGCTGCGCCAGCCGGCATGGCAATGCCATGGTCCGATCCCGCGACATGGCCTTCGGGCAAGGTTCCGAGCGAAGGCGATGAGGTTACCATCGCGCAAGACATGAGCGTGGTGCTCGATGTGTCGCCTCCTGCGCTGCGCAGCCTCACAATCAACGGCAAGCTCTCCTTCTCCGACGAGCACGACCTCGAACTGTCGAGCGAGTGGATATACGTCCCCGGCGGCGAGCTGGAGATCGGTACTGCGGAAAAGCCGCACACGCGCAAGGCCACGATCACCCTTACCGACAATGTGCCGGGCGAAGACGTCAATACCATGGGCGATCGCGGCATCCTGCTGATGCGCGGTACGTTGAACCTTCATGGCAATCGCGAAAACAGCTGGAGCAAGCTGGCGAGTACTGCCGAAGCGGGGGCAAGCCAGATAGAGGTGCTCGACGCCAGCGACTGGCGCGTGGGCGACCAAATCGTCGTCGCTTCCACCGATTTCGACCCGCGCCAGGCAGAGCGTCGCCATATCACCGCGATCGAGGGGAACGTGCTGACGCTCGATCGCCCGCTCGAATTCATGCATTTTGGTGAGGTCACCTATGGCGTGGACCAGCGCGGCGAAGTGGGCATGCTCACGCGCAATATCCTGATCCAGTCATCCGAGGATTCGCAGGAGAACTCCTTCGGCGGTCACATCATGGCGATGATCGGTTCCAAGATGTTCGTCGACAGCGTGGAACTCAATCGCATGGGTCAGCA
This sequence comes from uncultured Sphingomonadaceae bacterium, assembly GCA_964645635.1. GTDB lineage: Bacteria > Pseudomonadota > Alphaproteobacteria > Sphingomonadales > Sphingomonadaceae > Alteraurantiacibacter. The sequence goes on along the minus strand of CAZYAL010000006.1, from coordinate 6,455 downwards.
CATGAATCTGGCCCGCTATCCGATCCACTGGCACCTGATTGGTGAGGGGATGGGCCAGTATATCCGTAACTCGGCCATCCACGATACCTACAGCCGCTGCGTGACGGTGCACGGTACCAACAATTTGCGGGTGGAAGACAACGTCACCTTCAACAATGTGGGGCACTGCTTCTTCCTTGAGGACGGGGTGGAGACGGGCAACACATTTGCCCGTAACCTTGGCATTCAGACCAAGTGCCACCCAACGCTGCCGTGCGATCCGACCAATTTGACCCTCGCGAATCACGGTACAGGCGGCCAGCGGGCGGGCAATATCCTGATTCCGTCAGACAACACGGCGTCCACCTTCTGGATCACCAATCCTGACAACACCTATGTCGGCAATGTGGCAGCAGGTTCTGACCAGATCGGCTTCTGGATTGCCTTGCCGATCCACCCCACCGGCCAGTTCGAAGGCACCGAAGTCAGCGCCAACACCTGGCCGCGGCGGATGAAGCTGCGCGAATTCAGCGGCAACACGGCCCATTCGAACTTTGACGGGATCATGTTCGACCGTGGGCCGTCTTCTGAAGGCTTCTTCAACGTCGGTGGTGGAGCGCATATCAGCTTGGCAGACCCGTCTGACGGTGACAGCGAGGCAGTGGTCTCCGAGATCAGCGACTACACCGGATACAAGAACCGTAATGGTGGCATCTGGAGCCGCGGCGAATACCATCTCTACACTGGGCTGAAGCTGGCAGACAATGCCATCGGCTTCACCCATGCAGCGGGCAATCCGGGCCGCGCGCCCTATACCTCGCGCGTGGTGGATTCGCTGTTCGTGGGTGAGAGCGACAATATCGGCAATCCGCGCACTCCGGAGGAAGTTGCCTACGGTCGCAGCCTGCCGGCGCAGGATCCGGATTTCCCGATCCGCGGCTACGAATATTACGACTATTTGCACGAGGTGGTGAACACCCGCTTCGTGAACTACGTGCCCAATGAGCTGCGCGATGCCGGGGCGCTTTCCTACCTGCTGTTCACCAGCTTCGGCATGAGCACCGAAAACTCCGTCGAAGGGCTAACCTTCGAGAATGCCAAGCCGGTAAGCTTCCCGCCGATCGATCGCCGCTGGGCGTCCGACTTTGGCGGCATGGCGGCCTATCGCAGCGCTGCCTTCCGCGATCGCGACGGTTCGGTAACCGGCAAGCCTGGTTCCTACATCGTGGTCGATAACGGCATCGCCACGCATGAGACGGATTGCGAGATTAAGTCGAGCTGGGGCGCTGCGGTGTGTGACATGGACATGGGCCGCTTCCACGTTTCGGGCAATTATAGCGACTTCGGCAACCAGCCGATTTCGGAGCCCGTAATGCTCTCCCGCGATGGTCGCCGTTATGAGTATTTTGGCGAGACGACCATCGGCAGCGGGGCGCAAGTGCGGGTCGAAACAGGCCGCGACGATCTTTCCCTTTCCTTGCGCGAGATGGACAAGGATTCCTTCGTGCTTCTCGAACTGCCCGGCTTCACCAAGGCCGCTAGTGGAACCGAAAAGCCGAGCATGGAGGCGCTGCATGCTTCCGGCGAAACTGCATGGTTCAAGGACGAAGACAGCCTGTGGGTGAAGCTGGTGGTAGAAGATACCGCCGCTGATGGCGATATCCTTGTGCGCGTGGGCGCGCTGCGTGCCCAGTCCACTATCGAGGTTAGCCGCTAATTTGGATCAGGCCGGTTCGCCCAGTTCGGACCGGCCCTCCACCTTCAGGAAATCAGCCAGCGGGAAACGCGCGATCACCACGTCTGCGCCATCGCGCACGGTTAGTTCCTGAGCCATGTCGAGGTAACCGCTGCGGATTTCATGTGCAGCAAAAGCCAATGCCACGCGCTTGGCCACGGGCGGAATCGCCCATGTATCCGGAAGATCGAGCAGGAGGTGTTGGCGCTGGTGCTGGCCGCGCTCAAAAAGGAATCTGAAGTCCGGCATCGCAGCCAAGCTGACAGCATCAAGATTACCGTTTGATGACAGCTCTGCCTTTGGATCAACGCACGGCGAAATATTCGAAATAGGTTTCGTTGCCTTGCCGCTCCGCCGTGCCGACGAAGATCGTCCGCGCCAGCCAGTCATGCGGCCCTGCAGGCACCTCAAAGCGCGGGGTGATGCGCAAGTATGTGGCATCGGGAGGCACCGGCTTTCCCGCCTCGATTTTGCGCAGGGTCTCTGGCGATGAATAGGCAATGCCGCGATTGTGGATGTAGATCGGCGTGCCGTCAGCCGTTTCCATCATGTAATGCGCTTCGAAATCGATGAGGCCGCTGTCCCACATCTGCGGCCAGTCCCCGCCGGAATTGGGCATCACTCGGCCGCGCAACAGCGGCCCGTTCACCTCTCCGCCAGCCACTGACACGAAGCCGCG
>CAZYAL010000006.1:0-3962 GCA_964645635.1 uncultured Sphingomonadaceae bacterium | reverse complement strand
CCACCCCAATAGTATGGGATCATATTGCCCGCTTCCTGCTCGCCAAGCCCCATCACATGGCCTTGCATCAGGTAGTTCACGATCAGCGACCCGATGGCCACCTCCGCGCCGACATAAAGGAAGATGCACAGCGCGCCGAATGAGAAGCGCGCGCGGCCAAGCAGGCCGTTGCCGGCGAGCCAGATGGCCGGTGCCGCAATCATCAGCAGAACGCCCCACAGTTCCTGCCCTGTCACCGCAAGCCAAAGGCCTGCCACTGTCAGCACCAGCCCGGCCAGGTATCGCGGGCTGCTGGTAAGAGCATGCCCCTTCATTGCTGCTGCATCATGCGGCAGCTTGTTGCGGTAGAACCAGACCACCGCCGCAATCACCGCAAGAGCCACGGCAAGCCCGATATAGGTCGAGACAATCGCCTGGCTTTCCGCAGTGCGATAAGCATCGAGTTCAGCGCCCGAAAGCTCTGCTGCGGTCACGCCTGCCAACCCGCCCAAGATCAGCGTGGAGCCGACCTTGGGAAAAATCGTGGTGCCAAGGCTGTTGAACGCCTGCGCGAAAGTGAGGCGGCTGTGCACCGTTGTTTGCGGGCCGAGCAGGCTGATCAGCGGATTGGTAACCACCTGCACCAGGACAACGCCGCTGGCGAGGATGAACAAGGCACCGAGGAAGAGTTCGTAAGTGGCCGTATGGCTAGCTGGGATGAACAGCAGGCACCCGGTCATCATCGCCAGCAGGCCGACGGCCGCGCCGCGCATGTATCCGATCCGCTTGATAAGCTCCGCACCGGGGATGCCAACCGCCAGATAGGCGGTGAAGAAGCAAAACTGCACCAGCATCGCTTCGGCATAGCTGAGCGTAAACAGCTCCTTCAACTTGGGCAGGATCACGTCATTGAGCGAGGTGATCCCGCCGAAGATAAAGAACAGTGCAAACACGAAATACTGCAGGCCCGGAGCGTTGACGGATGTGCCTTCCGCTTCGATTGGATTGGAATCGCTGCTGGTTGCAATGTCGGGTGCCAAGGCCATCGTCTCGTGCTTTCGTTTTTAGTTAGTTGTCTGTCGATTGCAGCAAATCCTTCGCTTGTCGATACTGCGTTATCGAAAACCGTGGTGTCGGTGATTCCGGGAAGCTAGAGACCTTTCCGGACATATGGGGAGAGCCATGGAGAGTTTTGATTTCATTGTCGTGGGCGCAGGCAGCGCGGGCTGCGTTTTGGCTGCAAGGCTGAGCGAGGACCCGGCCACCAAGGTGCTACTGCTCGAAGCTGGCGGGCATCACAACCACGCGATGATCGATATGCCGCTCGCATGGATGAAAGCCTCGATGTCTCCGCGCTTCGACTGGCAATACATGACGGAGGCGGAGCCCTATCTTGATGGACGGCGCATGCCCTTCCCGCGCGGGCGGTTGCTGGGTGGATGTTCATCGGTCAACGGCACGATGTATATTCGTGGCGCCGCGGCTGATTATGACGGCTGGCGTGATAGAGGCCTGGGCGGCTGGGGCTATGACGATGTGCTGCCCTATTTCAAGCGTATCGAGACAGACTGGCGCGGCAAGAGCGATGTCCATGGGGGCAGTGGGCCTGTCGAGATCCAGCCGTTGATGCGTGATCCGCTGTTGACCCCATCTTTTATCAAGGCCGCAGGCGCGTTGGGCTTGCCGGAAACCGATGACTTCAACGTGGCAAAGCCTGAAGGGTTCGGCTTGCCCGATGTGAACGTGAGCAAGGGCAAACGCCACTCCACCGCGCGTGCCTATCTCGATCCGGTGCGCAACCGGGCCAACCTCCAGGTGATCACGGGCGCGCTCGCTTCAAAGGTTGTAATCGCGGACGGCAAGGCTTGCGGGGTGGAGTTTCTGCATGATGGCAAGACGGAAGCTGTGCGTTGTAACCGGGAAGTGATCCTCAGCGGCGGCGCGTTCAATTCGCCGCACCTGTTGATGCTGTCTGGAATCGGCGATCCCGATCATCTGAGGGAGCACGGGATCGAAACGCGCGTCGCTTCACCGCGCGTGGGGCAGAACCTCCAGGACCATGCTATGGCGCTGTCGGTCTATCTGGCAAAAGGCGAGATAACCTTCGACAAGCACCTGCGATTGGACCGTCTGGCGAAAAGCGTGGTGCAGTGGAAGCTGTTCGGCACGGGCCTGTGCAATTACAGCCCGCTGGCCGTGCAGGGTTTCCTGCGCTCAACACCCGACCAGGAACGGCCAGACCTGCAGTTCCAGGTGAGCCACACTTCCTTCATGGCGCGGCCGTGGTTCCCCGGCTGGCGCAAGGGGGCGGGGCACCAGTTCACCGCCGGGGCGCTGCTGCTCAATCCTGAGAGTACTGGCAGCGTCACGCTCGCCTCCGCAGATCCGCGCCAGACGCCCAAAGTAGTGACAAATTTCCTCAAGGAAGAGGGCGACCGGGTGCGCCTGCGCGAAGCCGTTCGCTTTACCCGCAAGCTATTCGCGGCAGAGCCTGCCGCCAGCCTCGTGACCAGCGAAATCATGCCGGGGCCTGATGTGCAGGATGATGCTGCCATCGATGCCTATAACCGCTCCATGGTGATGAGTGGCGGCCACCCCACCAGCACTTGTGCGATGGGTGCGGACGATGGAGCGGTGCTTGATGCCCAGCTTCGCGTGCGCGGCGTTGAGGGTTTGCGCATAGCGGATGCCAGCGTGATGCCTGATGTCATACGTGGCAACACCAACGCGCCCAGCATTATGATCGGCGAGAAGGCGGCCGATCTCATTCGCGGGCGCGCCACATAGCTGGTGACCCTGCAAATATTTGTCGCTAGCGATCGTTGGGAAAACAATCACACATTGAACGAGGACATCATGACCCAATTCACCCGCCTGAACCCTGTGACTGGGGAAGTGGCTTCGAGCGCGGAGGCGATGCAGGCCGCTGACATTCCTGCGATTGCCGAGAAGGCACAGGCCGGTTTCGCGGTGTGGTCGAAGATGGGCCCGAACGCGCGGCGCGCTATGCTGATGAAGGCGGCAGACGCGCTGATGGCGAAGAAGGATGACTTCATCGCTGCCATGATGGGCGAGATCGGTGCGACCGCGGGCTGGGCGATGTTCAACCTTGGCCTTGCTGCCGGCATGGTGCGGGAAGCAGCTTCGATTACGACGCAGATTACCGGCGAAGTGATCCCCTCGGATCATGAAGGCACTATCGCGATGGCGGTGAAGGAGCCTGTCGGCGTGCTGCTTGGTATCGCCCCGTGGAACGCGCCGATAATCCTCGGCGTGCGCGCGATCGCCGTGCCGCTCGCTTGCGGCAATGCGGTGATCCTGAAGGCATCGGAACAGTGCCCGCGCACCCATGCGCTGATCATCGAGGCCTTTGCCGAGGCTGGCTTCCCCGATGGCGTGGTGAACGTGGTCACCAACGATCCCAAGGATGCAGGCGAGGTAGTAGGCGCGCTGATCGATGCTCCGCAGGTAAAGCGCATCAACTTCACCGGCTCGACCGCTGTCGGCAAGATCATCGCTAAGCGCGCTGCCGAACACTTGAAACCCTGCCTGCTCGAATTGGGCGGCAAGGCGCCGATGCTGGTGCTGGAAGATGCAGACCTTGATGAAGCGGTGAAGGCGGCAGCCTTCGGTGCCTATATGAACCAGGGCCAGATCTGCATGTCGACCGAGCGCATCATCGTGGTCGAAGCCGTGGCCGATGCCTTTGCGGCCAAGTTCAAGGGCAAGGTTGAAAGCATGCCTGCTGGCGATCCCATCGCTGGCAATACCCCGCTAGGTGCCGTGGTGGACCGCAAGACTGTGGACCATTGCTACAGCCTGATCGAGGATGCCGTGAGCAAGGGGGCAGAACTGCTCGTCGGCGGCGAGACCACCCAAAACGTGGTGATGCCCGCGCATCTGGTGGACAAGGTGACGCCGGACATGAAGCTGTTCCGCGACGAGAGCTTTGGCCCCGTGGTCGGCATGATCCGCGCGAAGGA
>CAZYAL010000005.1:65883-86068 GCA_964645635.1 uncultured Sphingomonadaceae bacterium | reverse complement strand
GATAGCCTTCTGCCGAAGAGGCAGAGGCAAGGATGGCCTGTTCCTGCTGTTCGAGTGCTTCTGCCTGCCCCGGCTTTTCCACCAGATCGACGGGCAGGACATACCTGCCGAGACGAGCCACTTCGAAGGTCGGCTGAATATCCGCGCCAGTAGCGCATTCAGCTTGTCGTGAGGGATGGATTTGGAACTTCAAACCGTCATTCCCGACTGCGCAATGCAACGAGACTTCACATAGACCACGTGATCATCCTGACAAAAAATGCGCAGATAGGCGGCTCCCAGTAGACCTACTTCATCTGCTGTTGATTGATCTCAATTGGCCCTCATTAGGAGAGCCAGGTCAAGGACTAGCGATACTTGATCCATGCGTTGATCTCCCCTTCTCGCCACGCAACGCAATGCGATCCAATTTTTATCGATCTTGGAAACTTTCCCTGGGACATCCAACGGTAAATCGTCGAACATCCTAGTACTGTAAGATGCTGGACTTCCTTGATCCTGATCAGCCAAGTTGGTCGCTCAGGGTCTTCGGAGCAAATGTCCTCGCGGTCGGACATCGGCGTCCACCATTCCCCCCTCCTCTCATAAAGCAAATCACGTCTTTCGCTCATTGCGGTGGGCGGCTAATGCCTTGCCTTCGAGAGAGACGAAGGGGAGCTATTTGTGAGCAATCTTGAAGGTCGTGTTGCCATTGTTACCGGCGCAAGTTCAGGCATTGGTGAAGCTTGTGCTCTGGGCTTTGTCGAAAAGGGCGCGAAGGTCGTGCTCGCTGCACGCCGCGCGGAGCGTCTAAGTGCCCTGGTCGAAAAGATCGAGAACATGGGTGGAGAAGCGCTTGCAGTGGCAACTGACGTTACCGACGAGAATGCCGTGGCCAACCTGTTCGGAAAGGCTGTCGAGCGTTTCGGCACGGTTGATGTACTGATCAACAACGCAGGCATTGCCGAAAACACACCTGTTCACGAAACATCGCTGGAACATTGGAACAAGGTGATCACCACCAACCTTACCAGCGCCTTCCTGTGCTCCAAGCATGCCTGGCCGATCTTCCTCAAGGGTGGCCACGGTCGCATCGTCAATGTCGGATCGATTTCCGCCAAGGTCCCGCGCAACGAGTGCCCATCCTACACTGCCAGCAAGTTCGGCCTGCAGGGGCTGACCCATGCGATGGCTCTCGACGGGCGCGACAATCAGATTGCCGTGTCGATCTTCCACCCGGGCATCGTGGCAACAGAAATCATGCCCGGTTCGGTGAAGTTGCCTGAGAATTTCGCGGCTACGCCGCAAGAGGCTGCGGGCATCATCATCCACATGTGCGACATGCCCGACCATCTCAACTTCTACGAAGCGCTAATGGTGCAGAACAAGCTCCCCTTCCTCGGCCGGGGCTGACACACGTCATGGCGCAAACGTTGAACTGCTGGAATATCGAGGACCTTCGCAGCAAGGCTCGCAGGCGCTTGCCGCTGGGCGTGTGGGAATATCTCGAGCGGGGCGTGGAGGACGAGCATGGCATGGCGCGCAATCGCGATGCCTTTGAAGCCTATACCTTCGTCCCGCGCGTGCTGCGCCGGGTTGATGCCGTTGACACCAGTTGCACCATCCTGGGCCAGCCCGCCTCCATGCCGATTGCTGTAGCCCCGACGGGCGCCGCTGGCATCGTCTGGCACAAGGGTGATATCCACCTCGCTCGTGCAGCCGCAAAGGCAAATGTCCCCTTCACCATCTCCAGCGCCAGCACGATGGATGTTGAGGAGATTGTACCGGCCGGCGGCAGGCAATGGTTCCAGCTTTACCTGTGGGAGAACCGCGACTTGTCCTATGCGGTGGTCGACCGCGCGCAGGAGCTGGGCTGTGATGCCCTGTTCGTGACTCTCGACCTGCCTGTCGCGCCCAATCGGGAATATCTCTACCACAATGGGTTCGGCATGCCCTTTGGTCTCAACCGCACCAATTTGGCAGACATGCTGCTCCACCCACGGTGGCTGGCAGGCGTGATCGGGCGTTACATGCTCGATGGCGGTATCCCCGCGCAGGCGAACCTGCCCAAGAACCTCAAGCATTCGGTTGCCCGCGGCGCCAAACCGGGAGCACTTTTCAAGCAGGATGATCTCGATTGGGATGGCGTGCAAGCGCTGCGCGAGCGCTGGAAGGGCAAGTTCGTTCTCAAGGGCGTGCTGCACCCGGCAGACGCCATTCGCGCCGCCCAAATGGGCGCGGATGCAATCGTCGTCTCAAACCATGGTGCCCGCTCGCTTGATGGCTCGATCGCCTCAATCGATGCCCTTCCTGCGATCAAGGCGGCCGTTGGTGACAAGATTGCTGTTCTGCTCGACAGCGGCATCCGGCGCGGCAGTGATGTAATTAAGGCGCTCGCCTTAGGCGCAGATGCCGTGCTGGTCGGGCGCGCAACACTCTATGGACTGGGTGCAGGAGGTGAGGCGGGCGTCACCCGCGCACTGGATCTACTGCAGGCCGAGACCGCGCGCGTCATGGCAATGCTCGGCCTCACGAATGTTGACGAGATCACGCCGGAAATATTCCGACAGGGCTGATCAAAGCCCCTGATGCTGCCGATACCAATCTACGAAGCGCGGAATCCCGACATTGACCGATGTCGTCGGCTCATAGCCAAGTTCGGCGCGGATAGCGTCGATATCAGCAAAGGTGCGCGGTACGTCACCTGGTTGCATCGGCAGCATGTCGAGAACCGCCTTCTTGCCGCAAGCTTCCTCCAATACGCCAATCACGTCAGTCAGCTTCTCGCAGACATGGTTGCCGATATTATAGATCGCATGCGGCTTTATCGAACCACCAGCCTTCACTGATCCATCATCCGCCGGCGCGTGATCTGCCGCGGCCAGAATGCCAGCAACGATATCGTCAATATAGGTAAAATCGCGCCAAACCTCGCCCGAATTGAATACCGGGACCGGATCGCCTGCGAGTATCTTCCGAGTGAAAATCCACACCATCATATCCGGCCTGCCCCACGGGCCATAGACAGTGAAGAAACGCAGACCGGTTTGCGGAATACGATAGAGATGGGCGTAGGTTTCGCTCATCAACTCGTCAGATTTCTTGGTTGCCGCATAAAGTGAGAGAGGATGGTCCACCCGGTCGTCAACCGAGAACGGCACCTTCTCTGCGCCGCCATATACCGAGCTGGAGCTTGCATAAACCATATGCTCCACTTGCCGCTCGCGAGCGAGTTCGAGCATGTTGAGATGGCCCAATACATTCGCTTCGATATAGGCACGCGGGTTCTCAAGCGAATAGCGCACCCCCGGCTGCGCCCCGAGATGAATGATGCGGTCGAATTTTTCCCCGCCCAGCGCATCACCCAACGCGATGTGATCTGCAAAATCCGCGCGTTTGAAGATATAACCATCAGCAAAGCGTCCGGCGACCCGATCGCGCCGGGCTTCCTTCAGTGAAACAGCGTAGTAATCGTTGAGGTTATCGATCCCGAGGACGCTATCCCCACGCGCCAGCAGGGCTTCCGATACGGCAGCGCCAATAAAGCCTGCTGCGCCAGTAACCAGATATCGCATTGTTTCCCCTGAATTGTTCGCCACGTCGGACGATCAACCAACTCCTACAACATATTCAGCCGCAGGAAAACGCGGGGCAACCACTGCCCCGATTATTCACCGGCAGGCTCTACATGCCAGAGGTTGAGCAAACTTGAAGCTGCAATCGACAAAGGCCACCGTCAAAGCTCTGGCACGCCGCCGGCTGGTTCAGAAATGTCGAAGCCGAAGTGCTGAAGCAGGAAATAGCGGCGCACACGCATGGCTCCACAGCAATTTCCATTGCCGCACACCTGCCCAGCCAGCGCGACTTTCTGTTGGCGGTCTAGTTCCCGCCCGTGCGTTCCGGAGCCGCGCTAATGTCAATGTAGTTGCGATCATAATAGGTCAGCGGCGTGGCATCATTCCGATGGTGTGCGGCGACCAGTTCGCCAATGAAAACAGTGTGCGTCCCGAACTCATGGCTGTGCACCATCCGGCATACGAAGCTGGACTGCGCGTCAGAAAGGACGGGCACTCCTGCGATGTCTATCCACTTCCCTTGCGAGAAGCGATCCGGTGCTTCGGAATTCATAAAGTGATCGGCGACTTCACGATTTGCGAGGCCCAGGACGTTCACAGCAAACATCCCCTCTGCCAGCAGTGGGTCATGCAAGGACGCACTCCGGTTGATACACACAAGCAAGGACGGCGGATCGAAGCTGAGCGAGTTGACGGCGGTGGCAAGGATGCCAGCTGGCACTCCATCATTCCGCGTGGTGACTGCATAGACTGTCGCCGCTACATGACGCATCGCGTATCGAAACGCCCCCAAAAGCTCTGCCCTACTTTGTGCTGACACGTTCACCGGCCCTCCTTCGTATCCATCATTGGGAGTTGAAGAGATTCGACGCAAGAATGGATTGGAGCCACCAATGTGATTCCGGGCCCTTGCAATCACATTTTGATGTGATATTTGCATTGTTATGTATGAAACCACGATCGAACGCGTCCGTGAATATCTCGCGGAAGGCAAAATGAGCAAGGCTGGACTCGCGCGCGCTGCCGGGCTGCATGTTAACACATTGCGGGATTGCCTGGACGATGGCTGGAACCCCACCGCGGATACGCTAGGCAAGCTAGAGCGCTTCCTGACTGACAATGACGACACGCCGGTGCTTGTCCCGATCGAAGAGATCATCAATGAAGCGCGCAATGGCCGCATGTTCGTGCTCGTCGACGATGAAGACCGCGAGAATGAGGGTGATCTGATCATCCCCGCGCAGATGGCAACGCCTGATGCAATAAACTTCATGGCGACCCATGGGCGCGGGCTGATCTGCCTGGCGCTCACCAGGCAGCGCGTGGAGGCGCTGGGAATCGACCTGATGAGCAGCAAGAACCGCACGCGTCATGAAACTGCCTTCACAGTCGCGATTGAGGCCCGAGAAGGCGTGACTACCGGCATCAGCGCCGCAGATCGGGCCCGCACGATATCCGTCGCCATCGACGCAGCCAAAGGCGCAGAAGACATCGTCACCCCCGGCCACGTGTTTCCTCTGGTTGCTCGCGAAGGGGGTGTACTTGTGCGCGCAGGCCATACCGAAGCCGCAGTCGATATCTCGCGCCTTGCCGGCCTCAATCCTTCAGGTGCAATCTGCGAGATCATGAACGAGGACGGGACCATGGCCCGCTTCGATGACCTTATGGTCTTCGCTCGCAAGCATGGCCTCAAGGTCGGCACGATCCGTGACCTGATCGCCTATCGCCGCAAGCATGATCACCTGGTCGAGACACGCGAAGAAGCACGCTTCCACAGCGAGTGGGGCGGTGAATGGCGCGCGCTCAGCTTCTACAACAAGGCGACGCAAGGCGAGGCGATGGCGCTGGTCAAGGGCCATGTCGATCCCGACAAGCCGACACTGGTGCGCATGCACTCGCTGTCTATCTTCGATGACATCTTTGCCCGCAAGACAGAGCGCAATTCGCTGCTCGAGGGCGCAATGCGCATCATTGGCGAGGAAGGTGCAGGCGTTGTTGTGCTGATCAACCGTCCTTCGCGCGATTTCGCCTCGCGCGCGATCCGCAACCTCACCCCGCCCTCGCGCTCCAGCAACGAACCGCCCGAAACGCAGCCTGAACAGCGCGACTATGGTGTCGGCGCGCAGATCCTCACAGAGCTGGGCGTGCGCGACATGATCCTGCTTACGAACACCCAACATTCGCTTGTCGGCCTTGAAGGTTATGAACTTTCCATCGTCGGCGAACGCCCGATTTCCCTTGAAGGACAGAACTGATGGCCCGTTTCCTGATCGTCGAAGCCCGCTTCTACGCCCACCTCAACGACATGCTGATCGCCGGTGCCAAAGGCGCACTACAGGCCGCAGGCCACGAGTTCGACATACTGACCGTGCCAGGTGCGCTGGAAGTTCCCGGAGCCATCGCTGCGGCGGCAGACAGCGGCCAGTATGACGGCTTCGTAGCACTTGGTGTTGTGATCCGCGGCGAGACCTATCACTTTGAAATCGTTGCTGGGGAGAGCGCCCGCGGCATCATGGCCCTGACCATGGATGGCGTTGCTATCGGCAATGGCATCCTTACCACCGAGAACGAAGCACAAGCGATTTATCGTGCTGACCCGGCCCAGGGGAACAAGGGTGCTGGCGCGGCTAAAGCGGCCATGGCGTTGCTTGCCCTGCAGGAAAATTTTGGATGAACAATCATCCCTCTCTTGCTGGTATACCGTTCGTCCTTGGCGGTAATGTGTTCGGTTATACCGCTGACGAAAACGCCAGCTTCGCTGTCCTCGATGCTTTCTATGAAGCAGGCGGCAGGATGATCGACACGGCGCAGGGCTATTCTGCATGGGTCGAAGGCCATGTCGGTGGCGAAAGTGAAGCCATGATCGGCAAATGGCTCGACGCCCGCGGCGTTCGTGCGGACATGAAGATTGCCACCAAGACGGGCATGTTCTGCCAACCGGGTGACCTCGCGCCTGCAAAAGTGGCCGAAGAGCTGGAAAAATCGCTCGATCGTATGCGCACTGACTATGTCGACCTCTACTACGCACATCGCGACGAAGAGAGCACACCGCAAGCTGAGGTAGCCGCCGGCTTTGACGCGTTGGTGAAGGCCGGGAAGGTACGTGAGCTGGGCGCTTCGAACTACAATGCAGATCGACTCGCCGCACTCAACGCTGCAGCGGATGCCGGCGGCCACACTCGCTTCACCGTGCTGCAGAACGAGTACAACTTGGTGTGCCGCGAGGGCTTTCCGGAGAACCTGCAAGCGCTTTGCGCAGAACAAGGCATCGCCCATTTCCCCTGGTTCGGCCTTGCCGCCGGTTTCCTGACCGGCAAGTATCGAACACGCGAGGATCTTGAACGAACCACGCGCGGCTCCAGCATCGAGCGGTTCTTTAATCGCGGGCTGAACGTCCTTCCCGCGCTTGACCAGGTGGTTGCGGAAACCGGCACAAGCCACACATCCGTTGCCCTTGCATGGTTACTTGCCCAGCCCGGCATCACGGCGCCGATCGCCAGCGCCAGCAAGCCTGAACAGCTCGATGCACAGTTCGCTGCCGTCGAATTGACGCTCAGCGAAGAACAGCTGCAGCGGTTGACTGGTGCCGTACAATAACAAGCTCCGCCCTTGTTGCCTGCGGCCTATGATAGGAATGGCATGGGCTAAGCCGGGCTGAGGTGACCGCCTTGCGATTTCACGGTGACCTAAAAGGGGCCACAAAAGCAGCTAGCCTACTCAGAAGTGCGCTCAGCTTCCTTGAACGCACACCACGGATCACCCAAAGCGCAGCTTGCACACGTGCAGACAAATCGCATCCCATTTTCAACAGGATCACACCGAAATGTGCGAATTGTTGGATTGCCATTGGGTTTCCGCGCAGCTCAAATCATATCGCCACTGTTAGGTCCTTTTCCGGAATGGCCCGCAAGCAATTCCTTATCGCAAGCGCTCCATAGTGCCTCACTGTCACGAAACCGAAACGGAGCAGGCGCAATGACGAAGGACCTTTCCTACCGCGAGGCATTGTTAGAAGCGCAGTCGCTGCTTGAGCAATGCCTGGTCTTGCTCGACACTTATGGCGATTCACTTGCTGCTGCACATATCGACGCGGCGCTGCAAGAAATTGCACGCGAGCAAGCTTGACCCTGCAACAAATTCAGGTATTTACACCTATATTCCCGCCTGGCGCCGCCTGTGGCAGTGATGTGCGAGAAAACCATGCGCTCATTGCGTGGCAATGTCTGAACGCAGGAACAAGATTCAGGCGCGCAAGCTGTTGGTAAACGCCAAGCAGCTGATGGCCCTGGCGCGCGAGCTGGAAGGCTCCGCTACCACACCTGCGGCCCTTGATTACAACATTTCTGCCGAACCCGACGATACACTGCTGGCACAGCTTGCCCGGCAAATCTACGCAGCGCGCAGGCAGCGGACGGGCTTCCTCGACAACCCTGACTTTTCGGTGAGGCGGCGTGGGACATCTATCTGGACCTTTACTTGGCCGCGCATGAGAACCGGAAAGTCTCAGTCTCCAGCGCCTGCATCGCAGCGGATGTTCCTTCCACCACTGCCCTGCGCTGGCTGCGGCTGATGGAAACAGAAGGGCTGGTGGAACGAGAGCCGGACCCATCAGACAATCGTCGCGTCAATGTCAGGCTGGGCGCTGAGGCAACCCGCAAAATGAGCGGCTATCTCAAGTCCGTCATCCGGAACAATCCTGCCATGGGGATGCAGCCCATCCCCACGGCGGAAGGTCAGGCCTAGGGCCGAAATTCAGCCCTTCAGGCGGCCGAAGCAGGCCTTGCCAGCATAGACCGCGCTATCGCCCAGCTCTTCCTCGATACGGATAAGCTGGTTGTACTTGGCGAGGCGATCCGAACGGGCGAGTGAGCCGGTCTTGATCTGGCCGCAGTTGGTGGCAACCGCGAGATCGGCAATCGTCGCATCCTCGGTTTCGCCCGAACGGTGCGACATCACCGAGGTGTAACCGGCACGGTGCGCGATCTCGACCGCCTGCAAAGTTTCAGACAGCGTGCCGATCTGGTTGACCTTCACCAGCAGCGAATTGGCAAGGCCCTTGTCGATGCCCATGGTGAGGCGCTTGGGATTGGTCACAAACAAGTCGTCACCCACCAGCTGCACCTTGCCGCCGATCTTGTCGGTCAGTGCCTTCCAGCCTTCGAAATCGTCTTCGGCCATGCCGTCCTCGATCGATCGGATGGGATAGGCGTTGCACAAGTCTGCAAGATAGTCTGCCATTTCTGCCGGGCTCAGCGATGTTCCCTCGCCCGCCATGTCATAACGGCCATCAGCGTAAAATTCGGTCGACGCGCAATCGAGCGCCAGCGCGACTTCCTCGCCCGGCTTGAAACCGGCGCGCTCGATGGAAGCCATGATAAAGTCCAGCGCATCGCGAGTGCTAGCAAGGTCAGGCGCGAAGCCGCCTTCGTCACCCACCGCGGTGGACAGGCCCTTTTCAGACAGGCCCTTCTTCAGCGTGTGGAACACTTCAGCGCCCCAACGCACGCCTTCTGCAATCGAATCCGCGCCCACAGGCATGATCATGAATTCCTGGATATCGATCGGGTTGTCGGCATGCTCGCCGCCGTTGATGATGTTCATCATCGGCACCGGCAGGACATGTGCGGAAACGCCGCCGACATAGGCGTAAAGCGGCAGGCCACGCGCATTGGCGGCAGCCTTGGCAACGGCCATGCTGGTACCGAGAATGGCGTTGGCGCCCAGCTTTCCCTTGTTCTCCGTGCCATCGAGCTCAATCATCAGCTGGTCGAGGTCACGCTGATCTTCCGCGTCGAAGCCGAGCAGCGCGTCAGCAATCGGGCCATTCACGGCATCGACTGCCTTGAGCACGCCCTTGCCCATGTAACGATCCTTGTCGCCATCGCGCAGTTCCACCGCTTCATGCGCACCGGTGGAAGCACCCGAAGGGACCGCCGCGCGGCCAAAGCTGCCATCGTCCAGCAGGATGTCGACTTCGACAGTCGGATTACCGCGGCTGTCGAGGATCTCGCGGCCGTGAATGTCGATGATGGCGGTCATGCTCGTACTTCCTATTCTAGCTGGTGTTGTAAACTGGCAAGACACCCCCATATCGAGGGTTAGCGGCCTCCTATGCCGGGGAACCGATGCGTGCAAGCCGCGTTGATGTTGCAAGTGGTGTGACAGATGTCGCACTGTGTACAAAGGGGCACTAGTCCCATCGGACAAAAGAAGGGGTAACAAACCATGGCTGGAAAGACTGCCAAGCCCGCAACTGCCAATTCCGCTCCCTCGCCGGAGCCTGAAGTGACCGCCGCAAAAAATGAGGCGGCCACCTCCGAAGCGCGCACCCGATTCAACGCTGCACTTAATGAAGCGAAGGCTGGCGCCGCCGCCCTGCGCGATGAAACGCGTCAGAAGGCCAGCGTATATGCAGGCGACGCCAAGGCCCGCGGTGAGGACTGGGCTGGCGAAGCCAAGCTCAAGGCTGGCGAGCTTGCCACTCAGGGCAAGAACAAGGCCGGTGAAGCACTTGGCAACCTTTCGCGTGTGGTGGAAGAGAATGCCACCAGCATAGACGAGAAATTCGGCGAGAAATATGGCGATTACGCCCGCAGCGCGTCGCGCTCAATCCAGAACACTGCTAATACGCTCAACGAAAAGAGCGTGGAGGAACTGGGTGAAGATGCCCGTGAATATGTGCGGAATAACCCCGGCAAGTCTGTCGGCATCGCCGTTGTGGCAGGATACCTGCTTTCCCGCCTGTTCCGCAGGTAACAGACCTTGATGGGAGCGCGGGAGGAAGAGCCCGCCAACCAGCCAGATAGCGGCGAATTGTGCACGCCCAGTGCGCGGAACGAGGGAGACGATCCCTCGCCCGGCAGCACGCGCTCGTTGCTGGAGGATGTCGAGGATCTGCTGGTCGATGCCCGCACCTATCTCGATGCGGAACTTTCTTACCAGAAATCGCGCGCATCGTTCATTGGCGGCAGCATCAAGCGCATCGCCGCGTTCGGCATCGGAGCCGTCGTGCTTGCGCTCTTTGCATTCGGCGCACTCACCATAGGCCTGGTCATCGCCCTTACCCCGCTGCTGACCGCATGGGGCGCGACGGCCATCGTGGTTGGCACGCTGTTGCTGGGTGTGCTCCTTTTGCTGAAGGCGGCATCAAGTCATTGGAATGAAATGATGTCCGTCATCAATGATAAGCAGCCCGACGACAAAGGGGAGGCCTGAGCATGTCCCCGCGCAAAATCCGGCTACTGGAAGGCAAGGCTTTACGCGATGCCGCGAAGCTCAACCTCATGACCGATGTCGCACTGATCAAGGCCGATGCCGAGGCGCAGGGGCCCGGTGCCCGCATCACCGAAGCTGTAGCCGATTACCTGCAAATCCTTGGCGAAGGCGCGATTGACCTGGCGAAAGAGAACAAGGGCCAGCTGGCAAGCGGCCTCGGGCTGGCAGCCGCGGGCGTTGCCGCATGGCTCTATCGCGACACAATCCTTGAGGTGATCGGCGGCTTCCTTGAAGGCCAGCAAGGTGGGGAAGAAGAGGCTGATCCGGAACAGGCCTCCTCGTAGTGCATTGCAAGAACAGAACAGATTTTGAGCGGAGCAGACTGAACCATGAGTGAAGTGAAGGAAGCCAAGCGCCAGGAAATCAAGGACCGCATCACCGCTGCGCAGAAACGCAATATGCAACGCCAGGTCCCTACGCTGGGTGAACGTGTGAGCCTTAAGGCCAGCGCAGCCAAGGATGGCTTGACCAGCTTTGCCAAGGAACACCCAGTCGCAACCGTTGCTGGCGGCCTTGCTATCGGCGTGCTGATATCGGCGCTTTTCAAGAACTCCCCAACCCGCAAGGTCGGCCGTTATGCCAGTGCCAAGGCTACCGGATATGCCGCGCTGGGCAGCGAGATGATCTCCGCCTTTGCCGAGCAGGTGATGGAAAGCACTGCCGGAGCGCGGCAAGCAAGCGCGGACAAGATCGAAGACATCGGCGATGCCATGGGTGACAAGGCCCGCCGCATGCGCCGCAGCGCCGAATATCGCGCTGCGAACGCCAGCGATACCGCACGCAATGTGGCGCGCGACATCGGCAAGGCAATCGCTCGCTCGCTGCGCCGCCACTGATCCCTTGCGCACTTGCGAAGACCGGGCAATTGGTCCAGTAGCCGGTGAAACCACTTTTACTTGCGCAAAGGATCATCCCAAATGGACAAGCAGCTCCTTCATCTGGTCATCGGCGGTCGGGTCAAGGATCCGCAGGGAACCGAATTCCAGGACCTGAAGGACATCCATGTCGTGGGCTTTTACCCCTCTTATGCCGAAGCCGAAGAGGCGTGGCGCGGATGGGCCCAACGCACGGTTGACGATGCAGAGATGAAATATGTCATCATCCACCTGCACAAGATTTTCGAGCCTGACCTGCCCGCTGCATGAAGCAACAAAAAACCCCCGCCGGAAAGCGGGGGTTTTTCATATCCGGCACATGAACGTGCGGATCAGATGAATTCGACCTTTTCGATCAGGAAAAACTTCTCGCCGGAAGGCACGGTGACTTCCACTTCCTCACCAACCGATTTGCCGATCAGCGCGCGGCCGAGCGGGGAATCAAAGGAGATGCGGCCATTTTTGGCATCGCTCTCCGCCTGGCCCACAATCTGGTACTTCAGCGGCTTGTCGGCCTCATCCAGGACAGTGACGGTGGCGCCGAACACCACGCGATCACCCGAAAGCGTGGTGGGATCAATGATCTGCGCGCGGCTGATCTTGCTTTCAAGATCACCAATCTGCGCTTCCACCTGGCCTTGGCGTTCTTTGGCTGCATGGTATTCAGCATTTTCCGACAGGTCACCATGCGCGCGCGCTTCCTCAATCGCGTCAACGATCTTGGGGCGTTCCGCTCGCAGCAACTTCAGGTCGGCAGTCAGCTTTTCATAGCCTTCCGCAAGCATCGGCACTTTTTCCATGTGTCTTCCTGTCTATGCCGGCAATCCCGTCAAAACTGGCCTTACCGCCCGTTTGGACGATGCTTCAGTTCACAGATTTCGGGAAAGCGCGTGTCTGGTCAGGCTCCATAATAGTCTTGCAGAGAGCGGACTTCAAGATCAGCCGCTTTTACTGCCAGAATCGCCTGCGCAACTGCCGCTGAAGCCGCAGCCGTGGTGTAGTACGGAACCTTCATTTCCAGCGCCGATGCACGGATGGACTGGCTGTCCTTGTGGCTCTGCCAGCCTTCGGTAGTGTTGAAGACGAGGTCGATCTCGTCGTCCACGATCATGTCGACGATATGGCGGCGGCCTTCGGCCACCTTGTTCACTCGCTCCACAGGAACACCGGCATCGGCAAGATAGGAAGCCGTGCCTCCAGTGGCCACAACCTTGAAACCATTGGCAGCAAGGTTGCGAACCGCTTCAAGGATATGGACCTTGTCACTGTCCTTCACCGATACAAACAAGGTGCCACTTTCGGGCAGTCTCTTGCCTTCGGCGATCTGCGACTTGGTGAAGGCGGTCGCGAAATCGCGATCGATCCCCATCACTTCGCCGGTAGACTTCATTTCCGGTGTCAGGACCGGGTCAGAGCCTGGGAAGCGCGCAAACGGGAACACAGCTTCTTTCACGGCCATGTAATCGAGGTCACGCTTGATCTTCGGGAAATCCGCCAGCTTTTCGCCTGCCATGATGCGGCTGGCGATCTTGGCGATGGGCTGGCCGATGGCCTTGGCGACAAAGGGCACGGTGCGGCTGGCGCGCGGGTTCACCTCGATCAGGTAGACCTCACCATCCTTCACCGCGAACTGCACATTCATCAGGCCACGCACACCCAGCGCCATAGCGAGCGCTTCGCCCTGGCGTTCCATCTCTGCTATCACTTCAGCAGGCAAGCTGTAAGGCGGCAGGGTACAGGCACTGTCGCCTGAGTGTACGCCGGCTTCCTCGATATGCTGCATCACGCCAGCGATCACGACTTGCTCGCCATCACAAAGCACGTCGACATCGCATTCGATGGCATCGCGCAGGTACTGGTCGACCAGCACCGGGCTGTCGCCCGAGACGTTCACCGCAGTAGCGATGTAATCATCAAGCTGCGCTTCGCTGTCGACGATCTCCATAGCGCGGCCGCCCAGCACGTAGGACGGTCGCAGCAGCACGGGATAGCCGATGCGCGCGGCAGCAGCAGCAGCCTCATCGCGACTGCGCGCCAATCCGTTGGCCGGCTGCTTGAGGTTGAGCTTGTTGACCAGCTTGGCGAAACGTTCGCGGTCTTCGGCAAGGTCGATCGCGTCCGGTGGGGTGCCCAGGATCGGGATCCCGTTCTCTTCCAGCGCGCCAGCAAGTTTCAGCGGGGTCTGCCCACCGAACTGCACGATCACGCCTTCGAGCGTACCATTGGACATTTCGACACGCAGGATTTCCAGCACGTCTTCTTCAGTCAGCGGTTCGAAATAGAGGCGGTCGGAGGTGTCATAGTCGGTCGAAACCGTTTCAGGGTTGCAGTTGACCATGATCGTTTCATAGCCAGCCTCGCTGAGCGCGAAACAGGCGTGGACGCAGCAATAGTCGAACTCGATACCCTGCCCGATGCGGTTGGGGCCACCACCAAGGATCACCACCTTCTTCCGGTCAGACGGATCTGCCTCGTCTTCCGGCTCACCAAAGGTCGGCGCTTCGTAAGTAGAGTACATGTAAGGCGTAATCGCCTCAAACTCGGCCGCACAGCTGTCGATGCGCTTGTAGACCGGGAACACGCCCAGCTTGTGGCGCAGCTGGCGCACCTCCTCTTCCGAAGTGGCACCGGCCATGGCGCGCAACGCGTCATGCAGGAGGCCCGAACGCTTGGCTTGCGTTTCACCAAGCCCGCCAGCGACATGCACCGAACGCACCGCCAGCGTGGCAAGGCGCTTGTCGGAAAAGCCCATCGCCTTGAGACGGCGCAGGCCAGCCGCGGTGTTTGGCAGGCCATCCTCGCCGATCGCCCTTTCCTCAGCGATGATTTCCTCGATGTGACGCAAGAACCAGGGGTCGTAATGGGTGATCGCCTGGATTTCCTCCATGGTGTAGCCTTCGCGGAAGGCCTGGCCCACCATCAGCAAGCGATCCGGCGTAGCGCGCGAAAGGGCTGCAGTGATCTCGTCCCGCCCTGCCCCTTCCAGCTCGACCACGCGGTTGAAGCCGTCGAGCCCGGTTTCGAGGCCGCGCAGCGCCTTCTGCAAGGATTCCTTGATGTTGCGACCGATGGCCATAACTTCGCCGACGGACTTCATCGCCGTGGTCAAATCATTCTTTGCGCCCTTGAACTTCTCGAAAGCAAAGCGCGGGATCTTGGTTACGACGTAGTCAATGGTCGGCTCAAAGCTGGCAGGAGTTGCGCCGGTGATCTCGTTGGTAATCTCGTCCAGCGTGTAGCCCACGGCCAGCTTGGCGGCGACCTTGGCAATGGGGAAGCCGGTGGCCTTGGATGCCAGCGCGGACGAACGCGAGACGCGCGGGTTCATCTCGATCACGATCAGGCGGCCATCCTTCGGGTTGACCGCGAACTGCACGTTCGATCCGCCGGTTTCCACGCCCACTTCGCGCAGCACATTCAGGCTGGCGGTGCGCATGATCTGGTATTCCTTGTCCGTCAGCGTCAGCGCCGGGGCCACAGTGATGGAATCGCCCGTGTGCACGCCCATCGGATCGACGTTCTCGATCGAACAGATGATGATGCAGTTATCGTGCTTGTCGCGCACGACCTCCATCTCATATTCTTTCCAGCCCAGCAGGCTTTCCTCGATCAGCACCTCTGTAGTGGGGCTTGCCTCAAGTCCGGAGCGGACGATGGCTTCGAACTCGTTCTTGTTATAGGCGATGCCGCCACCGGTGCCGCCCATGGTGAAGCTGGGGCGGATAATCGCCGGAAGGCCGGTGCGTTCGAGAACCGCGAAAGCCTCTTCCATATTATGCGCCGTGCCGCTGCGCGCGCTTTCAAGGCCGATCTTGTCCATCGCATCGCGAAAACGCATGCGGTTTTCGGCCTTGTCGATCACGTCTGCCTTAGCGCCGATCATTTCCACGCCGTATTTTTCCAGCGTGCCCATCTCTTCCAGCGCCAGCGCGCAGTTGAGCGCAGTCTGCCCGCCCATGGTGGGCAGAAGCGCGTCAGGCCGTTCCTTGGCGATGATCTTGGTGACGATATCGGGCGTGATCGGCTCGATATAGGTCGCATCGGCCATGTCCGGATCGGTCATGATCGTGGCCGGATTGGAATTGACCAGGATGACGCGATAGCCGTCTTCCTTCAGCGCCTTGATCGCCTGGCTGCCGGAATAATCGAACTCGCAAGCCTGACCGATAATGATCGGACCAGCGCCAATGACGAGGATCGAGGAAATGTCTGTACGTTTTGGCATCGGCTATCCGTTGGACTGGGTAATAGGGGCAGGAATGGCGGCAATCGGGTGGATCACCCCAACATCCCCACGAACTTCTCGAACAGGTAGAAACTGTCCTGCGGGCCGGGGCTGGCTTCGGGGTGATATTGCACACTAAAAGCCTTCTTTCCGGTGATCGAGATACCGCAATTGGAGCCGTCGAACAGGGACTTGTGCGTTTCCACCACGTTGCCAGGCAGCGTGTCCGCATCCACAGCAAAGCCGTGGTTCATGCTGGTGATTTCGACGAGGCCTTCGCTTGCCCCCCAGTCAGAGCCAAGGCGCTGGACGGGGTGGTTCGCACCGCGGTGGCCTTGGAACATCTTCACCGTCTTCGCGCCAGCGGCGAGCGCCAGGATCTGGTGGCCGAGGCAAATGCCGAAGATCGGCATGTCACGCTCCAGCAGCGCCTTGACCACGGGAACGGCGTAGGTGCCCGTCGCCGCCGGATCGCCGGGGCCGTTAGACAGGAACACGCCATCTGGATTGAGGGCAAGGATATCCTCAAGCGGTGTCTTGGCAGGCACCACGGTAACGCGGGCACCCGCGCGCACGAGGTTGCGGAAGATATTGTCCTTCGCGCCATAGTCGATGGCCACCACATGCGGCTTGGCATCGTGCGAGGCGCGGCCATAGCCTTGGCCCAGCTGCCAGTATCCGCCTTCCCAGCTTTCCTGCTTGGGACGGGTCACGCGCCGAGCAAGGTCCATGCCTTCAAGGCCAGGCCATTCCTGCGCGCGCTGGAGCAGTGCATCGATATCGAACTTGCCATTGGGGTCATGTGCGATCACCGCATTGGGCGCGCCAGACTGGCGGATACGGCGGGTCAGCGCGCGGGTATCCACGCCTGACAGGCCGATCTTCTCATGCCCGCGCATCCATTCAACGAATTCTCGCTCGGCACGAAAGTTGGATTGCTTGGTGACTTCTTCGCGCACCACGCAGCCAACGGCGCTTTCCACCACACTCTCAACATCCTCGGCATTGGTGCCGACATTGCCGATATGCGGGAAGGTGAAGGTGACGATCTGCGCGGCGTAGGAGGGATCGGTCATCACCTCCTGATACCCAGTCATGCTCGTGTTGAAGCACACCTCGCCAACCTGCGCACCCGTAGCACCGAAGCCCTTGCCCCAGATGACGGTGCCATCGGCCAGAACCAATACCCCCGTCGCGTCTTTAGGTTGCGCAGACGAAGAGGCGGAAAAGGCCATGGTGGGCTCCCGTAAATCAGTTATACCGGCGATGTTGCTAAGGGCTGGCGGCTAGACCTCCTGCATGATTCCGTCAACCCGTGATTGCGCGGGATATTTGACTAAATGCTGCATTTGCGTATCGCAGCCGCAAAACATCCACAGGTATGTCCCAAAGGAAAAGCTCGCCATGCTTCGCGAAACGATCAAGACCGAAACCATCGCCGCCATGAAGGCTGGCGACAAGGCCCGCACCGCTGCGCTGCGCTTAATCGGGGCCAAGATCAAGGATCGCGACATTGAGCTGCGCACTGGCAAAGCTCCGGATAACGACGACGACCTCGTGATCGAAGTGCTGCAGAAAATGGCCAAGCAGCGCCGCGAATCGATCCAGATGTACGAGGAAGGCGGCCGCCAGGAACTTGCTGACCAGGAAAAGGGCGAACTGGCAGTGATCGAGGAATTCCTGCCGCAAATGATGAGCGAGGAAGAAACCCGGGCTGCCATCGAGCAGGTCAAGGCCGATGTCGGCGCGGAAAGCCCCAAGGACATGGGTAAAGTTATGGCGGAACTGAAGAGCCGCCACGGCAACGTGCTGGACATGGGCAAGGCCAGCGGACTGGTGAAGGCTTCGTTCGGCTGAATTCATACACAGGCCGCGCTCGCCGCGAATCGAAGCACGGTGTAGGGTCTGGCAGTTATGGCATTATCCCCGCAATGGCTGGATGAATTAAGGTCGCGAATCACGCTGTCCAGCGTCATCATGCGCACGACCAAGCTCCAGCGTGCGGGGCGCGAATGGAAAGCCTGCTGCCCCTTCCACAACGAGAAGACGCCCAGCTTCACGGTCAATGACCAGAAGGGTTTCTACCACTGCTTCGGCTGTCAGGCGCATGGCGATGTCATCAGCTGGATGACAGACCAGCGCGGCCTTTCTTTCATGGATGCCGTGAAGGAATTGGCGGCAGAAGCTGGGGTGGAGGTTCCCCAGCCCGATCCGCGCGAACGCGAACGGGCTCAGGAACGCGCCGGGCTGCATGATGTGATGCAAGCGGCGCAAGACTGGTTCGTGCAGAACCTGCACTCGCCGCTAGGCCAGCAGGCGCGCGATTATCTCAAGAAGCGCGGCTTCAATGAACGGACCATCGAACGCTTTGGCTTTGGCTATGCGCCCGATGATCGCGGGGCGCTGAAAACCGCGCTCTCGCGCTTCGAGCTGCCGATGCTGGTTGAGGCGGGCCTGCTGATCAGCGTGGACGAAAAACAGCCCTATGACCGGTTTCGCGGCCGCCTGATGCTGCCCATTCAGGATGCGCGCGAGCGGGTGATCGCCTTTGGCGGTCGTATACTGGAGGATCGCGAGGGTGCGCCGAAATATCTGAACAGCCCTGATACGCCGTTGTTCGACAAGGGCCGCACGCTCTACAACATCCATCGCGCTGGCCCTGCCAGTCGCAAGTCCAACCGTGTGGTCGTGGTCGAAGGCTATATGGATGTGATTGCGCTAGCCGCTGCGGGGTTCGAGGATGCCGTCGCGCCGATGGGCACCGCGCTCACCGAAAACCAGATCGAGCTGCTTTGGCGCATGGTGGACAAGCCCGTCCTGTGCTTCGATGGCGATGCGGCCGGCAAGCGCGCTGCCATGAAGGCCATCGCCCGCACCCTGCCCCAGCTTCGGCCCGGTCATTCAATGCAGATTGTGCAGTTGCACGCTGGCATCGATCCCGATGACCTGATCCGTCAGCAAGGCGCAGGCGCGATGGAAAAGTTGCTCGCCAACCCGAAGCCGATGCTCGGGTTGCTGTGGGAACATGAGCGCGACGCGCTCCCGCTCAGTTCGCCGGAAGACAAGGCGGGCTTGAAGCAAAGGCTACTCGAGCATGTCGACACGATTGCGCATCCTGACATCAAGTCGCTCTATCGCCGCGACCTGATGGACCTCTATTCCGAATTCGCCTTCCCCAAGCGCGAGTTCCAACCACGCCCGAAGTGGCAACCGGGCCAGGGCCGCAATGCCAAGCCGTTCTCAGATGGCCACTCTGCGCAGATGACTGCCGCCCTGCGCAAGGGCACCGCTGCCAGCCGCAGAGATGTGCTGGTGCAGGCTGTACTGGTCGGTCTTGGCCGGTATCCTGACCAGATCGAAGCGCAGGCAGAAAAGCTTCTCCGCCTGTCACGCGCTGCTCCTGAAAGCGCCCCGGTTGTGGATTATTTGCTCGGTCTTGCCGAAACCCTTGAAGACGGCGCGAATTCGCCCATATTCGCAGAAGGCATCCTGCCGCCGCCGCCGGATAACACCCGTTTCACCTTCCTGATGGAAGGTTCCGATCCGGACGACGCGAGGGAGGATCTGGCCGAAGCGATTGCCCTGCTGGTTGAAAGGCCGGAGCTTGAGGAAGCTATAGCTGCGGCCACTGGCAGTTTCGTTTCCGACCCGGAAGGCGCTTTTGCCGAGCAGCAACGCTTGCGCAAACGAAAGCTGGAAATCGAGTCGCGACTCGGGCAAATGGCACGGAAACGGGCTGCAGAGGCAGCAACAGATGAATCTTCCGCAGGCGGCATGGATAGCGCCGCCAGCGAACAGGAAACGGATTGAACACGCGATGGCGTCTGAAGCCAAGACCAAGCAGAACAACAACGACGATGCACCGCTGATCGACCTGAATGAATCGTCGATTAAGAAGATGATCGCGAAGGCCAAGCGCAAAGGCTACATCACCTATGATGAGCTGAACGAAGCGCTGCCGAGCGATCAGATGAGCCCCGACCAGATCGAGGACATCCAGACCGCCATCTCCGAAATGGGCGTGCAGATCGTTGAGAGCGACGAGGACGCGCAGGACGACGACGAGAACGACGGCGACGGTCCGGAGGAAATCTCCTCCTCCGACGACGATTCGGATGCCGACGAAAAGGGGAACGTTCCAGAAAAGAAAAAGTCCACCGCCACTGGCGATCGCACCGATGACCCGGTGCGCATGTACCTGCGCGAGATGGGCGCAGTGGAACTGCTCAGCCGTGAAGGTGAAATCGCGATTGCCA
>CAZYAL010000005.1:0-65783 GCA_964645635.1 uncultured Sphingomonadaceae bacterium | reverse complement strand
CGCGAGATGGGCGCAGTGGAACTGCTCAGCCGTGAAGGTGAAATCGCGATTGCCAAGCGCATCGAGGCTGGCCGCGACACGATGATCATTGGCCTGTGCGAGAGCCCGATCACCTTCCACGCCATCATCATGTGGTCTGAAGCGCTCAACAATGAAGAGATGCAGCTTCGCGAAATCCTCGATCTTGATGCCATGCTGTCCAAGGAACCGCCCGTGGACAAGATGGAAGAGGATGGCGAGAGTGATGACGACGGCGAAATTTCGGAAGAAACCGCTGGCCCGACCATCCGTGACGACGATGACGACATGGAAGAAGAGGAAGAGAACGAAGGTGAGGACGGCGAAGAAGGTTCCTCGCGCCGCCGCGATGATGACGACGAGGAAGACAACACCATGTCCCTCGCCCAGATGGAAGCGGCCCTCAAGCCTGATGCGCTGGAGCGCTTCGCCCGCATCACGGGCCTGTTCAAGAAGTTCGAAAAGCTGCAGGCCGAGCGCGTAGAAGTGCTAGCCAATGGTGACGAGTTCCCCAAGTCCAAGGAAGACAAGTACGAGAAGCTTCGCGAAGAGCTGACGGCAGAGGTCGAGTCCGTACAGTTCCACGCCACCAAGATCGAATACCTGGTGGACAATCTCTATGCCTTCAACCGTCGCCTGACAGCGCTGGGCGGCCAGATGCTGCGCCTTGCCGAACGCCACAAGGTGAAGCGAGCGGACTTTCTCAATACCTATGTCGGCAACGAGATGGACGACACCTGGCTCGCGGCCAATGCAAAGAAGGATAAGAAGTGGGCAGCCTTCGCCGAGAAGGAAGTTGACGCTGTCGAGCGTATCCGCGCCGAAATCGCTGATATTGCCAGCCAGACGGGCATGAGCCTCAACGAATTCCGCCGTATCGTGAACATGGTCCAGAAGGGTGAGCGCGAGGCGCGTATCGCCAAGAAGGAAATGGTGGAGGCCAACCTTCGTTTGGTGATCTCCATCGCTAAGAAATACACCAACCGCGGGTTGCAGTTCCTGGACCTGATTCAGGAAGGCAACATTGGCCTGATGAAGGCAGTCGACAAGTTCGAGTATCGCCGCGGCTACAAGTTCAGCACCTACGCCACGTGGTGGATCAGGCAGGCGATCACCCGTTCGATCGCTGACCAGGCCCGAACGATCCGTATCCCGGTCCATATGATCGAGACGATCAACAAGCTGGTGCGCACCAGCCGCCAGTTCTTGCACGAGCAGGGCCGCGAACCCACTCCGGAAGAAATGGCAGAACGCCTGTCCATGCCGCTGGAAAAGGTGCGCAAGGTGATGAAGATCGCCAAGGAGCCGATAAGTCTCGAAACGCCGATAGGTGACGAGGAAGACTCGCATCTCGGCGATTTCATCCAGGACCCCAACGCGGTGATCCCGGTGGATGCGGCCATCCAGTCGAACCTCAAGGAAACGGTTACCCGCGTGCTGGCATCGCTCACCCCGCGTGAAGAACGCGTGCTGCGCATGCGCTTCGGCATCGGCATGAACACTGACCACACGCTGGAAGAAGTGGGCCAGCAGTTCAGTGTGACGCGCGAACGTATTCGCCAGATTGAGGCGAAGGCGCTGCGCAAGCTGAAGCACCCGAGCCGTTCAAGGAAGATGCGCAGCTTCCTTGACCAGTAAGCTAGCGACACACAAGAAATAGGAAAGGCCCCGCTTCGGCGGGGTTTTTCATGTCTGGACGAGCGGCCACGCCACTGGCAATCTGCGAAAATGGAGAGGGTTTACGATTACATCGTTATCGGTGCTGGTTCGTCCGGTGCCGTAGTGGCGGCTCGCTTAAGCGAGGATCCGGCTTTGTCAGTACTGTTGCTGGAGGCTGGCGCCCCCAATCGCCACCCCTTGCAACTGATGCCGCTCGCCTTTCCGCGCGTTGCGCTGGGCAATATCGGCACCTGGCAGTTCGAAAGTGAGCCTGAGCCTGCGCTCGATGGGCGCAGGCTGGGCATTCCCCGCGGCCGCACCCTGGGCGGAACCTCATCAATCAACGCAATGATCGCCGTGCGCGGCAACCGCCGCGATTTCGATGACTGGGCAGCAGGCCAGCTTTCTGGCTGGAGCTATGACGAAGTACTGCCCTACTTCAAGAAATCGGAAAATCACTGGAGTGGTGCAAGCGACCACCATGGCGCGGGGGGACCGGTCACCATCACTCAGATGCAGCACCCCGATATTCTTTGGGAAGCGCATCGTGATGCCGCAATCGCGGCAGGCATTCCGCTGAATGCCGATCCCAACGGTGCCGAGCAGGACGGCATCAGCCGCATGGAATCGACGGTCGCGAACGGCCGCAGGGCCAGCACCGGACGGGCCTATCTCGCTCCGGCGATGGGCCGCCCCAACCTGACAGTCCGGACTGGTGCACTGGTCCATCGGCTGGTTATCGCAAATGGCCGTGCATCGGGCGTCGAATATTCGATCGGCGACAAGCAGGAAACCGTGCGGGCAGAGCGCGAGATTATCCTTTCAGCCGGCGCCTATGGTTCGCCGCAAATCCTCATGCTGTCCGGCATCGGCAATGCGGATGAGCTGCGCGAACATGATATCGATGTCGTGCATGACCTTCCCGGCGTTGGCGCGGAACTGGCCGATCATCCCGTGGTGATCAACGAATGGGACCTCAAGGATGATCTCGGCCTAACCAAGCACCTGCGCATGGATCGCGCCGCCATCGCCGCTGCCCGGTGGTATCTCAACGGCAGCGGGCCCTTTGCCCAAACTGGTACGCTAGCCAATATCTTCACACGACTAAAGCCCGATGCCGATCGGCCGGACGTGCAGATGATGTGCCTGCCATTGTCAGGCGATGCGCGTCTGTGGTTCCCCGGCACAGGCAAGCCTGTCAGCAGGATTTCCGTTCGCACCGGCTATTTGCCGCTGAAATCGCGCGGCTGGGTCAAGCTGCGGAATAAGGATCCGCGCAGTGCCCCGCGTATCTTCCTCAATATGTTCTCAGCGCCCGGTGACATGGATGGCATGGTGGAATCGATCCACCTTACCCGCGAGATTTACAATCAACCCCCGCTGGCGAATCTGATCGCACGCGAAAACTTGCCGAGTGACGATTGTCGTACGGACGCGGAAATCGCCCAGTTCGTGCGGCAGACAGCCACGCATCGCGCCCATCCGGGTTGCTCCTGCCGCATGGGCCATGATGCAGGCGCCGTTGTCGATCACGAGCTGCGGGTGCACGGGATTGAGGGGCTGCGCATTGCCGATGCCTCGGTGATGCCAAACCTGCCACGCGGCAACCCAAACCTGGCTTGCATTATGATTGGTGAGAAACTGGCGGACATGATCCGCACACACGCCCCTGCCTGATCAGGCGGGCTCGGGCACCCACACAGCCCCCTTGATCAGGTAGATCAAGCCATCGGGGTTGAGATTGTAGTGGATGTAGAACTCTACCGGCACCGACATGCCCACAGGTATCGGCGTCATGCCGGAATAGCCGCGTTCATCAAGCTCTTCCTGCGACAGTTCCTTAAGCCCGGTAAAGTGGATCACCACATTGGCAACAAAGCCATCCTTGCCGGGAAAGAACTCCTTGAATTCAACCTCTTCACGGCAAAACTCGTGAAAGAAAGCGTAGAAGTCGCGAAACGCCTTTTTGCCGCGCACGGCAAAGCCTGCGTTCTCCAGCACGAAGTCATCGGCAAAGAATGCCTCCAGCGCATCATAGTCGCGTGCGTTGAAGGCAGTGATGTAACGGTGATAGTCTTCCTCAGTCATGCTGCCCTGCTACAGTGTCACTTGTGGGGGAGAAAGCCAAAATTGCGTGTCTTTTGCGGTAGCATCTGGCGTCGCTAGCTCCTATGTGCGCCCCATGAAGATAGCGATAGCCTCGGATCATGCCGCTTTCGACCTGAAACAGGAATTGGCAGAGAACCTGCGCGAGTGGGGGCATGAGGTCGTGGACCTCGGCCCGAACAGCGCTGACCGGGTCGATTATCCTGACTTTGGCTACAAGCTCGCAGATATCGTGGCCTCTGGCGCAGCAGATCGCGGCGTTGCCCTGTGCGGCTCCGGCATCGGCATTTCGATGGCCATCAACCGTCATCCCGGCGCCCGCTGTGCACTAGTCAACGAACCCTATTCAGCGGCCCTGTGTCGTGAGCACAATGATGCCAATATCATCGCCCTGGGCGCAAGGCTGATCGGCGCTGACATGGCGCGCACAATATTGCAGACGTTCCTTGTCGCCGAATTCCAAGGCGGACGCCATGAAGGCCGCGTTGCAAAGCTGACCAACCCAACCATCACCATCACTCCGCAGGAAGTTGCCTGATGTCCACTGAATCCAACCCCGCAAACTCCGGTGCGCTGAACCGTTTCTGGCAGGATAGCCTTGAGCAATCCGATCCTGAAGTTCACGCAATCATCGGTCGCGAACTGGGGCGCCAGCGGGACCGGATTGAGCTGATCGCCAGCGAGAACATTACCAGCCCGGCAGTGCTGGAAGCCACCGGCAGCGTGTTCACCAACAAATATGCCGAAGGCTATCCGGGCAAGCGCTATTACGGCGGCTGCGACTATGCTGACGAGGTGGAGCTCCTCGCCATCGAACGGGCCAAGAAGTTGTTCGGCTGCAACTATGCGAATGTGCAGCCCAACTCCGGTTCGCAGATGAACCAGGCGGTGTTCCTCGCCCTGCTCAACCCCGGCGATACCTTCATGGGCCTCGATCTCGCCAGCGGCGGACACCTGACCCACGGTTCGCCCGTCAACATGAGCGGCAAGTGGTTCAACGCCGTGCCTTATGGCGTGCGCAAGGAAGACGAGCGGCTGGACATGGACCAGATCCGTGACCTTGCCCGCAAGCACAAGCCCAAGCTTATCATCTCCGGCGCCACCGCCTATCCGCGCCTATGGGACTTTGCCGCCTTCCGCGAAATTGCGGACGAAGTCGGCGCTTATCTGCTGGCAGACATGTCGCACTTCTCCGGCCTCGTGGCGGGCGGCGCGCATCCCAATCCCTTCCCGCATGCCCACATCGTCACCAGCACCACACACAAGAGCCTGCGCGGCCCGCGCTCGGGCATCATCCTGTGGAATGACGAGGAACTGACCAAGCCGCTCAACATGGCGGTCTTCCCTGGTATGCAAGGCGGTCCGCTTATGCACGTGATCGCCGGCAAGGCCGTGGCATTCGGCGAAGCCCTGCGTCCCGAATTCAAAACCTACGCTTCTTCCATCGTGGAGAATGCCAAGGCACTGGCTGCCAGCCTTGAGGAATCCGGCCTGCGCGTTGTTTCTGGCGGTACAGACAACCACCTGATGCTGGTTGACCTCAGCCCCAAGGACGTGACCGGCAAGGCTGCAGAAAACGGCCTCGATCGCGCATTCCTCACCTGCAACAAGAACGGTATCCCTTTCGATACCAAGTCGCCCTTCGTCACTTCTGGCGTCCGACTGGGCACGCCCGCGGGCACCACGCGCGGTTTCGGCCCGGCGGAATTCCGCAAGGTCGGCCAGATGATCGCAGAGGTGGTAGACGGCATGAGCCGCAACGGCGAAGAAGGCGATGCGCAGGTTGAAGAGCGTATCCGCCGCCAGGTAAGCGAACTTTGCGAGGCTTTCCCGGTCTATCCCGGAAGGTAACATCCGGTGACAGACCCAGAAAAGCCGATCGACAAGCGCATCCTGGTGGATGCCATAGATGAAGCCAAGCAGATTGGGCGCGAGGGCATGGCGCATCCTTCCACCCGCCCGGTGCTGACTGGCGCTGCTGTCGGCGCGGTAGCTGGATGGGTTCTGCCCGTTGTCGGACCGATCATCGGCGGCGTCGCTGGTGCGGGCTTCATGCTCTACAAGCGCGTTCGGCCCTGATCTGCCATGCGTTGCCCCTTCTGCGCCAACGAGGACAGCCAGGTAAAGGACTCGCGTCCTACTGAAGACAACACCGCCATCCGCCGTCGCCGCCAGTGTGAAAGCTGCGGCGCGCGTTTCACCACATTCGAACGCGTGCAATTGCGCGATGTCTCGGTGGTAAAGAGTGACGGCAAGCGCGAAGCCTTTGATCGCAGCAAGATCGAACAGTCCGTAAGCCTCGCCTGCCGCAAGCGCGGGATTGAGCAGGAACGCATTGCGCAGCTCGTGTCCGGCATCCAGCGACAAGTCGAAACAGCAGGCGAAAGCGAAATGCCGTCTTCGCGCATCGGCGAAATGGTGATGGACGGCCTAAGGCAGATCGACAGCGTCGCCTACATCCGCTTTGCGTCGGTCTATCGTGACTTTGGCGAGGCCAAGGATTTCCAGGATTTCGCCAGTCAGGTCCGCGATGCCGGGGGCGAATAAGAACCCTGTCATCGTCCTTGTCCGCCCACAGCTGGGCGAAAATATCGGCAAGGCTGCGCGGGCAATGCTCAATTTCGGGCTTACCGAGATGCGTCTCGTCACGCCGCGCGATGGCTGGCCCAATCCTTCCGCTGGCCCGGCTGCCGCGGGTGCAGACTTTATCCTCGACGAAGCGCAAGTGTTCGAAAGCACGGCAGAAGCCGTGGCCGACTGCGCTCATGTCTATGCCACCACCGTGCGCAAGCGCGGGGTGACCAAGCCCGTCGTCACGCCGGAAGAAGCAGCAAAGGAAATCGCGCTGCAGGAAGGGCGCAGCGCCATCCTTTTCGGGCCGGAACGCTCTGGGCTGGAGACGGAAGACGTCGCCCTTGCCCGTGCAATCCTGACCGCACCGATCAACCCTGAATTCGGATCGCTGAACCTGGCACAAGCCGTAATCCTTTGCGCTTACGAGTGGTCCAAGCATTGTGACCTTGTCCAGCCGACGCAGGAAGAGTTACTCCCCCCTGCCCCACAGGAAGAGCTGGAAGGCCTGATCGAACACCTTGACCGGATGCTGGAACCCAAAGGTTATTTCCTTCCGGAAGCACGCGCTGCCTCCACCCGTCGGACCTTGCGCTCATTGCTAACAAAGCCAGGTTGGAACCACCTTGAAGTGCGCACCCTGCGCGGTGTTCTAAGCAGCCTTGAACGTGGGCCGCGCAAGCCGGAATAGCTATTCGCGCTCGCAGCAGCGACAGCTTGCGCCATATTCTTTCTCCCGTTCGCACGCCAATGCATGTAAGCTGGACTGCAAGTGAGTGAGGGAGAGAATGATGAAGTTGCACATGATCGCCGCAGCCACGCTAGCACTCGGCACCACCGCCGCGCTCGCACAGGACGATGGCGAAGCAACCCCACAGGCCCAGACTGCACAAGCCGCGGAGCAGCAGCAGGATGGTGAAATGCCTGAGGTGGAAGACAATGACGGTGATGAGGTTGTGTGCCGCACGGAACGCGTCACCGGATCGCTAACACGCCGCACCCGCACCTGCCTGACCCGCAATGAATGGGCCGCGATTGAAGCACGCACGCGTGACGAAATGAACCGCATGGGCCGCAACGCTTCTGGCGGAAAGTCCTGCAACCGCGACCAGTTCGGAGGCTGCTGAGCGCTGCCGAGGCCGCAATTGCCTTGACATAACGGCACGCACAGCTAAACGCGCGCATTCACTTCGTCTGACTGCCCTTGCGGCAGCCGTTCGATTGGCCCCGCATCCCGGTGAAGCGGCGGCCGCGTCATGGATCAGCCATGGCGGTGCAATGCCGGGTTGAAGCATTGCCAATGGGGCAGTGATGCAAATTGGAGAAGATCATGACGAAGCGCACCAGCGCCAAGCACAAACTCGACCGTCGTATGGGCGAAAACATCTGGGGTCGCCCGAATTCCCCGGTCAACAAGCGTTCCTATGGCCCCGGCCAGCATGGCCAGCGTCGCAAGGGCAAGATGTCCGACTTCGGCCTGCAGCTGCGCGCCAAGCAGAAGCTTAAGGGCTATTACGGCGACGTCACCGAAAAGCAGTTCCGCCGCACCTACAAGGAAGCAGCTGCAATGAAGGGCGACACCGGCCAGAACCTGATCGGCCTGCTCGAACGTCGCCTCGACATGATCGTGTACCGCGCCAAGTTCGCACCCACGATCTTCGCTGCACGCCAGATCGTTTCGCACGGCCACATCCGCGTGAACGGCGTGAAGTGCAACATCGCAAGCCGCCGCATCAACGTGGGTGATGTGATTTCGCTGGGTGACAAGGCCAAGGAAATGGCGCTGATCATCGAAGCACAGAGCCTGCCCGAGCGTGACATTCCCGACTATGTGTCGGTCGATGGCACCGACAAGGTGACTTACACCCGCGTGCCCACGCTGGACGAGGTTCCCTACCCGGTGACGATGGAACCGAACCTGGTGGTCGAATTCTACTCGCGCTGATCCGTCAGGACAAAGCGAACAAACGGGGCGGTCCTGCGGGGCCGCCCCGTTTGTTTGTCTTCCCAAGGACGATCTTAGTCAGCGGCAGCGCGGGCCCTGTGTTGGATATACTGGCGGAGAGCTTCCAGCTGGGCACCAGAAAACTCGCGGAAAGCAGGCATACCGGTCCTCGCCATCGCACCGTCATGCACCACGCTGGCGAACGCCACTTGCGACAGGTGCATCGGAGATGCGCGCAAGTCAGGCGCTGAAC
Organism: uncultured Sphingomonadaceae bacterium; assembly: GCA_964645635.1. Lineage (GTDB taxonomy): Bacteria > Pseudomonadota > Alphaproteobacteria > Sphingomonadales > Sphingomonadaceae > Alteraurantiacibacter. The sequence continues at coordinate 57,231 of CAZYAL010000005.1, read as the reverse complement.
CTGGCGAAATTACACCGGCACCGTGGCACCCCATGCAGGCGGGCCAGAGCGATTGGCCGAGGCTGACCTGTGCGGTTTCAATTGCCATCGACGGATCGACCAGCACCGGTTCCGGCCCTTCATAAGCAGATTGCGGGATCTTGCCGGAAGCATCCAGCGCAAAGGTCACCAGCCTCGGCGGCTGCGTGCGGTAATTCCAGCCATAGTCATTTGCCCGTTCAAGCACGAACAGGCTGCCAAGCGCCGGGCCAATCACGATGCTGACATACTGGCGTCCATCAACGCTGAAACTGATCGGCGCACCGATAGCCGCGGTGCCGACGGGCATGCGCCAGACCTCCTGCCCGGTCATGCCGTTGTAGGCAACGAGATGCCCATCAATATGGCCTTGGAAGACGAGACCGCCCGCAGTTGCCATGACGCCGCCATTCCACGGCGCAGGCGTGGAAACTTCCCAGGCCTTCTTGCCTAAAACAGGGTCCCACGCGATCAGTGATGCACGCGCTTCCGGCCGCACTCCGCCGGCATAGATATCGGATACGCCGTTGTTGACCGCGCCGGGGATCGGCTCCCACGTCGCGGGGTCTATTCCGTTGTCAGTGATGCCGATGCCGCTTTCAATGGCAGGGATATAGACCAACCCTGTGGCAGGGCTGAATGCCATTGGCGGCCAGTTATGCAGGCCCAGATTGCCGGGCCACACTTGCGAAACCTCGCCGTCCAGATAGCGCTGGCCGGGATTTTCGACCGGACGACCAGTTTCAAGGTCTACATGACTGGCCCATGTTACCTTGCCGAGCTTCTCGGCACTGATCAGCGCCCCGTCCTCGCGATCGATGACATAGAAGAAACCGTTCTTGGGGGCCTGCATGAGCACTTTACGCAAGGCACCGTCGATCTCTAGCGTCGCCAGCTCTATGTCCATCGCCGCGTTGTAGTCCCATGCTTCGGCTGGGTTCTGCTGATAATGCCAGGCATATTCGCCGGTGTCCGCATCAAGCGCGACAATCGAGACGAGAAACAGATTGTCGCCGCCTTCAGGGCTACGGATCTTGGGATTCCACGGATCTCCATTGCCGGTGCCGATGTAGAGGCGGTTGTATTCAGCATCATAGGTGATGGCATTCCAGACCGTACCGCCACCGCCGTGTTTCCACCATTCGCCGGTCCAGGTTTCTGCCGCCATCTCCTGCGCTTCGTCTTCGAAGCCGTCTGCCGGATTGCCGGGCACGGTGTAGAAACGCCACAGTTGCTCACCTGTCACAGCGTCATAACAGGTCACATAACCGCGAACGTCTGAGAAATCCGCACCGCCATGGCCGATGATGACCTTACCGTCGAAAACCCGCGGTGCGCCGGTGATGTAGCGCCCGTCATCTGCCCCATCGGTTGTCTGGACTGACCACGCCAATTCGCCCGTCTTCGCATCGATAGCGAACAATTGGCCATCCTGCGCGCCGACGAATACCTTACCATTGTCATAAGCGAGGCCACGCGCGCCCCACCCGAAGCGCATTTTCGTGCCGGACGTGTCGAGCTCCGGCTCGAAGCGCCACAATCGCTCCCCGGTAACTGCGTCGAAGGCTTGGATGATGCTGAGGCCACCGGTGACGTATATGACGCCGTTTGCAGCGACAGGTTCCGAATTGGACCGGGTCACATCCAGGTCGACTGCGTAGACAGGCTTCAGCCGGTCAATGGTCTCAAGGTTTATCTCTTCAAGGGCGCTGTAATGGTTCTCGCTGGCAGAGCCTCCATAGACCGGCCAATCGACTTCGCCGGAAGCGCCGCCATCGCAAGCCGCGAGAATAAGGGAGAACACAATACCTGCAACAATCCTGGACATCGCCTTCCCGAAATCCGCCTTAAACCGGACCATGCACTCCCCCTTCGTTATGCCTGCCCCGTCATCCGCAGGTTTCAGCTCACCCCACGATAGCTGCGCCGGAACTCACTCGCAAACGCCGCAAAGCGCCCATCTGCAATCGCATCGCGCATTTCCTGCATCAGGTTCTGGTAGAAGGTAAGGTTGTGTTCGGTCACCAGCATGGCACCGAGAATCTCGCCCGATTTCACGAGGTGATTGAGGTACGCACGCGAATAGCTGGTGCAGGCCGAACAATGGCAATTATCGTCCAGCGGACCGGTGTCCTCGGCATGGCGGGCATTGCGCAGATTGACCGGGCCGTTCCATGTAAACGCCTGCCCGTTGCGCCCTGAACGGGTGGGCAGCACGCAATCGAACATGTCCACCCCGCGTTCGACAGCACCAACAAGGTCATCGGGTTTGCCAACACCCATCAGATACCGCGGAGCGTCATCAGGTAGCATGCCGGGTGCGAAATCCAGCGTGGCAAACATCGCCTCCTGCCCCTCACCCACCGCAAGACCGCCAATGGCATATCCGTCAAAACCGATTTCGCGCAGCGCCTGCGCCGACTGGCCGCGCAGGCCCTCGTCCAAACAGCCCTGCTGGATGCCGAACAGTGCGGAACGGGCCGCATGTTCTTCACCGCTGTCAAAGCCCTCACGGCTGCGTTTGGCCCAGCGCATGGATAGCTCCATGCTGGCCTTGATCTCATCCAGCGGACGGTCTGCGCGCGGGCACTCGTCAAATGCCATCACGATGTCCGAACCAAGCAGGCGCTGAATTTCCATGCTGCGTTCGGGGCTGAGCATGTGACGGCTGCCGTCGAGGTGGCTTTTGAATTCCACGCCTTCTTCGGTCAGCTTGCGCAGGTCAGACAGGCTCATCACCTGATAGCCGCCGCTGTCGGTCAGGATAGGGCGATGCCAGTTCATGAACTTGTGCAGCCCGCCCAGCTTCGCCACCCGCTCCGCGCCGGGGCGCAGCATCAGGTGATAGGTATTGCCAAGAATGATGTCTGCACCCAGCGCGCGCACCGTCTCCGGCTTCATTGCCTTCACCGTTGCTGCGGTCCCGACCGGCATGAAGGCAGGCGTGCGGATGGTGCCACGCTTCATGGCGATCTCGCCAGTGCGGGCCTTGCCGTCTGTGGCCTTCAACGTGAAGGCAAAGCGTGGTTTTTCAGAAGCCATAAACAAGCGTGAACCTTGTCAGCGTGTCGGTAGAAACAGCGCCCGTTGGCGGGTTGCTGTCATACTCTACAGTATAGGACAGGCGCGCTGTAAGGGAATCGCTGATCTTGCCCTCAAGCCCGGTGATGAGGTTCAAAGTCACATTATTGCTGTCAACGATGGCCACGGCGCTGCCACCAGCGTCGGCCACGGCGTTGGTGTCCTGCGTCAGCTTGATCCGGTCACTGATGCGCCAATCAAAGTCCAGGCCTGCCAATGCGGCGATATTGCTTTGTGAGGTGCCGTTGACGAACTCGGACTTACGCCACGCTGGGCCAGCCTTCACCGAAAGGCGCATTCCGTCATTGTCGATTGCACGGTAGCCTAAACCGCCGGAGAAGGAATAGCGGCCGGAAAAGCCCTGGAACCTGTCTCGTTCATACTGGGCCAGCGCATAGGCGAAGAGTCGCTCGCTGATCTGGTAGCGCGGTTCATAGACAGCCATGAACTGCTCACGCTCCGTCGCGCCGTTGTTGCGGCGCAAGTCAGCCGCAGCGCGGAACTTGTGCTCCCAGTCGATACCCTCGCGATTGAGTTCGATCTGCGCGCTCAGGCCCATGCTGTCGGTGTTGCCGGAGGACTGGAAGAAGCCAATCTGCCCCTCGCCATTCCAGTTTTCGAACAGCGCGGCTTCGCGCACAGCGAGCTCCCGTGCAGCAGCTTCCGCAGCGACCTGCTCGGCCTGCGCGGATTGGAAATTGGCGAACATGACATCGATTTCTGTCGCATCGTCAGGGTTGGTCGTGCGCGCTACATTCACAACGGCCTTGACCGTGTCTGCATCGCCAGTGGCAATTGCCGCTTCGATCATGGCGCGGACAGGCTCGGGCAATTCAGCATGGGCAGGCGTCGCCATCAGGCAAGCCAGCGGAATGATAGTGCTCGTGATCCTCATGCGGGACCGGTTAGCTGCTCATTCGCGCAATCGCCACCCTGTCCTGAAGATCAAAGCGATTATACCCACGCACAGTGCCAGGAATGCCAGCGTGAAACCGAAAGCAATGCCAATCGGCACGTCAGACGACCCGGTAAATGTCCAACGCAAGCCGTTGATCAGGTAGAAAATGGGGTTGAACTGCGCGACGGTGCGCCACGGTTCTGCCAGCATCTCAATTGAATAGAAGGTTCCGCCAAGGAAGGTAAGCGGCATCAGAATCAGCATGGGCACGATCTGCAGCTTCTCGAACCCGTCCGCCCACAGGCCGAGGATGAAGCCGAACAGCGCGAAGGCCGCCGCCACCAGCACAATATAGCCGATGGCGAGCAGCGGATGCGCAATCGTGTAATCGACGAATACCCGCGCGGTAATGAGGATGATCGCTGCGATGATCAGCGATTTCATCGCCGCCGCACCAACGAAACCGATGATCGTTTCGGCCACCCCAACAGGTGCTGACAACAACTCGTAAATCGCTCCGGTGAACTTGGGCATATAGATGCCGAAACTGGCATTGGAGGTGCTTTCGGAGAGCAACGTCAGCATAATCAGGCCAGGAACGATGAAGGCGCCATAGGATGCCCCGCCGAACTGCGAGGGGTCCATCTGGCTGCCGATCGCGGCACCGAAGACGACAATGTAAAGCGAGGTCGTAAGCACGGGCGATAGAATCGAACCAAAAGCCGTGCGGAAAAACCGCATCAGTTCGTTCTTGAGGATGGCGATGGCACCACGAATGTTCATGCCGCTTCCTCCTGCTGGCGATCTTCAAGGAGGCCGACGAAAATCTCCTCCAGCGAGGATTCATGGGCATCGAGGCCGGTAAAGGCGATGTTGTTGCGGGTGAGGTCCTGCGCCAGTTCGGCAACGTCACGCTTGCCCTGCCCGGTGCCGTCACCACCGCGATAAACGAGCTTGCGGCCCGCATCTTCCAGCACCACCGGATAATTCGCGATGGCGGCGGGAACTTCGCTCATTGGCTGCGCCAGTTCGAACACCGCTTCGGTTCGGCCCAGCTGTGCCATGATCGCGTCCTTGTCGTCCGTCAGCAGGATCTGGCCCTTGTTGATCACACCCACCCGGTCCGCCATTTCTTCGGCTTCCTCGATGTAATGGGTAGTGAGGATGATGGTGGTGCCGCGTTCGCGCAATGCCTCGATCTGCATCCACATGTCGCGGCGCAGTTCCACATCAACGCCTGCGGTGGGTTCGTCGAGGAACAGCAGGTCAGGCTCATGGCTCAGCGCCTTGGCAATCATCACACGGCGTTTCATGCCGCCAGATAACTTGCGGATCGGCTCTTCACGCTTGTCCCACAAGCTCAGTGAGCGGAGTATTTCCTCGATTCTGCCCTCGTCCGGCGCACAGCCAAACATGCCGCGCGAATAGCGCACCTGGCGGATCACCTTGTCGAACATGTCGAAGCTGAGTTCCTGCGGCACCAGCCCGATCCGGCGACGCGCCTCGCGCCAGTTTTTGCGCGTATCGCAGCCAAATGCGGTGATCGTGCCGCCCGTCGGGTTCACCAGCCCGCAGACAGCGCCAATCAGCGTTGTCTTGCCCGCACCATTGGGGCCGAGCAGCGCGAAAATCTCACCCTTACGGATCTGCAAATCGACACCGGTCAGGGCCTGCACGCCGCCCTTGTAGGTCTTCTCAAGACCGCGGATGTCGAGAATCGTTTCAGAAGATGTCGTGACCATGGCCACGCTTGTTGGCCACCGATAAAGGTTTTACAAGCGAACTGTTTACCTGTCCGGCAAGAGCAGCGAGGAATCGCCATAGCTGTAGAAGCGGTATTCATTCGCGATGGCGTGGGCATATGCCGCCTGCATCCGGTCGAGCCCCATCAGCGCGCTGACCAGCATGAACAGAGTGGACTTGGGCAAGTGGAAATTGGTCATCAGCCCGCCCACCGCGCGGAACTTGTAACCCGGGGTGATGAAGATCGAGGTATCGCCTTCGAAAGGCTGGATCCGCCCGTCTTCATCCGCTGCGCTTTCAAGCAAGCGGAGCGCGGTAGTTCCGGCAGCGATCACACGCCCGCCCCGCGCCTGCGCTTCGTTGAGAAGCGCCGCGGTTTCAGCATCGATCCGCCCAAACTCGGCGTGCATCTTGTGGTCGGCGGTATCGTCCGCCTTAACTGGCAGGAATGTCCCCGCGCCGACATGCAGTGTGAGCGTGGTGCGGATCACGCCCGCTTCATCGATTTCCTGCAGCAAGCGATCCGTAAAATGCAGCGAAGCCGTGGGTGCGGCCACTGCACCATCTTCGCGCGCGAAGATGGTCTGGTAGTCCTTTCGATCCTCTGCATCGGTTTCGCGCTTGCCGGCGATATAGGGTGGCAGCGGCATACGCCCTGCCCGTTCGAGCAGCACTTCGACAGGTTCATCACCGTTGAATGAGAGCGTGAAACTGCCGTCTTCATGACGTTGTTCGGCAATTGCAGAAACAGCAGCCGCAAATTCCAGCAGGTCGCCTTCCTTCACGCGCTTGGCGTTACGGATGAATGCCTGCCAACGGCGCAGGTCCACCCGTTTATGCAAAGTCACGCCGATGCGTGCCTCACCGCGTCTGCCTTCCAGCTGGGCAGGGATCACGCGGGTGTCGTTGAACGCCATCACGTCACCAGCACGCAAGAGCGATGGCAGATCGCGCACGCCCTTGTCCTCGAACGGCATAGTGCTGCCATTGACCAGCAGCATACGCGCGGAATCGCGCGGGCGCATAGGCCGCAAGGCTATGCGTTCTTGGGGAAGCTCAAAATCAAACAGGTCAACGCGCATGAGCGGGCCTTATCCGCTCAATGCAGCCGCGCCAACGCGAAAAGCAGGTTACTGGCTGCCCGAATTGCTCAGCATGTCAGCGGTGAAGACCTGCTGCTGGCGGGGAGCCTGTGGCATCATCTGCGGCACGTTGTCCGAAGCAATCGAGGCCTGCAGGATACGCGTCGGGTTCGCCGGCGGCTCGCCACGCTCGATCGCGTCCACGCCTTCCATCCCATCGATCACGCGGCCGAAATTGGTGTAGTTCCGGTCTAGCGCAAAGCGCGGGTAGAAGACGATGAAGAACTGTGAGTTTGCGCTGTCCTCACTCTGCGCGCGGGCCATCGAGACCGAACCGCGCACATGCGGGAAGGTGTTGAATTCTTCCTCAAGGTCTGGAAGCGTCGAACCACCCTGCCCTGTGCCGGTAGGGTCCCCCGTTTGCGCCATGAAGCCATCGATCACGCGATGGAAAATCACGCCATTGTAAAAGCCGGAACGCGTCAATTCCTTCACCCGCTCGACATGGCTGGGTGCCCATTCCGGAACGAGGCGGATGGCCACGCGGGTGCCGTTCGACAGGTCGAGGTAGAGGATGTTCTCAAGGTCCTCTTCCACGTTGTAATTGGCAGCAATCGGGATGCGGGCCCGCACCTGCTCAGCAGCCGGAACATCGGTTTCCTGCGCCATGGCAGCGCCGGAAAAGGCTGCGGCTGCAGCAGCGGCAAGGCCAAGCGAAAGGCAGTTGGCGAAAAGCTGTTTCATGGGTCTCTTCGAAATTCCTGAATACGTCTTGGCACCTGCCCTAGTGGCTTGCCGCTGACAGTTCAATGAACATGGGTCATGCGCCCACAGGCACAGCCCGGTCAGCCATCGCCCTTGCGACCGATCTCCTCCACCCGCTCCACCACGCGTTCGCAGATCTGCGGGCTGACGAAGCGGGAAATATCCCCGCCATAGAAGGCAATTTCCTTCACGAGCTTGGAGGCAATGGGCTGCAGCGAGATATCCGCCATCAGGAAGACCGTCTCGATCCCGGCATTCAATTGCTGGTTCATGCCGGCCATCTGGTATTCATATTCGAAATCCGCCACGGCGCGTAGGCCACGAATGATGATCGCAGCGTTCTCTCGCTCGGCGACGTCCATCAGCAAGGCATCGAAACCCTTGATCTCGACATTGTCGATGCCGAGCCGCGCAACTTCGCTGGCGACCATCTCCATCCGCTCCTCCGGCGTGAACATGGGATTCTTGGATGGATTGGTGGTAACCCCGATGATCAGCCGGTCCACCAGCTTGGCCCCGCGACGCATGATATCGGCATGACCCAGAGTGAACGGGTCAAAAGTGCCAGGATAAAGGCCGATGCGCTTCACCATTACCGGTCCCGCTCAACGATGAAGCGAGCGAGCGTGCGCAGCAAGTCTGCTTCCTTGCCATGCTGGGCGAGATGGCCGATCGCTTGTTCGGATAGCGCTTTCGCCTGTTCGCGGGCCTTGTCTGCGCCCATCAGGCTGACGAATGTGGCCTTGCCCTGCTCTGCGTCCTTGCGCAGCGCCTTGCCGGCCTTTTCTTCGTCGCCTTCCTCGTCGAGCAAATCGTCAGCAATCTGGAACGCAAGGCCGATGTCGCGGGCATAATTGCGCAAATGGCCGCGCGCCTCCTCAGGCACCTTGCCAAGGATCGCCCCCATTTCCACAGCTGCACCTAGCAATGCGCCGGTTTTCAGCTGCTGCAGGCGGGTGACGGCGTGGAGATCAAAGTCCTCCTCATCCGCCACCATGTCCATCACTTGCCCGCCAGCCATGCCCTTGTGACCACTGGCGATGGCGAGCGCCGAGACGAGTTCGGCCCGGATGAAGGGATCAGGGCTGACCTCTGAGCCGGACAGCAGATCGAACGCCAGCGCGTGCAACGAATCGCCCGCGAGGACGGCAATCGCCTCGTCAAACACCTTGTGTACTGTCGGCTTGCCGTGGCGCATATCGTCATCGTCCATGCACGGCAGATCGTCGTGGATCAGTGAATAGACGTGGATTGCCTCGATCGCGCAGCCTGCCCGCACCGCAGCATGACGCGATCCGCCATACATTTCCGCCACGGTTGCCAGCAGCAGCGGGCGTACGCGCTTACCGCCGCCAATGGCTGCATAGCGCATCGCTTCCACCAGCCGCGCGCGGGCGTCGTCCGGCACCGTCAGGATAGCATCAAACGCGTTGTCGATATCGCGCTGGATACGCTGCAAGCCGCGGCCCAGCAGGTCATCAGCCAAGGTCAGCCCCATATGGTTGCCCTACTCCGCGTCAAACGTAACGGTGGAGGCAGGCTTGCCATCGGGGCCAGCCACGATCTTCTCGATCCGTGCCTGCGCCGCATCCAGCCTTGCCTGGCAATGGCTGCGCAGCTTCTCGCCACGTTCATATAGTGCAATTGATTCGTCGAGCGGCACTTCACCGCTTTCGAGCTGTTGCACGACTTGTTCGAGCGCTTTCAGCGCTTGTTCGAAGGACATCTCGTCCAGATTGGGGGCCTCTTGGTCCATAAGCCACGGTTTGACGGGGACAGCGCGCGCGGTCAAGCACGGCGGGGCTAGCGACTCCTCAACTTGCTCGCTAAGGGCCTTTGGCATGTCCGATATCACTCCCGAAGTCGTCGAGGCACACGGCCTCAGCCCCGAAGAATATGACCGCGTGCTCCATGCACTGGGTCGCGAGCCCAACCTTGTCGAACTGGGCATCTTCTCGGTCATGTGGTCGGAGCATTGCTCCTACAAGTCCTCGCGCCTGCACCTGAAGAAACTGCCGACTGAAGCGCCCTGGGTGATCTGTGGCCCGGGCGAGAACGCCGGCGTGATCGATATTGGCGACGGGCAAGCCTGCATCTTCAAGATGGAGAGCCACAACCACCCCAGTTACATCGAGCCTTATCAAGGCGCAGCGACGGGCGTTGGCGGCATCCTGCGCGACGTGTTCACCATGGGGGCGCGTCCGGTGGCCAATGCCAATGCGCTTCGCTTCGGCCGTCCAGACCATCCGAAGATGAAGCACCTCGTGCAAGGCGTAGTCGCGGGCATCGGCGGCTATGGCAATTGCGTGGGCGTTCCCACCGTCTGCGGCGAGACCAATTTCAACCCGGCCTATGACGGCAATATCCTCGTCAACGCAATGACGGTCGGCGTCGCTGACACGGACAAGATCTTCTATTCCGCCGCAACCGGCGTGGGTAACCCGATCGTTTATGTCGGGTCGAAGACCGGCCGCGATGGCATCCACGGCGCCACCATGGCTTCGGCTGACTTCGGCGAGGATGCAGAGGAAAAGCGCCCCACTGTGCAGGTGGGTGATCCCTTCACCGAAAAGCTGCTGATCGAGGCATGCCTTGAGCTGATGGCAACTGACGCCATTGTCGCGATCCAGGACATGGGCGCAGCTGGCCTCACCTCCTCCAGCGTTGAAATGGCTACCAATGGCAAGGCTGGCATCCGGCTCGACATGAACATGGTGCCGTGCCGCGAAGAAGGCATGACACCTTACGAAATGATGCTGAGCGAAAGCCAGGAGCGCATGCTCATGGTGCTCAAGCCCGGCAAGGAAGAGATGGCCGCCGCGATCTTCCGAAAGTGGGAACTGGACTTTGCCGTGATCGGCGAAGTGACTGACACGCGCCACATGGTCCTCGAATTCAACGGCGAAGTGGTGTGCGATATCCCGCTCGGCCCGCTGGCTGCCGACGCTCCCGAATATGACCGGCCTTACCTGTCTATGGATGATTACATCGCATGGGCAGGCATTAAGCCGATGGCTGATCGCCCGGATACGACTGACGTTGGCGGTGACCTGATCAAGCTGCTCGCATCCCCCAACCTGTCATCGCGCAAGTGGATTTCCGAACAGTATGACAGCCAGGTGGGTGCTGACACACTGCAGACCGGCGGCGACGCTGGCGTGGTGCGCGTGCACGGTACGAAGAAGGCGCTCGCGATCAGCACCGATTGCACGCCGCGCTATGTCCACGCCAACCCCTATGAAGGCGGCAAGCAGGCCATCGCGGAAGCCTATCGTAATCTTTGCGCTGTTGGCGCTCGCCCGCTGGCAGTGACCAATTGCCTTAACTTCGCGAACCCGCAGCGCCCCGAGATCATGGCGCAGTTCGTCCATGCGCTCGATGGCATGGGCAATGCCTGCCGCGTGCTCGATTTCCCGATCGTTTCGGGAAATGTCAGCCTTTATAATGAGAGCAAGGCGACTGGCGGCGGTTCTGCCATCCTGCCTACCCCGGCAATCGGCGGCGTTGGCCTGATCGACGATTACGAAAAGATGATGACCATGCCGTTCAAGGCAGAAGGGGATATCATCTACCTCGTCGGTGCCGAAGGCTGGGCAACTCCTGATCCGCAGCGCTCGCACCTCGGCAAATCGCTGTGGCTGAAGGAAATCCATGGCCGCGATGAAGGTCGAGCCCCGCCGGTCGACCTGACGCTGGAGAAATATGCCGGTGAGACGATCCGCGAACTGATCGAGACCGGGCTCGTCAGCGCGGTGCATGACGTATCGGACGGCGGCATTGCCGTAGCACTGGCAGAGATGGCTATGGCCAGCGGTCTTGGCGCAGAGGTTTCGGCGAATGAAGCCTATACCGCCGCGCAGTGGTGGTTTGGTGAAGACCAGGGCCGTTACATCATCACCGTTCCCGATGTTGAAGCGTTCAACGCGCAGATGGCCAAGGGCACGCGCGATGAAGACACCGCCGGCGTCGGCTTCCGCCGTCTCGGCACGGTGAAAGGCGATAGCCTGTTCGGCAAGACTGTTTCGGAAATGCGCCAAGCCCACCAGTCCTTCTTCAAGGACTGGATGGAAGCTTAAGCCTGGTTCTGTGCTCAAATGTCTCCCCGGACTTGTTCCGGGGATGACTAAAGAGAACGCCCCCTTACCCCGCAACCCATTCGTTCCGGGGGATTTCCAACAGCTTGAGCAGCGCCGTCAGGTCACCGCGATCGACCCAGCCATTGGCGGCAAGACGCGCCTTGGGCTTGGCGTAATAGGCAATGCCATAAGTCGAGGCTTCAAGCATCGGGATATCATTCGCGCCATCGCCAGCGGCCATGCTGCGCGCATTGGCGCCGAGCGAGGCCATTTCCTCGCGCAGGACGCTTTCCTTGGTTGCGCTGTTACAGATTGCACCGACGAGCCCGCCGGTCATCTTGCCGCCAGCTACTTCAAGACGGTTACCGACAACGCGTTCAAAGCCAATCTGCTGCGCCACATCATCAGCAAAATGATGGAAACCGCCGGTTACAAGCACTGTGCGGCAACCGCGTGACTTAAGTGTTTCAACCAGTGCGCGTGCACCAGGGTTGGGCCGGATGCGTTCATCGAGACACTGGCGAATCGCGCTTTCATCAAGCCCAGCAAGAAGACCCACCCGCTCTGTAAGCGCCTGGTTGAAATCGAGTTCACCCTGCATGGCGCGCTCTGTAATTTCGGCGATCTGCGATTTGATGCCTGCGAAGTCAGCCAATTCATCGATGCATTCCTGCCCGATCATGGTCGAATCCATGTCCGAAACGAACAGGTTGGGAACCGCGATGGCATCGCGCGCGATGATTGCGTCAGACGGAGCGAAGTGCTCGTCGATTGCGCTGCGCAGTGCAGCCATGTCATCGCCCGGCAGTTCCAACTGCAACACCTCGCTGCAGGAATCGAGCATGAAGGCATTGGCCAGCTCCAGGCCGCCAGCCTTCATCGACGCTTTCGCCGCATCAAGACGTGTTTCCAGTGAGTGCGGGTCTGCTATCAGGCGGGCAATGAGCAAGGGTATTTCTCCAGTGGCGAATCCGCCAAAAAACTCGGTGGCGCTCATCGCAGGGCCAACCGCCAGCGGCAAGAGCGATCTCGCCGTGAAGCTGGCAATCACGCTACGCGATAGTGGCCGAAAGGCGGTGGTGATCAATGCGGACAGCGCGCAGGTCTATGCTGACTTGAATATCCTCAGCGCTCGCCCTTCCGAAGAAGAGATGGCAGGCGTACCCCACGAATTGTTCGGCGAATGGGACGGTGCGCAACCATGCTCGGCAGCAGACTGGGCAACAGTTGCAAAAGAACGGATTGAGCGATGCCATGCGGAAGGCACCGTTCCGATCCTGGTTGGTGGGACCGGCCTCTATATCGGCACATTGCTAGGCGGCATCTCCCCCATCCCGATGATTGACGAAGCGGTTCGCGAGGAGGTTCGCGCGCTCGATACTGCCAGGGCCTATGCGGCATTGCTGCAAGAAGACCCGGACCGCGCCGCCGTGCTCGCACCGGCAGATTCACAAAGGATCGCCCGCGCTCTCGAAGTCGTGCGTTCCACCGGCAAGCCGCTTGCCTATTGGCAACAGCGCAAGAGCGGCGGAATAGGTGATGCAATTACCCTCGCCCCGCTTGTCCTCGTGCCCGATCGCGAGGCCGTCTACGCCCGCTGCGACAAGCGTTTCGAGTGGATGCTGGACAATGGCGCACTTGAAGAGGTGCAGGCTCTGCTCAACCGCAAACTTAACCCTGACTTGCCGGTGATGCGCGCTATTGGCGTTCCCGAAGTCGCAGCATTGCTTCGCGGTGCGATGACCCGCGAGGATTCGTTCGAAAAGGGGAGCCAGGCAACACGAAATTACGCGAAACGACAATTTACGTGGCTTCGCAACCAGTTTCCGCAAGAATGGCCTCGCAGCACACCAGAAAATGTCTCGATCAGATCGCAATTTGAAATATTATTTCGATAACAGGGGTTGACAGGACATTTCCTGTCGCATAGCTAGGCTCCATAGTTTTCGAATTTGGAGAATAACGGCCCGGCACGAGCAATCGTGCCGGGCCTGCTATTTTCCAAGCAACCAGACCGGACAATCCGGGGAGACGTTGAAGTGACCAAGGAATGCAGCGGCGCTGCCATCTTGTGCGAAACACTGGTGCGCCAGGGTGTCGAATTTGTGTTCGGCTATCCCGGCGGTGCAGTGCTGCCAATCTATGACGAACTGTTTTCGGATGACCGCATCCGCCACATCCTGGTGCGCCATGAAGCTGGCGCTGCCCATGCTGCGGAAGGCTATGCCCGATCTACTGGCAAGCCGGGTGTGGTGCTCGTCACCTCCGGCCCCGGCGCGACCAATGCCATCACCGGCATTGCCGATGCCTTCCTCGATTCCATCCCGCTGGTGGTAATCACCGGCCAGGTGGCAACAAACCTGATCGGCACCGATGCCTTCCAGGAAGCCGACACAATTGGCCTCACACGCCACTGCACCAAGCACAATTACCTGGTGAAGGACCCGAACGACCTTGCCGCGACGATCGAGGAAGCGTTCGAAATTGCCACCACAGGACGCCCCGGCCCTGTGGTGATCGACATTCCCAAGAACGTGCAGGTCGCCACCGCAGCCTTGCATGACGGCCCGGCCAAGCGCCCCGTGCGCTATATGCCGCGCATGGTCGCCGCTGCAGACGAGATCGGCGAAGCTATCGACATGATCGCCAACGCCAGGGCGCCGATCTTTTACACCGGCGGCGGCGTAATCAATTCCGGCCCGCGTGCGTCCGAATTGCTGCGCAAGTTGCAGGAACTGACCGGCGCGCCTGTCACCTCCACCCTTATGGGGCTTGGCGCTTTCCCGTCCGATCATCCGGACTGGCTGGGCATGCTGGGCATGCACGGCACGCTCGAAGCCAACATGGCGATGAACAAGTGCGACGTGATGGTGAACATCGGTGCGCGCTTCGATGACCGCGTGACCGGCCGCCTTGACGCATTCAGCCCGGATTCGAAGAAGATCCACATCGATATTGACCGCGCCAGCATCAACAAGGTGGTGCCGGTGGACCTCGGCATCATCGGCGATTGCGCCACCGTGCTGGAACAGCTGATCGAGGCATGGGGTAAGCGCGAGAAGGCGGACCTTGGCGAATGGAAGGCCCGCATCGAAGGTTGGAATGCACGCGACAGCCTTGCCTACCCCGCGCGGGAAGACAGCATCATGCCCCAGCTAGCGATCGAGCGACTATTTGCGCTCACCCGCGACAAGGACCCGATCATCAGCACCGAAGTGGGCCAGCACCAGATGTGGGCGGCGCAGTACTTCGGCTTTACCGGCCCCAACAAGTGGCTCACCTCCGGCGGCCTGGGCACAATGGGTTATGGCCTGCCCGCCGCCATCGGCGCGCAGCTGGGCAACCCGGATTCACTGGTGATCGACGTTGCAGGTGAAGCATCGATCCAGATGAACATCCAGGAACTGGGCACTGCCAGCCAATTCCGCCTGCCGGTGAAGGTGTTTATCCTCAACAATGAATATATGGGCATGGTCCGCCAGTGGCAGGAACTGACCTATGAAAGCCGTTATTCGAACAGCTATTCCGATAGCCTGCCCGATTTCGTGAAGCTGGCCGAAGCTTATGGCTGGAAGGGTATCCGTATTACTGACGAGGCTGAGCTCGACGCAGGCATCATGGCCATGATCGAGCATGATGGGCCGGTGATCGTCGATTGTCAGGTAGCGAAGGAAGCCAACTGCTTCCCGATGATCCCCTCGGGCGCGGCGCATACCGAAATGCTGCTCTACGGCGACCAGCACGCCGGCACTATGGAAGATGAAGCAAAGGCACTGGTGTGATGAAAATCCAGCATAGAGAATCCGAACGCCACGTGCTGGCGATCACCGTTGACAATGAGCCGGGTATCCTCGCCAAGATTACCGGCCTGTTTACCGCACGGGGCTACAATATCGACAGCCTGACCGTGGCTGACATTGCCGAAAATCATTCGATCAGCCGCATAACCATTGTTACCAATGGCCCGCCCGAAGTTATCGACCAGATCGAGGCACAGCTTGACCGACTTGTGCCCGTTCACAAGGTGGTAGACCTCACGCAGGCAGGCCCGCATGTGGAACGAGAACTTGCGTTGGTAAAGGTTGCTGGCACCGGGGAAAAGCGCGTGGAAGCACTTCGTCTTGCCGATATCTTCCGTGCTCGCCCTGTTGATACCACGACAGGCAGCTTCGTGTTCGAGATCACCGGACCACCAGAAAAGATCGACACCTTTATCACGCTGATGCGCGAACTAGGGCTGGTCGAAGTGGGCCGCACCGGCATTGTTGGCATGATGCGGGGAGCGGAAGCTGCCTGAGTAAAAACAGGCCGGAATAGCCGTTTCACATGCGCCTGTTTCAGGCGGAACCGGTTCTTTTGTTGACCCCACGAAATTGTTGGCTATCGCCGCCCGCAGAAATTTGACGGGAGCGCGCATCGCTCCTCAGACATACGACCCGTTAGGACGAGACATGAAAGTTTATTACGACGCCGATTGCGACCTCAACCTGATCACCGACAAGAAGATCGCCGTGCTCGGCTATGGCAGCCAGGGCCACGCTCACGCGCAGAACCTGCGCGACAGCGGCGTGAAGGAGGTGGCAATTGCCCTTCGCCCCGGTTCAGCCAGCGCGAAGAAGGCTGAAGGCGCAGGCTTCAAGGTGCTGTCCAACAAAGAAGCAGCTGCCTGGGCTGATATCCTCATGATCCTCGCGCCTGACGAACACCAGGCTGCGATCTGGGCGGATGACCTTGCCGGCAACATGAAGAAGGGCGCCGCCCTCGCCTTCGCCCACGGCCTCAACATCCACTTCGGCCTGATCGAAGCGCCTGCCGATATCGACGTGATCATGATCGCGCCGAAGGGCCCGGGCCACACGGTTCGCGGCGAATACCAGAAGGGCGGCGGCGTGCCTTGCCTGATCGCGGTTCACAACGATGCATCGGGCAATGCCCATGACATTGCGCTGGCCTATGCCTCAGGCGTCGGCGGCGGCCGCTCGGGCATCATCGAAACCAACTTCAAGGAAGAGTGCGAAACTGACCTGTTCGGCGAACAGGCCGTGCTTTGCGGTGGCATCACCCACCTGATTCAGGCTGGTTTCGAAACGTTGACCGAAGCTGGTTACGCTCCCGAAATGGCCTATTTCGAGTGCCTCCACGAAACCAAGCTGATCGTGGACCTGCTCTATGAAGGCGGCATCGCCAACATGCGCTACTCGATCTCCAACACCGCCGAATATGGTGACATCACCACCGGCCCACGCATCATCACCGCCGAGACCAAGGCTGAAATGAAGCGCGTCCTGGCAGATATCCAGTCCGGGCGTTTCGTGAAGAACTTCGTGCTCGACAACCGCGCCGGCCAGCCTGAACTGAAGGCATCGCGCAAGGCTGCCGAAGCACACCCGATCGAGGCAACGGGCGCTCGCCTGCGTTCGATGATGCCGTGGATCACGGCTAACAAGCTGGTGGATCAGGAAAAGAACTGATCGGCTACACAGTCGATGTGAAAATCAGGGGGAGCGGCGCAAACCGCTCCCCCTTTTTTTGTGCCCGGAAGCGAACTACCTTTCCAAACCGAGGAACAATAAGATGGCTGGACACCGCATCTATGGAATGAGCTTTGGCAGCATCTACCCGCACTATGTGAACAAGGTGGAGCGGAAGGGACGCACCAGAGCCGAACTGGACCATGTGATCCATTGGCTAACAGGATATGACAAGGCCGCCCTGGCAAAGATAATCGCTGACGGGACCGATTTTGAGACCTTCTTCGCCAAAGCACCAGCCATGAATGCCAGCCGTATGCTTATCAAAGGCTTAATATGCGGAGTAAGGGTCGAAGAAGTGGCAGAGCCGCTGATGCTTGAAATCCGCTATCTCGACAAGCTGTTGGACGAACTGGCCAAGGGCAAGGCGATGGAAAAGGTACTAAGAAGACCCTGAAAGCCCCCGTATAATTCGCCGTACCTGGCGAAAAATGTAACCGTTCGTATCAGTCCGCGCGAATGCTAGACATTAGCATCTTCGCTCGCCACATTGCGTGGCGGAACCATTCCACTGGGAGACCCCTCAATGCGTAAAACTATCCTCACCCTTGCCGGTGCAGCAGGCATCACCGCCCTCACCTTCGGCGCACTCAATGCCCAGGGCGGCGCGCCTGCCCTTGATACCAGCTCGGTTGAATCCGGCACCTACACAGCAGACGCCAGCCACTCGATGGTCAGCTGGAGCGTCAGCCACCTCGGCTTCAATGATTACTTCGGTATTTTCGGCGATGTTGCCGGCACGCTGGAACTTGATGTTGCCGATATCACCAAATCCTCGGTCGACATGACGATCCCGCTTTCCTCGGTCGTCGTGCCAAGCGAAGGGCTGAAGGCTCACTTCTTCCGCGCCGGCAACGAAGGCGCAGCATCTGACTTCTTCGGCCCGGATCCGGAACCGGCCCGTTTCGTCTCCACCATGGTCCATTCGACAGGTGACACGACGGCCGAAATCATGGGCAATCTGACGATCAACGGCGAGACCCATCCGGTGACGATCCAGGCCGAACTCTCCGGCCTTGGTAAAAACCCGATGAGCCAAAAGGCCACCCTCGGCTTCCATGGCACCACCACCATCACCCGATCGCAGTACAATGTGAACTTCGGTATTCCCTTCGGTATTCCGGACCAGGTGCCGCTGGAAATCTCGGTCGCTTTCGAAAAATAAGCCCGAACAGCGATCAATCGCTTGAAAAAGCGCGCGGCCTCTCATGAGGCTGCGCGCTTTTGTCAGGCGCGGACTGGACTTTCCCCAATCTTGTGCCAATATGGATTTCACCATGCACAGTCGCACGTTCCTATCGCTGCTTCGACTTACACGCCCTTAGGCGTGGCAATGGCCCTGCGCGCGGCGCACGGGCAACCCGCCTAAGGGGTTACATCACAGTCAAATTCAGCGCACAGGCCTTGCCGTGCGCGCAATAAGCGATAAGGGCTTCTAGCCATGTCCATGCTCAAAGATCCGAGCCGCAAATACCAGCCATTCCCGCAGGTGAACTTGCCTGACCGGCAGTGGCCATCGCGCACCATCGCCGCCCCGCCCCGCTGGCTCTCCACAGACCTGCGTGACGGCAACCAGTCCATCATCGATCCGATGGACGGAGTGAAGAAGAAGCGCTTCTTCGACCTGCTTGTAGAAGTAGGCGTGAAGGAGATCGAGGTCGGCTTCCCCAGCGCGGGCCAGACCGAGTTCGATTTCATCTCCGGCCTGGTGCGTTCCGGCGCCATCCCTGACGATGTGACCGTGCAGGTTCTCACCCAGTCTCGCGAGGATCTGATCAAGCGCAGCTTCGAAAGCCTCGAAGGCGCTAGGCAAGCGATTGTCCATCTCTACAATGCAGTAAGCCCGGCATGGCGCGACATCGTGTTCCGCATGAGCCGCGACGAGGTGCGCCAGATTGCCATCAATGGCGCCAAGCTGCTGCGTGACGAAGCGGCAAAGCGCCCTGATACGGACTGGCATTTCCAGTACTCGCCGGAAACCTTCTCCACCGCCGAACTCGATTTCAGCCTTGAGGTTTGCGAAGCGGTGATGGAGGTGTTGCAGCCGACGCCCGATCAGCCGGTGATCCTGAACCTGCCCGCCACGGTGGAAGCAGCAACGCCCAATATCTATGCGGACCAGATCGAATATTTCTGCCGCAACCTGCCCAATCGTAAGAGCGCAGTAATCAGCCTGCACACGCATAATGACCGCGGTACCGGCGTTGCCGCAGCGGAACTGGGCATCATGGCGGGCGCGGACCGCGTGGAAGGCTGCCTGTTCGGCAATGGCGAACGCACCGGCAATTGCTGCCTGGTGACAGTGGCGATGAACCTTTACACGCAGGGCATCGATCCCAGGCTGGACTTCAGCGATATCGACAAGGTCATCGAGACAGTCGAATATTGCAACCAGCTGCCCGTGCACCCGCGCCATCCTTATGGCGGGGAACTGGTGTTCACAGCCTTCTCTGGCAGCCACCAGGATGCAATCAAGAAGGGCTTTGAGGCACAGGATGCGCGTAACGACGAATTGTGGCGCGTGCCTTACCTGCCGATCGACCCGGCGGATCTCGGCCGTAGCTATGAAGCCGTCATCCGCGTCAATTCACAAAGCGGAAAAGGCGGTTTTGCCTGGGTTCTGGAACAGGACCAGGGCCTGAAACTGCCCAAGAAGCTGCAGGCCGATTTTTCCCGCCACGTTCAGGTTATGGCTGACGAACTGGGCCGCGAGTTGAATGCCGCTGACATCTGGACCTGCTTCAAGCAGGCCTATTACGTGAAAGTGGACAAGCGCCACTTCCGCCTCGTCGATTTCGAGGAAAGCAAGGGCAGCGATGGCACCCGCCTCTTCGCTGGCACGATCGAAGTTGACGGACAGGCACAAAGCGTATCCGGCCGTGGCAAGGGCCTGATCTCATCGGTTGCCGCCACACTGAAGGAATCCTTCGGGGTAGAACTCGATGTGCTCGATTATTCCGAACACGCGCTGGGTGCGGGCACCGATGCACAGGCTGCTGCCTATGCCCAGTGCGCGCTTCCGAACGGCGACGTGGTCTGGGGTGTGGGAATTGACGAGGACGTGGCCACCGCCAGCGTGCGTGCGATCCTGTCTGCTGCCAATGCCGCAGCATCGTTTCCGGCCGCTTAGGTAACATTACCTGCGCTTAACCACGAGCAGGTAATGCCGCCCGGGCCAGCAAACTGCGCGCCAGATTAGCTCTCTTGTGCGCTCAATCAGCCAGCTGGCGCAGCGGCAGTTGCGGCTGTTACAAGCCTATGAGAAGCTGAAGGAAACGGCCTGAGACAATCAGCCTTGCGCCATATACTTACCGGTATCCGCCCACAATACATCCGCCATCGCATGGAGTTCGGCGAAATCCACGTCCTGTCCCAGCGGGTCACAACGGTTGAGCTGCAGACGCGGCCTTGCAGGTTGCAGCAGGTTTCGCCGCAGTGCCGCCTAAAGCAAACGCATGCGCATCATCACCTCTTCGGCAGCAAGGTCCTCATCCTGCTTGCGGCGGGCGTTCCAGTCCCCTTCGATCTGAGCAACACGTGCGCTGACGACTTCGTTATATTGCCGGTGCGGCCCACGGTGGAGCGGAAGACCAAGCACAACGGCTGCCGTTTCAACCGAAGGCAGCAACAACCCGTTAAAGCGAAAGTCATCAAAGCCGATCCGATCGCGTCCGATGTGATCGAGCAATTGCGCAAACTGGCGATTGCCTAGCAACTGGCAGGGCGAAAGGTAGTGCCGCTGCATGCCCTTCTGGTATCCCGGCTTGCCCGGTTTGTTTACTGAACTAAATGGAATCTTCACTCGCAAGGTGTTGGAATACCCCGCGTTCGCCCTTGGCGAACGTGGCCCGGTTAGCGCGAACCTCTCGACACAGCGACAATGCCCTGATCTTCATTCGGCTCCAATACCAAAGTGTCACCCGTTGGCCCGGTGAGCGTCATGGTCTCTTCAATCTTGCCGCTTTCGACAAGCCAGTGGAGCAAGCGAAGTGCCACCTTGGCGCCTTGCGTCCGATCTTGCGCAAGGTCGACATCCAGCAGCAATTCCTGTCCGGTGAACAGTGCGAGCCCGCGGCTGCGCATCGCCCCATCCGGCTGTTCGATCAGGCTGGTGAGGCCAAAACCGGGGAAAGCCCCCTCCCCCAACCAACGGGTTACGGCGTCACGGAAATATTCCGGTTCGCAGATTGAACCCGCAGCTGGCCAGGCAATTGCCTGCAAATGTTTCAATGCTGCCAATTCCGCAGTCAGCCATGCAAGGCAACGCAACACCGGTATCATCGGCCCGCCACTGACAAGGTGCGGACCGGGAGCCAGCGCGAGGCCTTCACAAGCGCCAAGGTCGAACTCACTCTCAAAACCGAACTTCTGGTCAAGGCCTGCAGGAATGCGGCTCGCATGACCTGGTGAAAGCCCCGACAAATCGAAGGTCAGGCCATTGGCGAGCAATTCCGCCCACTGGTCAGGCTCATCCGGATCCTTGCACCCCAGCGTTACCGCGAATTGCCCGTGCTTGCTGGAAAGTGCCTGCATTTCGCGCACGCCAGGCCGCTCGCCTACCGCAAAGAGCAGTATGACGGCGTTTTTCAGCCAAGGGCTGGCAGGGCGCGTATCAGGTGTAATCTACTCAATCCCTTGCGCTTGGCGTTTGTACTCCTCGCTCAAGCCTTACGTGCCTATGCAAAATTTGCGACAAGGCAAGGTGGCGGATCGAAAATGGTACCAAATCAATGGATATACTTGAACAATCGGCTTCTTTTGGGCTGCCGCGGGGTTCCCCACCGGAATTGGAATCGGTAACCGGGTGTGATGCAAAACGCTTCTTACGTTCTTGGTGTCGCCAATTCTCTGAGCGGCAAGACCTGGCAGTGGCTGGGTGGCAATATGCAGTTGTCCTCCTCGCTGGATACCAGCGGAAATGATGTTGTGGACCAACTGCTGCTGGCCCGAGGCGCGCCTCGCGAAGACCTGGCGATCCATCGTGACCCCAGCTTGCGAAGCTTCTTGCCGGACCCATCCCAATTCCGTGACATGGACCTGGCCGCCCAGCGGATAAGTGAAGCAATTTTGCGTTCGGAAAAGGTTACCGTTTATGGTGACTACGATGTGGATGGCGCCACCAGTTCAGCCCTGCTGATCCGCTTCCTTCGCATGCTCAGCCATGATGCCGAATACTATATTCCGGACCGGTTGCTGGAGGGATACGGGCCATCGGGGGAAGCTCTTGTCAGGATTGGCAAACAAGGCTCCAGCCTGATCGTTACCGTGGACTGCGGCGCAATGGCGCATGAAGCCCTCGCCATTGCCAATGATGCAGGTGTGGATGTAATCGTTGTTGATCACCACAAGTGTTCGCCCGAACTGCCGCGTGCGCTGGCACTGGTGAACCCCAACCGCCTGGACGAGAACGACATAGCTGCATCTCACGGCCACCTCGCAGCCGTAGGCGTGGCCTTTCTGCTGGCCGTCGCCGTTACCCGCACACTGCGCGAACAAGGCTATTTCAAGGACCGCCAGGAGCCGGACCTGTTCGCCCTGCTGGACCTTGTGGCGCTGGGCACCGTGGCAGATGTCGCCGCCATCCGCGGGCTGAACCGTGCCTTCGTGGCACAAGGCCTCAAGGTCATGGCGCATCGCCGCAACACTGGCATGTCCGCACTGATCGACGCATCGCGGCTGAACCGTTCCCCCACCTGCAGCGATTGTGGATTTGCGCTCGGCCCGCGGATCAACGCTGGTGGCCGCGTGGGCGAATCGACACTGGGGGTACGCCTACTCACTACAGAAGATCCGGAGGAAGCACGCACCATTGCCGAGCAACTTTCGGCCCTAAACGAGGAACGACGGGCAATCGAAGCGGCAGTACAGGAAGCAGCCGAGGAACAACTCGCGGCGCAGCATAACCGCGCCGTGCATCTCGTTGCCGGCAAAGGCTGGCACCCCGGCGTGATCGGCATCGTTGCCGGACGCATCAAGGAAAAGACGGGCAAGCCATCCATCGTCATCGCACTCGACGAGGAAAGCGGCCAGGGAAAGGGATCGGGCCGCTCGATTTCCGGCGTGGATCTTGGCGCAGCGATCATCGGCGCGCGCGAATCGGGCCTGCTGGTGGCAGGCGGCGGACATGCCATGGCGGCAGGCCTCACCATCGAAGCTGCCAAGGTGGATGCCTTTGGTGACTGGCTGGATGAGCGGCTCGCCGCGATCGTCGCGCAGGCATCTGCCAACCGCGTGCTCAAACTGGACTTGTCACTGGCTCCCGGCGGATTGACACCGGACCTTGTTGAGACGCTGGAGCGGGCCGGCCCCTTCGGCGTGGGCTGGCCTGGGCCGCGCATTGCCGTGGGACCGGTACGAATCGTGAAGGCCGATATCGTGGGCACAGATCACCTGCGCCTGATCGTGGCGGGCGATGATGGACGCTCGCTGAAGGCCATCGCCTTCCGCGCTGCCGAAACCGATATGGGGCAGGCGCTGCTGCATGGATCGCGCGGCCGCAAACTCTATCTAGCCGGGCGCGCGAAGATCGATGATTGGGGCGCACGTCCTGCTGCCGAACTCCACCTGGAAGACGCGGCCTGGGCGGATTAACATCATTTTGTGCGATTTAGCTGCCGCGAGGGCTTGACCGTTATGAATTGCCCCCCTAATTGCCCCGCTCGCACCGCAGATGGCCCCTTCGTCTAGCGGTTAGGACGCGGCCCTTTCACGGCTGAAACACGGGTTCGATTCCCGTAGGGGTCACCAGCGGTGCGGATTTATCCCAAACCTATGGAATATCGGCTTCGGCCCCTTCGTCTAGCGGTCAGGACGCGGCCCTCTCACGGCTGAAACACGGGTTCGATTCCCGTAGGGGTCACCAATCTGTCATAACTTGTGACTTACCACTTTTCACAGTGGAACAGCCTGCATCTTGCAGTTATGGCAACCCGCGATGGACCGGCGGCATATCCCATTTGGCGGCATAGCGATCGCAGTTTTGACCGGCGTAGTGCTGGCGTTCGAAGGCATCAACCTCGTGATCGTCGGCGTCGTAATGCTGGTGTGGTGCGCTTCTTTCTGGCTTGCGGTGCCACCGCCACAAGAAGCACCGCCCCCAGTACTCGAAGGCGTGCAACTGACCCATTCGGGCATGCGTGATCTGATCGAACATTCCGGCCTTCCCATGCTGATGCTGGACAACAATCGCATCATCGTTGCCAACAAGGCCGCGCGCGAGGTGATCGGCGCGCATATCGTTGACCAGGACGCGCGCGTCGCGCTGCGTCACCCTGCGGCGGTGGACTTGCTCAGCCGTGAAAAAGGCGGTTCCGCCAATGTACAGGGGCTGACCGGCCCACGCAGTTCATGGCAGATGTCCATCCAGCATATCGACGAGCGTTATAGCCTTATCGAACTGGTCAATCGCACTTCCGAAGCCGATATCAGCCGTGCGCATACCGATTTCGTGGCCAATGCCAGCCATGAGCTGCGCACCCCCCTCGCCTCCATTATCGGTTACATGGAGACGTTGGTGGATGAAGGCGACGCTTTGCCCCCCAAGCAAGTTGCCCGCTTTTATGACACCGTGCTGAAGGAATCGCGGCGCCTGCAATCGCTGGTTGATGACCTGATGTCGCTGAGCCGGGTCGAAGCAGAAAAGCACGACCAACCCAGCGAGCATGTAAACCTGCTGCAACTGGCTAAAAAGGCCGCGCGCGACGGCGCCGGGCCGGAGAGGTTTGCCCGCGTCAAGTTCGAACTGACATCCGACGACATCGCGATCCGCGGTGACGTGCGCCAACTTGAACAGCTTGTTCGCAACCTCGTGGACAATGCAATTAAATATGGCGCTGCAGACACTGATGTGACGGTTGGCTTGCGCTTTGACGAGCGTGACATGGCGGTGCTGACGGTAGAGGATCGCGGCGAAGGCATTCCACCTGAGCACCTGCCGCACCTCACCCGCCGGTTTTATCGCACCGATCCTAGTCGCAGTCGGGCCGCTGGCGGCACCGGACTTGGCCTCGCGATCGTAAAACACATTGTCGAACGCCACCGCGGGCGACTCGATATTTCGAGCAAGCAAGGCCTCGGAACCACCGTCACTGTGCGTTTCCCAACCGTCAGCAGCTGACCCGAACAGCGCCGCTGGCGTTTTCTCCATCCGTAAAACGGCAATTTCTCACACAATTGGGAGCAGGCGTCACAAAACTGTAAAGCAGCGGACATATTTGCGCCCCCAGATTGTCACATTCCGGACAAAATGGAGCGTCCCGTGAAAAAGAAACTGATTACCCTCCTCGCTGCCAGCACTGCGCTGGCTACCCCTGCTGTTGCACATGCACAGGAAGATGAACTGAGCATCCTGCGTGCGCAGGTTGAAATGCTGCAGGCACAGGTGGACATGCTGTCTAACCGCCTCGGCGAAATGGAACAGGAATCCGAAACAACGCAGGCAGCAGTGGCCGTGAACGCAACGGCAATCGAAGCAACCGCAGCCTCGATCCCGGCACCTGTTGAAGACGATGGCGTGACCATCAAATTTGCTGGCGCACCGGAAATCGAAGGCCCTGGTGGCTGGTCGTTCAAACCGTTTGGCCGGCTGATGATGGATGCCGGCACTGTAAACCTGCCCAATGCCATCGGTCGCAGCGAAGGCTTCGGCAGCGAAATGCGCCGTGCCCGCATTGGCTTGTCCGGCGATATCCCGGGCGGCTTCGGCTACAAGTTCGAGATAGACTTTGCCGGCAACTCGGCCGAAATCACCGACGCGATCCTTACCTACAAGGCAGGCGACGTGAAGCTGACCGCTGGCCAGCACAACTCTTTCCAATCGCTTGAAGAGCTGACCAGCAGCCGCTTCTCCTCGTTTATCGAGCGCGCGGCCTTTACCGACGCATTCGGCTTCGAACGCCGCCTCGGCCTGTCTGCCGAATACGCCAAGGGTGACGTGCGCATCCAGGCCGGTGTATTCACCGACAATATCGGTGACCTGCCAGGCAAGAGCTGGAGCCTTGATGGCCGTGCTGTCTTCTCACCGAAGATGGGCGATACCCGCCTGCACCTTGGCGGCTCTGTCCACCTGACCGAGCTCGAATCAGGCAGCACCACGCGCTATCGCCAGCGTCCGCTGGTGCACTTCACTTCCGAACGCCTTATCAACACCGGCAGTATCGCGGCTGACAGCGAATTCGGCATGGGTGTTGAAGCAGCGGTGATCAATGGTCCGTTCCACGCAGTTGGCGAAGCCTTCTGGCAGAGCGTCGACATGCCCGTTGGCCCGAGCCCGGACTTCTTCGGTGCCTATGCCGAAGTCGGCTACTTCCTGACGCCCGGCGATAGCCGCGGTTACAAGGGCGGCAAGTTTGACCGCACACGCCCAGCCAACCCGGTGGATGAAGGCGGTATCGGTGCGATCCAGGCCGTGGTGCGATTCGATCACCTCGACCTGACCGATGGCCCCTTCGTCGGTGGTTCGCAGGATGGCTATCTCGCTTCGCTGGTCTGGGTCCCGACCGACTACACGCGTTTCATGGTGAACTACGGTCGCCTTGAATATGACAACGCTATCTTCACCCTGCCCGGCGGCAGCTCCTCATTTGGGGCAGACGTCTTTGGTGTCCGTGGACAGGTTGATTTCTGACGACACTTGCGGAAACAGACACAAGCCTGTCACAATTGGTGAGCAAATGCGTGTCCGCTTCCTGTCGCGGTTCCGTAAAAAACCGCATCTAACTATCCCATGATTGAAGTGGAAAATAGAATGACCAAGACCTTCAAGTTTGCAGCAGTAGCCTTCAGTGCTCTGGCCCTCGCATCCTGCGGCGGCAACAGCAGCGGCGGTAACCAACAGGCTATCCGTGCCGTAGGTTCCTCCACCGTCTATCCGTTTGCGACGGTCGTTTCGGAAACCTTTGCCCGCAACTTCCCCGAATATTCCTCGCCGCTGATTGAATCGACTGGCACCGGGGGTGGCATGGCGCTGTTCTGCGAAGGTGCTGGCGCGGATACGCCCAGCCTTGCCAACGCATCGCGCCGCATGAAGCTTTCCGAGTTCGAAACGTGCCAAGCCAATGGCGTGACCTCGATCACCGAACTGCAGGTCGGCCTTGACGGTATCGCCTTTGCTTCTGCCAATGACGGCATCGACATGAACCTGACGCCGGAAATCATCTACAAGGCGCTGGCTGCTAATCCCTATGGCGAAGAGCAGACCGCCAAGAACTGGTCGGACATCGATCCCTCGCTGCCGAATCTGCCGATCCTCGTTTACGGCCCGCCGTCGACCTCCGGCACGCGTGACGCGCTGAAGGAACTCGTCCTTGAAGTCGGCTGCAAGGCCAACCCGGCTATGGAAGCCATCAAGGAAGCCGACGAGGACCGTTACGACCAGATCTGCACCGAAGTTCGCACAGATGGCGCCTTCGTGGACCAGGGCGAGCAGGACAACCTGATCGTCCAGAAGATCGAGGGCAATGCCGATGCTGTTGGCGTTTTCGGCTACTCCTACCTCGAAGAGAATATTGACCGCGTTCACGGCCTGAGCGTGAACGGCGTCGAACCGACTTACGAAAACATCTCCAGCTTCGCCTACCCCGGCGCTCGCCCGCTGTTCGTCTATGTCAAGAATGATCACGTTGATGCCATTGCTGGCCTGCGTGAATTTCTTGCCACCTGGGCGGAAAGCTGGGGAGTGGATGGCCCGCTGGCAAAGATCGGTCTTGTCGCCAGCCCAGAGGACGTTATGGCGCGTAACAACGCTGCTGTGACGGAATTCCCGGCGCTGACGGCTGCTGATTTCAAATAAGGTTTCAAAACGCGTACAATGTCACCAGCCATACCGCTTCTCCTTGCCATCGGGCTTGGTCTCGCCGGTTGGCTGGTGGCCCGCTCGCGTGCGTGGACCTTCAAGCGCAAGGCGGCCGATGGTCGCCTTGCCTCGCTTCCCAATTACCACGCCTGGTATGCCGCGATGTGGATCAGCGTGCCCACATTGCTGTGGGGCCTGATCTGGAACGCTATTTCCGGCAATCTGGTGATGCAGCACGTGCTTTCTCAACCGGCTGCACAAGGCCTTCCCGCCTTCGGGATGCGCCGCGTTTCGATTCTCAATGAAGCGAGCAACGTCGCCCACGGATTGGCGGATCGCGCCCTTGCCCCGGAAGCACAGGCACTGGTTGAACCTTTCCGCGAGGCAACCGCCCTCTACAATGGGATCGGGGTAGCGGTGGCGCTGGTGCTCGCCCTGATTGGCGGCGCTTGGGCCTTCATGCGTCTCAAGCCCGATTTCGGCGCCCGTGTACGCGTGGAAAAGGGCGTACTTGCCGTCCTCTTCGTGGCATCTCTTGTCGCGATCCTGACGACCTTTGGCATTTTCTTGACCCTGATTTTCGAGACCTATCGCTTCTTCGAGATGGTCTCGCCGATAGACTTCCTTTTGGGCACGCATTGGGCGCCTGACCCGATGGCCAGTGCCAGCAACCCCGATGGCAGCCGCTATGGCGCTATCCCGCTTTTCTGGGGCACGATCTTCATCGGTGCGATCATCGCCATGATCGTGGCGATCCCGGTTGGCCTGATGAGCGCCATCTACCTCACGCAATATGCGCCTTCCAGGCTGCGCAGCTGGGTCAAGCCGGCGCTGGAAGTGCTCGCTGGCGTGCCCACCGTGGTCTACGGCTATTTCGCCGCGCTGACGATTGCCCCAGCCATCCGCGATATCGCCATGTCCGCGGGCATAACCAACGCGTCGAGCGAAAGTGCGATGGCGGCTGGCCTCGTCATGGGCGTGATGATCATTCCATTCGTCTCCTCGATGGCAGATGATTCGATTGCCGCCGTGCCGCAAGCCATGCGCGATGGATCGCTGGCCATGGGGGCAACCACCAATGAGACGATTCGCCGCGTGCTCGTGCCTGCTGCCCTGCCCGGCATCGTAGCCGGTATCATGCTGGCGGTGAGCCGCGCGATCGGTGAAACCATGATCGTGGTAATGGCGGCAGGCTATGCCGCGAACCTTTCCGGCAATCCGCTCGAAGCGATGACCACGGTGACCGTGCAGATCGTCGCCATGCTGACGGGTGAAGCCAGCCTTGACCATCCGGCAACGCTCAGCGCCTTTGCCCTTGGCTTTGTGCTGTTCATCATCACCCTTATCCTGAATGTGATCGCCCTGCGCGTGGTGAAGAGGTTCCGCGAAGCTTATGAGTGAGGCTGCAAACCCCACCCGCACGCCGGAATTCGAAGCCCGGCTGAAGAAGCGCTACGCCGCCGAAAAGCGGTTCAAGGCCGCTGGCCTTGGCGCGGTGGCATTCTCGATCATCGTGCTGGTCTTCCTGCTCGGCAACATGTTGACGAACGGCCTCGGCGGGTTTCAGCGCACCGTGTTCGACGTTCCGATCGACATGTCGCAAATGGCGCTGACGATCCCGGCGGGCGAAAACGAATCCATCGCCGTACGCTCGCTGCAATCTCAGGGCTTGCCCGAAATCGTGCAGTTCGCTGCGGATGAAGCTCTGGGCCCCGAAGGCGCCGCACAGGTCAATTCCGAGGCATGGCGCGATGTTGCCACGCAGCTGGTCGAGGACCGTGGCCTGATGCAGGGCACGCACACGTTTGCACTGGTTACCAGCGAAGACCTCGCTTCCGCTTATGCCGGTGATGGCCAGGCTGCCTTGCAGCCCCTCGCGCGCGAATTGGCGGACAAAGGCCTGCTGCGCGATGATTTCGACATTGGCTTCCTGACGCGATCCGACGCAACTGATCCTCAGCTCGCTGGCATTTGGGGAGCGCTCAAGGGCTCGATCCTGACAATGATTGTAACCCTGCTGCTGGCCTTCCCGGTTGGTGTGTTGGCTGCACTCTACCTTGAAGAATATGCACCGCGGAACCGCTGGACAGACATTATCGAGGTGTCGATCAATAACCTCGCGGCCGTGCCCTCAATCATTTTCGGCCTGCTCGGCCTTGCCGTCTTCCTCACGCTGTTCCCTAGCTTTCGTTCTGCCCCCCTGATCGGCGGCATGACGCTGGCCCTCATGACAATGCCGGTGATTGTCATCTCTGGCCGCAACGCGATCAAGGCGGTGCCGCCCTCGATCCGTGACGGTGCACTCGCCATCGGCGCTTCGCCAGTGCAGGTAGTTTTCCACCACGTGCTGCCGCTGGCACTGCCCGGCATCCTTACCGGCACGATCATCGGCATGGCCCGTGCGCTGGGTGAAACCGCGCCGCTGCTGCTGATCGGCATGCGCGCCTTTGTCTCTACCCCGCCCGATGGCTTTACCGACAATGCCACTGTGCTGCCGATGCAAATCTTCCTCTGGTCTGACCAGATTGACCGCGGCTTCGTGGAACGCACCAGCGCCGCGATTATCGTGCTATTGATATTCCTCCTGCTGATGAATGGCATTGCCATTTACCTACGCAACAAGTTCGAGAAGAAATGGTGATGGAACAGACTCACGCTACCGGCGGCAAGAGCATCGAAGCCGAAGCCAAAGCGCAGTCCGCGCCCAAGATCAGCGCGTCCGGCGTGTCCGTCTTCTATGGCGAGAAGAAGGCGATCGACGAGGTTTCGATCGACATCCATACTGAACACGTAACCGCCTTCATTGGCCCGTCTGGCTGCGGCAAGTCCACCTTCCTGCGCACATTGAACCGCATGAACGACACGATCCCCTTGGCGCGTGTCGAAGGTACGATCGAACTTGATGGCGAGGATATTTATCATTCGGGCATGGACGTAGTTCAGCTGCGCGCCCGCGTGGGCATGGTGTTCCAGAAGCCCAACCCATTCCCCAAGTCGATCTACGAAAACATCGCCTACGGTCCGCGCATCCATGGGCTTGCTCAGGGCAAGAACGAGCTCGACCAAATTGTTGAAAAGAGCCTGCAGCGTGCCGGTTTGTGGGAAGAAGTTAAGGATCGCCTGGAAGACTCCGGCACCGCGCTTTCGGGTGGCCAGCAGCAGCGCCTGTGCATCGCGCGCGCCATCGCGGTCGATCCCGAAGTCATCCTGATGGACGAGCCATGCTCTGCGCTCGATCCCATCGCCACCGCCAAGATCGAGGAACTGATCGACGAGCTGCGTGGCCGCTATGCGATTGTGATCGTTACCCATTCGATGCAGCAGGCCGCGCGCGTTTCGCAGCGGACGGCGTTTTTTCACCTTGGACATCTGGTGGAATACGGACATACTTCGGACATCTTCACCAATCCTCGCGAGAAGCGCACGCAGGATTACATCACGGGTCGGTACGGCTAATGGCAGAACATACAGTCAAGGCATTTGATGAGGACATCACCCGCATCCGCGGCCTGATCGCCGAACTGGGCGGCCTTGCGGAGCTGGCGATCCAGCAATCGCTCGAAGCTATCGTCACCGGTGACGAGGAGCTCGCCCGCGAAGTGGTTGAGCGGGACCCGAAACTCGACGCGCTCGAAGCCGAGGTCGATGCCATGGCTGTTCGCGTACTCGCCCTGCGCGCGCCGATGGCCGATGACTTGCGCGAAATCATCGCCGCACTGAAGATTGCTGGCGTTGTCGAACGCATCGGCGATTATGCCAAGAACATCGCCAAGCGCGTTGGCCGCATTGAAGGCCGTGCCCGCTTTGAGCCGCTGACCCTGCTGCCCGCCATGGGCGAAGTGGCAGCGGAAATGGTGCATGACGTGCTCACTGCCTATGCCGCGCGCGATCCCATCGTGGCACGCGAAGTGATCGCGCGGGACGAGAAGGTCGATGCTTTCTATGACAGCATCTTCCGCAACCTCGTGAGCCATATGGTCGAGAACCCGGCAACCATTTCCAGTGCGGCACAACTGCTGTTCGTGGCCCGCAATATTGAGCGGATCGGCGACCATGCCACCAACGTTGCCGAAATGGTGCATTTCGCTGCGGTCGGGTCTTACCCGACTGACATCGAGCGCTGAAACATTCCTGACGCATTTCAGCCATATTACACTCTTACGAATCGCGGGTGATCGGTCGCCTTGCGAGCAGAGGAAGATGTAATGTCAGCTCCCAAGCTGCTGCTGGTTGAAGATGATACGGCGCTGGCCGAACTGCTCGAATATCGTTTCGAGAGCGAAGGCTACAGCGTCAGCGTAACGCCCGATGGTGAAGAGGCGATGATGCTGGCGGCAGAAGAGCCGCCGGATCTCGTGATCCTCGACTGGATGATCGAAGGCATCAGCGGGATCGAGGTCTGCCGCCGCTTGCGCCGCGACCAGGCCACCGCGCATGTGCCCATCATCATGCTCACCGCCCGCGAAGCTGAGGATGACCGGGTCCGCGGCCTTGAAACCGGGGCAGACGATTACCTTACAAAGCCCTTTTCTCCACGCGAATTGCTCGCCCGTGTTTCCGCTGTGTTGCGCCGCGTGCGCCCGGCGCTTGCTGGTGAAGAAATCTCTGTCGGCGACCTCAAACTGGACCCTGTAGCTCACCGCGTGGAACGCCGTGGCCGGCAACTGCACATCGGTCCAACCGAGTATCGCCTTATCAAGTTCTTTATGGAACATCCCCGCCGGGTGTTCTCTCGCAGCCAGTTGCTCGATGCCGTGTGGGGTACAGGAAGCGAGATCGAAGAGCGCACTGTGGACGTCCATATCCGCCGGTTGCGCAAGGCTATTGCCCTTGAAAACGTGCGCGACCCTATCCGCACAGTGCGCTCTGCTGGCTACGCATTAGAACCGGTGTAACCGCGCGATTGCATTGCAGTGCCAAATTGCAGTTCCAACCTGCACTTCCTCTATGCGGATCAAATACGCATCAGTGAAAATCGCGTGATTTGGGAATAACGCGGTGGTTGCGCGGATGGCTGCGTATCGAAGGCCCATACTTGCCGGTCGGGCTGGTGACATGGTCTGCCCTTACCACGGGTGCCTGCAGCAGATCGTCAGACAAGCGATGCAGTTCATCCGTCGCGTCAGCCAGATGGTGGGCGATGACGTGGATCACCTCGTCATCATATTCCACGCGGCCGCGCACTTCCATCAGCCGCGATCCCATCACCACGCGGCGCTGCTTCTCCTTAAGGTCTGGCCAGACAACAAGGTTGATCACGCCAGTCTCATCCTCCAGCGTGATGAAGCACACGCCCTTGGCGCTTCCCGGGCGCTGGCGGATCAACACCACACCAGCCACCTGCACCATGCTGCGCGTCTTACGGTCACGCAGATCGCTGGCGCGCACAAAGCCGCGCTGCCCCAGCGAGGCACGCAGGAAAGCCATGGGGTGCGCCTTCAGTGAAAGGCGCGTGGTCTGGTAATCGGCCACCACTTCTTCCGACAAGGGCATTCGGGGCAGCACCGCCCTGCCCTTTTCCGCCCCTTCCGCGCGGGCATGGGCATGGGCGAACAAGGGCAGGTCCGGCCCTGCCACCAGACTGCGGGCATCCCACAGCGCCTGCCTTCGCGATAGCTGCATGGAGGTGAAACAATCAGCACTGGCAAGCCGCTCCACATAGGCAGGCGAAATCCGCGCCCGTTCGCGCAATTGCTCGACATCGCGGTACGGCCCTTCCTCTGCCCGTGCTGCCACCAGCTGTGCCGCGACATGTTCGGGCAAGCCGTCCACCTGCCTGAGGCCCAGGCGCAAGGCCGCGCCTCCCCGCTCCAGCGTGCAATCCCATTGCGAGTGGTTCACGTCCGCCGGCAGCACCGCAACCCCATGCTCCCTCGCATCGCGCACGATCTGCGCCGGGGCATAAAAGCCCATCGGCTGCGAATTGAGCAGCGCGCAGGCGAAAGCCGCCGGAAAATGGCACTTCAGCCAGCTGGAGACATAGACGAGATGAGCAAAACTGGCGGCGTGGCTTTCAGGAAAGCCATATTCGCCAAAGCCCTTAATCTGGTTGAAGCAGCGTTCGGCAAAACCGGGATCATAACCGCGCGCCACCATCCGGCCGACCATCATCTCTTCCAACTCATGCACCATGCCCCGGCTGCGAAAAGTGGCCATCGCCTTGCGCAAGCGATCCGCCTCCGCCCCTGAGAACTTCGCGGCATCAAGCGCGATCTTCATTGCCTGTTCCTGGAAGATCGGCACACCCAGCGTGCGGGCAAGGATGCTTGATAGTTCATCCGGCGGGCCATGCTGCGCGCCCGGCGCAGGGATCACGACCTGTTCCTCCCCCCTTCGCCGTTTCAGGTAGGGATGGACCATATCGCCCTGGATCGGCCCGGGCCGCACGATCGCCACCTGGATCACCAGGTCATAGAACTCGCGCGGGCGCAGGCGCGGCAGCATGTTCATCTGCGCGCGGCTTTCCACCTGGAATACGCCAAGCGAATCCCCCTTGCGCAGCATGGCGTAAGTTTCCGGATCCTCGCGCGGGACCGTCGCCAGCGTCAGGCTGCGGCCATGGTGGTCTTGCAGCAGATCGAGGCATTTGCGGATGCAGGTGAGCATGCCCAGCGCCAGCACATCCACTTTCAGGATACCCAGCGCATCGATGTCATCCTTGTCCCATTCGATGAAGCTACGATCCGCCATCGCGCCATTGCCGATGGGCACCGTCTCCACCAGCGGCCCTTCGGTGAGGATGAAGCCGCCGACATGCTGTGAAAGGTGGCGCGGCATGCCAATCATCTGCTTGGTCAGCTTCAGGACGCGGCGCAAATGCGGATCAGACAGGTCCATGCCGATTTCCTCGGCGTGTTTTGCTGCAACCTCCTTGCCCATGCTGCCCCACACCGTGCGGGCAAGCGCGCTGGTCACGTCCTCTGACAAGCCCATCACCTTGCCCACCTCGCGGATTGCCATGCGCGGGCGGTAGTGGATCACCGTGGCGCATAGCCCTGCGCGGTGGCGACCGTATTTGCTGTAGATATGCTGGATCACCTCCTCGCGCCGCTCATGTTCGAAATCGACGTCAATATCAGGAGGCTCCTTGCGCTCCTCGGAGATGAAGCGGTCAAACAGCAGAGCGTGCTTGGCCGGATCGACGTTGGTGATGCCGAGCACGTAGCAGACAGCGGAATTGGCCGCTGACCCACGCCCCTGGCACAGGATCGGCGGATCCTGCCCGCGCGCGAAATCGACGATTTCCTTGATGGTGAGAAAGTAGCGCGCCAGTTCCAGCTTGCCGATCAGCGCCAGTTCGCGCTGCAGCACCTCGCGCACGCTTTCTGGTACGCCTGCGGAATAGCGCCATTGCGCGCCTGCCCATGTCTGCTGTTCGAGATATTCCTGCGGTGTGGCGCCGTCCGGATACATCTCCTCAGGATATTCGTAGCGCAGCTCGTCGAGACTGAAATTGCAGCTATCCGCCACCATGCGTGCAGCGGTGATCGCGTGCGGCCATGGTTCAAACAGCCTCATCATCTCCCCGGGGCTTTTCAGGTGCCGCTCGGCATTGGCAAGCAGCAAGTGTCCGGCTGCCGCCACCGTACTCTTGTGGCGGATCGCGGTCATCACGTCCTGCAGTGGACGGCGTTCGGGCGCGTGGTAGAGCACATCGTTGGTGGCGAGGATCGACAGGCCGTTCACCCGCGCCAGCGCATCGAGCCGGCTGATCCGCGCGACATCGTCCCCGCGATAGAGGTAAGTTGCCGCGACGTGGCGCATGGAAGGCAATCCGGCGGCAAGGTGCGGCAGGATATCAGGCAGCGTTCCTGTCACCAGCTCCTCGAAACTGTCACCGCCCAACGTCACCACATTGCTCGCCCAGGCAGGTACGATGTGGCTTGCGGCAAGGTCTGGAGGCGGGATCAGGACCAGCTGGATGCCCTCAGCATATTCCGCCAGCATAGGCAGCGAGATATCGCACTGGCCCTTCCCCTGCCATTCGCCATCGAGCGTGGACATGCGACCAGCAGAAATCAGCGCGCACAAGCGGCCATAGGCGGCGCGATCCGTGGGAAAGGCGAGGAAAGCGAGGCCTTCCACCACTTCGATCCGGCAGCCGATCACAGGGCGCAGGCGCAGGTCCTTCGCCGCTGTATGCACGCGTACCACGCCAGCCATGGAATTGGCATCGGCAATTCCCAGCGCGTCATAGCCAAGCTCTCGCGCGCGCATCACAAGGTCCACCGCATCGGATGCGCCGCGCAGAAAGGAAAAACAACTCGCCACCCCCAGCTCCACAAAAGGCGCGGGTGGCGGTGGCTCGATCAGCTGCAGGTCAAGCGAAATCCGGCGTTTTTCCGGGGCAAGAGGGGCATCAGGCATGGCACCTCAACCCTCAGCCAATTCGGCAAGGCGCGCCTGCTCCAGCGAGGGGATGGGCTTCGCCTTGGGCAGAGTCTTCTTCGCCATGCCGAACGAGGTGCAGGAGGCATCATACCTGCCCGCATCTGCAAGAATAGCAAGCCTGGCGACGATCGATTTCCAGCACATTTGTTCTTTATATGTTCAAGGATGGGATTCGGCCAGAACTTTCCTACAGAGCGACCTTTCCGGCAGACCTTCGCGCGCTCTTTCGCACGTTGATTCCCTAGGCCGCGTAGACAAATTCTCCGCGGATCACGGTTCGAGTACTGGTTCGTTCTGGCGAGGCGCGTGCGCGCAGGAAGTGCATCGCACTTTCAAGCGTGCGCAACGCTGCAAGGGTGGATCGGGACCGAACTCCTGCGGGGCCAGGCTAGCAAAGCCCATTCCCGCGTCGCTCGTCCTCGAATATTCCCGGCATGCCCTGCGTCCTCGCTTCTTGTAATGGGCTTTGCTCGTCTGGCCGTGACCGCGGGAAATTTGTCCACGCGGCCTAGTATTTCCGATGGTTCGCAGGTCAGGTATTTTCTGGAACAAGACCGTGTTCCATATGTTCCATCGCACCCGCTGCAAACAGCCCAAAAGCTCAGCCGAACATGCCTTGCAAGAACCAGTCCGGCATGCCGCCGCGCCCGTCATCCGCTAGCCCCGCGCGATATATCCAGTAGCGGCGCCCCGCCCCGTCCTCGATGCGGTAATAATCTCGCAAACGGGAAGAGCCTTTCTCGCGCCACCATTCTGGTGCGATGCGTTCCGGCCCTTCCACCCGCACCACCTCATGCACATCACCGCGCCAGCGGAAGCGGCGGGGATAGCCATCGGGGCTGGCATAGAGCACCGCGATCTGTTCGGGCCTTTCTAGTATTTTCAAAGGCCTGTCATGGAAATCGAACAAGTTTTGCGAGGTTTGTTCTGGCTCCAGCGGGGGCTGCCAGCCTTGCGCCCGCTCCGGCACATGGCTGGCACGCGGTACTGGACGGCGCACGGCCTTCGCGCCCAGCCGCACCGTCAGCCTGTCGATACAGGCGGCAAGCGAGGTGCCGTGCTCCTCTGCCGCTGCATCGAGTTCGACCTGTGCCAGCGCCAAGGGTTCGGACCATGAGGCGTGCAGGCGGAGCATCTCGATCCCGAAACCTGCGTCGACATCGTCAAGCCGGGCGGCAAACAAGCGGCAGATATGCGCGGCATCGCGGGTGGAGGCCGCCATTTCCAGGCGGCGCACCACCACTTCGCCATCCACGCGCCACATGCCTAGCTCCAGCCTGCGTGCGCCCTCGCCCCGCCCTTCAAGCTCGCGCGCCATATCATCTGTCAAATCCTCCAGAACCCGATCAAGCAGGCTGCGATGGCGGATTGGCTCCATCAGGCGGCGCTGGACGAGCGCAGGCTCTACCGCAATGACGGGCAGCAAGGGCTCCGGCACGCGGCCAAGCAGCTGGTCCATCCGCACCAGTGGGTTGGCTGAAGGCGAGCGGCGACTGCGGAAACGGCGCTGCACAGCATCGCGGCCCAATTGCTCCATGTCCCCCAATTGCCTGAGGCCGAGGCGACGCAGAACCAGCAGCACATCGCCATCCAACCGCAATGCCGCAACTGGCAGAGGCGCAAGACGCGCGGCGCCATCGTCATCAGGCGCAAGGATGCTGCCGTCAGGAGCATAGCGAGACAAGGCCCATGCAGCCCCTGCTGTGGGAGCGATGGCCGCGCGAACACAGAGGCCTTGCGCGGCAAAGCGAGCGTGCAAATCCTCCAGCAACCTCTCTTCCCCGCCAAACAGGTGCGCCACCGCGGTCACGTCCACCAGCAAACCATCAGGCGCATCAATGGCAGACCACGGCCCCCAGCGCTGCGCCCACAATGCCAGCCTTTCCAGGAAGGCAAGATCGCCCGCCGGGTCACTGGGCGCCACTTTCAGCTGAGGACACAAGGTGCGCGCATCCGCCAGCATCATGCCCGCTTGTGCACCAGCCTCGCGCCCGGCATCATTGGCAGCATCCACGCGCGGGCCATGTGCAGTTTCGGTAATCAGGGCGAGCGGTGCGCTATCCGCGCCCTCGCCCCGTTGGCATTCTTCAGCGTGCCGCCAGCGATCCAGCGCCAGCTGCACCAGCCAGATCGCCATGATCCGGCGTGGCGGCCTGCCCCTCGCCTTGGGCGGAGACAGTCCTGGCGCCCGGCCGCTCGGCGACGAGTAACGACCCGTCATCGCGCAAGATCCATTCTCCGGGGGCATGGTTACGGGCACGGAACAGTTCGGCATGCCAGCGCGGCTGGCCGGGTGCCGCCGTGTTCCAGCGCGGTTGCAGGGATGGCGCCGAGCGCACCTGCCAGCGCATACGGGCAGAGCTGGTATCGCGCAGCGCATCATGGCGGATGAGAAACAAGGGTACGCCGTATTTCTCCGCTGCCAGGCTGAGGCGACGCGAGGCGGTAAGGTGCAGCGTTTGCGGGTTGCCTGCCACCTCGCCGATCACGCAGGCAAGGTCCTGGCAGCGCATCCCTTCTTCCAGCGCAAACAGCGCATCCTCGACCCGTTGCGCGGCGACATGGATCACCCGGTGGCGCAGTTCGCGCGGCAAGCCAGGGCGATAGGGAACCCCGGTCTTACGGCGGGAACCGGCATCCTGCACCCACAGCACGCTCTTTTCTTCCAGCTTTTCAGCCGCGGTGTTGCGCATCCCATCCAGCGCCAGCGCGAGAGCGCAGGCCGCGCCGGTCGCCTCGTCTGCCGAAGCGAATACCTCATTATGCCGGTCACACGCCTTCGCCCGGGAAAAGCCTGGCTGCCAGCGCGGTGTCTGCTGCCCCAGCGAGGCAAGCTGGGCAGCCTTTGGAAAAACGGACAGGTCCATCGAATCAACTCCAATGTTCCTCTTATGTTCCCCTCAAGCAAGCTTGGCAATGCCCCTGCCGTTTCAGCCCAGCAGATCAGGGAAAATGCCCACCACCAGAATCGCGATCAGCACCAGCGGACAGGCAAAGCGAACAAGGAACAGGAAGAACCGGTGCAGGCTCTCTGGCAGCCCGTTCTCGCTATCGACAAGGCGCTGGTCCGCAATCCAGCCAATGAAGACAGCCGTCAGGATCGCGCCGATCGGCATCAGCAGCTTGCCGGTAAGGGTATCCAGCGTATCGAGCACGCCCATGCCTTCGAACATCGGAATAAAGCCGAGCGGGTGAAAATCACTCATCGGACCAGTCGAAAGGGCGGAAAGTGCGCCCAGCACCCCGCCCCCCACCAGCACCAGGACAGCGGCGGGCGCACGCGCCAGCTTGAACTTGTCGATCAGCCAGGCCGTAGGCACCTCCATCAGGGCAATCGAGCTAGTGAGCGCGGCGAAGCCGACCATCACAAAGAAGGCGAGCCCGATCAGCGATCCGCCCGGCATTTCCTGAAAGGCGTGCGGCAAGGTCTGGAACATCAGCCCCAGTCCGCCATTGGGCTCAAGGCCCGCAGCAAACACGATTGGGAAGATGCAGATGCCTGCGATCAGGGCCACCGACGTGTCAGCCGCGCCGATCATGGCAGAAGTGCCCGCAAGGTTCACATTGCGCCCGACATAAGCGCCGTAAGTGACCATGCCGGCCACACCCAGTGACAGGGAGAAGAACGCCTGGCCTACCGCTGCCAGCATTACCGGGCCAGTCAGCTTCTCCGCTTCGAAGGTGAATAGATATGCCAACGCCTCGTCGAAAGCCCCACTGATTGCGCCATAAATCGTAATCCCGACAAGCAGGGCAAAAAAGGTCGGCATCAACCACACCGCTGCCTTCTCGATCCCACCCGAGACACCGCGCACCACGAAAGCGAAGGTCACCAGAAGGAACAGGATATCGCAGATCACCGTCAGCGAGCCATTGCCGATCATGGCAGGGAAGAAGCCCGCCACCTCTTCGGCCGGAACTCCCTGAAACGCCGTGCCGGTCACGCCCGTGGAGAACAGGTCATGCAAGAACAACCAGATGTAATCGAGCACCCAGCCTCCGATAACGCAGTAGAACCCGAGCACGAGGAACGCCGCGAGCACACCAAGGCCCGCGACCCATTCCCATTTGGGGGATGCGCCCGATTGCTCGGCCACCTTGCGAAAGCTCTCCGGTGCGGAGGACTGGCCATGGCGACCAATAAGCGTTTCGGCGAGCAGCACCGGCAAGCCGATCAGAATAACGCAGAAGATGTAGAACAGGACGAACGCGCCGCCGCCGTTGGCACCAGCCTCCGCTGGAAAGCGCACAAGGTTGCCCAGCCCCACTGCTGAGCCGATCGCCGCCAGCACAAACGCTGTGCGCGACGACCAACCATCTCCGCCAGTGCTCGAACCCGATAGTGCCATGGATTGCTGCTCCCGTCCCGCACGCGCACCGAAAGCGCATGTGATGCATGGAAAAGCCCCTCGCGTCGAGGGCAAGCTCTGCTAGAAGGCGCATATGTCCACGACCTTCAACCTTGACACATCCACCTCTCGTGCCAATCCCACGCCCGCGCCGATGCGGCGTCTAACAGTGCCCGCTATCCGTGATCGCAAGCAGGATGGCGTGACAGCAGAGCCCATCGTGATGCTGACTGCCTACACTTCACGGCAAGCCCAGCTGCTCGATGCGCACTGCGACATGTTGCTCGTGGGGGATTCGCTAGGCCAGGTGATCTACGGCCTGCCCTCCACCATCCCTGTAACGCTGGAGATGATGGCGAACCATGCTGCTGCCGTGGTGCGCGGGTCCTATCACTCGGTGGTGGTAGTCGACATGCCTTTCGGCTCCTACGAGGCTTCGCCGCAGCAAGCCTTCGAAAGCGCCAGTTACCTGCTCAAGCAGAGCAATGCCGCCGCTGTGAAGCTGGAAGGTGGCGAAGTGATGGCCGAAACGGTCGAATTCCTCGTAAAGCGCGGAATTCCGGTGGTTGGCCACGTCGGCCTTACCCCACAAGCCGTGAACCTGCTTGGCGGTTACAAGGCGCGAGGGCGCAGTGATGCCGAAGCGGACAAGATCGTGGGTGATGCCAAGGCCCTGTGTGTTGCGGGCGCCTTTGCCATTGTAGTCGAAGGCGTGCTCGAACCCATTGCCATCGCTGCGACCAATGCGGTCGACTGCCCCACCATCGGCATCGGTGCATCGGCCCAGTGTGACGGCCAGGTGCTGGTAATTGACGACATGCTCGGCATGTTCGAGCGCGTGCCGCGTTTCGTGAAGCGTTACGACAATCTAGCAGAGAACATAGCCAAGGCTGCGGAAACCTACGCAACCGAGGTTCGCGCGCGTACCTTCCCGAGTGACGAGCAGCTCTACCAACCCAAGTAATCACTCAAATAATCTCAAGGTCACCGCACAAGTGACTACAGACTAACGGAATTTACCTTGATCCAGTTCTATCGCGGTTCGCTGATCTTCACTGCCGTCTGCCTTGCCCTGGGCGCTTGGTACGGCTGGGCGAGCACCGGCACAATTGCCGGTACTGCCAGCCTCTTGTGGATCATCCTTGTCCTGTCAGTGCTGGAAATATCGCTCAGCTTTGACAACGCGGTGGTGAACGCCTCGGTCTTGAAGGAAATGGACGACATCTGGCAACGGCGCTTCCTCACCTGGGGCATCGCCTTTGCCGTGTTCGGCATGCGTGTAGTCTTCCCACTGGCGATTGTTGCCATCGCTGCGCAGATCGGCCCCATCGAGGCGGTGAGCCTCTCGCTCAACAATCCCGAGGAATACGAGCGGATCGTCAGTTCCGCCCACATCGGCATTGCCGGTTTCGGCGGCGCTTTCCTCGCGCTGGTCGGCTCGCGCTTCTTCTTTGACATGGACAAAGAAGTGCACTGGATCCGCACACTTGAAGAATGGCTTTCCGGTTTTGCCCGCGTGCCCGCCATCGAGGTCGGCATCCTGCTGCTGACGATGTTCTTCATCTCGCTGATGCTGTCAGACGCCGAAGCGCTGACCTTCCTCATCGCAGGCATGCTCGGCATCGTCACCTTCATTGCCGTGGAAGGCGTGAGCAAATGGCTCGAATATCATGACGAGATACGCCGCCTGTCCGGCGCGACCGTTCGCTCGGGCCTTGGCGGTTTTCTCTATTTGAACGTGCTCGATGCAAGCTTCAGCTTCGATGGCGTGATCGGTGCCTTCGCCTTGTCGAACAACATGATCGTGATCGCACTAGGCTTGTCTATCGGCGCCTTCTTCGTGCGTTCGATGACCATCCACCTCGTAAAAAAGGGTACGCTTGCGCAGTACGAGTTCCTCGAACACGGGGCCTTCTGGGCAATTATCGCGCTCGGCGGCATCATGCTGTTTTCCGCCAAATTCCATATCCCGGAAACCATCACCGGCCTGATCGGTGCTGCCTTGATCGGCCTGTCGCTGTGGTGGTCGATCCGCCACAAAAACAAGCATGGCGGGAAGGACGAGACTACGCCGGCAGCCGGTTGAGCTTGCGGGCAATCGGTGCTGACAGCACCAGTTGCAGCAGGTGGTAGACGAGCACCGGTAACAGCAACAGGCCGGCGATAGCTGGCGAAAACAGGACCGCTGCCAGTGGCGCGCCAATCGCGATACTTTTTTGCGCGCCGGCGAAAAGGAAGGAAATCCGCTCTTCCCGGCCCAGCCCGATAGCCCCCGCCAGCATCCAGCTGCCGCCAAATCCGACGAGTAGGAACAAGGCAACAAGCCCCAGCAGCACTGCCCACAAGTCAGGCCCGACAAAAGCCCAAAGACCTTGCTCGACAGCACCTGAAAAGGCGACATAAACCGCCGTTGCGATGCACAGCTTGTCTGCCCAGCCAATCAGGCTGCGCTTCTCCCGAACCCAGTCACCCATCCAGGTTTGAAGTATCTGCCCAAACAGGAAGGGCAGGAGCAGTATGGTAGCGATCCGTTGGAGACCGCCCATTTCCAGTTCCACTGCAGCCGTGCCGGCCAGCAAGGCGAGCAGCGGCGCGGTGACGAACACGCCTGTAACATTGATAACCGCCGCCGCCACGACCGATGCCGCGACATTGCCGCCTGCGAGCGAGGAATAGGCAGTTGCCGATTGCACCGTCGAGGGCAGGATACCGAGAAACAACAGCCCCAGCGCGATGTGTTCTGGAAGGAATTGCCCGGCAACACGCCACAACAGCCAGCCCGCCGCCCCCATGCCAATAAAACACCAGAGCGCCAGCGGCAGCAGGAAACGCCAATTGCGCATGCCGGCGAACACATCTGCCCTTGGAAGACGCAAACCGTTGAGAAGGAACAGCAGGAAGATGCCGCCATCGGAAACCGTACGGGCGATTACACGCCCCTCCCCCGTCACAGGCAGGAAGGATGCAAGCACGATCGCGACCAGCAGCAAACGCACAAGCGGGTCAAAGGCGAGCATGATGCGCGATAGGGCCATAAGCTGCCCAGTGCCGATTGCCGCGCCCGCTGTCCAGCTTTGCCCGATCAGCGCATAGCCAGTTGGCTGGTCCCGCTGCCGCTCGCCTTTGCCGCCAGCGCTTGCGCGGCCTCGTTGTTGCGGCCGCAATATCAATCACGCGAGCAAAGATACTGGCGACACGCCGGTTACTGCGCTGCAAGCCATGTGCAAGGCGAACGCTGGCCTGTGCCTCTCTGGGCAAGCCGATGAAAGATTCCAGTTCCGCCAGCTCGGCATGCAACACCGGGTCTGCCTTGCCTGCGCCATTGCTTCCGGCATAGCGCAACAGGGCGGCCGCCCATGCCGGGTTGCCCGCATCGCGCTGCATCCGCCCGAGCAAAACCGCCGCCGCAGGTTCCTGCGGGTTCTGCGCGAGCTCATGGCAAAGATGCAATACCTCCCTGTACCGGCCAAGATGTACCGCCACTTCGCGGTAGTTACCGTGGCATTGACCGTTGTGCTGGCACTTTTTGCGTAAGGTCTGAACAAGCAGCTCTACCAGGAACAGCAGGCTGGCGGGACCCAAGGCGCGACCATGGAAAGCGCATTCGCGGCCAAGCAAGACGACGAAGGCAGCGAGGCAAACGACACCGGACCTGCATATGGCCGAGCCCAAATCAGCTGGCGTGACGGCGCAGGCGGCGGCGGCGGCTTCGGCAGCCAGGAATACGATCCGCCCTACGGTCGCCCAAGTGGCCCCCAGGGCGGCCGCTTCACTTCCGTTATCGCGCCTGCGCGTCGGTCTGAAAATGCCGGCTTCACAGCGTCCTACCTTGGAAAGCTGAGCGAGGAGGAACTTGATCGTTTGCTCGAAGCCATCCGCGAGGACGTAATCGAGAACGAAAGCGAGCGCACCCAGGCCATCGCAGTTATGGAAGCGGCTTCAAAGCGCCGGAGCGGCCATCGCTACAATTGAGCTCATAACCAGAAAGTCAGGCTGTCCAGCCTACATACCGTAGGAGACGACCAGAAGGATACTCAATGTGGTGACCATCAGCAAAACCAGCGGGACGCCAGTGCGCAGGTAATCGGCAAAACGGTAATTTCCTTCTGCCATGATTAGCATGTTGGTCTGATATGCGATGGGTGTGGCATAGCACAGGTTGCAACCGAACAGCACAGCAAGGATCAGCGGCTCTTCGGGAACGCCAAGCGCGGATGCGATGTTGAATGCAATCGGCGTACCCACCG
Organism: uncultured Sphingomonadaceae bacterium; assembly: GCA_964645635.1. GTDB lineage: Bacteria > Pseudomonadota > Alphaproteobacteria > Sphingomonadales > Sphingomonadaceae > Alteraurantiacibacter. Next base: position 12,258 of record CAZYAL010000005.1, on the reverse strand, counting down.
TGGCTGCGGTGGCGTTCGACGCAAAATTGGTCAGCACCGTAACGAACAACATGATGGCCGCGAGGACGCCTGCTGGCGGCAGGAACTGCAAGCCAAGTGACATCAATTCGCCGAGCCATTCGGCTGCGCCGCTATCGAGGATGATGCGGCCAATCGCGATGCTGGCCGCCACCAGCACGATAACCTTGGCGGATAGCGCCCTGCCCACCCGGTCAAACTTCACGCAGCCCGTCAGGAACATCAGGATAGCGCCGCCAAGCGCCGCGATCGCGATGGGGAACAAGCCGACAGAGGCAGTGAATACCGAACCGAACATGATCGCAGCCGCAAGAAGTGCCTTGGACCGGCGCGGCATATCCTTAGCTCCCTCCAGTTGAAGCAAGCTGTCGCCCGATGCGAATTCCCGCAGCCCGTCAGGCAGCCCCATAACCAGCAGCACATCGCCTTCAGCAAGGCGTATCTCGTCAGTATGATCTATCGGCTGGTTGCTGATCAGCCGTTCCGGCCGGTGGATACCGAGTACAGCGACGCTGTAATTGTCTGCGATACCTGAAGTCGCAAGCGTCCGGTTGAGGATACGCGAATCCGCAGTCACCACCATTTCCACGACCTGGATGTCCTCGCGGAAATTGTCTGAATGGCGACGGATCCGGTCCATTACCCAGCCCGGCGCAACCTGCCCTTTGAGGATACGATTGGCATCCTCCAGCGCATCGTGCGTGCCCGAAATCAGCAAGCGCTGGCCCGCCTCGAAAACTCCGTCGGGGCGTTCCTCGAACCTGAAATCCTTGGGCAGGTTTTCCATCACCTGGTCAAAGTGCTTTCCGACAAGTTCACTGTCAGGCGGTATCCGCATGCGGGTATAGAAGCGGCGGACAGCCATGACCTGATCCGGACTGTTGTCAGGCAACAGACGCGGCATGACTAGCCACAGGTATGGCAGTGCAACCAGCGCAGCGATAAGCACCAGCGGTGTATAATGGAACACCGACATCTGCGGCATACCAAGATCGCTGGCGATCGAAACCACCAGCAAGTTGGTAGAGGTGCCAATGGTCGTCGCCATGCCGCCGATCAACACCGCAGCGTTGAGCGGGATCAGCGTCCGAGAAGCGGGCATCGCCCCACGCTGTGCCAGAGCCACGAAGATCGGCAGCAACAAAACAAGCACCGGCGTGTCATTGACGATCATCGATAGCAGCATCGCCAGCACCAACGAGACCAGCAAGCCGACTTGCAGGTTGAAACGATAGATGCGTTCGAGGACCCTTGCTGCAGGCTCCAATGCCCCGGTAACAACGAGACCGCGCCCCATGATCATTAGCGCGCAAATGGTGATGAGCGCGTAATGCCCGAAGCCCCCGAAAGCGAGCGCCAGCCCGTCGGTTCGCGTAGTATGCGGCAAGGGATAGAAATAGAGCCCCACCGCGATAATTGCGATGGTCAGCAGCGAGACGATCTCCGTCGACATGCGTCCGCGGACAAAAGCCACAAACACCATCACCGTCAGCAGCATGGCCGCCATGGCGTGATATGACGGAACCTCGATCATCCTGCTGCACCCTCAATCTGCTTGACCAGGGTGGTACCTCCGGCCGGACTCGAACCGGCACTTCCGAAGAAACTCGATTTTGAGTCGAGCGCGTCTACCAATTCCGCCACGGAGGCCTGCGTCATGCCAATGCGATTAGCGGTGCATTGGCGCAGGTTCAAGAAGATGCTCTATAAATCAGGCCTTCAAAGCTTCTGCAATCGCTTTGTGAAGGCGCGAATGGAGTGGGTCATTGCCGGCAATGACCTGCTCTGCACAGATCGCCTGCGAACGCCCGCGATAGTCCGTCACGAAGCCACCGGCCTCACGCACGAGAAGGCAACCTGCCGCCGTATCCCATTCCGAAAGGTCGCTTTCCCAGAAACCGTCGAAGCGGCCAGCAGCAACCCATGCAAGATCAAGTGATGCAGCGCCAAAACGGCGAACGCCGGCGATCTGCGGGCCTAGCTTGGAGTAGATCCTGGACCACTCGGCAAAGTTGCCGTGCCCCTGGAAAGGCATGCCGGTTGCGATCAGTGCTTCCGACAACTGGCGGCGACCGGAAACGCGCAGGCGAGCATCATGCAGCCATGCACCACGTGACTTCTCGGCCCAAAAAGTCTGGTCGGTAATCGGCTGGTAAATCAAGCCAGCGACAACATCACCCCAGCCACCGCCGCCCAACTTGGGCTCCTGCACGGCAATCGAGATCGCGAAATGCGGAATACCGTGGAGGAAATTGCTGGTGCCATCGAGCGGGTCGATGATGAAGCGCGGCTTGTCAGGATCACCTTCGATATCGCCGCCTTCTTCCAGCTTGAATCCCCAATCCGGGCGCGCTGCGCGCAGTTCATCCCACAACACGCGCTCGGCAGCCTCGTCAGCCTTGGAGACGAAGTCGGACGGCCCCTTGCGGCTCACCTGCAGGTGCTCCACCTCGCCAAAGTCGCGGCGCAGACGGCCACCTGCCTTGCGGGCAGCCTTTTCCATCACGCGGATCAAACCGGAAATTGCAGCCATCGCGGTATCAGTTTCTCTGGATCGTTTCTTCAGCAGCCGAAGCAGCTGCGGGCGCGGCAGCCTGTGACTGTGCCGGCTGGTACCCACAGATAGCCAGCATCACCATAAGCAATTGCGAGCCGTTTGTCTGGTCGATCTGCGGGTTGTTACCAAGCGCGATGGCCATCTGCTCCGAAATCGTCTTGAGCGAGTTTTCGTAGAGACAACTGATCAGGACAGCCTTTGCCTCGTCCTCGATGTTCTCGGACTGGAGGCCTCCGATCAGAACCTGCAAGTCGCGCACGACGCGATCCTGATCTGCCTGAGACAGCTCAACCTGCTGTTCCTGCGCATGCACAGGGCTAGCGCCCATCAAAAGCGCCGCACCGGCCAATGCCAGCTTCTTCATGTTAGCTTGCCTTCCCGACATAAGCCTGTTCGTAGACATCGACTACAATCCGCGTTCCGCTTTCGATATGAGGCGGCACCATGATGCGCACGCCATTGTCGAGCACGGCGGGCTTGTAGCTGGAAGAGGCCGTCTGCCCCTTCACCACCGCATCAGCTTCAACGATCAACGCTTCGATCTGCTGCGGCAGCTGGACCGAGATGGGCTTTTCCTCCCACAGTTCAAGCGAGACCTGCATGCCATCCTGCAGGAACGGTCGTGCATCACCCAGCAGGTCGCTCGGCAACGTGATTTGCTCGTAGGTATCCGTGTCCATGAACACCAGCATCTCGCCATCTTCGTAGAGGAACTGATAGTCCTTGGTATCGAGGCGCACCTTTTCCACGGTATCCGCACTGCGGAAGCGAACGTTGGTCTTGCGGCCATCCTGCAGGTTCTTCATTTCCACCTGCATGTAGGCTCCGCCCTTACCCGGCTGGGTGTGCTGGATCTTGGCAACCTTCCAGATGCCGCCTTCATACTCGATGATGTTGCCGGGACGGATGTCTACGCCGCTGATCTTCATGGGGCTTCTCGCCTTGTTGGGAATGTTCGGATTTCAGAAGTAGCGCGCCCTAGCCCCAAGCCGCGCTTTGAGCAAGTTCACAATCGCATGACAATCGTTCATGGCCTTGCAAGCGGCTAGGCGTTAAGGGGGGGGCATGAACAGGATTGCCCTCCTTTCCGCACTTCTCGCAGCCGCTTCGGCATCGCCCACAACTGCGCAAGGCCAGATCGGCACGATCGAGCGCGGCTGGTATGTCTGCGAACTGCCGGGCACTGCGGGCAACGAAGTGGGAGTGGAACAGCCTGCCGAAAGCTTCCAGATCGCCAGCGCATCACGCTACGTTGCGCCGGAAGGCAGCGGCACCTACCTGCGCCGCGGCAACGTCGTCACCATGACCAGCGGCCCACGCAATGGCGACAAATATGCATTTATTTCCAATGGCTTTCTGCGCAAGATTGAGAATGGAGAGCCGGGCCGCTTGCGCTGTGTGCGGCGCGAGCGCTGATCAGCCGGCCAGCTTTTCAGCAAAGGCTTTAACAGCCGCGGCCTCATCCCCATTCCACACCGCGCCTGATACGGCGAGGAAGTCTGCTCCCGCCTCAATCAACGGAGTGCAATTTTCGGGCGTGATCCCGCCGATGGCAACGCAGGGAATTTCAAACAGGCCTTGCCAGAATTCGAGAAGTTCGAGCTCGGCATGGTGTTTGGTCTCCTTGGTTCCGGACGGAAAGAATGCTCCAAACGCGACATAGTCTGCCCCGGCATCACCTGCTTCCATGGCGAGATGGCGACTATCATGGCAAGTCACGCCGATCTGCACATCGTGCCCAAGTTCCTCGCGCGCTTCGCGTGGGCTCCCGTCACCTTGCCCCAGGTGCACACCATCGGCTTTCAGCCGTCTGGCCAATGCAACATCGTCATTGACAATAAAAGCGACTTCCCGCTCAGCGCAAATCACCTGCAACGGCTCCGCAAGGCGAGCCGCCTCGTGCTGGCTCTTCCCCTTCACGCGAAACTGGAAGGCCGCAACAGGGCCTGCATCCAGCGCACGCGCCAACCTCTCCGGAAAATCGCCGCCCACCTCAAGCGGAGAAATCAGGTAGAGCTGACAGTCCGACATCGGATCAGGCCGAAAGCGCGGCTACGCCGGGCAGTTTCTTGCCTTCCATCCATTCAAGGAACGCACCGCCAGCGGTGGAGATATAGGTCATATCGTCAGTCACGCCAGCGTGGGCCAGCGCGGCCACGGTATCGCCTCCGCCAGCCATGGAAACCAGCGAACCTTCCACCGTCAGTGCCGCAGCCGTCTTGGCAAGAGCAACCGTTGCAGCATCGAAAGGCGAGGTTTCGAACGCCCCCATCGGACCATTCCATACAAGTGTGCGGCAGGTCTTGAGCACATCGCCTAATGCCTCCACAGCTTGCGGGCCGACGTCGAGGATCATCTCGTCTTCGGCCACTTCGTGCACGTTGCAGATACGCAGGCTGGGCGGATTGGCAGCGAATTCCTTCGCCGCGACGACGTCATACGGAAGATGCACGGTGCAACCGGCAGCGTCTGCCGCATCCATGATCTTTTCAGCAGTGCCTGTCAGGTCATGTTCGCAAAGCGACTTGCCAACATTAACCCCGCGTGCAGCGAGGAAGGTGTTGGCCATGCCGCCGCCGATGATGAGGTGCTGCACCTTGCTGACCAAGTTCTGCAGCACTGCAAGCTTGGTCGAGACCTTCGCCCCGCCAACCACGGCAGCAACCGGCGTTTCCGGATTGCCGAGAGCCGCATCCAGCGCAGTGAGCTCCTTCTCCATAGCGCGCCCTGCATAGGCAGGCAGCAGGTGCGCGAGGCCTTCAGTTGTGGCATGGGCACGGTGTGCTGCGGAGAACGCGTCATTGACGTAGAAATCACCATTTGCAGCAATGCTCTTGGCGAATTCGGGATCGTTGCCCTCCTCACCCGGCCAGAAACGCGTATTTTCCAGCATACCAACATCGCCTGCGCGAAGGATGCCAATGGCTTGTGCTGCTACAGGCCCCTGCACTTCGGGGATGAACATCACTTCCTTGCCGATCACGCGCTCGATTTCGCCCTGGATCAGGCTTAGCGACATGGTCGAGTGACGCTCGCCCTTGGGGCGACCGAAGTGGGCGAGCAGGACCACCTTGGCGCCCTTCTCTGCCAGTTTGAGGATGGTAGGCTTCACAGCCAACGCTCGTGTCAGGTCCGTAGCGCGGCCATCAGCCATGGGCAGGTTCAAATCCACCCGAACGAGCGCAACCTTGCCAGTTACATCGCCAAGGTCATCGAGTGTCTTAAAATTCGCCACAATATTCTCCGTTCGCCCCGAGCCTGTCGAAGGGCTGCCTTATCTATCGATCCACGTGCTGCATGGAAGAATAACGGTGCTTCGACAAACTCAGCACGAACGGTTGATTGCTCTTAGATCAGACCGGCCATCACGCCAGCAGTGTCAATCATGCGGTTAGAGAAGCCCCACTCATTGTCATACCAGCTGACAACACGCGCCAACTTGCCATCCATGACTGAGGTTTCCAGGCTGTCGATCGTCGAGCTGGCCGGGTGATGGTTGAAGTCAGAGCTGACCAGCGGCTTGTTGGTATAGTCTAGAACGCCCTTCATCGGGCCTTCAGCTGCAGCCTTCAGCGCCGCATTGAGTTCTTCTGCCGTGGTGTCGCGGCCCGGCTGGAACACGAGGTCCACAAGGCTGACGTTGGGCGTGGGAACACGGACAGAGGAACCATCCAGCTTACCAGCCAGTTCGGGCAGGACCAGGCCGACCGCACGTGCAGCGCCAGTGGTCGTCGGGATCATGTTCTGTGCACCACCGCGAGCACGGCGCATGTCCGAGTGCATCTGGTCCAGCATGCGCTGGTCATTGGTGTAGGAATGGATCGTCGTCATGAAGCCGCGTTCAATCCCCACAAGCTCGTTCAGCACCTTGGCCACCGGCGACAGGCAGTTGGTGGTGCAGCTGGCGTTGGAGACGATAATGTCGTCAGCAGTCAGGATGGAGTGGTTCACGCCATAAACGACAGTGGCCGAAACACCAGTGGCCGGTGCAGAAATCAGCACCCGCTTGGCACCTGCATCGAGGTGCGGCTTGGCCGCATCGTGGCTCTGGAAGAAGCCGGTGCATTCCAGAACGATGTCCACGCCCATGGCAGCGTGCGGCAAGTCACCCGGATTACGTTCGCTGGTAACGGCGATGGTCTTGCCGTTGACGACGAGGTTGCTGCCATCGACTTCCACCGAGCCGGGGAAGCGGCCATGGGTGCTGTCGAAGCCGAACAGCAATGCGTTGGCGTTAGTATCAGCCAGATCGTTGATCGCCACCAGTTCAAGGTCATGATCGTCACGTTCCAGGATAGCGCGCGCCACAAGACGGCCAATACGCCCGAAACCGTTGATCGATACCTTCGTTGCCATGGACCTGTCTCCTAAATCAGTTCAGTTTTTCAAGAATTTGCGGAACGATCTTCTCAGCAGAGAAGCCGAAATATTCAAACAGCGTGGCCGCTGGCGCAGAGGCACCGAAACGATCCAGACCGATGTTGAGACCACCCACACCGGTGTAGCGCTCCCAGCCCTGCGTCACACCAGCTTCGATCGATACCACCAGCGCATCTGAAGGAACGATGTCCGCCTTGTAGGCAGCATCCTGCGCATTGAAGAGTTCCTGACACGGCATGGACACGACGTCCGCACCGATGCCCTGCGCTTCTAGCGCGGCGGCGGTATCCATCGCGACAGCTACTTCCGAACCGGTTGCCAGCAGTACGACCTTGCGAGCAGCGCCAGCATCCTTCACGCGATAGGCACCCTTGGCACAGCGATTTGTAAGCGCGCTCCAGTTCTCGTCACCCTCGCCGCGAACTGGGGGCAGGTTCTGGCGCGACAGCGCGATGACCGACGGAGTTTCCGGCGTCTGCAGTGCCAGCGCCCAGCATTCGGCCGTCTCGATGGCATCTGCCGGCCGATAGACGTTGAGATTGGGGATCAGGCGCAGCGACATGACCTGTTCTACCGGCTGGTGAGTGGGGCCATCCTCGCCAAGACCGATCGAGTCATGGGTCATCACGTAGACCACGCCCGCTTTCTGCAGCGCGGAAAGACGGATGGCATTGCGGGCATAGTCGCTGAAGATAAGGAATGTGCCGCCGTAAGGAACAATACCTCCGTGCAGCATCATGCCATTCATCGCCGCAGCCATGCCGAATTCGCGGATGCCGTAATACATGTAACGGCCACCGTAATTGTCAGCAGTAAGCGGATCGGTGAACTTGGTCTTGGTATTGTTTGAGCCGGTAAGGTCAGCTGAGCCACCGATCAACTGCGGCAGCTTCTCGGTCAGCGGGCCAAGCGCCATTTCCGAAGCCTTGCGGCTGGCGACCTTGGGCGGATCCTTTGCGAGGCCAGCGATATAATCTTCCAGCGCAGGCGCAGCGAGATCCGCTACGCTCGTCAACTGGCTTGCAAGCTCAGCTTTCTTGCCGCTGGCTTCGAGAGCCGCGTTCCAAGCAGCGCGCGTGTGTGCCCCGCGAGCGCCCAGCGCACGCCAGTCAGCCATGATCTCATTAGGCACGGCGAAGGGCGGGTATTCCCACCCCAACTCAACGCGAGCAGCAGCGATTTCGTCTTCACCCAGCGGCGCACCGTGCACGCCGGACGTGCCCTGCTTGTTGGGCGCACCCTTGCCGATGATGGTCTTGCACGCGACGATCGAAGGGCGCGGATCTGCCACGGCTTCGTCAATCGCGGCGCGGATAGAAGCCGGGTCGTGCCCATCGCAGCTGACGGTATGCCAGTTGGTCGCCTGATAGCGAGCCAGAACGTCTTCGCTGGAGGACAGTTCGACAGTGCCATCAATGGTGACGTTGTTATCATCCCACAGCACGATGAGGTTGCCCAACTTGAGGTGACCAGCAAGGCCGGTGGCTTCGTGGTTGATGCCTTCCATCAGGCAACCGTCACCCGCCATCACCCAGGTCTTGTGGTCGATCACGTCGTCACCGAACTTGGCGTTGAGGTGCCGTTCGGCAATCGCCATGCCCACGCCCATCGCCAGGCCCTGCCCTAGCGGGCCGGTGGTACATTCGACACCGTCGATCAGGAAGTTCTCGGGATGGCCGGCACAAGGGCTGCCAAGCTGGCGAAAGTTGCGAATGTCATCCATCGTCGGCTGCTCATAACCCGTAAGGTGCAGCAGTGCGTAGATGAGCATTGAGCCGTGGCCAGCCGACAGCACGAAGCGGTCACGGTCAGGCCATTGCGGAGCAGCAGGATCGAACTTCAGGTAATCGGAATAAAGAACCGTGGCGACATCGGCCATGCCCATCGGCATGCCGGGATGGCCGATATTGGCGGCCTGCACGGCATCCATGGTGAGCGCCCGGATGGCATTGGCCATCTGCTGGAGGCTGGACGCATCTTGGCTCATGGAATTCTCCCCGGTGGTGCTGCAATGCACGAAAGTCGTGATTCGATTGCGCGCTCCTTGGGGTAGCGCCGCCCCTATCGTCAAGCGTGGCGGATATTCCTTCCTACGCTGTTGCAAGGCGAAACCTAGGCTTATTCACAGGTTCGCCCGCCAAGACTTTGCCGCCATTGCGTCTTTCGGATAAATTGCGGCTCATGGATGGTGAACGCATCTCCAGGGCCCTCGCCCGTATCGAAGCTGCTGCACAGAGGGTAGAAGCGGCGGCAACGGGCATGACTGCCTCCAATCCCGACTCCGAGCTTCTCCAGCGCCATGAGTTGCTGAAGCGGGAAACCTCCGCTGCCCTTTCGGTGATGGACAGCCTGATCCGCACGCTGGAGCAGTGAGGATGACGCGATGAGCAATGTCACCGTTGAAATCTGCAACCGTCGCTACACGATAGCATGTGCCGAAGGTGAAGAGAGCCACATCAAGACACTGGCACGCATGATCGATGGCAAATTGGCCCAGCTGCCCAACATGGCCAGCCAGTCAGAACCACGCACCCTGCTTTTTGCCGCCCTGCTGCTGGCAGACGAACTGCACGAGGCGCAGAACGTGGGGGCAAATAGCGCTGCGCACGCCATCAATATCGCCGAACCGCTGGAAAAGATGGCCGAGCGGATCGAAAGCCTTGCATCACAGCTTGAGGCATCGGCCGCAAATTCTTAGATAGCGCAATGGCGGGACTGCCCGGCACGAGCCGCTTGAGATATCCCTGAGGCTATAAGCAATCCAAGGGAGCTGTCCCTACCGGGGCCACGGGTTCGTCCTGGCGGCTCTGGATACACGGCGCCCACCTGACGTGAAGGCGTCAGAGGATTTCCCGGAAAACGACCCATGGTGGTTCCGCCACACACCATCGGGGAGGGTAGACAAGTTGAGCGAATCAATCGCCGCGCAAAAGGCCGCGCTGCGCAAGGAATTGCGCCAGAAACGCCGCGAGCATGCAGCAGCATTGCCGACGCAGGTAAGCGCGCTGGTCTTCAACCGCCCACCTGCGCCTGTGCTTCAAATGGTGCCGGAGACCGCGACGATTGGCCTCTATCGGGCAGACACGGGCGAGGCGCCTGCGTTCTCCTACACCAGATTCTTCTTTGAAGCCGGGCACCCTGTTGCGCTGCCTCGAATCACTACATTGTCGACACCCATGCAGTTCCACCTGCATACCGACCCCTACGAGGAGAGCGACCTCATCGATGGGCCGATGGGTTTGCGCCAGCCGTCCGGAGATTCGCCCGAAATTGTGCCCGATGTGCTCTTCATGCCGCTGGTTGGCTTTACCACAAGCGGCGAAAGACTCGGACAAGGTGGCGGCTTTTATGACCGCTGGCTGGAAGCCCATCCTTATACGCTAGCAATCGGCATGGCATGGGATATCCAGGAGGTGGAAGAACTGCCGGTGGAAGATCATGATATGCCGCTTGCCGCCATTATCACGCCAACCCGGATACTGGGGCCGTTCTGATGCGCAAAGAACCGACCTGGCGCATTCCCGTGGGCATCCTTGGCCTGTGTGCCGCCCTGCTCGTCTATGGCATCGTGATTGCCCGCTATGCGCCCGGCATCATCGGCGAATGGCCCACGCTGGTGCAGACGGTGATCTACCTCGCGCTGGGCATCGTGTGGCTGCTGCCACTCAAACGCTTCCTGATCTGGATGGAAACCGGGCACTGGAAGCAGCCTTGAAACGCAAAAGGCCGCACTATTGAGCGCGGCCTTTATGCCTTGATCCGACAACTCGGAACACCCCAAGTGGCGCGAGTGACGAGACTTGAACTCGCGACCTCCGGCGTGACAGGCCGGCGCTCTAACCAACTGAGCTACACCCGCTTGGAAGTGGCGTTGCACCGCTTGGGAAGCGCGCCTCTAGGGCAGGTCCGGAAAGCTGTCAACTGGCCTTTGCCAAGGAAAATGCATTCCGTGCATTTCCTACTCTCTCAAGATCGCAATCACACGGCGACAGGGGCACGAATAACGCTCTGCGGTTCGTAATTCTGCACCTCGAAATCGCTGAAGACGTAGTCAAAAATCGAATCGGGTTTGCGATTAATCACCAGATTCGCTTGTCCTGACGGAGTCCGCAAAAGTTGCTCCTCGACCAAGTGCTGATGGTTGAGGTAAAGGTGCGTATCTCCCCCCATCCAGACCAGCTCGCCCGGTTGGTATCCAGCCTGTTGCGCAATCATGCGGGCCAGTATTGACGCGCCAAAAAGGTTGAAAGGCAAACCAAGCGCGACGTCGCAACTGCGCTGGTAGAGCATGCAATTGAGCCGCGCCTCCTCGCCTTCACCGGCAACATGGAACTGGTAGGTCTTGTGGCACGGCGGCAGCGCCATTCCGTCCAGCTCTGCCACATTCCAGCCCTCTATAATATGACGGCGGCTGCCCGGATTGTTGCGCAAGCTTTCGACCACCTGCTCGACCTGATTGATGCCAGTGCCGGCGATAAACATGCCATCATCCGCAGGCTGGTAGGTCGCCCAATTCACCCACTGCTTGCCGTACACCGGGCCCAGATCACCCCATTGCTCCGCAAAATCAGCATCAGCGACAATCCGGGCCTCGAAATCTTCCTGCGCGATGTCCTTGCCGCTTACCTTACGGTATTTCGCCAGCGGCCAGTCAGACCAGATCGTAACGCCTTCCTCCAGCAATGGCCGAATATTGGTGTTGCCTGTCAGGAACCATAGCATTTCCTTGGCCGCAGCTTTCCAGAAAACGCGCTTGGTAGTGAGCAGCGGGACCTTGCCACCTGACAGGTCGAAGCGAAGTTGCGCGCCAAAGACGGATCGCGTGCCGACGCCAGTGCGGTCCATCCGCTGGTCACCATGCGTCCAGATATGGCGCATGAGGTCGAGATATTGCCATTCGGGGTGGCTGGCGTTGTCGCGGGCTTCGCTGTTCATGCTAACTGGCTAACATCGCCCCCCTGCCCTTTCCAGCCGCAGAGGCGAGTCTTCCGCACCCTTTTTGCGCCATGATGCCTTTCAACCCCCAAGCAGCTCGAAATGATGGGGCAATGCAAAAAGGCAGAATCCCAACATTCCCAGCCGACCCTTTGTGCATCTCTTCCGAGCGATTTTGTGCATTCAAAGGCAAATATCATCTGCGCGCGATTTCCTGCCTTGCATGTGCAAATCTTGCCCCCTATAGGCTCGCGCCTGCCTTCGGGCCGCCTTCGTGGCGGCAAGTCCGGTCGGGGAGTAGCTCAGCCTGGTAGAGCACTGTCTTCGGGAGGCAGGGGCCGGAGGTTCGAATCCTCTCTCCCCGACCA
>CAZYAL010000004.1:82799-88302 GCA_964645635.1 uncultured Sphingomonadaceae bacterium | reverse complement strand
TGGGCGAGCCCTGAACCATTTCCCCGGTATCCATCAGGCCCTGACGAAGGGCGATTTGGGGATCGACAACCGTCAGCGGAGCCGGAGCCGAGAATTCGTCACGGCGGATACGCGAGCCGGTAACGAAGATAACGTCGCCAGTGTTGCCATCAGCAGAAACGGGGCTGCTACCTTCTTCATCAGCGGCGTCCGTGATCATGACATCGTCTGCATTCTGTGCGAGCACAGGGTTTGCAGCGAGCGCCACGGAAAGTGCAATAGGTGCGCTTGCACCCTTTAACGCAGATCGAAACTTCACAGTTTTTGTCCCCATTAAACAGCCGGTATGCCAGCCAAAGAAAGTGGTGGTACCATCTGATCGCCGAGTGACCCCCAGCGACCAGAACGGAGGTAGCACAATTCTGCCTACTATTGTGCTCGAAGGTGGAATTAGTTTCAATTTTAATTATACTTCTTGCCGAGATTGCTTCAGTCCTGTTGCAGTTTAACCACAGCGCTATTGCGCTTGGTTTGGTGGCCTTTCTTGACCCCCAACGGCAGACCGCTAGGACCGGGGCAGCCATCTTGCCGGATTGGCAGGAATTCATGGAGAAAGAGATAATATGAAGGTGGATAGCTCTATCGCTGCCGTTGTTACCGGTGGTGCTTCCGGCCTTGGTGAGGCGAGTGCACGTGCGCTGGCGGCCAAGGGTGCCAAGGTTGCCCTGTTCGACCTGAACGAGGAGCGCGGGCAACAGGTTGCGGCCTATATCGGCGGCACTTTCTGCAAGGTGGACGTGTCTGACGAAGAATCGGTAGATGCCGGATTCGCTTCCGCTCGCGCAGCCCACGGGCAGGAACGCGTGCTGGTGTGCTGTGCCGGCATCGGCACCATCGGCAAGACGATCCGCCGCGACAAGGAAACCGGCGAGATCAGCCACCTTCCGGTCGCGCTGTTTACCAAGACGCTTAAGGTCAACCTCGTTGGCACTTTCCAGTGCGTAGCAAAATCCGCTGCCGGGATGATGACGCTCGATGGCCTCGAGGATGGCGAGCGCGGCGCGATGGTCTGCACTGCCAGCGTTGCGGCTGTCGACGGGCAGATCGGCCAGGTCGCCTATTCCGCATCGAAGGGCGGCGTGCTGGGCATGACCTTGCCGATCGCACGCGATTTGATGTCAGAAGGCATTCGCATCAATACCATCCTGCCGGGCATCTTTAACACCCCGCTGCTGGCAGGCCTGCCGCAGAACGTACAGGATGCGCTGTCCGCATCGGTTCCCTTTCCCAAACGCCTCGGCAAGCCGGAGGAATATGCCAATCTGGTGATGACCATGGTGGAGAACGGCTATTTCAACGGCGAAGCGGTGCGCCTTGACGGCGGCATCCGCATGGCGCCGCGCTGATCGCAGGCAGGCGGGGAGAAAACGCATGATGGCTGCCAAGCAGTCCGAATGGCACATCGGGGTCATCGGCGGATCGGGCCTGTACGATCCCGGCGTGCTGGAGCAGGCGCAGGAGATCCCCGTCGCCAGCGCGTTCGGAGAGCCGTCGGGCCCGGTCGTCACCGGCATGCTAGCAGGGGCGCGCTTCACCTTCATCGCGCGCCACGGCGCAGGCCACAGGCTGTCTCCCAGCCATGTGAATTATCGCGCCAACATCGATGTGCTGAAACGCTGCGGCGTCACCGATGTGCTGGCTATCTCCGCCATCGGCTCGTTGCAGGAAGAGATGGCGCCGGGCGATTTCGTGGTGGTCGACCAGCTGATTGACCGGACGGTGGGGCGTGAAGGCTCGTTCTTCGGCAATGGTATCGCGGCTCATGTGCCGCTAGCCGATCCGGTCTGCCCGCGCTTGTCAGGCTTTGCTGCAACGGCGGCGGAAAAGGCCGGCGCCAGGGTGCATTCCGGCGGAACCTATGTCGCCATCGAGGGGCCACAGTTTTCCACGCGTGCGGAAAGCCACCTCTATCGCAGCTGGAACGCCCACGTAATCGGGATGACCGCCTTGCCCGAAGCGCGCCTGGCGCGCGAAGCGGAGCTGCCCTATGCGCTGCTTGGCATGGTAACGGATTATGATTGCTGGCGAGATGACACTGCCGATGTTGATGTGACGGATATCCTCGCGGTGATGCGCGCCAATGCCGATAAGGCGCGCGAAACACTCGTCCGCCTGGCAGAGGGGTTGCCCAAGGTACGCAAGGCCAGCCCGATCGATACCATCCTGGATACTGCCATCATCACTGCGCCCGATGCCTGGGATGCCCAGGCTCTCTCCCGTCTCGATGCGATTGCGAAGCGCAAGCTTGCAAATATTGCGCCTGGGGCGAATGAGTGACTATGGGTTGCAAAAATCGAGAGGAAGGAACAAGGTAGTTGCCTATGCAACCGACAACACCACTCGCCAGATTTCTGCCCTATCAGCTGTCCATCACCTCTAATGCGGTGAGTGGTCGGATTGCGCAGGAGTATCGCCAGCGCCACGGCCTCAGCGTTCCCGAATGGCGGGTCATGGCAGTGCTTGGCGATGCCGGATCGCTGACGCAGCGCGAGCTGACGCGGCGCACGCTGATGGACAAGGTGGCCGTGAACCGTGCCTGCAAGGTGCTGGAAGAGCGGGGGCTTGCCGCGCGCACGCCCAACGAACAGGATGGCCGCTCGCACCATCTCGGCCTGACCGAAGCCGGTGAGGAGATGCACGGCCTTATCATGCCGCTCGCAGTGGAAATGGAGCGGCGCGTCTTCGCCGGTTTTACGGCCGAGGAACTGAACCAGTTCCGATCTATGCTCGAACGTGTACGTGAGCAGCTTTACGACATCGACAGTGACGGGATCGACTCAGGCAATATCGGCATTGACTGATCGGTCTTCGTCTGAATGAAGAAAGGCTCCGCCGGGCATTTTCCCGGCGGGGCCTTTTCGTTTACGGGCTTGAAGCGTTGCCGTCTAGAAATGGCTTCAAATTATCGGCGAAAGCGTCCCCGATGCCACCGTTCAGTCTGTTGGCGATCTTGTGGCTCTTGAGATCGGCAAAGGCGGCGATGAGGAACGCGATTGCCAATGCAGCGAGCAGACCTTACCTGATTGGATCGTCCGGCGTTCGAAATTTCCTAAAGGTTCGCCTTGGGTTCCGATTGCTAGCGCCCGTGGCTTACTAAACAGTAACCAAGGGCGAGAGGTTGATATTCATCACGTGCAGGGGACAGGTGCCGTGCAGTTCGATCGCAGGTCGATTTCTTCAGGGTCGGTGGAGGGGCGCTGGCGTGCGGCTGACAGGCAACAAGTACGCCATATTGAATGGCCCGCACCGCCAGAAGGCATTGCCCGGCGCGGGTCGATCCTGTTCATGCCGGGGCGCGGGGACGCCTATGAGAAATATCTCGAAACGCTCGAACACTGGCGCTTGCAGGGTTGGCAAGTCTCCGCAGCAGACTGGCGCGGGCAGGCAGCATCGGGCCGTTTGGGTAATGATCCTGTTACGGGCCACATAAGTGATTTTGCGCAGTGGGTGGCCGACCTGGCGGCGTTCTGGAACGATTGGGCAAAAAACTGCAGCGGGCCACTTGTGCTGGCAGGCCATTCGATGGGCGGTCACCTTGTGCTGCGCGCAGCAGCGGAAAAGGTGCTGATGCCGGTGCCTGATGCGCTGGTGCTCTCTGCTCCAATGCTTGGCACCCATCCGCTGTTCGTGCCGCTGTGGCTGCAGGAAGCATCAGCCAAGCTGATGACCATGATCGGTGATCCGCGGCGCCCGGCATGGAAGTGGAGCGAGAAGCCCGGTCAGCTTCCCGTTGGCCGGCAAGCCCTGTTGACGCATGATGATGAGCGCTATGCGGATGAAGGCTGGTGGCGCGAGAAGCGGCCGGAAATCGCAATGGGGCCGGGTAGCTGGGGCTGGGTGCTGGCGGCAACCCGATCGATGCGCAAGCTCGATGATCCGGCAATTCTTGGCGCGGTGGAAATGCCGGTATTCCTGCTTTGCACCTCGGCGGACAGGCTGGTATCGGCCCCGGCCTGCCGCCATGCTGCGCGCTATCTGCCGGATTGCGAGTATCTCGAATTAGGCGATGAAGCCGCGCATGAGATGCTACGCGAAGTTGATCCGGTGCGATTGAAGGTGCTGGCGGCGATCGATGAATTCCTGGGCAGGATAGCCGCCAATTGAGTGAAACATTCGATATCGTGGTGATTGGCGCGGGGATGGCCGGGGCAAGCATCGCCGCCGAACTGTCGCGGCATGCCAGCGTGCTGCTCGCAGAGGCGGAACGCATGCCCGGGTACCATTCTACGGGTCGATCCGCCGCCTTCTGGGATGAGTGCTATGGTGGTCCGGGTGTTGTCCCGCTCACCATGGCATCGGGCGCATGGTTACGCGAACATGGCTTTCTGAGAACGCGCGGCGCGCTGCACCTGGCTACTGCAGACCAGCTGGACCAGCTGGATGCCTTCGAACGGGAATTCGCCGGCACTGGTGTCTCCCTGTCCCGGTTGGACCGGGCTGACATGGACCAGCGCATTGCCGGGCTGCTGCCGCAATGGGTCGCTGCCATTGAAGAGCAACGCTGCTCCGATATCGACGTGGGTAGGATGCACCAGCATTATCTTGCCGAAGCCAGGCGCGCCGGTTGCCAATTGCGCACCGGCTGTGCGCTCGTGAGTGCCACGTGGCAAGGCGCAGGGTGGAAACTTGGTTTCGCCAATGGCCAGGTAGTGGAATGCGTCGTGCTGGTGAATGCTGCCGGTGCATGGGCAGACCCGGTTGCCCGCATGGCCGGTGTTGAGCCGCTTGGCATCACGCCCTATCGCCGCACTGTGGTGCAATTGCGCATCGATCCGGAGGTTGATCCGGACTTGCCACTGGTGCTGGGGATCGATGGCTCCTTCTATTTCAAGCCAGAGAACGGCCGCTTGTGGCTCAGCCCGCATGATGAAACACCCAGTCCTGCCTGCGATGTCGCGGCAGAGGAACTCGACGTCGCGATCGCCATCGATCGCTTCGAACAGGTCGTCAGCTGGAACATCGAGGCGGTGGAGCGCAAATGGGCGGGGCTGCGCAGCTTCGCGCCTGATCGCCTGCCGGTCTATGGTCGCGACGTGCACCAGCCTGCCTTCTTCTGGTTTGCCGGGCAAGGCGGCTTCGGCATCCAGACAGCACCGGCGGCAGCTCGCCTTGCGGTGCAATTGCTGCTTGACCAGTCGCGAGACGCCATGACGCAGAAAATTGACGCAGCAGCATATGATCCGCGACGCTTTTCCTATCTAAATCAATAGTATGCGTAAGTTTTTGGTTTCGAATCAAACACAAAAGGAGGCGCGAAATGGCTCACAAGTTCGAAATCTACAAGGACAAGGCGGGCGAGTTCCGCGTGCGCTTCAGTTACAATTCCGAGGTGATGTTTTCCACCCAGGGCTATCCGCCCAAGGCGAGCGCTGAAAACGCCATCGCTTCGATCAAGAAAAACGGCCCGGGCGCGCCGATTGAAGACAACAGCTGATCTGAAACGTCAGCCGGGCGCGCAAAGCGT
>CAZYAL010000004.1:79469-82699 GCA_964645635.1 uncultured Sphingomonadaceae bacterium | reverse complement strand
CGCGCCGATTGAAGACAACAGCTGATCTGAAACGTCAGCCGGGCGCGCAAAGCGTCAAGAGGGCCGGCCAGCCTCGTCAGCAGCATCGCTGGCCAGGCGGTCGGCCCTTTCGTTTTCCGCATGGCCTGCGTGACCCTTTACCCATTGCCAGCGCACCTTGTGCGGGGCGACTGCTTCCATCATCGCGCGCCACAGGTCGTCATTCTTCACCGGCTGCCTGGAGGCGTTCTTCCAGCCGCGCTTGAGCCATCCGGCAAGCCATTTAGTCATGCCGTCAATGACATAGCGGCTATCGGTATGCACTGTGACCTCGCAGGGTTCTTTCAGTGCGTTGAGCGCCTCGATCACGCCAGTCATTTCCATGCGGTTGTTGGTAGTCTCGGAATCGCCGCCGGACATTTCCTTTTCATGCGCGCCCATGCGCAGGATCGCACCCCAGCCGCCGGGGCCGGGGTTGCCCTTGCAGGCACCGTCCGTGAAAATGTCGATCCGCTTCATGCGCCGAAGATGGCAGCGCCTTCGCGCGCATAGAATTGCATGCGACGCACAAAATCCATCGGGTCCTTCTTGGTCACCAGCGCATCGGCGGGAGTGTTGAGCCAGTCGAACGCGCGGGTGGATACAAAGCGCATGGCCGCCCCGCGCGCAAGGACCGGCAGCGCCGCACGCTCTTCACCGCTCAGCGGGCGGACGGTTTCATAGCCTGCGATCAGTGCTTCGGAGATGTCCTTGCGGAAGCTGCGACCATGGTCTGCAAAGCACCATGCCGCGTGGGTAACGGCCAGATCATAGGCAAAGAAATCGGTACAGGCGAAATAGAAATCGATCAGGCCGGTGACCTTGTCGCCCAGCATCAGGACATTGTCAGGGAACAGGTCTGCATGACACACGCCTTCGGCAAGATTCGTGGGCCAGTGGGCGGAAAGGAACGCCAGCTCTTGCGCGACGATGCAGGGCAGCACTGGGTCAATCGCGGCAAGGCCGTCGCTACCGCATTCATCCGTCAGCTGTTGCCATGCAGCTAGCCCCATCTGGTTGCTGCGCGCCTTGGCGAAGTCGCTCGCGCCAACATGGATCCCGGCAAGGCAGGCGCCAACAGAACGGGCCTGTCCCGGGGTTGGGCGGTCAACCGAGACGCCGGGCAAGAATTCGATGAGAGCCACTTCCTTGCCGTTCGCCGTGCGATATGCTGCGCCTTTACGATCATGGATCGTGCGCGGAACCGGGCTGCCATTTGCCGAAAGGTGGTCCAGCAATCCGAGGAAGAAGGGCAACTCGTTCGTATCGATGCGGAATTCGTACATCGTCAGGATGAACTGCTTCTCGCCGGCATAAGGCCCGTGTTCAGCGCCGCTGGTCTCGATCAGCCAGTTGGAATTGGATACGCCCTCGGCAATGCCCTTGGCTGACGTCAACTCGCCAACCTCGTAATGCGCGATGAGCTCGGCCAGGTCGTCGGCCGACAGGTGGGTATAGACAGCCATGGGTGCTTATTCGGTCAGTTGGCGGGGCAGCTTGAAGATCATCTTTTCCTCAGCCGTCACCAGCGTGTGTTCGCTGACATTGCGGAATTCACCGAGCCGCGCGATCACCTCGCGCACCAGCGTTTCGGGGGCGGATGCGCCAGCGGTGAGGCCGATCGTTTCGACCCCTTCGAGCCAGCTTTCCTCGATCTCGCTGCCGCGCTGAATCAATTTTGCCGGAGTGCCGCAACGTTCGGAGACTTCGACCAGCCGGAGCGAGTTGGATGAATTGGGCGCACCGATCACCAGCGTCAGGTCCACCACGGGGGCAATTTCCTTCACGGCCGCCTGCCGGTTCGAGGTGGCATAGCAGATGTCCTCTGCCTTGGGCGCGACGATATTAGGGAAGCGCACCGTCAAAGCCTTGATGATTTCCGCCGTGTCATCGACAGAAAGCGTGGTCTGGGTGAGGTAAGACAACTCCTTGCCTTCCGGGATAGCGAGCGCGGCGACATCTTCCACGGTTTCCACCAGTGTCATCTTGCCATCGTCCACCTGCCCCAAAGTGCCGATCACTTCCGGATGGCCCCTGTGGCCGATGAACAGGATATGCCGCCCAGCCTCGATCTGCCGCTCGGCCTGGCGGTGGACCTTGGACACCAGCGGGCAGGTGGCATCGACATAGGTCATCTCGCGCCGCTCAGCTTCTGCCGGCACGGACTTGGGCACGCCATGGGCAGAGAATACCACCGGAAAACCTTCAGGTACCTCGTTCAGCTCCTCCACGAAAACCGCACCCTTCGCGCGCAAGCCGTCAACCACGTAACGGTTGTGGACGATCTCGTGCCGGACATAGACCGGCGCGCCATAGCGATCGAGCGCGCGCTCTACGATCTCGATGGCGCGGTCCACACCGGCGCAGAATCCGCGCGGTGCGGCGATCAACACGGTCAGCGGTGCTTTCTGGCTGTCGCTGATGCTCTCGGGAAAGGGGGCGTTCATATCCGCGCTCCTAGCTGTTGTCGCTGCGCAGTGAAAGGGGTAGGGCACCTTTCAAGATAAGGATTCAAGGACCGGGAATGAAGCTTCGTAACGCAATTGTTGTCGCCGCCTGTGCCGCTGCGGGTCTTTCTGCCTGCAAGTCGGAAGGTGATATCGTGGTCGAGCAAGGTGTGGGCATTACCGCGCTGCTTTCGGTCTGCCCGGCGGTTGGCATTGCGGACCATACTGGCGATATCACGGTATTCTCACCTGCCAGCGCCGATACGGCAGACGCGATTGACGTGACGGCTGCGATCACGAATGTTCGTGCCAGCTGCGATGATTCCGGCAGCGAAGTCTATTCCACTGCCACTTTCGACGTACGCGCCATGCGCCGCGATACCAATGGTGCGCGCACTGTCGAGCTGCCCTATTTCACCACTGTTCTGCGCGGCGGTGATGCGGTTATCGCCAAGCGCCTGGGCACGGTGACGCTGACTTTCGCTGATGGCCAGGATCGCGCCGTGGCAACCGGCACCGCCGGCGCCGTGGTCGATCGTGCGGAAGCCACCCTTTCTGCGGATATCCGCGACATCATCACCCGCAACAGGCGTGCGGGCGATGCGGATGCAGCGGTTGATCCGCTAACCCGCCCGGAAGTTCGCGCAGCGCTCGCCCGCGCCACTTTCGAACTGCTGGTCGGCTTCCAGCTGACCGAAGACCAGCTGGCTTACAACGCCACGCGCTAGGCCGCGTGGACGAATGCCCCGGGGATCACGGTTCGAG
>CAZYAL010000004.1:54218-79369 GCA_964645635.1 uncultured Sphingomonadaceae bacterium | reverse complement strand
GGAAAACACCCGCTTTCCCGGCGGGCGCAAACAGTCTATCGGCCCCGACATGTCTGAGACCAATACCCTTTACGCCGGTTTTTCGGCGAAGATCGACGCTATCCTCGCGATGCTTGAAGCAGAAGCGGTACTGCCCGCGGATTGCCCGCGCACCAATGTGAGCGTGGAGCCGCCGCGCGACGCCTCACATGGCGACCTTGCTACCAATGTTGCCATGGTGCTGGCCAAGCAGACCAAGACCAACCCGCGCGCATTGGCCGAAAAGATCGCCGAAAAGCTCGCCGCCGATCCGCAGGTGGTGAGTGCCGAGATCGCTGGCCCCGGTTTCATCAACCTGAAGCTGGACCGCGGCGTGTGGGAAAGCGAACTCGCCCAGATTGCTGCTCGCGGCGATGATTACGGCAAGTCCGCCATGGGGCAGGGGTGCCGGGTGAACGTGGAATATGTTTCCGCCAACCCCACCGGCCCGATGCACATGGGCCACTGCCGCGGTGCGGTGGTGGGCGATGCGCTAGCCAGCCTGCTCGAACACGCCGGGCATGACGTGGTGCGCGAATATTACGTCAACGATGCAGGCAGTCAGGTTGATACGCTCGCTCGCTCTGCGCACCTGCGCTATCGCGAGGCGCTGGGCGAGGATGTTGGCGAGATCCCGGCGGGTATGTACCCCGGCGATTACCTTGTGCCCGTGGGCAAGCTGCTGGCTGACAAGTTCGCTGACCAATATGTCGGCAAGGACGAAGGCGAATGGCTCGCGTTGTTCAAGGCCGAGGCCGTGGCCGCCATGATGGACCAGATCCGTGCAGACCTCGCCATGCTTGGCATCAAGCATGATGTCTTCTCCTCCGAAGCCGAACTGCAGGCCGCCGGAAAGCCCGAGGATGCCGAGAAGTGGCTCCGCGCGCATGACCTTGTCTACGATGGCGAACTCGAACAGCCCAAGGGCAAGGTCGTGGATGACTGGGAGCCGGTCGAACTGCCGCTGTTCCGCTCCACGAAGTTCGGGGACGATCAGGATCGCCCGATCAGGAAGTCTGATGGCAAGTGGACTTATTTCGGTGCTGACCTCGCCTATCACATGCAGAAGGCCGAGGATGCCGACGAACTGATCGACATCTGGGGCGCGGACCACGCCGGCACGGTGAAGCGCATCAAGGCTGCCGTTGCAGCACTGTCCGAAGGGCAAGGAAAACCGATCCCGTTTGACGTGAAGCTGGTGCAGATGGTGCAACTGCTGCGTAATGGTGAACCCGCCAAGATGTCGAAGCGCTCGGGCAATTTCGTCACCATCGCAGATATGGTTGAGGAGGTGGGCAAGGACGTGGTTCGTTTCTCCATGCTTACCCGCAAGCCCGACGCGCAGATGGATTTCGATTTTGCCAAGGTGGTCGAAACCTCGAAGGAAAACCCTGTTTTCTATGTGCAATATGCTCATGCGCGCATTTGCTCGACACTGCGCAAGGCTGCGGCGGAAGGCCTTGCTCCTGCTGCAGGCCAGTTGGACAAGATGGGCGATGACGAACTGGCGTTGATCAAGCAGGCCGCACAGTTCCCGCGCGAGGTGGAAGCTGCCGCCAAGGCGCGCGAGCCGCACCGCATTGCCTTCTATCTCTATGATTTGGCGAGCGCATTCCATTCCTACTATAACCTCGGGAATGATGATGCGGCAAAGCGCATCATTGTGGCACAGCAGCCCGAAGTCTCTGCAGCAAGGCTTTTCCTGAGCGTCCAAATCGGGCAAGTCTTGCGCAATGGCATGGCCTTGCTTGGTGTGGAGGCCGTGGAGGAGCTGTAGCGCGATGAGCTTGCCGGATGAGAAAGACGATTATGGCAATGGCGCCGGTAATGCCGGCCAGCTGAACCTGTCTGACGGTGCTGATGCGCTGCCCTGGCTCGAATCCGATGACGACTACGAACCCGAAGGCAGCGACTATCGCATCCTCATCTTCATTGGTGTGGCGGTCGCCGCGCTGGCGGCGATCCTCTTCGGCTTGAACTACCTGCTCAGCGATCGCGCGGCGCAGAACACCGTGGTTGCCGATGGCAGCACGATCCAGGCGCCGGATGAGCCGTACAAGGTCCGCCCGGAAAGCCCCGGTGGCAGTGAAGTTGCGGGCACAGGCGATGTCAGCTTCGAAGTGGGCCAGGGGCAGGGTCGCGAGGGCCGCATTGCCAGCGGTGCCCCTTCGCCATCGATCGACCTTGACCAGGGCGAGAGCGCACCCACTTCTTCTGGCGTTGTCGGTGTTCAGATCGGTGCTTTCCAGACGCATGCCGGTGCACAGAGCGGGTGGATCACCTTGCAGGCACGTCATTCTGTGCTGCAAGGCGGCGTGGGCCACCGTATTATCGAAGGCACGGTCGACAGCGGCCCGATCTACCGCTTGCAGGCCGTCGCGTCGGACGTTGCCGCAGCTGAAGCCCTGTGCCGCTCGATCCGCAATGGCGGGGGCGATTGCCAGGTCAAACGCTGAGCAGAGCCTTGATGGCTTGGTGGAACCCCCACTCTTGTGTGTCCGGGGATGAAATTCGCGCATCTGTCCACACCATCTAGTGGTTTCCTGCTTGCTGGAAAGGCGCTTTCCTGCGAATTCAATTGGCAATGACACCCGCCATATTCGGACTGTCCGGTCTTACGTTGACCGATGACGAACGCGCCTTCTTCAAGGAGGCTGATCCGGCGGGCTACATCCTGTTTGGCCGCAATGTCGAAAACCGCGAACAGTTGCGGGCGCTGACCGATGAATTGCGTTCGATCCATGGACGCGAGCGACTGCTGATCTCCATCGATCAGGAAGGTGGCCGCGTGGCGCGGATGAAGCCACCGGAATGGGATGCCTACCCCCTGGGCTGGACCTTCGCCGAATTGTGGAACCGCGCCCCTGCCAGCGCCATCGAGGCAGCGCGGGTGAATGCACAATTGCTCGGGATGGACCTTTCCGAAGTCGGCATTTCGGTTGATTACACCCCGCTGCTGGATGTGCGGCAGGAAGGCGCGCATGATGTCATTGGCGACCGCGCCTTTGGCAATGAACCCAAATGCGTCGCTGCGCTGGGTCGCGCGGTGCTCGAAGGTTTGGCGCGCGCTGGTGTCACTGGTTGCATCAAGCACATTCCCGGCCACGGTCGCGCTTGTGCGGACAGCCACAAGGAACTGCCCGTCGTCACTGCCAGCGCCCAGGAACTGGAGCATGACCTCGCGCCCTTCCGCATGCATTGGCACGCGCCTATCGGCATGACCGCGCATGTGCTCTACAAGGCGTGGGATAGTGAGAACCCCGCTACCCAGTCAAGCCGCATCGTCAGCCAGATCATCCGCGGTGAAATCGGCTTCACAGGCCTGTTGTTGACTGACGATATCGACATGGAGGCGCTTGACGGGACCATTCCCGAACGCGCGGAAAAGGCGATTGCCGTAGGCTGTGACGTGGTGCTCAATTGCTGGGCGAAGATGGGTGATATGCAAGGCATCGCCGCGCGCATTCCAGCGATGTCTGCCGAGGTGGCCAAGCGCCTCGAAGCTGCGCTTACCTATCCAGATAACCAGCGTGTCGATGTGGACCGCGCAGAACTCACCGCCAAGCGCGATGCGCTGCTGGCGCTGGTGGAAGCCGCTTGACCGAGGGCGGCATCATGTTCGGCGCTGATGACGCCCCAGCTGAAGATTCCGAAGAATGGGCAGGACCTGCTGCCCCGTCTGACAGCGACGCGGCGCTTTACCTTGAGCTGGACGGCTGGGAAGGCCCGCTTGACCTGCTGCTTGACCTTGCCCGGCGGCAGAAGGTGGACCTCAAGTCCATCTCCATCCTAGCGCTGGTCGACCAGTATATCGACTATATCGAGCGGGCAGAGGCGCTGAAGCTGGAGATTGCAGCTGATTACCTGGTGATGGCGGCGTGGCTCGCTTACCTCAAGTCTGCCATGCTCCTGCCCAGGGAGGAGCAGGAAGATCCCTCTCCCGAAGAGCTGGCGCTGCGTCTGCAATTGCGACTCGAACGGCTGAAGGCGATGCGCGATGCAGGCGCGCGGCTGATGGCGCGTGACAGGGTAGGCCGCGATGTCTTTGTGCGTGGCGATCCGGAGGGGCTGAAAGTGCTGCGCAAGAATCAGTGGCAGTGTGACTGGTTCGAGCTCGTCCGTGCATATGGGCAGGTCAAGCTGCGCACAGAGCCGGTGGTCCACATGGTGGCGGAACGCCCGGTGATGACGCTCGATTCGGCGATCAACCGCGTGTCCGCCATGCTTGGCGTGAGCGTGGACTGGATGGAAATCCGCAGCTTCCTGCCTGCACATGCTGACCCGCGCCTCAAGCGCTCAGCGCTCGCATCCAGCTTCCTTGCCGCGCTGGAACTGGCGCGTATGGGCAAGGCAGAGCTAAGGCAGGAAGAGACCTACGGGCCACTGCACCTGAGGAGGATCACGGCGTGAACCAGGATAAGCAGTACCAGCCGGACGATCTCGTGCGCGCAGTGGAAGCCACGCTGTTCGCGTCTGAGGAGCCGATGACGGCGGAGCAGATTTCCGCTCACCTCGAAGGCGCAGAGGTGCGCGAAGCCTTGCGTGAGCTGGAAGCCTTTTATGCAGGTCGCGGCATCAAGCTGGTGGAACGCGGGAAGCGCTGGCAATTCCAGACCGCGCCGGACCTTGCGCACCTGTTGCGGCGCGAAAAGGAACAGCTGCGCCGCTTGTCGCGCGCGGCCACCGAAGTGCTCGCGATCGTCGCTTATCACGAGCCTGTAAGCCGCGCGGAAATCGAATCGATCCGCGGGGTGCAGACATCCGCGGGTACGCTTGACGTGCTGATGGAAGCGGGCTGGGTGCGCGTTGCTGGCCGCCGCGAAGTGCCGGGCCGCCCAGTGATCTATGCTACGACACCCGAATTCCTGATGCATTTCGGGCTTTCCAGCCGCAAGGACCTGCCGGGAATCGACGAATTGAAGGCTGCTGGCTTGCTCGATCCGGTAGAGGATGCCTTTGACGACCTGATGGAGCAGAAAGAAGCCGAAGCCGAAGCGAAGGCTGCCGACCAAGCGCGCGAAGCCGAGGATGCAGCCGAGCGGGAGGCAGAAGGAGCGGAAAGCCTGGCTGAAGCAGGCGAAGCGGGCGCTCAGGGCGGATATGACGAAGCGGCGGAAGATCATAGCCAATCGTCACACGCTTGACTTTCCCTTTGCCTGTGAAGCGCCTATATCGGCGCTTCAACGCTTAAAGAGAGATATGTCATGAGCCTCGGTTGGCCCCAACTCCTCCTCATCGCCCTGCTGATCCTCGTCCTGTTCGGCCGTGGCCGCATTTCTGAAATGATGGGTGATTTCGGTAAGGGGATCAAAAGCTTCAAGAAGGGTCTGAACGAAGACGATACGACCACGTCTGCACCGGCCCCAAGCCAGATCGAAGGCAACAAGAGCGCTGGCGCCGCCGACACGAAGCAGGCAGACAACTCGCCCACTTCGAACTGATAGTCGTCGTTCTTACAAAATGGGCCGCGCGGCCCTGGTGAATCGTAGATGTTCGATATCGGTGCGCCCGAAATCCTGATGATAATAATCGTGGCGATAGTCGTCATCGGGCCGAAAGACATGCCTGCAGCATTGCGAGCAGCGGGCAGGTGGATCGGCAAGATGCGGCGCATGTCCGCGCACTTCCGCACTGGCCTCGATTCCATGATCCGCGAGGCGGAAATGGAAGAGATGGAGAAGAAGTGGAAAGCGCAGAACGAGAAGATCATGCGCGAACATCCCAATGGCGGGCCTGCCGAGATGGAACAGACGGGTGCCTATCCTCCTCCCGAGCGTACTGAGAAGGCCGCAGGTGAAGGTGAAGCTGTACCTGCTCAGGCTGCCACCGCGGAAAGTGCGGCCCCGCCGCCGCCCGCCACTCCCGAATCCAAGGCTGACTGACGCATGGCCTTCAAGCTCAAGGACCTCGACGATACGCAGGCCCCGCTGCTCGAACACCTGATCGAGTTGCGCAAGCGGCTGGTGCGTGCCGTGATCGCGTTGATGATTGCCTTTGGCATCTGCCTTTATTTTGCGGACGACATCTTCGGCTTGCTGGTGCGTCCGCTGACGCAGGCCTTTCCTGACGGGGAAGGGCGGCTGATTTTTACCCGTCTTTACGAGGCGTTCTTCGTGGAAGTGAAGGTGGCCCTGTTCGCGGCTTTCTTCGTCAGCTTCCCGATCATCGCTAACCAGCTGTGGGCCTTCATCGCGCCGGGTCTTTATGCCCGCGAGAAGAAGGCATTCCTGCCTTTCCTGCTGGCGACGCCGATCCTGTTTATGATGGGTGCATCGCTCGCCTATTTCATCGTGATGCCCACGGCGTTTAAGTGGTTCCTTGGCTTCGAGGGCGATGCCGGCGGCATCCACAGCGAAGCGCTGCCTGCCATGGGCGATTACCTCGACCTGGTGATGCGCTTTATCCTCGCCTTCGGGATCAGCTTCCTGCTTCCTGTGTTGCTGATGCTGCTCAACCGTGCGGGCATCGTGGACCGCAAGCAGCTTGCAGCTGCGCGGCGTTACATCATCGTTGGCGTGTTTGCGCTGGCCGCAATCATCACCCCGCCTGATGTCGTATCGCAGATTCTGCTGGCGACCCCGTTGCTGCTGCTGTTTGAAGGTTCGCTGATCCTGATGTATTTCAGCGAGAAGAAGAAGGCGCGTCAAGATGTCGAGACCGAGACGGAAGAGGCTAGCACGAACGCCATCGAGAAGCCGACTGAGAGCTAGGGCTTAGTCCTCAGGCGCCCACATGCGCTGGCCTGCGCTCCATGTTTCGAGCAAGGTGATGTTGCGGATGTTTTCCGGGCTGGAGAGCAGCGGATCGCCATCGAGTACCAGGAAATCGGCACGCTCGCCCACGGCCAGCGAACCGAAGCGCCCTTCGGCAAACCCGGCATAGGCTCCGCCCGCAGTATAGGCCGCAAGCGCGGCTTCGCGGCTTACCGTTTCTTGCGGCATCCAGCCGCCGAACGGCTCGCCATTGGCATCGGTGCGGCTGATCGCCACGGCGATGCCTTCCAGCGCATCAGCAATCTCAACCGGCGCATCCGAGCCAAACGCGAGCGGCGTGCCCGTGGCGGCGATGGAGCGCCAGGCATAGCTGCCTTCCAGCCGTTCCGGCCCCAGCCGCGCTTCGGCCATCAGCCTGTCTGACGTCTGGTGAACAGGTTGCATGCTGGCGATGATGCCGTGCTGGCCGAACATCGCGATGTCTTCCGGCGATACGACCTGCGCATGTTCGATGCGCCAGCGCCTGTCGCCGGTAAAGTCTGCCGAAAGCTGGTCGATAGCCGCCAGCGCCTCGGCATTGGCACCATCGCCGATGGCGTGGATGGCGACCTGGAAACCGTCCATCGAGGCGCGGCTCATCAGATTGCGCAATTGCGTGCCGCCAAGCACCTCCAGCCCGTGGTTGCCCGGATCGTCAAGATAATCGGCCTTTAGCACCGCGCCGCGCGAACCCAGCGCGCCATCGAGCCACAGTTTCACGCCGTTCAGCCGCAAGCGATCGTCGTAAAGCCAGGGGGTGGGGCCGGTGCCGCCGATCAGCAGCATCTCGGGCACGCTGGCGGCATAGGCCATGATCCTCAAGCGCAGCCAGCCATCGTCGCCCGCGCGGCGGAAGGTCATCCAGTCCTCGATCGTCGTGCCCATGTCTGCCACGGCGGTGACACCGTGTGAAAACAACTCGCGCTGGGCGGCATTCAGCGCCTGTTCGCGGTCCTCCGGGCGGGGCGGGGGGACATGGTCCATCACCAGCGCCACGGCGCTGTCCACCAGAACGCCTGTTGGAGCGCGCGATCCGGCTTGCCGGACGATGCGCCCGCCTGCCGGGTCCCGTGTCTGCGCGGTGATGCCGGCTGCGGCAAGGGCTGCGGAATTGGCCCAGACGGCGTGGCCATCGACCCGTTCCATCACCACTGGCCTGTCAGAAACGGCGTCCAGTTCGGCAGCGGTGGGGAAGCGGCCCAATCCCCAAACCTCCTGGTTCCAGCCGCGCCCGACCAGCCACGGGCGGTTGGGAAACCGCTCCCCATAGGCGGCGATCAGCTGCTGCGCTTCTTCGAGCGAGCTTGTCTGTGACAGGTCGAGCGTCATCTTTGACAAGCCAAGGCCCATCACATGCACATGGCTGTCCACCATGCCGGGCACGACCACGCGGCCCTGCATGTCCTCGTAATAGTCGATCGCGACGGTGGGCCTGTCGCCGAAATCCAGCAGTTCGACAACGCGCCCCTCGTCATCCACCACCATGCCGGAAAAGCGGTCCACGCTGCCATCGCGCCGCACCGAGATGCCTGCGACATTGTCGAAATGGGTTTCGGCGACGGCGGGAAAGGGAAGGGCGGTGACCAGGACCAGGGCAATGCCGGCTTTCAGGGCAATTTTCATGCGCGCCTGACTGCCCGCTATTTTCAGCCAAGGCAATGTTTCGCGGTTGGTAAGATACGCGCGGGGTTTCCCTTGCGTGAAAATCTGCGATAGGCCTCCCCCATGACTGATACCGGGACCTTGCAAGGGATGCTCGACTTCGCTGATATCCGCGCCGCTGCAGAGCGGATCGCGGGCTCTGTCGTGCGCACGCCAACTCTGCACAGTAAGACCCTGTCCTCGATTACCGGCGCTGAGGTGTGGCTGAAGTTTGAGAACCAGCAATATACCGCAGCCTATAAAGAGCGCGGCGCACTGAACGCGCTGCTGCAGCTCACCGAGGAAGAGCGTTCGCGCGGGGTTATTGCGGCCTCTGCCGGCAATCACTCGCAGGGCTTGTCCTATCACGGCACCCGGCTGGGCATCCCCGTCACCATCGTGATGCCCAAGACCACGCCCACGGTAAAGGTGATGATGACCGAGAGCGTAGGCGGCAATGTCGTGCTTGAAGGTGAGACCTTTGACGAGGCGAGCGCCTATGCCCGCACGCTGGAGCATGAGCGCAACCTTACCTTCGTCCATCCCTTTGACCATCCGCATGTGGCTGCAGGGCAAGGTACGGTAGCGCTGGAAATGCTTGAGGATGTGCCAGATCTCGAAACGATCATCGTGCCTGTTGGCGGTGGCGGCTTGATTTCCGGCGTGGCCACGGCGGCCAAGGCGATCAATCCCAAGATCAGGATCATGGGCGTGCAGACGGCGGAATTCCCTGCCTTCTACAACCTGTTCACTGGCCGCAACCTGCCGCAAGGCGGGCCGACGCTGGCTGAAGGCATCGCCGTGAAGGAACCCGGGCATTTTACCCGCCAGGTCATCATGGACCAGGTGGACGAGATGCGCGTGGTAAAGGAAGCCTCGATCGAGGAGGCTATCTCGCTGCTGCTCGATATCGAGAAGACGGTGGTGGAAGGCGCTGGCGCGACCGGCCTTGCCACGCTGCTGCCCAAGAGCAATGGCGACAAGCGCAAGGAATTCCTTGGCAAGAAGATCGGCATCATCCTCACCGGGGGTAATATCGACCCGCGCTTCATGGCCAATGTGATCCTGCGCAACCTTGTGCGGTCCGGCCGCATCGGGCGCGTCAGCGTGCTGCTGGATGACCGGGCAGGAGCCCTGTCGCGCATATCACAGATATTTACCGATCATTCGGCGAATATCATCGAGGTGACGCATCAGCGCGTGTTCGGCAACCTGTCTGCCAAGAACATCCGCACCGATATCGAGTATGAAGTGCGTGACCAGCGCGCGCGCGACCGGCTGCTGCAGGCGCTGGAAGAAGCCGGCTACAAGTTTGACGTGATCACCTTGCAGGGCAATGTCGGATCGCGCTTTAACCGTAGCTCGTAAGCGTCCTGCGCTGGATTTGCGCAGTATTTCAATCGGAAGTGACCCGTTTCGGGGCGGCTTGCCTTGCACTGGCCTATGCCCTGTGCAAATTAACCCTGCATCGCGGGCGATTTGTGGTTAAGATCGTTTGACGAAGCGAATCCGTGGGGCATATCTTTTCGGTATTCGCATACAGGATTAATTACTCAGGTGAGAGGACTGCCTCCCTCGTGACGGCCCCGGTTCGATTTCCCCGCTTCTTTGTGACGAGCCCTTCGCCGTGCCCGTACCTGGCGGGAAAAACCGAGCGCAAGGTCTTTACCGAGTTGAAGGGCCAGCATGCAGAACAGTTGCATGATGCGTTGAGCCGGATCGGCTTTCGCCGCAGCCAGACTGTTGCCTATCGCCCGTCCTGCGTGGATTGCCGCGCCTGCGTATCGGTGCGCGTGGTGGCCGATGCGTTCAGGCCGTCCGCCAGCCAACGCAAGGCGCTGCGCCGCAATGACGACCTGATCGTTGCTGAGTGCCGCCCCTGGGCGACGCCGGAACAGTTCGAACTGCTGCAGAAGTACCTCAAGAGCCGCCACCCTGGCGGTGGCATGGCCGCCATGGACGAGGTCGATTATGCCGATATGGTGGAACACACCTCGGTTTCGAGTTTTGTCATCGAATACAGGGAGCCGGATGCCGAGGGGGGCACCGGCCGTTTGATCGCTGCCTGTCTGACTGACCGGCAGGGTGACGGGCTGTCGATGATTTACAGTTTTTACGATCCGGATTGCGAGGAACGCAGCGGGCTTGGCAATTATGTTATCCTTGACCACATCCGCCGTGCGGCGGAAACGGGTCTTCCCTATGTCTACCTCGGATACTGGGTCGAAGGCTCGCCGCGCATGCAATACAAGGTGCGCTACCGTCCGCTCGAGCTGCTCGGCCCCGATGGCTGGTTCCGTCTGTCCGAAGAGCACCAGGGTGCGCTTGTCGATGCTATTTCCCGGCCCGGCTGCAAGTCTGCTGCAGTTGAAGTGGATGGCGGATCGAAAGATGGCGCTCCGTCTGACCAGCAGCAATACAAGCTCGCCTGAGCGGGCCATTCCTGCTTTGACCACAAGGCGATGCGCCACGGCGCTGGCGGCCTGCCTTGTGCTGATTGCCCAGCCGCTTGCGGCGCAGGATGCGCGCACGCTTGATGAACTGATCCCGGAGCAGGCAGTGGCTGACTCCGAAGGCTGGGCAGCAGAGGGCGATCAGGCGCATATGCCCTCTCCCGAAGAGGTTCCGCTTCCGCTCGCAGTGGACTCCCCAATGATGGAGATGCCTCTCCTGTCTCTCGATCCTGCCGACGAGCTGCAACTAGCGGCTGTCGAGCCGGTGGAGCAGGGTGAGGAAATCGATTTCACGGACTTCGCAGACGTTATCCCGCCTTTGCCCGAAGGCAGTGAAAACCGCCTATCGCGAGAGCTGGTGCTGCTCTTTCCCAGGGACGAGGCGCTGTTTCCGCTACGGCGGGAGTTCATCCAGCGCTTCGAAGCCTTGTCTTCCATCGACAACCTTGATGCAGATGGCAACCAGGCCCGCCTTGCCGCGCAGGCCCGCGCAGATGAAGAACTGCTGCAGCGCATGCTGCGCGCCTACGGCTATTTCGATAGTCAGGTGATCCGCAGCGTGATCGCGCCCGAAGAACGCGAGGACGGCGCAGCGGGTAATCCCGTGGCGCGGTTCGAGATCATTCCAGGCAATCGCTTCACCGTGGGCGTGGTGAATACCGGTGATCTCATCGCTACCGGGAGCGATTTCGAGATGCTGCGCGCCGCTTATGAGGTGTTTCCCGGCGATCCCGTCTCGCTGGATGCTATCACTGGCGAGAGGGCCGACCTCGATCTTGCACTGTCAGAAAATGGCTATCCCTTTGGCGTGGTGGGAGAGCCTGGCATGCTGGTGGATCACGAGAGGCAGGAAGGCGATGTCAACCTGCCGGTATCGCCAGGTGGCAAATATGCCTTCGGTGCGATCGCCAGCAGCGATGAGGATTTCCTCTCGGGCAGGCACCTGGCGCGCATAGCCCGTTTCGAGCCGGGCGAGATCTACAACTTCAGCGATGCATCTGACCTTCGCCGAGCGATTCTTGCTACAGGGTTGGTCGGCTCCGTTAGCGTCACGCCGGTCGAGGCAGAAGCCCCGCAGGGCGGCGCGCCGGGTACGGTTAATATGAACGTGGAGCTGACCCGCGCGCCTTTGCGGACAATTGCCGGGTCGCTTGGCTATGGCACAGAGGAAGGTATCCGCGTTGCGGCAAGCTGGGAGCACCGCAACCTGTTCCCGCCTGAAGGCTTGCTGCGTGTTCGCGGCATCGCTGGCACGCAGGAGCAATTGTTTAGCGTTACCTTCCGCAAGAACAACTTCCGCGGGCGCGACCGCATCCTGACGGTGGATGCCTTTGCCAGCACGCTGGATTACGCTGCCTATGATGCCCGCACCTTCTCGCTGGTGGCGAATTACGAGCGGGTGAGCACGCTATTGTTTCAGAAACCGCTCAGCTGGGGTGTGGGCCTTGAGCTGGTGGCTACTGGTGAGCGCGAGGCCGATGCCAACGGGGTTCTCGGCGTGCGCGAAACCTTCTTGATCGCAGCCTTACCGGTCCATGCGCAGATCGACACCAGCGATGACTTGCTCGACCCCACAAAGGGTTTGCGCATGGGCGGTCGTGTTTCGCCCGAAATCAGCGAACTGGGCGGTTCAGAAAGCTTCTATGTCCGCAATCAGTTCGATGCGAGCTATTACCAGCAGGTAAGTGGCAGAGTGGTGATCGCCGCGCGCACCCGCGCCAGTTCGATCCCCGGCGCATCGCTTGCTGATATCGCACCCTCACGCCGCATTTATGCAGGCGGCGGTGGCTCGGTGCGCGGCTATGGTTATCGCGAGATCGGCCCGCAGAATGACCTAGGCGATCCCAGCGGCGGGCGTTCGTCGGTGGAATTCTCGCTCGAAGCACGGGTGCAAACCGGCCTGATGGATGGCGCGATTGGCGTGGTGCCCTTCATCGACGCGGGCAGCGTCAGCGAGGATGCGCTGCCCGGCCTTGGCAACATGAAGTTCGGGGCGGGTATCGGCGTCCGCTACCACACCAATTTCGGCCCGATCCGGCTGGACGTGGCAGCGCCGCTCAATCCCGGCCCCAATGATGCGCCGGTCGCCGTCTATGTGGCGCTGGGGCAGGCCTTCTGATGGTAGGTGACATGGCCGATAGTGGGCATGAAGCTGGTGCCACGCCTCGCCGCAGCATGCTGCATCGAGTGGCACGCGGCCTTGCCTGGTTGTTCGTCTCAATCGGCGCTGTCCTGCTCGCCCTCATCGTCTTCCTGCATACGCCGCCAGGCCGCCAGTTCATCGTGGACCAGATTGCCAAGGTGGCCCCGGCCTCGGGCCTGGCTGTCGAAGTCGGCTCGATTGACGGATCAGTGCTGTGGAGCGCCAGTTTCAACGATGTGAAGCTGCGCGATGCTGAAGGCAGGCTGTTTCTCGAAGTTCCGCGGGTGGACTTCAACTGGCGGCCGTGGAAGTGGTTTGTCTCAGGCCTCGATATGCGCCATTTGGTGCTCAGCGGCGGCACGCTCTACGCTGTGCCTGAATTGCTGCCCGGCGATCCCGACGCCCCGTTGCTGCCCGATTTCGATATCCAGGTGGGCCGACTGGTAATCGAGGATCTCACCGTTGCTGAAGGCATGCTGGGCGAGGAACGCCTTATCCAGTTCCGCAGCAAGGCAGATATCCGCCAAGGCCGCGTTTTTGTGGATGCAGAAGGCGAATTTGGCGAGGAGGACGTGTTCACCCTGCTGGTGGATGCGAACCCCGATGGCGACGTGTTCGACCTTGACCTTGACTGGCGCGCGCCTGCAGGTGGATTTCTTGCCAGCTTGGCAGGGGCCGAGGAAGACCTGCTGGTGCAAGTTGAGGGCGATGGTACGTGGACATCGTGGCAAGGGGCTTTGGGGGCCCAGCAAGGTGGCGTCCCCTTGCTTGATTTCGATATCTACAACGAAACTGGTCAGTATCGTCTCGTCGGGCAAGCCTTCCCGGGCGCCTATGTCGATGGCGTAATGCAGGCTGCATTGGGCCAAAGCGTGGCCTTCACCGCCATCGCCACATTGCGAGACAGCGTGATTCAGGGCAGCTTTGCCTTGCGCGGACAAGGCGTGGATCTTGATGGCAGCGGTGGGGTGGACCTGGCCGAAAATGCCTTCCGCAAGATGCAGCTGGAAGGCCGTCTGCTCGATCCTGCCTTGTTCGGTTCTGATATACTGCTCGACGATGCCGAACTGGACATCCTGCTCGATGGCGGGTTTGCCGATGCTTCCTTCTCGCACGAATTGCGCATTGGCCGGATTACCGCGGGCAAGATCGTGTTTGACAGCATTTTCCAGCAGGGCACCGCACTAGTGGAGGAAGGGCGGCTGGCTTTGCCGCTTGATGCAAGGGTTGCCCGCGTCACAAGCGGTGTGGAGCTGTTTGATCCAAGGCTTGTGAACGGCAAGCTGAGAGGCATGCTGACCTATACTGGCCGCAATCTCAGTTCCGATAACCTCGAGATCGATTTTCCCGGTTTTGATGCCCGGTTAGGCTTGCGGGGCAATGTTCAAAGTGGGCGTTTCCACCTCTCAGGGCCGGTCAATGCGCAGGGACTTGTGTTCGATGGCATGGGCGTGTTCGATGCTGCCACCAGCATCGATTTCGCCATTGGTGGCCGCGTGCCGTGGGTGCTGACGGCGGACTTGCGTGGCAGAATGCAGCGTATCGACGACTCTACCCTCGAAACCTTGACCGGCGGCAATGTCACCTTCGCAGGCGATCTCGCCATCAGGCAGAATGCGCCGCTTACATTTGCCAACATGGCAATCAAGGGCAACATCCTTGATGCCGAGATCGATGGCAGGTTGGTGGGAGGGGAAACACTTCTCACCTTCACCGGCGCACATGCCGATTACGGACCTTTCGAAGGGGAAGCGCGGCTTGCGGCGGACGGTCCCCATGCAGATCTCGTGCTGGCTGATCCTCTGCCGGCCGCTGGCCTGAAGAACGTGCGTGTGGCACTTTCTCCCACAGCTGATGGCTTTGCCATTGAGACATCGGGCGCTTCCATGCTTGGACCTTTTGGCGGCCTGCTAGACCTCGCCCTTCCTGCTGATGGCAATCCCCTGATCGGCGTTCGCAGGTTTGACCTGGTGGAAACGCGCCTCACGGGTGACCTGCGAATGGTTGATGGCGGTGTGTCCGGCAGTCTCGACCTTTCGCGCGGGGGTGTGGATGGCCGCATCGGCCTTGCGGCGCGGCCTGCCGGGCAGGCCTTTGATATCGACCTGACCGCGCGCAACGCCCGTTTCGGCGGGGAAACCCCGCTCATGCTTGCCCGCGCAGATGTGGACATGCGCGGCTTCATTGGCGGCGATGCCACCACTGTGGAAGGCGAAATGCGCGCACAGGGCCTTTCGTGGGGTAACTTTTTCCTCGGGCGCATGGCGGCTGGCGCACAATTGCGCGGCGGCGTGGGCAGCTTCAACGCGGCAATGGCCGGAAGGCGAGGCAGCCGTTTCGCGTTGTTGCTAAATGGCGAGGCGCAGACAGACCGCATCGCACTGGCTGCGCGCGGTTCCTATGGGGGCAAGGTGATTTCCATGCCGCGCAGAGCCGTGCTCGACAGGAAGGATGATGGCGGATGGGAGCTGCAGCGAAGCCAGCTTGGTTATGGGGGCGGGTTTGCCGTACTGCGCGGACACTTTGGTGGAGAGCAGGGCAGTGAAGGGCGCCTCAGCCTGTCAGCACTTCCGCTCTCGCTGGTGGATGTGGTGGTGGATGGCCTCGGTCTTGGAGGCACGATTTCGGGCACGGTGGACTTTGCCCAGGGCGATGGCGTAGTGCCCACCGGCCTTGCCCGCATTCAGGTGAATGACCTGACGCGATCGGGCCTGATACTTGCCTCGCGCCCGATGGACCTTTCGGCTGTCGTGGACCTGTCGCCCAGCTTGTTGCAGGCGCGCGCAGTGATGGACAATGGTGGCAGCATCGACGGGCAGTTGAACGCCCGCATCGCCGACCTGCCGCAGCGGGGATCGTTCGCCGAGCGGCTCTATGCCGGGGATCTGTTCGCGCAGTTACGCTATGCTGGTCCTGCAGAAGCGCTGTGGCGCCTCGCCGCGCTTGACCTGATCGATATCAGCGGGCGGCTGGAACTTGCCACTAATGTCCGCGGCAGTCTTGGTGATCCGCAAGTGCGCGGTTCGCTGCAAGGTGATGACTTGCAGGTGCAGAGCGCGCTTACCGGCACCGATATCTCCGGCGTGTCAGTCAATGGCCGCTTTGATGGCTCGCGCCTTCAACTCACCAGCTTTGCCGGCACCTCGCCCAATGGGGGCAGGGTCAGCGGAAGTGGTTTTGTCGACCTTTCCGGCATAAGCCGTGATCGCGGGCCGCAGATGGATATCCGCATCGCCGCCAACAACGCCCGCATCCTGCAACTTCCCGGCATGGGCGCGACAGTGACTGGCCCCCTGCGCATCGTTTCCAATGGCGTTGGCGGGACAATCGCCGGGCGGCTCGAAGTGCGCAGCGCCGAGTGGCGGCTTGCCAATGCTGATGAGGTGGTGGACCTGCCTGATATCGCGATCGAAGAGATCAACCTGCCGGTCGATATTGCGCCGCCGAGAAGGGGTGCGCGGCCCTGGAGATATCTTATCAACGCCAATGCCTCGCGCGGGATCGAGGTTGATGGTATGGGCCTCGACAGCGAATGGAGCGGCGAATTGCGCCTGCGCGGCACGACGTCCGACCCCCGGATCGGTGGCGAAGTCCGCACCATCCCGCGCCAAAGCTATTATACATTTGCCGGTACGCGTTTCGAACTCACCCGCGGGCGGATCGATTTCGACGAGAATGAGGTGCCTGATCCGCGGCTGGACCTGCTTGCCGAAGCGGACGTCAAAGGTCTGGATATTGACGTTACCGTGCGCGGAAGTGCCAGCGCATCGGAAATTACCTTCTCTTCCGTGCCTGCCTTGCCGCAGGAGGAACTGCTCGCGCGCATGCTGTTTGGCGGTTCGGTGACAGACCTTTCGCCGACTGACGCGGTGCAATTGGGCGCAGCCCTGGCCAGCTTGCGTGGCGGCGGCGGACTGGACCCGATCAACCAGCTGCGCACGGCGATCGGGCTGGACCGGCTGCGCATCATCACGGCAGACCCGGCGTTGGATCGCGGCACCTCAGTCGCATTGGGCAAGAATTTCACCCGTCAACTCTATGCCGAACTGGTCACCGATGGGCAGGGTTATAACGCCACTGAGCTGGAATTCCGCGTGACCAGCTGGCTCTCGCTATTGGGTTCGCTCAATACGCTGGGCCGTGGCTTCGGTGCCGTTGAGGTTAGCCGCGACTACTAGCCCTTTCGGTAGAGCGCTGCCTCCGCCGCGCGCCGCCGTACCAGCCCTTTTATCACCCGGCCTCCGGCATGAACCCAGCGGTCAAACTCGCGCGCTGCCCTGGCAAAATCGCCAGCCCGGTGCTTGCGGGTGAGTGTTGCCCTGGCGATGGCTCCGGTGTTGTAGTGAAAGCAGACCAGTGCATCGAATTGCGGCTGGCTGGTGGGCGCATCACCCAGCGCAAGCGCCACATCGCTGGCGTAGCGCGCAAGGTCAGCCTCCAGCCGGGCATCGCATTGCGCTTGTGTCCACACGGTTCCGGGGCGAATGCCCTTGCCCGTTGCGCCCCAGCCGATTGTCCAGGGATCAGCGCCCGTTGCCGGATCGGGATAGGCTTCGAACCTGCCATCGCCCCGCCGCTTGGCGCAGCCTTCGAACTGCCTGATCAGGGCCAGCCCATCAGGCCCGACCCGGCGCAGCGGGCCAGCTGCGTTAACAGTTGGAACACATGGAACATTGTCCTGAAACAGAAGTTCCGCCGCGCTATTCATGCCTGCGACTTCAGGCTGGCTGAAGCCGCGGCTGAGCATCGCGCGGACAGTATCTAACAGGGTTTTGCGGGGCATTTGCGACCTCTCCACGGTTGGAATTGGTCGGAGCGGCTAAATCTCGCAAAGCTTTGTAGGAAAGCGGAAATTCACAGGTGTTCGTGGCGGTCTAGGCAAATAAAAAGGCCGCCCGGTTTTCCGAGCAGCCTTTTCTGGTGATCTCTCTGGATTTCGCCCCGGTTCACTTCCGCAGCGAAGAGACGAGGGGCCGGATGGCCCCTCGCAACCAATCACGCAGAGTAATACATGTCATATTCCACCGGGCAGGGGGTCTGCTCGGTGCGGTAGACTTCTTCCCACTTCAGTTCGATGTAGGCGTCGATCTGGTCCTTGGAGAACACGCCGCCCTTGGTCAGGAAGTCATTGTCGGCTTCCAGGGCTTCCAGTGCTTCACGCAAGCTGCCGCAGACGGTCGGCACTTCAGCCAGTTCTTCCGGCGGAAGGTCATACAGGTTCTTGTCCATGGCATCGCCTGGGTGGATCTTGTTCTCGATGCCGTCAATGCCGGCCATCAGCAGTGCTGCGGCAGACAGGTAAGGGTTGCCCAGCGGATCGGGGAAACGGAATTCCACGCGCTTGGACTTTTCACCCGAACCATAGGGGATACGGCACGAAGCAGAGCGGTTGCGCGCCGAGTAAGCGAGCAACACGGGCGCTTCGAAGCCCGGTACCAGGCGCTTGTAGCTGTTGGTGGTCGGGTTGGTGAAGGCGTTGATAGCCTTGGCATGCTTGATCACGCCGCCGATGTAGTGGAGGCAGGTTTCCGACAGGCCAGCATAGCCGTCACCAGCGAAGGTGTTCTTGCCCTTGTTCCAGATCGACATGTGGGTGTGCATGCCAGAGCCGTTGTCCATGCGGATCGGCTTGGGCATGAAGGTAGCCGTCTTGCCATAGGCATTGGCAACCTGCTGGGTCACATACTTGTAAATCTGCGTACGGTCAGCCGTTTCCACCAGCTGGCCAAAGGTCATGCCGAGTTCGTGCTGGGCAGCGGCCACTTCGTGGTGCTGCTTGTCCATCGGCAGGCCCATTTCGAGCATGGTCGAAACCATTTCCGCGCGGATGTCCATGCAGTGATCGACCGGTGCGACGGGGAAATAGCCGCCCTTGGCACGCGGACGGTGGCCAAGATTGCCCCCTTCCATTTCGGTGCCGGTGTTGGTCGGCAGTTCGATATCGTCGATGGCGAAGCCCGAGCCGGCATAGCCGTCTTCGAATCGGACATCGTCGAACATGAAGAATTCCGGCTCGACGCCGACAAACACGGTGTCACCAAGGCCGGTGGTCTTCAGATAGGCTTCGGCGCGCTTCGCGGTGGAGCGCGGGTCACGGCCGTAGAGCGAGCCGTCCGAGGGTTCCACGATGTCGCAGACGATGATCAGCATCGGGGTGGCGCTGAACGGATCGACGTAAACGGCGTCCAGGTCGGGCTTCAGGATCATGTCGGATTCGTTGATGGCCTTCCAGCCTTCGATGGACGAACCGTCGAACATCATGCCTTCTTCAAGCATGTCTTCATCGACCACACGGGCGCACATCGACAGGTGCTGCCACTTGCCTTTCGGGTCAGTGAAGCGGACATCGACCCATTCGATCTCCTCGTCCTTGATCCGTTTTACGATATCGGATGCACTTGCCATGGTATTTCCTTCCTTGATCGCTTGATCATTGTTCAGCTTAACATTGTGGCCGGACGGTCCCGGCTCAAATTTGTGGGGTGTGGGATGCGGCCCGGGTCAGAGGGCCGAGTCATCCTGTTCGCCGGTACGGATGCGCAGCGCGGTCTGGATGTCTGAAACGAAGATCTTGCCGTCGCCGATGCGGCCGGTCTGCGCGGCATTAGCCACGGCTTCGACCACGTTCTCTGCCAAAGAGTCCGGCACAACGACTTCGAGCTTCACCTTAGGCAGGAAGTCCACGACATATTCTGCGCCGCGATAGAGTTCGGTATGGCCCTTCTGTCTGCCAAAGCCCTTGGCTTCGGTAACGGTGATGCCGGATACGCCAACTTCGTGCAGCGCCTCCTTCACCTCGTCCAGCTTGAACGGCTTGATGATTGCTTCGATCTTTTTCACTTCTAACCCGCCTTAACATGCCGGCCCTGGGCCGGTTGATATTTTCAGCCCGGCTGGACTCGTAAACAAGGCGTTACAAGAATCATGCCAAGCATGCGGCCAATAACCTAGCTAATCGCGAGTGGTTTCGAAAGGGCGTATTCGCAAGATTGGAATCATTTTTGAGCGACGGAGGCAACAAAAATGCCATTCTTTTGTTCAAATGTTGCACAAAAATTCGGCAGCAGCGTG
Organism: uncultured Sphingomonadaceae bacterium; assembly: GCA_964645635.1. GTDB lineage: Bacteria > Pseudomonadota > Alphaproteobacteria > Sphingomonadales > Sphingomonadaceae > Alteraurantiacibacter. Next base: position 59,291 of record CAZYAL010000004.1, on the reverse strand, counting down.
CCTAATATTTGAGCGGGCTGCGGTCTAAAGGTGCAATCCGGCGGTCTCGTCGCAGCCTGCCATCAGGTTCAGCGATTGCACCGCTGCGCCGCTGGCGCCTTTGCCAAGATTGTCCAATACAGCCACCAGCCGAGCCTGGTCTCCTGCCGCGTCAGAGAAGACATGCAGCGTCAGCTTGTCGCTCGGCTCGTCGGATTTGCGGATCAGCAGTTCGCCGGGCGCTTCGTCGGCGACATGCACCACCGGGCTATCGGCGTAATATTCTGCCAGCGCTGTGCGCATCTCGTCAGGCGTGGCGGCGGCTTGCATGGCTTCCAGTGCCAGCGGCACCTCCACTATCATGCCGCGAAACGCGGGGATCACTGCAGGCGAGAATACCGGCGGATGGGCCAGGTCTGCCTTCTGTTGCATTTCGGGAATGTGCTTGTGGCCCAGCTTCAGGGCATAGGCCATGAAGGATATGTCGGCATCTTCCTCGAACCGCCCGATCAGCGCCTTGCCGCCGCCTGAATAACCGGACACGGCATTGATGGTATAGGCCCAGTCGCGGCTCAGCAGCTTCTGGCGCACCAGCGGCGCGATCAGCGCAAGGAATCCGGTAGGATAACAGCCGGGGTTGGATACGCGGGTGGCACCTGCCACCAACTGCTTGCCGACGATTTCAGGAAAGCCGTAGATCCAGCCCGATGCCACGCGGTGCGCGGTTGAAGCGTCGATCACGCGGGTCTTGCTGCCTTCATCGATCATCGCCACGGCTTCGCGGGCGGCATCGTCAGGCAGGCAGAGGATGGCAAAGTTACATTCGTTCAGCGCGTCGCGCCGGGCAGCGGCATTCTTGCGCTGCTCTTCGCCCAGCACTACCAGTTCGAATTCGCTCCGATCAACCAGTCGGTCAGCGATCTCCAGGCCCGTGGTACCTGCGCCACCATCGATGAAAACGGTGTGGGTCACGCGGTTACCTGCTCCAGCCTGTCAATATGGACATAGCCCACCGGGCCTTCGAGCGAGAGACAACCCCAGGCCCAGCTGCCGGTGATGTCGAGCAGTTCGAAGCTGTCGCCTTCCAGCAGCGTGCACAGCTCGGCCGCGTTATCGGAAGGGGAAGCGCGCAGCACCGCACCGCCGGGCATCACGCCACGCGGCTGGGGCACGGCGTAATGCGGCACGAAATATTTCCCGGCGAGGCCGATATGCGCCACGTCGCCGCGCAGGGGTACGCGCGTCTCGTCAGGCCGTTCTACTGGGCCGGAGAGTACGAACGGGCCCTGCGCATGTGTAGCCAGCGCGTTAGCTGTCAGTGCAGAAGCAGTCACATTATCATCCACAAGAATTCACTTGCGGCCGCGATTAGACGCGGGCGCGCCGTGGAGCAAGCTTGCTGCAATGTCAGTCCCTAGCCGAAACGCTTCTTGAGCATGTGGAAGGATGCGCGCAGGCCCAGCGCTGCGCCACCCTTGGCACGCCCCGGCTTTGCTGCAGGACGCCATGCAAAGGTGTCGAAATGGGCCCAGTCAATGCCTTCGCCTACGAACTTGTCGAGGAAGCTGGCGGCCACGCTGGCCCCGGCAAAGGCGTTGTTATGGGTGTTGTTGGTGTCTGCAATGTCGGACTTCAGCCAATCGCCATAGGCGGCGTGGATCGGTAAGCGCCACGGCGCGTCATCATTCGCACGGCCAGCCGCGATCAGCTCGTCTGCGGTCTCGTCTCGCCGGGTAAAGAGGGCAGGCAAGTCCGGGCCCACGGCAACGCGCGCCGCACCTGTCAGCGTGGCAAAATCGATAATGAGCTCGGGATCCTGCTCGCTGGCATAGGTGAGGGCGTCGCCAAGGATCAGGCGGCCTTCGGCATCGGTATTGCCGATTTCCACCGTCAAACCCTTGCGGCTGGAAAGTACATCGCCCGGGCGGAAGGCATTGCCCGAAATGGCATTTTCCACAGCGGGAACGAGGCACTGCAGCCGCACCTTGAGCCCGGCTTCCATGACCATGGAGGCAAGAGCGAGTGCATGGGCGGCGCCGCCCATGTCCTTCTTCATCAGCAGCATGCCTGATGCAGGCTTGATGTCTAATCCGCCCGAATCGAATGCGACACCCTTGCCGACGATGGCGATCCGCGGGTGCTTGTCGTCACCCCAGTTAAGTTCGATCAGGCGCGGGGCGTGTTCGCGCGCTGCTGCACGGCCCACGGCATGGACCATGGGGAAACCGGTCACCAGCGCATCGCCGCGCACCACGTCCAGCTTTGCGCCATGTGCGCCCGCCAATTTGGCGGCTTCTGCTTCGATCGCCTCGGGGCCCATGTCTTCGGCGGGAGTGTTGACCATGTCAGCCACAAGCGCGCTCGCCTGCGCTTCGGCTTGCATCGCCGGGATGCGGCCCACTTCGCTGGTTAGCAGGATGCGCTCAGCTTCGGCATTTTCATCCTTCACATAGCGGTCGAACACATATTGCGCGCTTTGCCAGCCGAACATGGCGATGCCCGGCTCGCCATTGGCCATGCGGTATGTGCCTGCGGGCAGGGTTTCGGCCAGCTTGGCAAGGCACCAGCTGGAAAGGTCATCCGGGTTGGCAACGCCGCCGACAGCGAACCAGCCTTCATCTTCGGGGTTCTTGGCGGGCACGATTCCCACCTGATATCCGCCGCCGGTAAACTTCTGTGCCGCCAGCGCAGCGCGCTGCGGGCCACTGAGATTCTTGGCAAATTCTTCGAAACTGCCCTTGTTTACAAGGTGAATTGCAATTGCGGCCTGGCCGCGATCTGGCTGGATTAAATCAGTTTTCAGGCTCATAATGGGGTTTCTGCCCGCAAGGGTCGCATTTGGAAAGGCAGAGTGCGCACATGGGACGAGTTTGTTTGGGGCTGGTGGCGGCAATGCTGCTGGTGTCCTGTCAGCAGGATGATTCGAAGCCTGCTTCGCAAGAAGCGCCTGCTCCCACCGAAAGTGCATCCGCAGCACCGGTTCCGGCCAGTGGTGCGCGCGCGGTGGCGGAAGAGACGGGCGATTTCCTGTTCGAATATTCCTACCCTGAAGAGGCAGGCGCTATCCCCGAGCTGGCCGCCATGCTGGGAGATCGGCTGGACGCGGTGCGGGCTGACATCGCCACGCAAAGCGCCGCCGGGCGTGAAGTCGCGCATGATGACGGTTTCCCCTTCAACAAATATTCCAGCAGCACGGCGTGGCAGGTGGTGGCCGATACGCCGCGTTTCCTTAGCCTGTCATCCGCTTACGAATCCTATTCCGGCGGTGCCCATGGCAATTATGGCTTCGGCGCGCTGGTGTGGGACAAGGAAGCGAGTCGAGCGCTGGCGCCGCGGGACTTCTTCACCAGCCTCGATGCACTGGACGACGTGCTGGAGAAGGTCTTCTGCAATAAGTTGAACGGCGAACGCGCCAAGCGCAGGGGGCAGCCGGTGGAAGAGGGGAGCGACGATATATTCGATGCCTGTGTCCCGCTGTCAGACACTACGCTGCTGCTCGGCTCATCCAGCGGCAAGGCCTTCAACCGCATCGGCGTGCAGGTCGGCCCTTATGTTGCCGGACCTTTTGCGGAGGGATCGTTCGAGTTCACCTTCCCTGTCACAGCCGAAGTGCTGGAAGTTGTGAAGGAAGATTATCGCAGCAGCTTTGCGGTGCGCTAACGGAGCTTGAAGCCAAGGCGGCGGTTTTTTGCAAACCAATGCGCTCGTCATGTGTATCGGGACGATGACATTATCGTGAACTGAAGGGGATCGCATTTCTGGCGTCGAGGCGCTACATGGATCCCATGGTCGAATATCAGCACGTAACCGATGACATGTCCGTCTATCGCGACGGAACTATCAAGATCCATGGCCCGGAAGGCTTTGATGGGATGCGCAAGGCCGGTCGCCTTGCAGCCGAAATCCTGGATGCGTTGTATGAGAAGGTTGTTCCGGGCGTCACCACCGATGAACTCGACACCTTCGTGCGCGAGATGATGCTTGATGGCGGTGCTGTTCCGGCAACGCTGGGTTATCGCGGTTTCACGCATAGCTGCTGCACCTCAATCAACCACGTGGTATGCCATGGCATTCCGGGGCCGAAGACGCTCAAGTCCGGCGATATCCTGAATATCGATGTTACCCCGCTGCTCGACGGCTGGCACGGCGATTCCAGCCGCATGTATCTTGTCGGCGATGTGCCCTTGAAGGCGCGACGACTGGTCGATGTGACCTATGAATGTCTGATGATCGGGATCGAGCAGGTGCGCCCCGGCGCGCGGCTGGGCGATATCGGTGCGGCCATCCAGGCGCATGCGGAAAAGCACCGCTATGGCGTGGTGCGCGAATTCTGCGGGCACGGGCTTGGCCGGTTGTTCCATGATGCGCCCGAAGTGGTGCACGCCGCGCGCGCTGGAACCGGCCCGGAACTGCGCCCTGGCATGTTTATGACCATCGAACCAATGATCAACCTCGGGCGTTCCCAGGTGAAGTTGCTCAATGACGGCTGGACCGCAGTAACGCGTGACAAGAGCCTGTCGGCTCAGTTCGAGCATTCCATTGGCATCACCGAAGACGGCTGCGAGATCTTCACTGACAGCCCCAAAGGCCTGCACAACCCCGCCGCTTTCTGAAGCAGGCGGCAGGGAGGATTGACGCGGGTCAATGCGGTGCGGTTGCTGGTAAAACACTCTCGCTTCGTCACTGAAGGAAAATGGTCATGACTTTCCGAACGATTTTCGCTTCGCTTGCTTTGGGCACCGCTGCACTGGCAACCCCGGTACTGGCGCAGGGGCCAGCCGATCAGACGAAGGTGCAGGAACTCGCCAATCGCTGGACGGCTGCCTACAACAGTGTGGACATTCCCGCGCTGGCAGACCTCTATGCTGACGACGCAGAGCTATACATCCACCGCGAAGGCCGCTTTGTCGGGCAGGTAGCAATCAGTGATTACTGGGCAGCGGACATGGACCGCGACAACCCGATCACCGTTCTCAATGTCACCGACAGCGTTATCGATAGTGAAATGATGCTGGTCCACGGCAATTACCAGGTGCTTGATCGCAATACTGGTGTTCCGCTGGGCGGTGGGCGCTTTGCCCACATCTGGGTGCT